>DASXES010000120.1:0-31218 GCA_036489975.1 Roseiarcus sp.
GGCGGACAGCATCCTGTGGCGCAATTCGTCAAGCGGGGCTGTCGAGCTCTGGAATCCGAATGGCTCGGGCGGCTTCACCTACGAAGCCCTGAACCCCGTCAGCACGAGCTGGCAGATCTTCAAGCACAGCTGATTTTAGCGATCTGACGACGGTCGGCGCCGGGTTTACGTCTTGACGGGCCACGCTCGGGACGAGTCCGGGTTCCTCGCCCGCCGCCGCATGCCTCACGCAGGCAGAACCGGCCCGCTCAGCAGAAGCTCCGCTTCGCTGCGGGTCGTGATCACCCGGTCGATCAGGCCCCAGTCGCGGGCGCTTTCGGCGTCCATGAAATGGTCGCGGTCGAGCGTGCGCTCGACGTCTTCGTAAGTGCGGCCGCAATGCCTGGCGTAGAGGCTGGTGATGCGTTTCTTGGTCTTCAGCATGTCCTCGGCGTGGATGAGGATGTCGGACGCCTGCCCCTGGAAACCGCCGAGCGGCTGATGGACGTGGAGGCTGGCGTTGGGGAGCGCCGCGCGCTCGCCGGGCTCGCCCGCCATCAGGAGAAACGAGCCCATCGACCGGGCCGTTCCGACGCAAAGCGTGCGGACGGGCGCCTTGATGAATTGCATCGTGTCGTACATCGCAAGCCCGCTGGTCACGACGCCCCCATAGGAATTGATGTAGAGGTCGATCGGCTTCTTCGGGTTGTCCGCCTCGAGGAACAGCAATTGCGCGCAGACGAGCGAGGCCGTCGCGTCATTGACCTCGCCGGTGAGAAAGACGATCCGCTCCCTCAGCAGGCGGGAGAAGATGTCGAAGGAGCGCTCGCCGCGGTTCGACTGTTCGAGAACCACGGGGACGAGCTGCATCGTGTCGCGCATGGCGAGGATTCCCTTTCAGGCTGCGAGGTTGACCGGCTTTAGCCGGCTCTAGGCCGCGAGGCTGACGGCGCGAAGATTGTCATTGGCGCTGCCTAAATGCGCGCCGCCCTCGACCCTATGGATGACCCTGAACAGCGTCCCGCCTTCGGTTCTGGGCTCGATGTGGAAGGTAACGGTGCTCTCCGGAAAGGAAGCGCAGCCCTCGCGCATGCGGTAGCGGATTTCGACGCCGGGAATGGAGGCGATGGGCTCGGGCTCGGCAAGGTCGGCCTCAGGCAGCCATCGCTCGCGAAAGGCGGCGACGGCGATGGCGCGCCAGACCTTTTCCGGCGCGACGTCGAGTTCGTACTCGAGCACGATTTCGGCCTCTGCGCTGTCCTCGCGGGCTTCGCTCTTCGTGTCGGTCATTGATCCATGTCCTTCAGAAGCGTCTTGAGGTCGTCGATGCGGCGGGGCCAATAGGCCCGGTAGCGGGCGAGCCACCGACCGATCCGGGCGAGCCCCTCGGGGTCCACCTCATAGTTGACGAAGCGCCCGTCGCGGCGCTCGCGCACGAGCCCGGCGGAGCGCAGGACAGCCAGATGCTGCGACATGGCGGGCTGGCTGATCGCTATCCCCCGCCTGAGGTCGCTCGCGTTCATCGCCCCGACCGCGAGCTTCTCGAACACGCTGCGGCGGGTCGGATCGGCCAGGGCCCTGAAGATGTCGCTCTCCATGCGCGACAGATAAGCACAGACTTATGTGACGCGCAAGCCGCTCCATGGGCTCTCGTGAGGCCGCAGCGGGCGCTGGAGACCTAGGCGCGCGGGCCGGCCCGCGCGCGGACATAGGCGCGCTCGCCGGTCCTCGGGGAATACCAGACCTCGAGCATCTCACCGGTCGCAGGATCCCGGAAGCGCTCGCCGGTCAGGCGAAAGTCGCCGCGGGGCGGAGCCTCAAGGGGGCGGCGCTTGTAGCCGCCGCTGCGGAAAATGAACCAGACGATGACGAGGAAAGCGCCGGGCGGAAACAGAAAAGGAAACCAATGGATCATGAAACGGGTTCGACCACCGCCGCGGTGCCGTAAGCCACGATTTCGCTCATCGTATTGCCGATCTCGGCGCTGTCATAGCGCATCATGAGAATCGCGTTGGCGCCCATCGCGGTCGCGTTCTCGACCAGCCGGTCGAGCGCGTGGCGGCGCGCTTCCTCGAGGAGACGCGTATATTCGTGGATCTCCCCGCCGACGATGGTGCGCAAGCCGGCCATGATGTTGCCGCCGAGCCCGCGCGAACGCACGACGACGCCGAAACATTGCCCGAGCGTCTGGACCGCGCGATGGCCGGCGATATTTTCCGTGGTGACGACGATCATGCGCGAATCTCCGGAGCCTTCTCTCTCCCGGCGAGCCTCACACACCAAGCCTAACCAACGGTTGCATGGTCTGGCGGCAGGCGGCGCCGATCTATTGAGGCGGCTGCCTGTTGATCATCGCTGCGCCGACCCGGCATGCGGCCTCGTTCTGTGAGCCCGCGCCGCCGGAACAGCCGATCGCGCCGATGAGCCTGCCGTTCTCGATCAAGGGAATCCCTCCGCGCGACGCGATAATATCGTCGAGGGTCAGTTGATATTTGTAATCGTTGTTCTGAATTCCCTCCTCGAAGACTTTGGTCGGACGGCGGAACTTGACCGCCGTGCGCGCCTTGTGCTGCGAAATCGCGATCGAGCCGAGCTGCGCGCCGTCCATGCGCGCGAAGGCGACCAAATTGGCCCCCGAGTCGACCACGGCGATATTGAGCGCCCAGCCGTGATTCAGGGCGTCGCCTATGACCGCGGCGATGGCCCCTTGAGCGCGAAAGAGCGAAATCGGCGCGCCATAGGGTGTCGAGAACGGCATCGTATCGGGGATGACGTCGAGCGGATTGGCCTGCTGCGCGCTTGCCGCGCTTGAGAAGCCAAGAAAGGCGGTCAAAATCGCCGCGCGCAGCCGAAGCGTCATGGTCATTCCTCCCCGACGTTCCTAAAGGATTATTGCGCGGCTCACTGGCGCTCGGCAAGGACGTGTTGGCGCGGCGCCCATGATCGCGCTCACGAGGAGCGTGATCATGCCGATGCTTTACGAAACCACCGATCCGACTTAGGTTTCCTGAGACACGATGCGCGGCTGTTGGAGCGGGGAAATGGTGCTTGGAGTCCGAACTCTCATCCTGATCGGCCTTGCGAGCGTGAGCGTCGCGACGACCGGAGCCTCGGCGCAATCGCTGTTCAATCTTCCATTTAGCCTGCCGGGCGCAGCGCCGCCGCCCAACCCGCAGACCTATCTGCCACCGGACGCCGATCCGAACTATTCGACCCCAGGCGGCTTCGACGAAGACGTGAACATGACCCGCACCACCCGCAAGGAGGTCCGCGATCCGACGGGCGAGCCGGCGGGCACGGTCACCATCAACACCCACGAGCGCAAGCTCTACCTTTCGCTCGGCGACGGCCGGGCGCTGCAATATGGGATCGGGGTCGGGCGCCAGGGTTTCTCCTGGAAGGGCAAGGCCGAGATCGGCCGGAAGGCGTTCTGGCCAGGCTGGACCCCGCCGCCGGAAATGATCGACCGGCAGCCGTACCTTCCGCGCCACATGGACGGGGGCATGGACAATCCGCTCGGCGCCCGCGCCCTCTACCTGTTCGAGGACAGGAAGGACACGCTCTTTCGCATCCATGGCACCAATGAGCCGAACTCGATCGGCAAGGCCGTGTCGTCGGGATGCATCCGGATGCTCGACGCCGACGTGATGGACCTCTACGGGCGGGTCGCGAAGGGGACGCCGGTCGTCGTGCTGTGAGTGTCGCTAACCGCGAGCCCCCGGATCGCCATTTACACGTCCGTTTTTAGCAATTTCAATGGCTTGCGGCCTGATTAGCGAGTCGCCCAGTCGCCGGACTTGACGTCGGAGCTCCGGCGCGGCGCAGGAAAAATGAACCGCTTGGCTTGTTTTGTGATTCTGAAAAACGCTACCACGTAGCGACCCGCTTGGGAAGATATTGCTGATTTTCCATAATCGGGAACTCGCGTCAATCCGCCGGCATGAACACGGCGCACGAGGCGGCGATTCCGCGCAAAGGGTGGTCGCCCAGCGGGATCAGCGGAGTCGCGGTCTTGGCGGCGAAGGCGCCCGAGACGAGCACGCTGCGGTCGAGCAGCCGGCATAGATCCTGCAAACGGCTGACCAGATTGACGGCGGGGCCGATGGCGGTGAAATCCAGCCGGTCGGCGGCCCCGATATTGCCCCACAGCATCTCGCCCAAATGCAGCGCGACGCCAAAGGGCAGGGGCGCAAGGCCCTCGCGGTATCGCGCCGCGTCGAGATGCGCCATTCCGCTGCGCGCCGCGGCGACGGCGTTGAGCGCGGCGTCACAGGCGGTGCTCGGCGAACCGCCGAGAACCGGAAAGATCGCCAGCACGCCATCGCCCATGAATTTGAGCACTTCACCCCCGTATGCGTGCACGGCGCCGGCGATGCGGTCGAACCAGGCGTCGAGCGCCGCAATGACCTCGGACGGCGGCGCGCTTTCCGAGAAGCCGGTGAAGCCGCGCAGGTCGGCGAACAGGAGCGCCGCCTCGATGGTCTCGCCGACGCCGCGCCTGAGCGGACCGGACATAACGCGCGCGGCGCTGCGCCGGCCGGGATAGGCCTCGAGCGCCACCGTTAGGGTCGCGCGGGCGCCGAGCGCCGCAAGCGGGGCCATGGCGAAGCGTGCGGCCTCGCTGAGGCGGCCGGCTTCCTCGGGCGTGAATGGACGCGGGCCCACCCAGCCGAGCCTCGGCCCCTCGACGGCTTGCCCGATCGCGTCTTCATGCACCGGGCCGGGGCCAAGGCCGGCAAGCCAGCGCCGGCCGGATTCGTCTGGCGGGCTGGCCGCATCGGGGACCCAGGGCGCTTGAGTCACAAATCCCAGGGCCTCGATCACCTCGCCGCTCCCCGCCCGCCACAACAGGGCGCGCCGGGCGATGAGCGGGTGCGGCGACGCGAGGTGAGCGCGCCGCCCGCGAGCGGCTCGCCGTCCTCGACCAGGCGCCGGCCGAGGTCCGCTAGAAAAAGCTCAGGCGTCGGCGTCTGGGCGGCCTCGTCAACGAGCCAGGCGAGGGTCGAATTCAGCTGCATGGATTGATCATCCGCCGGACCTGGGCCGGCTGTCATCAGCGTTCCGCGTTGCCAGTCGCGGGCCAGTTATTTAACTAAACGGTTGAATATCATATAACGCAGCCTCATATTCGACCCGATCGGCCGGCGCCTGTCGATTTGACGAAGGGTCGTCCGTCTTGAGTCTGAGATGCGTTTTCACTGGAGAAAAATCCCGATGGATGAATCCCTCGTGGTCCACCGCGAGACCCAGATCGCGGCCCCGCCCGCGACCGTCTTCGCCTTCCTGACCGATCCGCAAAAGATCATGAGCTGGATGGGCGCCGAGGCGACCACGCAGGTCCAGCCGGGCGGACTTTATCTGGTCAAGGACGTCGCTGGGCGCCCAAGCCGCACTGCGCGCGGACAATTCCGCGAGGTGGTGCCTGTCCATCGCCTCGCCTACAGCTTCGGCTGGGAAGGCGACGACGAGGTTCCGCCGGGCTCCGGCCTGGTCGAGATCGACCTCCTCGACCGGGACGGCGGCACGCTCATGCGCATGACCCATACCGGGCTCCCCAACGCCGTCCAATGCGCCGGTCACGCCAGGGGTTGGGCTTACTATCTCGGTCGGTTGGGTGTGGCGGCCGCGGGCGGAAATCCGGGTGTCGATCTCGGCCCGCCCGGCCACGGCTAGCGCTCCGCCCCTCGTCGTGGGCGTGGCGAGTCTGCTCTAGCCGCGCCCGACCGCACCCGCCCGAAATGCCAGGCGCAAAAGAGGGCGACGAGGAGCACACCCAAGCCGACGCACGCCCATTCGAGCACGATATCGGCGCCTTTCGGGGCAAACTCAAACAGCAGAGCGAAGCCGGCCGCTAGATTAAGGAAGCCCCACAGCACGTTGACGACAGGCGAGGATTCGCCGACCCCCGAGGGGGAGGCGAACGGGGTCTGGAACCACGCGCCGCTGATCCCCTGAACGAAGTGCGGGACGCCATTGGCGAGAAACAGCCCCGCGATGAACTGCAACGGGAAGATATACCACGGGATGCTGAACATGCGGGTCCGCCCTCACTGACTGCTTCGGACGGGAGAAGGCTCCTCTTCGCTCACTACCCAGCGAACGAGGAGACGAGCAAGAGCGGGGCCGATGAGGATCGCCACAATCGCGCGCCCGATCTGCATCGTCATGACGAACGGCAGGTCGACCTTGGATGAGGCGGCGATGATCGCCACCGAATCGGCGCCGCCCGGACTGGTGGCGAGATAGGCGGTCAACGGGTCCGTTCCAACGACAATGTGCAGGGCATAGGCGAGACCGCCGCAGAGCGCGATCAGCGTGAGGATGGAGGCGACGATGCGGGGCAATTGACGCGCCGCATAGCCGAGGATCGGCCGCGTGAAGCGGAGCCCGATCGACCAGCCGACAATGGCGTAGCATATCGCGAGAAGCCAGGGCGGCAGAACGATCGTGACGACATGGGCGCCCCCAAGCGCGGCGGCGATCACAAGCGTCACCAGCAAAGGGCCGGCGGGGATCTTGGACCTCACTCCGATGAAGGCCCCGCCGACTGCGATCGCCAGCGTCGCCAGCAAAGGCCCGGGCGCGAGGGCCGGAAACCACTCCGGCGGGACCGGCGCCACGGCGCCCGGAGGGGCCCATTCCCGGGCGACGATCGAGGCAATCAGGCCGACAAAGGCGACGCGCAGATATTGCATGACCGCGACCAGCCGGATGTCGGCCCCGAACGCTTCGGCCATAAGCACCATGGCGGTCGCCGCGCCGGGGGAGGAGCCCCAGATCGCCGTCGTTCCGGGCAACACTTTCCAGCGGGCGAGCAGCACGCCGAGCCCGGCGGCGAACGCCATCACGGTTCCGATCCCGATCAGGAAGATCGGCCATTGCTTGAACATCGCGCCCATCGACGCGGCGCCGATCGCCTTGGCGATGAGGCAGCCGATCACCCCTTGCGCCAGGATGAACGACCAGGGCGGGATGGTGACGCGGCCCTCGAATGACGCCAGCAGAATCGCGCCCGCAATCGCGCCGAGCAGCAGCGCCGCTGGCAACCCGCCGAGGCGGAAGAGAGCGACGAAGGCGAGCGTCGCGCCGATCAGCGCGGCCCAGTGCAGCGTGGCCGGCCTCGTGCTGAGCGTCAGCGCGTTCATGCCGGCGAGAAGGCCAGGGCGCCGCCGTCCGCCAGCCGGGCGATCCGCGGAGAGACAAAGCGCATCGTCGCCTTGTGCGGGTCGACCGCCATGCTCGTGGCGACATCGCGCGCGATGACCAGTTCGTAGCCAAGCTCCCAGGCCTGTCGCGCGGTCGTGTCGACACCGACATGCGTGGCGACGCCGCCGAGAACGATGGTGCGCACGCCGCCGGTGAGAATGCCGGTCTGCAAGTTGATGAGCACAAGGGCTCTTGATTTCGGGTCGAGCGCGATCATCGGCAGGGCTCCCACGGACGGGCGCCTCTTGCGCCAGCATGATTTATGAGGAATACTCGTAAATCACTAAATATGAGTGCCCCTCATAAATGTCAACTGAAATTCAGTCCCTGGCGAAGGAGCCGAAGCGCGAGCGGGGAAAGCAGCGGGTCGCCGCCCTCATCGACGCTGGCGCCGAGCTCTTCGCCGAGAAGGGCTATGAGGCGACGACGATGACCGAGATCGCGGCCCGGGCGGGCGCGGCGATCGGCTCGCTCTATCAGTTCTTTCCCTCCAAGGAAGCGCTGGCCGAGGCGCTTTTCAACCGTTTCGCCGAGCGGGCCGCCGCGGCCTTTGCGCAGGTCGAGGCGCGCGCTCCGGGAGGTTCCGGGCGCGAACTCGCCGACCTCTTCATCGACTACAAGCTTAAGCAGGGAACGGATCGCGGGGCGGCGATCGCGCTCTCGAGCCTCGTCGCCGGCATTGTCGAGCGCCGGAAACCGCTGGGCGATGTGCTGCGCGGACGGATCGCCGCAATCCTCAGCGCCGGCAATCCGGCGCTCGGCCAGGACGAGGCCGCGGCGGCCGCGATCATCGTGAACCAGGTCATGAAGATGATCCCGGCGCTCGCGGCGACGGAGGACGAGAGGGCGGCGCAGCTGATCGGCGAAGCCAGGACGCTCCTCGCGCTTTACATCGACGAGATCCTGGCGCGCCCATGACCAAAAACCCAAAGGTCGGCTATGCGCAGCGACCGGCGATAGCCAACGCGACGACGCGACAATTTCATTGCAGAAAATCAGAAATCAGGCTACGGTAACCCGTGCGCGATCCGACCTTTCACCCAGCCCGATCGAAGGCGTCCGACTTGGCGCTTCGCGCTGCCGCCAGGCCGAAAACGGTTAGAAAGAACCTGCCTCGCCTTTTCCCGTGTAAACTATTGATAAGTCTCGATTCGGACGAGAAAATCCAAGGAAATCCAAGCTTTTCCAACCCCTAAAGGCGGGGGTTGTTGCTGCGAAACGGCGACGGGCCAAGACAATCCAAACGGATCGATGGAGCCAAGCAATGGATCCGCTCAGTTCTCGTAACTCTGAATCACGGCGTCGGCGATCGCGCGCTTGGTGATCACGCCGACCACGTCGCTGGCGCGCGGCCGGTGTGTGCCGGTGAAGACGATCGCCGCGCCCGCGCCGTGGCGCTTGAGGCGCGCCAGCGCCAGGCTCAATAGATCGACGTCGCGGCAGACGACCACGCGCTTTTCGACGAAGTCCTCCACCGGCCGGTCGGGGTTGTTCACGCTTTCGCGCCAGATGCCGGAACGGGGCGGCACCAGGCCGACGATCCGCCCCTCGTGCTCGACGATGATCGCGCGCAGGTCGTCGACGTCCTCCCAGCCCATGCACTCGCGTAAGGTCGAGCCCGCCTTGGCGAGGATGAACCGCCGCTCCATAACTTGCTGCGTCTGCTGGACGAGGTAGAGGTTGACGTAGCGTTCCTTGGGGATGCTGTGGCCGCGGTGGCGCAATTTGATGGTGTAGATCGTTTCGGGGATCAGCGCTCGCCTCACGCCTGCCGCGACCGCGACGGCGACGATCACCGGCACGATGATCGCGTAATCGCGGGTCATCTCGAACACCATGATGATGGCGGTGAGCACGCCCCCCGTGCCCGCTCCGACCACCGCCGCCATGCCGACGATCGCCGCCGACGGAAGGGTAAGGCCAGCGTTCGGCAGCACGAGACCAGCGAGGGAGGCGAAGGCCGCGCCGAGCGTCGCGCCCATGAAGAGCGACGGGGAGAAGATGCCCCCCGAGGCGCCGCAGCCCAGGCTAATCGTCGTCGCCAGAAGCTTGAGGAAGAACAGGAGAACCAGGAGCCCGGTCGCCGTCATGCCCTGGTCGAGGATCGACTGGATGACGCCATAGCCGACGCCGTCGACATAGGAATGGCCGAAGGCGTTCATGCAGCCGATCATCATCAGGCCGACCAAAGCCATGCCGATGATGTTCTGGACGTACACGCCGCCCGGCAGCTTCGGAAAGCCGTCCTCCATGAACACCAGGAGCCGGATGAAGGCCCAGGAGGCGACGCCACACAAAACGCCGAGGCAAACGAAGGCGATCGCCTCCTCGACCCCGAAGGCGTTCGCGGCTGGAAAGAACACCTCGGGAACGGCGAAAGCCGGGTTGGGGCCGATGAGAATGCGCCCGACGAGAGTCGCAGCGCCCGTCGCGATGACCACGGGGAGAAAGGTCCGGTTCGAGACTTCGGGCAGAAGGATTTCGATCGCGAACAGGACGCCCCCGATCGGCGTGTTGAAGGTGGCCGCGATGCCCGCGCCGGCGCCGGCCGAAAGCAGGGTGATCTTCTGACCCGTCGAGAGCCCTATCGCCTGCGAAAACGCCGAGCCCAGCGCCGAGCCGATCTGGATGATCGGCCCCTCGCGGCCAACCGACGCGCCCGAACCGATCGAGAGCGCCGAGGCGAGGGACTTGATCACGGCGACCATGCCGCGGATGTCGCCGCGCTTGTAGAAGATTGCGTCCATCACCTCGGGGACGCCATGGCCTTTGGCCTCGGGCGCGAAGCGCTCCACCAGATAGACGACGACGATGCCGCCGAGGATCGGCGAAAGAATGACCCAGTTTCCCCACCGACTCGGCCCCTCGAGGATGTTGGCGTCATAGGCGACCTTGAACACGCCGTTGATCATCAAGTTGTGGATGAGGCCGATAAGCGAGCGCAGAAACACCGCGCCGAGCCCGGTGAAGATCCCGACCCCCAGAGCCAGAATACAAAGGCTGAACAGGCTGACGCGCCTCTCTTCGCGGTCGCCCGTGGCGACAGTCTGAGACGAAACGGCGGCGTCGGCGGTCGTTGACGACATTTTGGGCTTCTTCTTTTGGAATCAAAGATCGGAGGGGCGAGCAATGCAGGCCACGAACCGATTTCGCAGGAACGCCGTCAACCTTCAATAGGTTCAGATTAAGGCGTTCGACCCGCGAGACCCGGCCCGACCCCGGCGCGCATGACGAAGCGGCGCAACGGCCCGGCGCGCGCGAGCCCCGCCAGGCCCGCCCCGCGGGCGAAATCGATGGGAGCAAAGCGAGTGAGCAACGACCGGTTGAGGCCGTCGACCGCGCTGGTCCGGAGCGCAACGTCGGCGCGCCTCATGCGCTCGTAGGCTCGTAAGGTCTCCGCTCCGCCGATATCCCGCCTTAAAGTGCGCGCCTCGACCGCGCAGGCAATAATCGCCTCGACGTCGCGGAGGCCCAGATTGAGCCCTTGCGCGCCGATGGGAGGGAGCACATGCGCCGCGTCGCCGACCAGCGCCAACCGGCTGGTGGCGATCTTTGGCGCGATCTGGCGCGTTAGCGGAAAGAAGCCGCGCTCGCCCTCGATGCGCATCGCGCCAAGCAGCGAATGCGCCGCAAGTTCAATTTCCCGTGAAAGCCCCTCGTCATCGAGCGCGGCGCGCCGGCGCGCGTCCTCTTGTCCCATTACCCAGACGAGGCTCGAGCGGTGGGGCGCGGCCGCGCTGGCCGGCAACGGAACGAGCGTGAACGGACCGCCCCGGGTGTGGAACTCGGTCGAAAAGCCCTCGTGCGGCAGGCGATGCGCAAGGCGGACGGTCAGAGCGCTCTGTGGATAGCGGTGGATGCGGGCTTCGAGCCCGGCGTCGCGCCGCGCCTTCGAATCGCGCCCGTCGGCGCCGATCGCCAGCCGGGCAGAGACGGCGCGTCCGTCTTTGAACCGCGCCCGGACGGCGTCAGCGCTGAAATCATAACCCGTAACCTCGGTCGAAACGCGCTCGACGCCGCGAGACTGAGCGATCGCGGCGCCGAGGGTCTCGGCCATCTGGTCGTTCGCGATGTTCCAACCGAACGCGTCGAGGCCGATTTCCGACGCCCGAAATTCAACTGGACGTGGCGGGAACAGCGCGCCGGTGTCGTCGATGAGGCGCAGGGCGCGCAGAGGTTCAGCCTGGGATTGCAAACTCGCCCAGAGGCCAAGGGACTTGAGAAAGGCGACCGACTGGTCGAGCAAGGCGACGGTGCGCCCCCGTCCGACCCGCTCGGCGGGGCCGCTTGAGACGACGTGAAAGCCCGCCTGCGCGAAGCCGAAAGCGGCGGTAAGCCCGGCCAGCCCCGCTCCGGCGACCAGGACGTCGGCGCCGCGCTCGGCAGACTCATCGCCGTTCGTCATGTAGGATCCCGCGCGCTTTCCGGCGCCGCGCCCGGTTGCGACCGGGGAGACGGCGCCTTCCGACTTTGATAAAGGCGAAAGCTATAAGGTCAAGCCGAGGGCGGCGACGCGGTGAGCGAGTCGTTCGGAAGGCGGGCGGGGCAGGGCATGTCGATCGAAAAGCGGCCCGTCGGCGTCGCGAGCGCCGCGGGTTTCTCAGTCCATCTGTTCACCGCCTCCGGCGGGGCGGTGGCCTTGCTTGCGCTTTACGCGGCGATCGAACGCAATTTCGCCGCCTGCTTCGCCTGGCTCGGCCTTGCGCTTTTCATCGACGGAATCGATGGCACGCTGGCGCGCGCCGCGCGGGTCCAGGTGACGGCCGCCTCGATCGACGGGGCCGTTCTCGACCTGGTGGTCGACTTCCTCACCTATGTGCTGGTGCCGGTGGCGGCGCTGTGGCGTTCGGACCTGATGCCGACCGAGGCCTCGTTCTGGATTGGGCTCGTTGTCGTGATGGGCTCGGCGCTCTATTTCGCCGACACCCGCATGAAGACGGACGACTTGTGGTTTCGGGGGTTCCCGGCGACCTGGAACGTCGTGGTCTTCTATCTGTTCGTCCTTCGCCCGCCATGGCTGGTCAGCGCTGTCATTCTGCTCGGCGCGACGGCGCTCATGTTCACGCCTATTGTGTTCGTGCACCCGTTGCGGGTCGCCCGGTTGCGGGCCCCGACCATCGCCATGACCCTTGCGTGGTTCGCATTGGCGGCGGTTGCGATCTGGGAGAAGTTGGCGCCCCCGGCCTGGGTCGGCTGGGGACTGATCGCGACGGCGGCCTATTTTCTGGGGCTGCCGCTGCTGCGAGGTTCGCCTCTGGCGCGCGGGTGAAGGCGTCCTGCGAGTGTGAAAGGCGCCTTGCGAGGGCGAATGAATCCTTGCTATAGGCCGCGCCGCGCGATGCTGCTTCATCTTCATCGTCGGCCTCGTGGCGGAGTGGCTACGCAGAGGACTGCAAATCCTTGCACCCCGGTTCGATTCCGGGCGAGGCCTCCAATAAGACCAATCTCTTACAGAGGGTCGGCCGAGGTCCAAAAACGTCGGCGTTGATCCGTCAGTAAAATGACCGTCGCGACGAGGATGACAACGTCGCTTTGGGCGAGCAGGCCGCCATGGGCCGCAGTCCGGTATTGACGATAGCCGGAGATGGAGTTGGGCGCGGCAAAACGACGCCCCGCTTGAGCAGGGCGTCGCAGGTGCAATCGACTGTTCTTACGTTGGCGGGGGATTGAGGATCGGTCCCCAGAAACCGCAGTTATGCTCGTCCGAGAAGCGCCTCGCATCGAGCGGAAGGCTCAGCAGTGTCGGGGTCAGCTGCTGAATCCAGCCGCTCTCCTCCGAGAAGGAGCGCCAGAGCGCCACGCCGTACCTGTTAGGCGTCGTCGTCTTCACGAAGTTTGCCCAATAAGCCTTCATCTGCCTGGCCAACAGCTTCCCGCCCGGGGTGAGCGGCGGCGGCTGGACGGCGTTGCTCGGTCCGTCCCCGCGTGGCACGACCACCGATCGATTGGCGGCCGCATCGGCCGGCCCCTGGAGCGTTGCCGGGTCGTAAAGATATTGCAGCTCCGATGCATGCGACGAGCCGAAGAAGTAGCCGATCAGCGGCTGGAACAGGTTAGGCGCGTCCGGGTCGTGGAACTGATATTGATAGACCGGCACGAACTCCTTCAGGAAGTTGTCCATTTCGAGGGCGTTGCAGGAGTAGATCTCGTCGGTGAAGGCGGCGCCCCATGCCTCGTCGGCGCTCGGCTGGTTGTGGAAATCAGGGTTGGGAAAGGCCGCGGGGCTGTAGGGGGCGGTGACGGTCTTCGGCAGCGGGTTGGAAGTGAGGATCGCGGCGTTGGCGCTGCCGACGAGGATAGCCAGCTCCTGCTCGAAGGTCTCGGTGTTCGAGTTAATCAGGGCTTGTGCCGGGCCGCCCGGTTCGAAGACGGTCGGGTTGGGCGTGCCGCCAAAGGCCGGATCGAAGTACAACCCAGAGAAGAGGCGGCCTTCGTCATGATTGGTCCCCTGCAGCACCGGCACACGGTTGAACGCGCCGCTCGAGAAGGCCTGCTTCAGGCCCTGCGGCACGATCAGCGTCCCCGAGGTCGGCTCGCCACCGGACTGGTTCTGCAGGACCGTCTCGATCGATTGCAGCCGGAGGCAGGCCGCCACCTGAGGCGGCGTCAGCGCAGCGACCTGCGGCGCCGTCAGATTGTTGCAGGCGATATTGCCGGGAAGCGACTGCGGGGCGCCGTTATTGTTTGATTCGAGGACTTTCGAGACGAAGCGGGCGCCCGACGCCTCGGAACTGGCGAGCGACGGCACGTTGTTTGTCATATAGGCGCCGCTCTCGATGATGGCGCCGCGGAAGAGGCCAGCTCCGGTAGTGGGCGAGGCGAGGTGGAGCGAGACGCTCAAGCCGCCTGCCGACTCGCCAGAGATGGTCACCTTAGCCGGGTCGCCGCCGAAGGACGCGATGTTGTTCTTGACCCACTCCATGGCGAATTGCTGGTCCATCAGACCGTAATTGCCTGCATCGCCGACATTCTGGAAATGATTGGGGGCGGCGGCGGCGAGGGCGCTTGCGGCGAGCCAGCCGAACGCTGCGAGCCGGTAATTGATGGTGACGACGATAATGCCGTTATCCTGGACCATAACCGAGGGGTCGTAGCTTACGCTTGCCCCGGTGTTGAGCGAGCCGCCATGGATAAAGATCAGGACCGGGAGCTTCGACCTCTCGTTGGTCGAGGCAGGGCGCCAGACATTGAGGAAGAGGCAATCTTCCGTGCCGGGCAGATCGAGCGTGACCGGCTCGTTCTCCGAGCCGTTGCCCTGGGTCACCGCGGGATTCGGGACGGAGAAGTCGCCCGGTATCTGCGGGCAGGCCATGGGCGGCGTCACCGCGGCCGTGGGGCTGTTCTTTGACCCGTAGGCGCCGGTGAATTGCGGCGGCGCCCAGCGCAGCGGGCCGCTCGGCGAATCGGCGTAACGCAGGCCGAGGAAGGCCTCCACACGCGAACCGACGGTGGGCGAGACGACGCCGCGGACGAACCCGCGCGGCGTCTCAACCACCGGGCCAGGCGCTCGCCTGGCGTTCGCCTGCGGTCCCGCGACAAGCGCCGCCAGCGCAAACAGCGCGGCCCCGCTGCCGTGGCATAGACGTGGTCGATAATGTCGTCTCATAGGAACGTCCTCCCCTTGCTCGTCTGATATTGATCGAGATCGGCAAACCACGAGACCTTAAGTCTGAAGATGACTAGGAGTGAAGGGCGATTTCGTCTATTTTCCTCAAGGACGAATGAGCATTTCGTACAGGGAATGGCGGATCGCTTTCGCGGCGCCGGAAGGTGGTTTCTCGGCTTTGGTGGGACTCAGGTCAGCGAAACAGAAAAGGCGACGTTCGCTCACATCGCCGCCGTGCTCGGGGTCGCCCGGCGGTCTAGACCCTTCCGGGTGATAAGGGTCGTGGGCCGGCGGCGCGGATCACGACCGGCGCGGAACGGGCTCGAGCGTCGCGCATTTTTGCCTGGATCACTTTTTCCAGCGGGAGGTGGAGCATGCAAGCCGAAGACCCTGACAAGCCAGCGGGCGAGGATCTTTCCAACGCGCTGAAGCAACTGGAGAAAGAGTCGAGCGAACTGAAATCAAAGATCGACCGGGAGCGGCGCGCTCACGATATGCCCGTCAATTCTCAGCTTGGCGATCCGAACTGGGAGGAAAAAGCCAAAGACGGCCGCTTCGATCTTCCCAAGGACGAGGAAGAATAGCTCGCTGGCGAGGCGTCCGCCGCCTCTCTGGCCCCGTTCGTGGCGACGAACCTACGCGCCCATCCGATCCGCTGGACGCGAGGCGGCTTGCCTGGAGAGCCCTGCGCAGCTAAGCCTAGCCGCCAGGCGCGCGGCGCCTCTCGCGCGGGAGTGGCTGTCGCATTGGGTTGGCGTAGCTAGCCTCCGCTCGATATTGGAGAGCGCCCGAACGTCGTTTCGATGCGGACGAAAAACCTTTTGATTTCGAGCCATGTGGCGCGGAAGTCGTGGTTTTTCCTCAACGTCGAGAGGGTTTGCGGGCGCACTCGTCCCGTAGTGTGGATCTGAGCCAAGGGGGCGCACATTTCCGCTGAGACAATGGGTGACCGGCGCCTGCACATGGTGAACAGCCAACTGCGCACCGGCGGAGTCGCCGACAAAGCCCTGCTCACGGCGTTCCTTCAGGCGCCGCGACAGCGCTTCGTAGCGCCCGAATACGAGCCGCTGGCCTATCTCGATCGCGAACTCCCCGCGCGCGGGGCGAAGGTCCGCCGGCTGCTGGCGCCCATGACGCTGGCGCGCATGCTGCAGGCGGCGATGGTCGTCGCCGGCGATCGCGCGCTCGATGTTGCGGGCGGATCCGGCTATGGCGCGGAGATCCTCGATAGGATGGGCGCGAAGGTCGTCTTGCTCGAATCGGACGCAGGCGCGGCCGAAGCAGCCAAAGCCGAGCTTCGCGGCCGGGCGAACATTGCTGTGGTCGTGGGCGCGCTCGACAAGGGGGCTGCCCACCTCGGGCCTTTCGACCTCATCGTCGTCGAGGGCGCATTCGGGCGCTTCCCCGACAGTCTCCTCGCCTTGCTCGCCGATCCGGGACGTCTCGTCGGCGTCGATGCGTCCTCCGACTCGTCCCAGGCTGTCCTGTACGAGAAAGCCGGCGGGGCGGTCGGCCGGCGGGCGCTGTTCGAGACCAAGGCCGATCTGCTCGACGGCTTTCAGTCGCGTGTGGGCTTTACCTTCTAAACCCCGGGGGCGCCTTGGCAGGAGGCCTCCGGGCGAGTGTCTCATCTTTGCGACGCTTGGCGGAAAAATGGCCGTCACGCAGTTGTGCGGCGTCGCGTCCGTAGCGCGAGCGGGATTTCTCCGCCTATGATGCGGGGGTTTTGGTCCGCTTTAGGCAAGCGGGCGGGAGGCGGCGTTTTTGCAGTCGGTCTTGGCGGGCGCGCTAGCGTCTTTGATTCTCGCGTCGGACGGTGCAAGTTGGGCGACGGCGAGGGTTCGACCGCTGCGTTCCGCGAGCGGCGAAGGCGCATGAGGCGAGGATGATCTGGGGCTCAGGGGCAATTCGGGAGCGGCGCGCCGCGGGATGGGGCGCAGGGCCGCGACGCCTCTTTCGCTGGACGCTCCTTGCGGCGGCTGGTCTGACGACGATCAGCGCCGGAACGGGCCGCGCGGAAACGCTCGGCGGCGCGCTCACCAAGGCCTATCTCACCAATCCCGATATCAACACCCAGCGCGCCGCCGTTCGGGTGTCGGACGAGGGCGTCCCGAAGGCGAACGCCGGGTATCTGCCGACCGTCCAGGCGACGGGCAACATCGGCCTCCAGCGTGGGCAGGCGAACATCATCACCGAAGGAGGCGAGTCGCCGACCGCGAATTTCCTTGCCTATCCACGTGGGTATGGCGTTCAAGCCAACGAGACCGTCTTCAACGGCAACCGCACGCTCAACTCCATCCGTCAGGCGGAGTCCCAAGTGTTCGGCGCCCGGGAGCAATTGCGCAATACCGAACAGAACACCCTTTTGTCGGCCGTCACGGCGTACATGGACGTGCTGGAGGACACAGCCATTCTCGACCTCGACAACAATAACGTCGACGTGTTGAGAGAACAGCTGCGCGAGACCCGCGACCGCTTCACAGTTGGCGAGGTCACCCGCACCGACGTGGCGCAGGCGGAGGCGAGCCTGGCGAGCGCCCAGGCGACTTCGCTCAGCGCCGTGGCGACGTTGCAGGCCGCGGTCGCGCGCTACCGTCAGTTCATCGGCGATCAGCCCAAAAGCCTTGCGCCGGTGAAGCCGATCGCGAGACCGCTGCCGAAGACCCTGCCCGAGGCGATATCAATCTCACAGATCGAACATCCCGCGATCAGCGGCTCCCTGCATGGCGTCGATGCGGCGCAATTGCAGGTGAAAATCGCTGAGAGCGCGCTTTATCCGACCATCGGGATTTCTGCCTCGCTCAGCCAGCAATATGACGTGAATGGGGAGCCCGGCATCCACGTCCTGGCCGGTGAGCTCTTAGGTCAGATCACCATCCCGATCTATCAGGGCGGTGCGGAATACGCCACGACTCGACAGGCCAAGGAGAGCCTTTCGCAACAGGAAATCCAGACCGATTCCTTGCGCAATCAGGTCCGCCAGGCCGTGGTCGCTTCCTGGGGTCTCAATCAAGCCGCCGTCGGCGTGGTGCGCGCCGCCCGCGCGGCGGTCTCCGCCAACGAAGTGGCGTTGACCGGCGTTCGCGAGGAGGCCAAGGTCGGCCAGCGGACCACACTCGACGTGCTCAACGCCCAGCAAGCTTTGTTGCAGGCGCGCACGACGCTGGTTCAGGCCGAACACGACCAGGTCGTCGATTCTTATTCGTTACTGTCGGCGATCGGCCGGCTGAATATCCCGACCCTCGGACTTTCGGTCGCCGAGTACGATCCGCGCGTGCATTTCGATCAGGTCAAGAACAAGTGGATCGGTCTCAGAACGCCGAGCGGACAGTAAGCACGGCTCGCCCCGCGCTTGTGGGAGGCGCCCGCAAGCGAATATCGTGCAGCGGATCGCCGTTCGATTCGGCGGTCGGCGCGAGCGCCGGTCGAGTTGACGCCTCTCGCCAGGCGGTGGGACAAGGCCCCGGATGGGGCAGGGCGGTCTGATGAGCGCGGTCAATTCGAATTCCGGCGGCCGCGACCTTGAGGCGATCGAGCGGGCGCAGCGGGCCCACGAGCCCTCGATGGAGGAGATCCTCGCCTCGATCCGGGACATCATCGGCGACGAACGGAACGCCGCCAGGGGGGCCGCGCCGACGCCCCCGCACCCGGCTCCCGCTTCCATGCCCCAAATCGTCCATTCGAGGGACGCCACCGCGCCGCAAGGCGACGCCCCGGAGGTCGCCCAGCGCGCGGACGCTGGCGGGCCGACGGTCGTCTGGCGCCGGCCACAGGTCGAGGGGGAACGCGCCGCGGAGGCGCCTGGGCGCAATGAGGAGGCGCTGATGTCGCCCGAGGCAACAGAGGCGGCGGCGTTGTCGTTCGGGGCCTTGTCGGCCAATCTCGCGGTTCGCAGCGCCGAGCTTGCCGACGAACTGGTGCGTGAAACCTTGCGGCCGATGCTCAGGCACTGGCTCGACGAGAACCTCCCTGCCATTGTCGAGCGTCTGGTGCGGGCGGAAATCCAGCGGGTCGCGCGCGGCGGAAGGTAGGCGTCGCGCGCGCCCTGCGTCGCGCGTTGACTTCGACGGCGATGCGTTTATAGCGCGCTCCGGCGCTTGCGCTTTTCTGCGCATGCGGCCGCCAGCGCCGCTCGGATGGTCCCCAGCCGATCTTGAACGCGGCTCCGGCATGTATCGCGCGGACCAGAATTCCATGATGGACAAATCGTTCGACTTCGCTGCGGCCGAAGGCCGCGCCTCCGCGCTTTGGGAGGAAACGGGCGCATTCCGGGCCGGCCGGCCCGACCGGACGGCGGCTCAACCGTTCTGCGTCGTCATCCCGCCGCCGAACGTCACCGGCAACCTGCATATGGGCCACGCGCTCAACAACACCCTGCAGGATGTGTTGTGCCGCTACTGGCGCATGAGCGGCCGCGACGTGCTGTGGCAGCCGGGCGTCGATCATGCCGGCATCGCGACGCAGATGGTGGTCGAGCGCCAGCTCATGGAGCGGCAGGAACCTGACCGACGCGCGCTCGGCCGCAAGGCGTTTGTCGAGCGCGTGTGGGCATGGAAGGCGGAATCGGGCGGCGCGATCGTCGCGCAACTCAAGCGCCTCGGGGCGTCGTGCGACTGGAGCCGCGAGCGGTTCACCCTCGACGAGGGCCTGTCGCGCGCGGTCGTGAAAGTGTTCGCTCAGCTTTATCGCGAGGGGCTCGTCTACAAGGACAAGCGGCTCGTCAACTGGGACCCGAAGTTTCAGACGGCGATCTCGGACCTCGAGGTCGTGCAGGTCGAGAGCAAAGGCTCGTTCAAATGGTCGCGGGAGGACGGCGCGCCGCTCGACGCGGCGGCGCTCGCCAAAGTTCTCGCCAAGAACCCGAACGGGCACCTCTACTATTTCGAGTACCCGGTGGTGGACGATGGGGGCGACGAGACCGGCGAACGGATCACCGTCGCCACCACGCGGCCGGAAACCATGCTGGGCGACACCGCGGTCGCGGTTCACCCGGATGATCCCCGCTACCAGCATCTCATCGGCAGGCGCGTTCGGCTGCCGCTGGTCGGGCGCCTGATCGCGATCGTCGCGGACGAATATTCCGATCCTGAAAAGGGCGCGGGCGCGGTCAAGATCACGCCAGCGCATGACTTCAACGATTTCGAAGTCGGCAAACGGCACGAAGCCGAAGGCGCGCGGCCGATCAATATCCTCGATGCGCAAGGGCGCGTGACGCTCAGGGGCAACGTCGACTTCTTCGAGGGCCTGGAAAGCGACAACGATCATGCGCGGCTCATCGCCGCCCTCCATGGCCAGGACCGCTTCGTCGCGCGAAGCCGGATCGTCGAGATGATGGCGCTGGCCGGTCTTTTGGCCAGGATCGAGCCGCACGCGCACGCCGTGCCGCACGGCGACCGCTCGAATGTGGTGATCGAGCCGTGGCTCACCGATCAGTGGTACGTCGACGCCAAGACGCTTGCCGAGCCGGCGATCGAGGCTGTGCGAGATGGCAAAACTCAATTTGTCCCCAAGACTTGGGAGAAGACCTATTTCGACTGGCTCGGCAACATCCAGCCCTGGTGCGTGTCGCGCCAGCTCTGGTGGGGACATCAGATTCCGGCCTGGTACGCCCCCTGGGGCGCAGTCTATGTCGAGGAGACGGAGGAGGCGGCCTACGCGGCGGGGCTCGCCGACGGCGTTGAGCGCGGCGCTCTCGCGCAAGCCGAGGCGCAGGCTCTGGCGAGCGATCCCGCGCGGCTCGCCGAGACGTTCACCCGCGACGAGGACGTGCTCGACACCTGGTTCTCCTCTGCGCTCTGGCCCTTCTCAACCCTGGGCTGGCCCGACGAGACGGCCGAACTCAAGCGCTTCTACCCGACCGATACGCTCGTCACCGGCTTCGACATCATCTTCTTCTGGGTGGCGCGGATGATGATGATGGGTCTCCATTTCATGCCGGAGATCCCGTTCCGCGACGTCTACATCCACGCCCTCGTCCGCGACGAGCGCGGCGCGAAGATGTCGAAGTCGAAGGGCAACGTCATCGACCCGATCGACCTGATTGACCGCTTCGGAGCCGATGCGCTGCGCTTCACTTTGGCGGCGATGGCGGCGCAGGGACGGGACGTCAAGCTCAGCGAAGCCAGGATTGAGGGCTACCGCAACTTCGCGACCAAGCTCTGGAACGCCTCGCGCTTCGCCGAGATGAACGGCTGCGTTCGCGTCGAGGGCTTCGACCCGTCAGCCGTGCGCGAACCGCTCAACCGCTGGATTCTCGGCGAGGCCGCCCAAGCGGCGGCGGAAACGGCGGGGGCGATCGAAGCGTATCGCTTCAACGACGCCGCCAACGCGGTCTACAGGTTCGTCTGGAGCGTCTTCTGCGACTGGCATCTCGAACTCGCCAAGCCGGTGCTCCAGGGACCCGCCGACCCTGCGGCAAAGGCCGAAAGCCGGGCGACGATCGCTCATGTGCTCGATACGATCTATGCGATGCTGCATCCCTTCATGCCGTTCCTCACCGAGGAGCTTTGGGCGATCACGGGGGAAACCGGGCCGCGGCGCGCGGGGCCTCTGGCGCTCGGCCCCTGGCCCGCGCAAGGCTTCGAGGTTGACGCAGAGGTCGAAGCCGAGATCGGCTGGGTCGCCGACCTGATAGCCGAGATCCGGTCGGTGAGATCGGAGATGGGCGTGGCGCCCTCCAACCTGACGCCGCTCATTCTGATCGCTCCAAGCGAACGCGCGGGGAAAAGCGCGCGCGCCTGGAGCGAGAGCATCGGGCGCCTCGCCCGCGTCGGCTCGATTGAGACGGCGCAGGCCGCGCCGCCAGGCGCGCTGCTCCTCGTCGTGCGCGGTGAGACGGTGGCGCTGCCGCTCGCCGGCGTCGTCGATCTTACGGCGGAGAGGGCGCGTCTCGACCGGGAGATCGCCAAGGAGAAGCTGGAGATCGCCAAAGTCGTGGCCAAACTCGGCAACGACGACTTCGTCGCCCGGGCTCCCGAGGAGATCATTGCCGAACATCAGGAACGGCTCGAGACGTTCCAGGCGCGGCTCGTTAAGCTTAACAACGCGCGTGAGCGTCTGGAGCGCATTTGAGTGGCGTCTGAAGCGGCAAATTGTTGCTTTTGCGCAACAGCCCTGATGCAACTCCAGCGAGTCGGGATTCCGGCTGGAAGGCGCCGTGATTGCGCCATAAACGGCTAGCAATTTCCGCCCCCGTTAATGACGAAAAATTGTCCGTGTCGCCGGGGTCCTCACCGGATCGCGACGCGGCGGCGTGGCAACTCGGGATCGATATGCGCGTGGTCGCGTGTGCGGAGGTACTGGTTGAGAAGACGCCGTTGCGTCGCCGCTTCGCATTCGCTGTCATTGGGTCGATGACGCTGGGATTGGCGCCGGCGCTGGCCTTCGACGGGACGACCTCGAACCCGTCGGAGAAGATTCCAAAGAACTTCACCAATCCTCAGCAGGCGCTGCGCGCCGGCGTTGACGACTTGAAGGCGGGGGACGCCGACGCGTCGGTCGCCGCTCTCACTTACGCTGCGGAAGGCGGGCAGGATCTCGCGCGCTGGAAACTCGGCCAGATGTATGCGGACGGCCAGGGCGTGCAGCGCGATGACGTGAAAGCGTACCACTATTTCAGCGAACTGGTCGAAGACTACGACGAGGATCAGCCCGATCGGCGAAACTTGAGCGCGATCTCCAACGCCTTCGTCGCGGTTGGCGTCTATTGCCTGAACGGAATACCGAACAGCGACGTTCGACCCGATCCGCGGCGGGCGCACGAACTGTTTCAGTACGCGGCGACGATCTTCGGCGACCCAAACGCGCAGTATAATCTCGCCCATATGTACCTGGTCGGCGCAGGCGGCGTCGCCAAGGACAATATCGCCGCCGTTCGCTGGCTGGCGGTGGCCGCCCAGAAGGGTCATGCCCCCTCGCAGGCTTTGCTTGGACATATGCTCTTCACCGGCGACGGCGTGCCGCATCAGCGCTCCCGCGGTTTGATGTGGCTCGAGGTCGCAAACGACGCCTCGGCGGACTCGAAGGAGGCTTGGATCCGCGAATTGTACCAGCACGATTTCGAGCTGGCGAACGACAACGACCGGCAGGCGGCCGCGGCCCTGCATGACGCGCGCGCCAAGGGCCCGCCGGCGGCTCCGGTCAGAGATCTCGTGAAGAATTTCCTCAAGCCGTTCGGCGCTCTCGCTGGGTCCGTCGCGCCGCCGGCGCAGTGAGCGAGCGGCCGCGCGCAATTCGCGCCCATGATTGCGAAGCCGGAATCCCGAGCCCGGACCTGATGAATGGCCGCCATCGCGCCGCGCCGCCACGCCCCTCGCAGCTTGACCTCAACCTGAGGATTGCGGGACGGCCGCCCGGAGAGCCGCAGCATGACAGACGCGCCGGGATCGGGTAGGCGGCTTCGGTCGCGTTCATTTGCCGATCGCGGCGACCTGCTGGCAACGGAGATGCGCTCGGAATGGTTCAATTCGGCCTCCGGCCCCTCAAGGGCCCCTGGGCGGCCGCCGCGCTCGTCTGCCTCGCGGCGTTCGTCGTTCTGTTCGCGCTCGCCGGCCAAACCGTCAACGCCCTCTTCGTCTATGCCGCGCCGAAATGAAGCGCAGCGCCGCGCTCGACTTCCTGCGTGGAGCGGCGGCGTTCGCGGTCGCGATTCCTCACTATCTGACCGCTAACGCCCCGTTTCAGCCGTTCGCCGAAGCGTTCGCCGTCGTCGGCGTCGAAGTTTTTTTCGTCCTCAGCGGCTTCGTGCTCGCGCCTCAGATCGTCGACTGGGTGGTTGCGAAGCCATGGCGCAATCTCGGCGTGTTTCTCGTCCGGCGCTGGTTGCGCACCATCCCGCCCTATGTCGTCGCGCTCTTGGTCATTGCGGTCCTGACCGGCAACCTGATGACCGCGGACTTTGTCCGCTATCTCTTCTACGTCGAGAACCTTTTTTCCTCCGCCAACCATGTCGACTTCTATCCCGTCGCCTGGAGCCTCGCGATCGAGGAATGGTTCTATGTCCTGTTTGCGCCCGCTTTGTTTCTTGTCGCAAGGCTGCTCGGGAGGCGCGACCGGCGGCTCGAGGTGACGTTCGCAGTCCTGGTCATTCTGGTTGTCGCGGCGCTCCGGTTCTCGACTGCGCCGCACGACTGGGACCTGAATGTCCGGCGGGTCACGCTGTTTCGCATCGACTCGATCGTCTGGGGCTTCTTGCTTTATCTCGCGCTCGAGCGCCGTCCGCCGATCGCTTTGGACGGCGCCTCAGGCCAGGCGCGTCTGGGCCTGTTGCTCGTGCTGCTTGGCGTTGCGATTCCCGTCGAGCTTAGTGTCGCGATCCTGGCTGTCGGGGGCGATGTCACCGCTCAGCGGGGGTTTCCCTACGTCTCGGCGGCGTTCGGCATGATCGCGGTCGGCGTGCTCTGGCGGGCCGAGGGCCTGTTCCGCAATCGCGTCGTCAGGGGCGCAAGCTTCTACCTCGGCCGGGTCTCCTACTCGGTCTATCTCTTCCACCTCATCGTAATCATGGCGCTGAAGCCGATGCTCGTGACAGCGCCGCTGGCGCTGCAACTGACGATCTACGTGCTTGCGACGCTTGCGCTGTCGACGATCTTCTTCGCCGGATTCGAGCGCCCGATTCTGGCGGCGCGGCCCTATTACGGCGCGTCGCGTCGCGCCGCTGCGGCGATTGTTACGCCGCAAGGCGAGCCTCGCCGCTTGCGCGCCTCGCTTCTCACCGTTGCGCTGGCGGTTGCGGTGCTTGCCTGCGGGGCGTTCGCCCGCAACGCCTTCATGGCCAACAAGCCTTATGCGTTCTATCCGCTCCTGGTCGCGGCTGCGGTTCTGGTCTTTGCGCTCGTGGAGCGAGCGCGTCCCCTGTCGACCGGCGCGATCGCCGTGGCGGCGCGCGCCTTCCTCTTGTTCGCCCTCGCGCTGCCGCTCGCCGACGGTCTCTACCGCCGCTCGACCGGATTGCCTCTGGTGGCGACGGTCGCGACGCCGACCTATTCCTATCGCGAGGCGCACGCCAACCCGACGGCGTTCGCCACCTGGTGGTTCTACTATCTCCACGAATGGATCCGGGAGGACGGGATAAGGGCGGCGATCGACGCCCCGGACCCGCAGAAGAAGCTGCCTTTCGTGCTCGTTCCGGGCAGTTCGGGGCGCATGTTCGACACCACGATCCGCATCAACAATCTCGGTTTTCGCGGGCCAGACATGGCCTACGACAAGGGCGACGCTTTCCGCATCGTGGCGCTTGGCGAATCCCAGACTTTCGGACCCACGCTGCGCGACGGCGAAAAGCCCTGGCCCGAACTGCTGCAGGACCTGTTCGACCGCCACGCCTCATGCGGCCGCAAAATCGAGGTTCTCAATGCCGGAACCGAGGCCTATACGCTCGAGGACAATCTCGAGCGCATGCGACGCGACATCTTGGCCCTCAGGCCCGATCTCGTCGTCAGCGCGCACGGAATGAACGGCTTCCTGCCGTTCGGCTTGAGACGCATCCCGGAGCCGAAAGAGCCGGGCGTAAGGCCCCGCGCCTCGGCGCTGATCGCCCGCGCCGCGCTGACCATCGAGCGCTCGGCCCACGATTGGCGCGATCGGAATTCGGCGCAAGCGCAGCCGCCCGCGCTCGCGCCGATGACCGACGCCGAGCTGATGAAGACCCGATACGCGGAAGATTATCGCAAGCTCATCGCGCTCGCGCGCTCGGGGGGCGCCGATATCGCGCTCGCGGATTCGACCATGGCGGTGAACGAATCGAGCCCGCGTAAGGTCAAGGATTTCTACGGTGCGGTGTTCAAGCCGATCGAAGACATCATCGCCGCCAACGCCGCCCACAATCGCATGGTGAAGCTCATCGCTCGCCAGGAGGGCGCGCCGCTGATCGACATGGCCGCGAGCGTCGATGGAGCATGGGACGACGACCTCTATCTCGACATCGTCCACTTCACCGAGCGCGGCAATGAACGCGTGGCTGGGCTCATGTTCCATGCGCTTCTGCCGATCTTGGCGGAACGGCACGGCGTGAAATGCGAGTTGCATTGAGCGGCAGTGGCGGCGGTGCGCGCGCGCGGCGGATTGTAGCCAAGCTCCATAGCCCGTCCGGGAGGCCGGGCGTCCTTCTGGACGCCATTTGGAGTGCGGGGGACACGGGTCAGTGACTGCGTCTGCAATGGCTGCGCGGCTCAAGCCTCTGCTTTGTCAGGATCTCGCGCATCACCCTGTCCAATTGAAACCGCGCGGGCGTAGAATGCGTTCGGCGCAACCAGGGCGGAGCCATGCCTCAAAGCGAAATCGACGCGATCCGGGCGCTGCTCAGCTCAAAGCCGCGGCCAGTGGGCTGGGAGGAACGGCGGCGCCGGCTCGACGAGGTCGGGGCCACATGGCCGGTCGCAGAAGACGTCAGGCTCGAGCCCGTCGATCTCGACGGCGTGCCCGGAGAATGGTCGATCGTCCCCGGAGCCGACACCTCCCGCGTGCTCATGTACTTTCATGGCGGCGGCTATTGCTCGGGTTCGATCGTCAGCCACCGCCGGATGGTGACCGAGGCCGGACGGGCAGGAGGCCTGCGCGCGCTGGCGGTCGCATATCGGCTTGCACCCGAGCACCCTTTTCCGGCCGCGCGCGACGCCGCGCTGACCGTCTGGCGGCGGCTGCGCCGCGAGGGCTACCCCGCCAGACACATTGCGGTCGGCGGCGACAGCGCGGGGGCGAATTTGACGCTTGCTCTGGTCGGGGAACTCAAGCGCGCGGGCGAGGAGCTGCCCGGCTGCCTCTGGCTCGTGTCGCCGTGGACCGACCTCGCCATGTCGGGCGCGACGCTTGAGAGCAAGAGCGCGGTCGATCCCCTCATCCATAAGGCGTATCTTGAGGAGTTGGCCGCCGCCTTTGCCCCTCAGGGCATGGACCGAAGGGACCCGCGACTATCGCCGCTCTACGCCAGTCTCGAAGGGCTGCCGCCGATCCTGATCCAGGTCGGTTCGGACGAAACCCTGCTCGACGATTCCGTCCGCCTTGCCGCCGCGGCCGGCGCGGCCGACGTCCCGGTCACGCTGGAAGTCTGGCCGCATATGATCCACGCATGGCCGCTCTGGAACGCGCGGCTCGAGCCGGGCCGGCGGGCGCTTGCGCACGCGGGCGCGTTCCTGCGCGAGAACCTGTAAGAGGCGCGCCCGCGCGGATGCGCTTGCCAAAGCGGCGCAATGGGGGCACGCAATTTTCCGGCGCCGGACGCGTGTTCCGGACGTTGGGCGGATGACTTGACCACCGAACTGAACATCGACCCGCAGTCGCCACCGAGCGCTGAAGCGCCCCCGGGCCTGCTCAGCAATTCCGCCTTCATGGTCATCCTGGTCGCGACGTCGCTCTCGAGCGTCGGGCTTGCGATGTACGACACGGGTTCCGCCTGGCTGATGACTCGCCTCAATCCAAGCCCGATCATGGTTTCGGCCGTTCAGGTGGCCACGACCCTGCCGATGTTCCTCCTGACCTTGCCGGCAGGGGCGCTGAGCGATGTCGTTGACCCGCGCCGGCTTCTGATCGTCGCCGGGACAGCCGCGGCGGTGGTTTCGATCGCATTTTCGGCGGCGGTCTCGGCTGGGCTGGCGAGCCCGCTTTCGCTGCTCGCCACAACGTTCCTGTTGGGCATGGGCGGGGCGCTCGCGGCGCCCGCGTGGCTCCTCATCACTCCGATCCTCGTGCCAAGGTCGGAACTCGACGGCGCGATCGCAATCGACACCGCGAGCTATAACGTCGCGCGGGCGATCGGTCCGGCGATCGCCGGATATGCGATCGCACGGTTCAGTATCGCCCTTCCGTTCTGGGGCTGCTGCGCTGGCAATCTCATGCTGATTGCGGCTCTGATCTGGTGGCGGGCGCCGCCGCGGCCGAAGGAGACTCTGCCCGCCGAACGCCTGATCTGCGCCATGACGACGGGCGTGCGTTACGTCCGATACAGCCGCGAAATGGACGCCACGCTCATCCGCGCATTCGCCTTCTTTCCCTTCGCCAGCGCCTACCTGGCCTTGCTGCCGCTGATCGCTCGCCGTCAGGGGAGCGACGGGGCGGAGGTCTATGGTCAGCTGATGGCCGCCATCGGCGTCGGCTCGATCCTGGCCACATTGACGCTCGACTGGCTGAAGACACGGCTTGGAGCGAATGGGCAGGCCGCTCTTGGCGTGTTCGGGACAGTCGTCTCGCTCTTTCTGCTCGCCGCGGCGAGCGGGCCCGTCACGGCGCTCACCGCCAGTTTCGTCGCCGGCGCCTCGTCGATCGTCGTGCTGACGCCGTTCTTCGTCTCCGCTCAGGTGGCTTTGCCGGAATGGGTGCGCGGTCGCGGGCTGGCGATTTTCCTCACTGTCTACTTTGGCGCGTTGACGCTCGGCAGCGCCGTATGGGGCGAAGTGGCCGCGCTCAAGGGAGTGCCCTTCGCGCTCTCATCGGCCGGGATAGGCGCGTTGATCGGCTGGGCGCTCACATGGGGTTGGAAGCTTGAAACGGGCGAAGGGGAGAATCTCAGTCCCTCGATGCGCTGGCGCGCCCCCGGCTTCCTCAATCGCGTCACCGATGACGAGGGACCGATCCTTGCGCTCATCGACTACAGTATCGACCCGTCGGACAGAAGCGCTTTCCTCGCTCTGATGCAGGACGTCAGCCTCGAGCGGATGCGCGACGGGGCCTACGGGTGGCATATGTTCGAGGACCCAACCGAGCCCGGCAAGATGATCGAGACCTTCCTCATCCATTCCGCGCTCGAACTCAAATACCGTCAGGCGCGCGTGACCGTCGCCGACCAGATGACGGAAGACAAGGTGAACCAGCTCCTGAAGGCGTCTGCCGCCGTCCGCTATCTGGTTGCGCCTCAACGTGCGCCCCGGTCGTGGCGGAGGCGGGCGAAGGCCGGCGGCTCCTTAAAGTCAAATCGCTTGGGGAACTGAGCCATTAAGCGTCAGACAGCATTTACCGTCGCCAGCGGATTGAGTTGACAAAAACAGAAAGTAAGTATATTATTCTGATTGCTAGAACTAATTCAAACTTGGCCGCCGCCGCGCACCCCAGAGGGCCTTGCCTAAAAACCGCAGAGCTACAACCCCGTCGCGCGAGTTTGAGGCCGGGGAAATTATTTTTATTTTTTCCCCTGTAACCCTTTGAAAAGTCTAGATTCCACCAAACAAATCCAAGCATAAAAAGCATTTTCGCTTGGATTTGTTTGGTTTTGCTTGCAGCGAACTCGCGCGGTGATTGTAAAGGCCGAAGGCCAGGGCAAAAGAGAGGCTGAAGGCCCTTTTAATAATAGCGTGGGATCGGCCCGTTGTGCGGCGTCATTCGGTCCGAGAGATCGAACATCACTTCGTCGACGTAGCACCATCCCCAGCCCTCCGGCGGATCATAGCCCTCGATGATGGGATGGTGGGTGATATGAAAATGCTTGGTCGCGTGCCGGTTCGGGGACTGGTCGCAACATCCGACATGACCGCATGTGCGGCAGATGCGCAAATGAACCCACGCGTCGCCGGTCTTCAGGCATTCCTCGCAGCCAAGCGCGCTAGGCGTCACGTCGCGAATGGCGTTCAGATGTGTGCACGTTTTCGTCGTCATGAAGCGCTCGCAACGTTAGAGGTGGGGACCTTCAGAATGCGCGAGCGACTTATGAATCGCCGCCACCACCGCGGCGCCCTCGCCGATCGCGCCGCCGACCCGCTTGACCGACCCGGACCTCACGTCGCCGACCGCGAACACGCCGGGCACGGACGATTCAAGCGGCGAGAGGGCGGAGGCGCGATTCGCCGGCGCCATGCCGGTCGTCACGAAGCCCGCCTTGTCCAGCGCCACGCAGCCTTGCAGCCACTCGGTGGCGGGATCTGCGCCGATGAAAAGAAAGACGTTGCGCGCAGGCGCCTCGGCCTCGTTCCCGGCGCGATGATCGCGCCACCGCACCGCCTCGATGCCGCCGCCGGGCGAACCGTTCAGCGCGATGAGTTCTGTCTCGGTCATCAAGTCGATGTTGGGGGTGGCCGCGATGCGGTCGATCAGGTAGCGCGACATACTTTCGGCGAGACTTGGCCCCCTGACCATCATGCGCACCCTCGAGGCATGGCCGGAAAGAAACACTGCGGCCTGACCGGCTGAATTGCCGCCGCCGACCAGGACGACCTCTTCGCCGGCGCACAAGCCCGCTTCGATCTGCGACGCCCAGTACCAGACGCCGCGGCCCTCGAACCGGGCAATATCGGCGAGCGCCAGGCGCCGGTAGCGCGCGCCGCTGGCGACCACGACCGTCCGGGCCTGAAGGCGCTCGCCGCCCTCGGCCTCCAGGACGAATGCGCCATTGACGCGAGCGCAGTCCAGCGTTTTGACAGCGACCGGTATCATGACGTCGGCGCCGAATTTCTGCGCTTGAATGAAGGCGCGGGCGGTGAGCGCCTGGCCGCTTATTCCGGTTGGAAATCCAAAGTAGTTTTCGATCCGGGCGCTGGCGCCCGCCTGACCACCGAAAGCGCGGGCGTCGAGAACCGCAACCGACAGGCCCTCTGAGGAGCCGTAGACTGCGGTCGACAGTCCCGCAGGCCCGGCGCCGACGACGGCGACGTCATAGACGAAGTTCGGTCGCAACGTGGCCGTCAAGCCGATTTGACGTGACAGGGTCTGCTCCGACGGATTGCCGAGCACCGTCCCGTCGGGGCAGACCACCAGAGGCAATCCGCCAGCGATATCGGCGTATCGGCTGATCACCTCTTTGGCCTCGAGGTCCCGGGCCGGATCGAGCAAATGGTGCGGATAGCCGTTCCGGGTGAGAAAGCCGTCAAGCCGGATGACGTCCGCCGCGCCCGCTGAGCCGATCAGCACGGCGCCGGCGGCGCCGCTTTGAAGGTGAGCCACCCGTCGAAGAATGAGCGCCCGCATTATGCGTTCGCCGAGCTCGGCTTCGGCGACCAGAAGCGCGCGCAGGCCTTCGGTCGGGATCACCAAGGTCTCGACGTCGCCTACCGCCATGGCGTCGACGAAGGTCGCGCGGGTGGAAAGCTGGCCGACGTCGGCCAGGAACTGACCGACGCCCTGCTGGACGATCGGAGTCACATGGCCCAAGCCGTCCCGCTGCGTGATCGCCACCAGGCCCTTGAGCACGACAAACATGCCGGGGCTTATCTTTCCCGCTTCGACGAGCTTCTCCCCGTCCGCATATTTGCGCAACGACCCATAGCGCCGCAGCCGGTCAACCTCCTGCGCCGTCAGGACGGGAAATGTCTCCTGGTAGCGAGGTCCATGAGCAGGGTAGACGATATCGGCCATAGGTCTCGACTTTTCGCGCCGAACGACTGAGTAGATTGGCGCGCCGCAGGGAGCGAACTTGCGCTGTTAAAGCAGCTGGACGGGTTCGACGCTACGCTCGATCGTGTGTTCTGAGCTTTTTTCAAGCGCCGCAAGCGCTTGGGATGACGCGTCGG
>DASXES010000064.1:0-11396 GCA_036489975.1 Roseiarcus sp.
GTTGCCCAGAAAGATATGCTATCGACCGCGTTCGTCTTAGGGCGCGGAGGGGCGCATCATCCGAGCGTCGGCGTCGGCGAGCCCGAGCGAACTTGTCACCGCATCGGGGCGGGGCGGACGCCCGAATGAAGGGCCTTGCCCGTGGCGGGTCGATTGGGGAATTGATCAGAAGTCGGGTGGCAAAGCCCGATGCATAAGGGAAAAGATGACATGAGCGATGTCGCAGAGCGCGTAAAAAAGATCGTCGTAGAACACCTCGGCGTGGAGGCGGACAAAGTCGTCGACAGCGCCAATTTCATCGACGATCTGGGCGCCGACTCGCTGGATACGGTTGAATTGGTGATGGCTTTCGAAGAAGAGTTCGGCGTGGAGATTCCCGACGACCAGGCCGAAACCATCGTGACCGTCGGCGACGCGGTTAAATATCTTGAAAAGGCGTCGACCAAAAAGTAGCCGCCGGGCGCGCTGAGCCGGCCGCTGGCCGGCCTTACTCGAGACGCTTTTTCTCAAGTGCGTGGGCCGGCCTCCAGTCCGGCCCTCGTGGCATTTTGCGCAAACAGACGGGCCCGCGGCGCGCTTGAAGAATGAAAACAGGAACAGTTAGAGTACGGGCATGGGCCAACTGAGGCGAGTCGTCGTTACCGGTCTGGGCATGGTGTCCCCCATGGCTTGCGGAGTTGAGGCGACGTGGCGCCGTCTTCTTGCCGCCGAATCCGCTGCCGCTCGGGTCGAAAACTTCGATGTTTCCGACCTTCCCTGCCAGATTGCCGCGCAAGTGCCGCGCGGCGCCGCTCCCGACGCCTTCAATCCCGACGACTGGATGGAACCGAAGGAACAGCGCCGTGTCGACGACTTCATCATATACGGCGTGAGCGCCGCAACCCAGGCGCTGCGTGACGCGAATTGGGCGCCCAAAACCTACGACGAGGAGACTGAGACTGGCGTCCTGTTCGGCTCGGGCATCGGCGGCCTTGGCGGCATCTACGACGCCTCCGTCACGTTGCACGAAAAAGGGCCGCGCCGCATCTCGCCGTTTTTCATTCCGGGCAGGCTCATCAATCTTCTAAGCGGCCAGGTTTCGATCGCCCACAATCTGAAAGGTCCGAACCACGCGGTCGTCACCGCATGCTCAACCGGCGCGCACGCGATTGGCGACGCCGGCCGGCTGATCGCGCTTGGCGACGCCAATGTGATGGTCGCGGGCGGAGCGGAATCGGCGGTCAACCGCCTCTCGCTGGCGGGTTTTTGCGCCTGCCGCGCCCTGTCGACGGGCTTCAACGACCGGCCGAAGCAAGCCTCGCGCCCTTATGACCGCGATCGCGATGGCTTCGTCATGGGCGAAGGCGCGGGGTGCGTGGTGCTCGAGGAGTTCGACCACGCTAAGGCCCGCGGCGCGCACATTTATGCCGAACTGATCGGCTACGGCCTTTCCGGCGACGCCTATCACATCACCGCGCCCGCGCCGGATGGCGACGGCGCGTTTCGCTCGATGAGCATGGCCTTGAAGCGCGCGGAGATCTCCGCTTCGGAGATCGACTATGTCAATGCGCACGGCACCTCGACTCCGGTGGGCGACGAAATCGAGTTGCACGCAGTCGAGCGCCTTCTCGGCAATTCAGCCGCCAAAACGACCATGTCCTCGACCAAGTCGTCGATCGGCCATCTTCTCGGCGCGGCTGGCGCGGTCGAGGCGATCTTTTCCATCCTCGCCATCCGCGATCAGGTCGCGCCGCCGACGCTCAATCTCGACAACCCTTCGGTGGAGACGGCGATCGATCTTGCGCCCCATGCCGCGCGCAAGCGGCCGATTCAGGCGGCGCTATCCAATTCGTTCGGGTTCGGCGGCACAAACGCATCCCTCGTCTTTCGCGCTCCGAACTGAGCGGCGGGCTCCGGGGACGATTCGGTGTTTCCCGGCGTCGCCGGGTCGGCTAAACTTGGCGTGAAGCCCGCGGCCAGCAGCTCTAGCCCGGCGAGGGATTTGAGCGGCAGGGTCAGCGGCCGAAGGCGCGAGAAGCGGCAGACGTCATGAGTGCAGATCACGATTCCGGCGACGGAGAAGCCTCTCGGCCGCGCGTGAGCCTGTTCAGCCGCGCGAGCAAGCCCGCGCTCGGTGATCCGGCGCCGCCGCCGAGCCGGCCGCCGCGCAGGCCACGGCGGCTGGGATTGTCGAGCGTGAGCGGACTTTTGACCTTCGTTCTGCTCGGCGCGCTCGGGACGGTCGGCGCGCTCGTTTGGCTGATGAAGGAGGCGCGCGGCCCCGGGCCGCTTGCGGCCGACAAGGTGGTTATGATCGTGCGCGAGGATGACGCTGGCAGCATCGCCGATCAGCTCGAGCATGCCGGCGTGATCGACAGCGCGATGTGGTTCAACGTTCTTACGCTTCTCGACGGCAACCGCGGCGCGTTGAAGCGCGGCGAGTACGCGTTCAAGGCGGCCGTCAGCATGAACGAGATCGAGAACGAACTCATCGCTCACCATGTGGTGCGCTACAAGCTCACCATCCCCGAGGGTCTGACCAGCGAGCAGGTCGCTGACCGGCTGCGCGAGGACCCGGTCCTGATCGGCGAGATCCGGGAGCCGCCGCGCGAAGGGTCGCTTGCGCCCGACACCTACTATTTCGAGCGTGGCGACACGCGCCTGTCGATTCTGTCGCGCATGGCGAAGATGCAGGCGAAGGCGGTCGACGAGATATGGAAGGGACGGGCGCAGAATCTGCCGATCAGGTCGCCATGGGAAATGGTGACTCTCGCCTCCATCGTCGAAAAGGAGACCGGCAAGCCAGGTGAGCGGCCGCGCGTCGCCGGGGTGTTCGTCAATCGCCTCGAAAAGCATATGCGCCTCGAGTCCGACCCGACGATCGTCTATGGCCTCGTTCGAGGCAAGGGCACGCTCGGCCGCAGCATCACCAAGGCCGATCTCACCCAGCCGACGCCCTATAACACCTATCTCATAGAGGGGCTGCCGCCCGGGCCGATCTGTAATCCGGGCAAGGCGGCGCTGGAAGCGGTCGCCAACCCGGCGCACAGCAAGGACCTCTATTTCGTCGCCGACGGAACGGGGGGGCATACGTTCGCCGAGACGCTTGACCAGCATCAGAAGAATGTCGCCCGCTGGCGCCAGATCGAAAAGGACGTCAAGGACAAGCTTGCGCCGGACGTGACGCCCGGACCCGCGATCCGCGGCTCGATCGAGTCCGTCGATCCAGCTGAATTTGGCGCGCTCGTCAGCCCGGGGCAGGGTCAAGCGCCCGTCTCGGTCCTGGCCCGTTTGAGCGAGATCGGCGCCGAACGGAACACGAAGGATGTAGCGCTGTCGTCGCTTGCCGCTCCAGGCGAAACGAAGGCGATCATTGCCATGGGCCCCAAACGCTGGCCGGCGGAAAGCCGCGCGGTGCGTGACGTAAAGGCAGGTTCAGGCGCTTCCGTTTCGCTCGCATCGACGCAATTTGGCTCGCTGGTTGCGCCTTCTGAGCGGCAAGCTGCGCCCGCCTCGGTTCTCGCGCGTTTAAGCAAAATCGGCGCCGGCCGGAACGCCGAGGCTGTGGCGCTGGCTTCGCTTGACGCTCCGGGCGCCAAAACGCTCGACGAATTGGGCGCTGTCATCACCGGCGTCAACGACGCTCCGGTGGAGGGTCTCGCCTTCGGGGACACAGACCCGCCGGGGACAGATGCAGGGCCTGTCGCCACGGCTCCCCTTTCGCCCGCCATGCTCGCGGATGAGAAGGCGCGTGAAGCCAAATATGGAACGGCGACGCTGATCTCAAATGTCGCGATGGACGGCGCCGGCGCCGCGCCTGCTCAGGCGTCGCCTGGAACCGCTTCCGGCCGCCCGCGCATCTATGACGCCTCCGAGGGCACGCCGCTCGATCCCCTGCTCAACAAGACCTACGATCTCAGCTACGCCAAAGTGGTGCCGGCCCTGGCAATGCAGTGAGGCCGCCCGGGTCGCCGGCCTCTTTTCATGTTTCGCTGGAAATGCGCTCATGGGCGAGCGCAAGCGCGATCGCGCAGGCGTTCGAGACGTTGAGGCTCCTGATCGCGCCGGGCAGATCAAGGCGCGCCAGACGGTCGCATCGCTCCCGCGTCAGCCTTCGCAAGCCTCTGTCCTCCGCGCCGAGAACCAGCGCGAGTGGGCGGGCGAGCGTCCCGTCGGTGAGCCGGCCAGGCGCCTCCGAATCGAGCCCGATCCGCCAATAGCCCATATCCCCCATCTCCTGGAGCGCCCGCGCCAGATTGGTGACGGCGCAGATCGGCACATGTTCGAGGCCGCCGGAAGCCGATTTCGCCAACGCGCCGGCGAACTCGGGCGAGTGGCGCTCGGTGGTGACAAGCGCGTCGACGGCGAAGGCGGCGGCGGTGCGCAGAATCGCCCCGACATTATGCGGATCGGTGATCTGGTCGAGGACCAGCACGAGGCCGTTCGCCGGCAGTTCCGCGACATCGATCGGCGCAAGCGGCCGCGCTTCGAGCAACAGTCCCTGATGGACGGCCTCGCGCGGAGCCCGGGCGGAGATTTCCTCTAGACTCATGATCCGGGTCTCGAGCCCGCGCGCGGCGATTTCGGCGCCGAGCCGCTCGGCCGCGGCGGCCGTGGCGTAGAGGCGGATAAGCTCGCGCCGCGGCGCCTGGAGCGCCGCAACGACGCTGTGAAAGCCGTAGATGAGCGAGACCTTGGCCTCCCTGCGCTCGCCTGGGCGATCGCGGGGGGCCGAGCCGGCGGCCGGCCTCGCCGGTGTGGAGGCCTGCGGTCTCGTCTGTCCGCCGGCGGCGGGCGCCGGCTTGCGTGACCCCAGGTGAGGGGGCTTCGAGCGGCGATCGCGGTTACGGGTCATCAGCTGGAGCGCTCACGGGTGCGACGCACGAGACGGGCGCCGGCAATCCCCTTTGCAGAACGACGACCGGCGCCGCAAGGGCCATCAAAGCTCAGGCGCGCGCCAAGCGGGGCTCGCCGGCATGCCTGGTTCATCTGGATCGGAATCGCTACAGCCTACCGGCGTTCTTCGCCAATCGCCCGGTCGGCGTACGGGTGTATCCCGACCGCATTGTCGTCGCCACCGAGAGGCAGATTGTTTGCGAGCATCGCCGCGTCTTTGCCCGCTCCCACCAACAGAAGTGCACCACCACGGTTTGGCTACACTCCGTCTGCACCAGGCCCTCGGTGCAAGTCTTTATCACAAAACAGCTTTTGCTTGATTCGGAGGCTCGATGCGCGACCTTGTTTGAGAAATGCGGGCTAGCTCCCGCCTGCCACATCATGGTTACGCTTTTTACGGCGGGGCGGCGCTGATAGGTGCGATGTTCCGGTTCCTATCTGTCGACAGTCGGCTGTGCACGACCTTCATCACGACGCTGATCGGCTGAACAAGCCGAAACAGACCGACGACGATGACGAGGTAGACGGTGATACAGATACCGGCAGATAAAACGACGCGAATGACGGCGGGAAAACCGACCAGAATCGTCGCCTGCGCCCACCAGCCGGCGAAGGCGGTCATGACGGCGCCGATCAACTGCCGGCCTGTGGCTCGAAAGACAAACGCCGCATCAATGCCGATGGGGCGGCCTGCGTAGCTGACCGACGGGATGGCAAAGATGAAGCTTGCTATCACGATCGCCGTCGCAATCCCAGCAGGGCCAAACGGCAAACCTGCGAGAACGGCAACCAGATGGAAAGCAAAGGTGACAATTCCCCAGTTTCTCCACCGGTCCGCTCGCCCGATGGCAAGGTGGATCCAGCCTTGCGACCACTCGACAACCTGGGGAATTCCGCGCAACGCAAGAATGCTAAGAAGAAAACCGGCAGCCCGCCATTTCTCACCCAACAACAACGTCGTCACGTCCTGGCCCGTCACTGACAGGATCGCCGCCGCAGGCATGACGAAAAATGACAGAATGGATAATGCCGCCTCATATTCCTGACGGAGGGCTGCGGGAGTCGATTGAAGTTTGCTAAGCGCCGCGCTTGCGACGTTGTGCAGCGGAGCAAGCGCTGCGAAATAGTTATCATAAAGTGATACCGCATTTTGAAATTGACCAACCACCTCGACGCTATAGAAAAAACCGAGGGCGATTCGGTCAAGCACTCTGGCGATGCAAGTCAGAAACAGGAAACTCACCACGTGCCATCCAAAACGGACCATCGAGGTTACTTCGTGGTCAAAGACAGGAAGGCCGGGCCTCCATGAGCATACATACCACGCGCCGATAGCAACGATGAGCGCGTTTGCAATCGGACGGACCACCAGCGCCCAATAACCGTAGCCGCAAACCGCCGCAACGAGCGCAGCCGTAAATCCTGCCAATGAGCCCAGAATCACCACTTTGCTGATCGCAGCAAATTGCATCTTTCGTCGTAAAAGCGCCAAGTGCTGGGTGGATAATCCACACAATATAAAGGTCGGCGAAGCATAGACCGCGATGGCCTCGAGCCTCGGCTCGCGAAACATCCATGCGATCAGCGCGCCGCAAGCCGCCAGCGTCACCGCGATCGCCAACCCGATCCCGACACTGAGCCAAAAAAGACTGCTAACCTGACCTCGTGTTATTTTGATCCGTTGTACCGCAGCATCTGCGAGCCCAAAGTCGATCAGTGACGGCGCAAAGCTCGTCAGAATCATAACGATTGCAACCAAGCCAAAATCTTCCGGTGTCAGCAGTCGCGCCAGGACGATCGCCGAAACGATCTGGAGGACGGCGTTACCGTACTGCATCGTGACCGAGATGGCGCCGCCCCGCAAAGCCTGGGGCCCCGGCGCGGTCGACGGTTCGTGCGCCTTATGTTCCTCGAAATAAGCTTCCGCGCTTTCCGACATGCCTGGTCAAGCGTCCTCGTCTTCTTCGATCCGACTGCGATCACCACTTCCAGCCATTCTTACTGGTCTGCGCTTGAGCCGGTGTCTTGATCTGGTCGAGCGTCACGCCCAGCAAGTTGCAGGGCAGCGACCGCGGCCGCGCCGGCGCCCAGGCGATGCTCCTGCTTAGCCTTCGTTTTGGGAGCTTTGACGGGCTTAGTTTGGAACAGAAAGGCGAGCGTCGCCAAGAGCGCATCGCCCGTGAGCGAACGGACATCCGAGCCCACAGTGGCCAGGCGCGCGAGCGCGGTGGCGGCGAGCCGCGCGGCCTCGTCGCGAGCCGGGCGGGGACCGTCCTTCGGCGAGCCTCGATCCCCGGCCGCGCGCCGTGCTGGGTTGAACTGCTGCTCTTCTTCCCCGCGGCGCGCGAGAGCCCGCGCAACGTCGCCCACACGCGCCTTGAGGTATGGCACGCTGGGTACGCGATAAACCTGCACAGCGGTCGTGTCCGTGACGACGCCGTTCCATGACTTCTTGTAGTACGCATAGGCGTGCAGGAGATTCCACGCGCGCTGGCCCCGTGCAATGGCCTCGCCAAGCCCTGCAAGATGAAGCAGGTAGCCCGGCGACAGATCGGAGTATGCCGAGTCATACGCCGTCTCGAGACCATACCAGGTCCCCTCGAACTCGATTACGACCATCCCCACGATGGGCACGCCGTCCAGGAATATGATCATGAGCAGAGTGGTGAGTTGCGATGCGCAGAGCGCACGGGACAATGCCACGCGCTCGGGGTGGCGGGTGATGCCGGCGCTGACCGATGCCTTCCAGCTCCGGGTCTCGATGTCGAGATACATGTCGAGCAGCGCGCCGCGGGCCGCCGGATCCGACGATGAAACAACCTCGACTCGCCCGGCGGCGAGGAGCTTGCGGCAGCACCTTCCTACGGTGTGCCGGGACTCGCGATCGAGCGACTTGAAGTAGTCGGCGAGAGTCGCGAATGGCAGCGGGATGGTCGTGTTCGGGTCCGTCGCGCGGCGCCGCGCCCAGTAGCCGCGCCCCGGGGCCTCGACGATGGCGTGAAAGGCGGAGGCGGCGTCCTGCGCTGTGAGTTCGAGCACCGACCAGCCGCGCTCCCGCTCGCGCAGGTGCCGACAGAATGCAGCGGCGCACGCCGCCTCGTCCTCGGCGCGCGCCACGGCGTAGGGCCGGTCAAGGTAGCCGAGCGAGAGGCTCTCGATACGCCCATAAGGGACGCCGAGCGCACGGCGCGTCGTCTTGCGCAGCGGCAGGTAGCCGACCAGGCGGTCGCCCGAGTACGCGAGTAGGAAGAGCAACTCGTCGCCGGGCGCCGCGAACTCGTCGTGTTCGAGCATGAGCGAGAGAAACTCAGGCGTCGAGAAGGGGCAGGGACGGCGGGAGGCGAGGTTCACTGCGGCGAGCTCATCGAAGAGCGGCGCCAGATGTCCACGAGAGCGAACTACCTTGACCTCAACGTCTTCGGCGCGGAGCGCGGGACCCAACAGCGCGCGCGTTGTCTCCGCGGTGGGGGCCAAGGAGTTCGGCGCGGGCGCGGGGGCGGCCATAGAGAAGGTGGCCACGCGGCGAACGCGGCCCGCGACGCGGGCGGAAAGACTGGCTGCGCGCCGCCAGGCTATGAATGCGCGGCCCGCGAGTTGGTCTTGGGGCGCGAGGAGGGCGATCCACCTTGCCGCCATCGCGTCAAGCCCGCGATACCCTCGTACGGCCTCTTCGAGGTGGTTGAGCGCAGCGGAGCGCTCTCCTCCCGAGAGCAGCACTTCGCCGATCTTGAAGTGCCTATAGGCGCCGATGCCACGAAGTTCCGGGTCTCCGGGCGCATCCTTCCAGAAAAGGTCCACGAAGATCTCCAGCATGTCCTGATGGAACTGCAGCGCCGTCTTGCCGGTAACGAGGTGTCCCTCGGCGAGCCGCTTCTGGCCGGTTGCAAACTCGTGCTTGATGGTCCCCGGCGCGTTCACCATGTTCGCGGTGAAGGCTCGGCAGAGCAGCGCGAGCCACGCGTAGTCGGATGCGACCTTGTATTTCGCGTCGGGCAAGCCCACACGCTCGAGTGCAACACGCGTGAGTACGGTCGATTGCATCGACATAAGAAACTCCCAGCGCCAGCCGGGGAAGATGTTCCCGCGGTAGTGAAGGGCGTCGGCGTAGGAGGTCTTTTCGAGTATCGGGCGACCCCACGCGCCGACCGGGGTGCATGACTCGTAGAAGCGAAGGTACGGGTCGCCGTGTGGGGCTGGGCCCTCGAAAGCCGTGGAGCCGATGAGTTTGGCTGTGCGTGGCGCATACTCGCCCATCGAGGGGCGGTGGTGCTTCACGTAGTCGCCGTTGCCGAAATCTTCCCAGAACTCACTCGTGAAGAGGTGCTCGCCCGGGTGTGCGGCAAAGAACGCTGCTGCGAGGGCGAGGTGGTGCGGGAGCCACTCGTCGTCGGAGTCGAGGAACGCGACAAGCTCGCCCTTGGCGTTGCCCAGCCCCGTGTTGCGGGCCGCGGTGACACCCTGGTTCTCCTGCCGCAGGAGGCGGATGCGGGGGTCGAGCCCCGTTAGCCGCGACGTCGTGTCGTCGGTGGATCCGTCGTCGACGACGATGAGCTCCCAGTCGGACCAAGACTGCGCGCGGATGCTCGCGATGGCGCGCTCGATGGTGTCCGCGCGGTTGTAGGTGGGCATCACGATCGTGATGAGGGGCATAGCTGGATCCCCGAGCTAGTCTACGCGCGAAAGTTCGAAGACGGGCACAGTCATTCGTACAGGAAGGGTGTGTTTCATGAGGCTTAATCGAAGCTAGATCGAAAAGGCCGCCCGCAACGCAGAATCGTCTTCACACTTTGCACCATGTTGTAAAATGGCCGGCCCCCTGTAATGACCTGCCGCATCCTGGGCGCGCCCCCGAACCCGCTCAAGAAACGTGCGGTTCCTGCGGTCGTCACACCGTCCAGGTCGAGCGTAAGCCCGAGGTCGTGAGCGCGCCGCATTGCAGACCAGATCAAGAGACTGACCGAACCATTATCCTTCTCGTCGGGCGCGCGCGTTGTCAGCAGGTAGTACATCGTATTGCTGTCCCAAACTATAAATGTCATGGCGACTGGGGCGCCGCTGGGCTGCATCGCGGCCAAAGCGAGACCGCAGTTCCGGGCTTGGCATTCCGAAAACAGGGCAAAGAACTGATTAAATGGCATGTAGCTTTTACGATTGGCCTTCCTCAAATTATCCAGATAAAATCTAACAAACCGGTCCGGATCGTCGACAGTTTTGACTGTAAGTCGCTCTTCCGCGCGACGAATATTCTGCCTAACTCGAGATTCCATTCCAGCTTGGAGGATTTTCAGATCCGCCCGGCAGTCGAGATGAAACGTGCATTGGTGACCAACTTGAAAACCATGGATCTGGAACGCAACGGCGTCAATGGTCGTTAATCCGTCGTCGGCCAATGGATCTACCACAAGTCTTAGGAAATCAAAGGGAGGCAGTCGTTTGATCAGAGATTCGACCGTTGAAAGCCTGTTCATCATTCTAGTTTGCGGTTTCCCATCGCCGGAGTCCACAAGGGGCCCGAGCACGTGCGTGAAGTCCGGCATGCAAAGATGCCGGAGGCCATTTCTCTTGACCTCGGAGAACGGGAGCCGTCCCACCAGATGATCGCCATGCCTCACTTCCACTTCTGAAAAACGCCCTGCAGTAGCGGCTTCGAGCCACCAATATTCGTGAAACAAGGAAGCTTTGGGCGGGGCCTGACACGGTTTGCTCATTTCTGGCCTAGAATTGTTCCTATCGCAGACTAGTGCAGCTCCCAATCCGCCAGTCAATGGACCAGAGAAATCCCGGATGCAAAATTCGGACGCCTCGCTGGCCGCCAAGCTGCCGATTGCAGCAGCATTTATCCCACGAATTTTCACTTTATTCCTTCCGACGGAGTCTTTTGACGGTCTTAAACCAGCCGTATTGCTAGAATATCGGCAACATTAGCTGACGTACATTTTTAAGGGAGGATCTTGGTAGATAATCATAAGAAAGTTTTAATTAATCGCTCTTGGAGCACTAATGGTAGAAAAAGAATACCTGTATTCGAGTCGCTTCACCCTTCACGATCGACAATCATCGATATCTTAAGTATCACACCAACCTACTAGATAGCTTGCCTCGGGCTTTCAACTTCATCGGCGGCCCGATGAGATAAGGCGCAATCTGAGACGACCAGCCCCGGGGCTGATCATCTGTCAGAGAGTGGGTTTTTCCAATAGGTAGAACTACCTATCACTGCTTTTGGCAGATTAGGTTAGCGGGGTCGACGAAGAGTTTCTCACAGTGTGGGCATCGCTTCGGTGGAGGCCGTGCAAAGAGGTCGAGGATCGCTGGCCGGATGGGCAGCGCGCTCGGTTGTAGCGGTGGTTGTCAATCGGCGTCGAACTTTGTCCCTCGATCGGCGTCCAAGATTGGGTCTGACGTAGTTTTGATGAAGGCGCTGTTTATCCGAGGCCCATCACGCGGGCTTGGAGGAGGTCGAGGTTTCCGCGGCCGTACATCTGGCGCTTGACGAGATTCAGTTTGCAGATCTGGCCTTC
>DASXES010000046.1:0-9141 GCA_036489975.1 Roseiarcus sp.
CCCGTCATCGGATCATCGACCGCGTCATCGCCGACAAGATGCAGATCTGCGGCGCCCATTTCCCGTTCCCCGGCGCGGGCACGTTCGTGCACGACGGCGGCGCTTACGCCTTCACCCCGGTCGTTCAATCCTGAGCGTCTCAATCCTCACTGTTCCTCGACGGAGAAAAGTCATGTTCAAACCTAACAATTTTCGTGGACTGGCGATCGTCGCCAGCTTCGTTCTCATGCAGCCGCTGGTCCTCCAATCGGCGCACGCCGTCGACAATATGGAGACGAGCGGCGACATCGATCTCACTTCGGTGCGCGCCAAGATCAAGGCGCAGGACTACAAGGCTGCGCTCGCCGAACTCCGCGATCTCGCCGAAGACAACCAGAACGCCGATGTTTACAATCTGCTCGGCTTCACCCTTCGCAAGACGGGCGACTACACGACGTCGCTTTCCTACTACACGAAGGCGCTCGACCTGCAGCCGGACCACAAGGCCGCTCGCGAATATCTTGGCGAGCTCTACGTCGAGACCGGTCGGTTGGATAAGGCGAAGGAGCAGCTTGCCGTCCTGGCGAAGCTCTGTCCGGCGGGCTGCGACGAACGCGAGGACCTCGAGAAGGCAATCGCGGACAAGAAAGCCGCTTCCAATTAAGCCAGGCCAGGCGGGCGCGACGCGTCCGCCACCTTTCCATTCTGAAGGACTTACGATGACTTCAACTTATTCCGAATTAGCGGGAAGCCTGCGCAACGCGGTGCTGCTCGCGGCGCCGCTGCTGCTCGCCTTCATCTTCGTCCACGAAGGCCTTTTTCTAATATTGAATTTCAATGATGCGGCTTCCGCTATGTCCAAAATGGGCGTGCCCACCGCTGCGTTTGTCGCCACGATCGTCCTGCAGCTCTTTGCAGGAATGGCGGTCGCGCTTGGGATCTTCACCCGCTTTGGCGCAACCGCGCTCGCTTTGTTTTGCTTCGCGACGGCGTTTATGTTTCACACGCATTTTAGGGTGCGGAACGAACTCCTGCATTTCGAAAAGGACCTCGCCATTGCGGGCGGCCTTCTCGTTTTGGCGGTGCACGGCGTCGGCGACTGGTCGATTGAAGCGACATTGCCGCGTTCTTTGGCAGCGCGATTAGGTTATTGGCGGCGCCTGAATACGGGTGTCAAAGCCTGAATCGATCTTGCGGGCGTTGAGCTTATTGATCCAGCTTCAAACAGCGTTCTGAACCGCGAAAGTCTTATTGAGCTCCTGACGGCGCGTCGAGGCGATCGAGGGTTGCGCGCAAGGAATCGCTCGGCGCGCTCAGGAGCCCGCCGATCGGAGAATCGAAATCGTCGATCAGGAAGATGGCCGAGGCGACGCAGACCGCGCAGACCACAATCGACATGAAGACAACCGCGTTGCGCGGCGACAGCAGGCCAAAGACTCCGAAAACCACCGCCAGCCACGCGCACATCGCCACCATGAGCGGCCACGAGATCGTGTCGTGTGACGTCTCAAGCAGCTGACGCCGGGCGCGCAACACTTCGTCGATCTGATTGGACAGCGAATCTGTCAGACGTTGATGAAAATGATCGGATGGGTCCAGCTTGTGAATGGCGGCGTCGGCCTGAATGAGAAGGGCGCCGAGCTGCGGTCGCTCGACGGCCGTCGGACCGTCGAAGCGCGGAAAATCACCCGACGGCGCCGGCTCGTCGCGCCAGCTATCGGCGATCGCCGCCGCTACGTATTTCCTTACCGTGGCTCGGATCGGGTCAGCCTCTGGTCCGTATTCCCGCAGATGGATGTCGAGATTCGAGATGTCGCCGGCGAAAGACCGCAGCCGGGCGTCGAACGTATCGAACGTGCCCTTCACTTCCGAGAGCATGAGGCTCAGCACCAAAGCCGTGAAGGTGACGAGGATCGAGACGACCAACCGGACGTGATCCTTCGTCTCGCTTGTTCGGTGTCGTTCTCCCAGCCGGTCGTGCAGATACATCCCCAAGCCCGAGGCGCAGAGCAAGAGGACGAAAATGATTGAGACCAAGAGACCGCCGTGCGCCATTCGCGAAGTTCTAAGTTTGCGGGCGCCGAACAGCGCGTTGGTTCAAAGGCTTGCGGTCCGAGTTCTTAACGTTGCGTTAGGAAGCTCGGGCCGCCGATCCGCGAGGACAAGGGTTTGACGTCAACCCGGAGGCGCGGCTCGGCGGCGCCTACGATCAGCGCCGGTGGCCGCCGCCGTGGAAGTGCGCGCCGCCTCCATGAAAGTGTGCGCCGCCGCCGTGGTACCCACCCCCGTGGTATCCGCCCCCGTGCCAGCCGCCGCCATGGTACCCGCCCCCGTGCCAGCCACCGCCGTGGTACCCGCCGCCGTGGTAATACCCGCCGCCATGGTAATAGCCGCCGCCGTGGTAATAGCCACCGTGCCAGCCGCCGCCCCCATAATAGCCGCCCCCGTAAAGTCCCGGCGCAACGACAACGCCGCCCCAACCTGGGCCGTTCAGCACGCAATTGCCGTAGATGTTGCGATGCAAGCCGTATCCGCATCCGCCTGCGACCAGGGTTATCCCCGGATCTGCGCGGTACGGCGCGGCAATCGGCATTGCCTCAGCCGATCCAGTCAGTAGCGTCGTCAGGGCGCCCATCGAAGCCCAAAAAGCCAATCGCATCAAAGTCCTCCGATCGAAGTTCTTGTCTTCATTTCGAAAACGCTGGCTTCTTCGCATTGTTCCTTTGATCAGCCAGCTCTGGAAGCCGCGCGTAAATTGCGGGCGTTCAGGTTTATAAACCGTCTATCGCGACAAGGGAGACATTTTGGCGCGGCGGCGCCATGGCGAGCCGACCGTTGCGACGAGCGCGGCGGCCTCGCCGTCCTGGGTCCGCGAGCGCGCGCCGACAAACAATCGTTTACCGCCTCAGGCCGCCTTTCGACTCTCGCCGTAGGCGCCGTAGAAGGTCTCGCCGCGCTCAGCCATCTGGACAAGCTTCTCGCCGGGCTCAAATTGCGGCCCGTATTTCGCCGCGAGCTCATGAGCGCGGGCGACGAACGCCCTGAGCCCCATGCCGTCGATGAACGAGAGCGCGCCGCCTGAATAGGGCGCGTAGCCGAAGCCGAGGATCGAGCCGACGTCCGCCTCGCGCGGATCGGTGACGATCCCCTCGTCCATGCAGCGGGCGGCCTCGAGCGCGACCGTGAAAAGGAAGCGGTCCTTGAGGTCCCTGACGCTGATGCTGTCGGGATCGAGCCGCTTGCCGGCGATCTTGGCGAGGCCCGGCCATAAGGTCTTCAGCCCATGCGCCGGGTAATCATAAAACCCTTTGCCGTTCTTCCGGCCGAAGCGGCCTTCCTTGTCCGCCATCGCCTCGATGAGCTTCTCCTGGGCGGGATGGACGGCGTTCGCGCCGAGATCCGCTTTCGCCGCCTTGAGGATTCGCAAGCTCAGGTCAATGCCGACTTCGTCGTTCAGCGCCAATGGCCCGACCGGCATCCCGGCCATCTTGGCGCCGTTCTCGATCATTGCGGGGGGCACACCCTCCATCACCATCGCGTGCGCTTCGACCATGTAGTTGCCGACGCAGCGGTTGACGTAGAAACCGCGGCAGTCATTGACCACGATTGGCGTCTTCTTGATCGCGCGGACGAAATCCATCGCGACGCTGAGCGCTTTCGCGCCAGTCTTTTCGCCCATGATGATTTCGGTCAGCATCATCTTCTCCACCGGCGAGAAGAAATGCACGCCGATGAAATTGTCTGGTTTCAGCGACGTCTCGGCGAGCGAAGTGATCGGCAGGGTCGAGGTGTTGCTGGCGAACACGACGTCAGGGCCGACCACGGCCTGCGCTTTTTTCGTCGCCTCCGCCTTGACGGCGCGATCCTCGAAAACCGCCTCGACGATGAGATCGCAGCCCTTGAGCGCGGCGTAGTCTGGAGTGGCTGTGATCCGCTGAAGCAGCGCCTCTTTATCGGCGGTTTTGGCGCGGCCCTTGGCGATCTGGGAGCTGATCAGCTTGTCCGAATAGGCCTTGCCCTTGTCGGCGGATTCCTGATCGCGGTCGATCAGTACGACATCGAGCCCGGCCGACGCCGAGACATAGGCGATGCCAGCGCCCATGAGGCCGGCGCCAAGCACGCCGATCTTCTTCAGGTTCGTCGGCGGAACATTGGCCGGGCGACGCGCGCCCTTGTTGAGTTCGCCCATCGACAGGAACAGCGAGCGGATCATCGCCGCGGCTTCCTTCGACAACAGGATGTTGGCGAAGTGCTTGGCCTCGTTGGCGAGCGCAAGGTCAAACGGCAGCTGCATCCCCTCGAACACGCATGTCAGAACCGCTTTGGCGGCGGGATAATTGTCGTAAGTTTCGCGGCGATAGATGGCGTTGGCCGGCGGCCAGATCATCATGCCCTGGGCCGAAAACACCTTGCCCGACGGAAGCTTGAATCTTGGGTCGTCCCACGGCGCCTTGGCGCCCGGATTGGCCTTCACCCAGGCCTTGGCGAGCGCGACGATCTCGCCCGCCGGCGCGACCTCGTGCACGAGGCCCATCTTCTTGGCCGCGGCGGGGCGGATCTGGTCGCCCTTGAGCAGCATCTGCAGCGCGTCGGGCGTCGGCATCAGCCGCGCCACGCGCTGGGTGCCGCCGGCGCCGGGAAAGAGCCCGACCTTGATCTCCGGCAGCCCGACGCGCGCCTTGTCGCTATCGGCGACGATGCGATAATGGCACGCGAGCGCGAGCTCGAAGCCGCCGCCCATGCATACGCCGTTGATCGCGGCGGCGACCGGCTTGCCGCAGCTCTCAAGCCGGCGGTAGAGAAGCGACAGTTGCTTTGTCCCGTCGACGAAGGCGCGCATCGCCGCCTCCTTGCCCTCCGCTTTCGCGCGACGCGCATATTCCTTGCCCGCCGTCTCGAGCATCGTAAGATCCGCGCCCGCCGCGAACCCCTCCTTGCCGGAGGTGAAGACCGCGCCCTTGATCGCTCCGTCGGTTGCGATTTTCTCGACGATCTCGCCGAGTTCACCGACGACCGCGGTGTCGATCACGTTCATCGACCGCCCCGGCATGTCCCAGGTCACAAGCGCGACGCCGTCAGAGTCGGTGTCGAAACGAAAGTTGGTCAGGTTCATCTTGAGAAACTCCGTCTCGCGGTCAGACGCGCTCGATGATGGTGGCGGTGCCCATGCCGCCGCCAATGCAGAGCGTGATGAGCGCCGTTCCCTTGCCGGTGCGCTCGAGTTCGTCGAGCGCGGCGCCGAGGATCATGGCGCCGGTCGCGCCGAGGGGATGGCCCATCGCGATCGCGCCGCCGTTGACGTTGACTCTGCTGGCGTCGAGGTCGAACGCCTGGCGAAAGCGCAGCACGACCGAAGCGAAAGCCTCGTTGATCTCGATGAGGTCGATGTCGTCGAGTGTCATGCCGGAGCGCTTGAGCACTTTTTTCGTCACGTCGACCGGTCCGGTCAGCATGATCGCCGGCTCCGAGCCGATATTGGCGAAGGCGCGCACGCGCGCCCGGGCTTTCAGGCCCGCCTTCTCGCCCGCCTCGCGCGAGCCGATCAGCACGGCTGCGGCGCCGTCGACGATGCCCGACGAATTGCCGGCGTGATGGACGTGGATGATGCGCTCGACATCGGGATGCGCCTGAATGGCGACCGCGTCGAAGCCGCCCTGCTCGCCGGGAATGACGAAGGAAGGCTTGAGGGAAGCCAGCGACTGCATGTCCGTGTTCGGCCGCATGTGCTCGTCATGGGTGAGCATCGGCAGGCCGTTGACGTCGAGGACCGGCGCAATCGAGTTCTTGAACCGACCGTCCTTCCAGGCGGCCGCGGCGCGCTTCTGCGATTCGACCGCGTAGGCGTCGACGTCGTCGCGGGAGAAGCCATACTTGGTCGCGATCAGGTCGGCGGAAATGCCCTGGGGCATGAAATAGGCGGGGATGGCGAGCGACGGATCGGCCGGCCATGCGCCCCCCGAGGCGCCGATGCCGACGCGGCTCATCGATTCGACGCCGCCGCCGATTGTCAGCTCGTGCTGTCCGCTCATCACCTGCGCGGATGCGAAATTGACCGCATCGAGCCCCGAGGCGCAGAAGCGGTTGATCTGCACGCCCGGCACCGTGTCGCCGAAGCCCGCCGCGAGCGCGCCCATGCGCGCGATGTCGCCGCCCGCTTCGCCGACCGGATCGACGCAGCCGAGAACAACGTCGTCCACGTCGGCCGGGTCGAGATGGTTGCGATCCTTGATCGCTTTCAAAGCCGTCGCGGCAAGGTGGAGCGTCGAGGCGGCATGCAGCGAGCCGTCCGGTTTGCCGCGCCCGCGCGGCGTTCGCACGTGATCATAAATTAAGGCGTCGGACATTCTGGTTCTCCCTGCCGCGCGAGCCACGCGGCGTTCAGGTCTGGTGATCCGGATGTTGATGGTTGTGGATGGCCGCGATCTTTTTCTTCGCCAGCCATTGGTCCGTGCGAATCTCGGGGAGGCTCAATGAGGGAACAAGCCAGCTGACCTTCGATTCCACGCCAAGCTGCGTGACCGGCGTGACCGCGCCCGGTTCATCGAGGCTGCCGAGCGTGACGCTGACGCGATCGCTTCCCACCTCCCGGTAGGTCAATGGCGTTCCGCATCGGGCGCAGAAACCGCGCTCCGCGATGTCGGAACTCGAGAAGGTCGCGATTGCGCCGCTGGTCAAGACGAATTCCGCCAGCCGCACGCCGCCGAAGGCCATGAACGGACCGCCGCTCGCCTTCTGGCACATCCGGCAGTGACAGATGTTCGAGCCGGTCGGTTCGGCGCTGAGGCGATAGCGCACCGCGCCGCACTGGCAGCCTCCGCTGAGGCCAGCCGCATCGATCGCCATCGCCCTTAACCTCCCTCAAACGCGGTTTTTAGAACGCCTCCGCCGGAAGCGCCATCAGTGTCGACGCGCCGGCGCTGAGCCGCGCCAGATGCGCCGCTGTTTCCGGCAGCATACGCTCGTTGAAGAACTTGGCGACGATCAATTTCGCGTCCAATTCGGGCGTGCTCTCGCCCGCCGCCTGTTTCGCCAGCACCGCCTTCACGATTCGCGCCCACATAAACCCAAGCGCGGTCAGGCCCATGAGGTGCATATAGTCATAAGACGCGGCTCCGGCGTTATCAGGATCCTTGAGGCCGTTCGCCTGGAGCCACATTGTCGCCTGCTGCAGGTGGCCGAGTGAGGTTTTGAGCGCGCCAAGATAAGGCGCGAGCGCCGCGTCATCCTTGTTCGCGGCTAGGAAGCCGCTGATTTCGCCGAAGAACGCTATCACCGCCCGGCCGCCGTCCTTCGGCAGCTTGCGGCCGACGAGGTCCAGCGCCTGCACACCGTTCGCGCCTTCGTAGATCATTGCGATGCGCGCGTCGCGAACGAACTGCTCCATGCCCCACTCGGCGATATAGCCGTGACCGCCCAGCACCTGCTGCGCCTTGACCGCGTTGGCGAAGCCATAGTCGGTGAATACGCCTTTGAGCACGGGCGTGATCAGGCCGAGCCGGTCCTCGGCCGCGGCCCGCATCTTCGCATCGGGCAGGAGCCGCGCTTCGTCCTGGGTCACCGCGATCCAGACGAGGAGGGCCCGCGCCGCTTCGTTGAAGGCGCGGATTTCGAGCAGCATGCGTCTCACGTCGGGGTGGACGAGGAGCAGGTCCGCCGGTTTGTCCGGCTCGGCTGCGCCTTTAAGCGAGCGGCCCTGCCGTCGCTCCTTGGCGTAGGCCGCCGCGTTCTGATAGGCGACCTCGGAAAGTCCGAGACCCTGCACGGCGACGCCGAGCCTCGCGCCATTCATCATCACGAACATCGCGGGCAGGCCGCGATGCTCCTCGCCGACCAGCCAGCCCTTGGCGCCGTCATAGTTGAGGACGGCGGTCGCATTGCCGTGAATTCCCATCTTGTGCTCGATCGAGCCGCATGTGACGCCGTTGCGTTCGCCGATCCCGCCATCGGCCTCGGCCAGGAATTTCGGGACGAGAAAGAGCGATATGCCTCTCGTGCCCGCAGGCGCGCCTTCGATGCGCGCGAGCACGAGATGAATGATATTGTCCGTCAGGTCATGCTCGCCGGCCGAGATGAAAATCTTCTGTCCCGTGATGGCGTAGGAGCCGTCGGCTTGCGGGACGGCCTTCGTCTTGATGAGCCCGAGATCGGTGCCGCACTGCGGTTCGGTCAGGTTCATCGTGCCGCTCCATTCGCCGACCGTCAGCTTGGGGAGATAGCGCGCCTTCAAGTCATCGTCGCCGTGCGCCGCCAGCGCCGCGACCGCGCCGCGGGTGAGGCCCGGATACATCGAGAAGGCGATATTCGCCGAGCATTCATATTCGCCAAACAACGCGCCCATGAACGACGGCAGGCCCTGGCCGCCATAGGCCGGATCACCGGAGAGGCCAACCCAGCCGCCTTCGACAAGCCCCTTGTAGGCCTGCCTGAAGCCCTTTGGGGTCGTGACGCTGCCGTCATCGCTGCGCTTGCAGCCCTCGATGTCGCCTGTGCGATTGAGCGGCTGGATCACTTCCTCGACGAATTTCGCGCCTTCGCTCAAGACCGCCTCGACCACGTCGAGCGGGGCTTCCGAGAAACCGGGAGCATTTGCCAGTTTGTCATAGCCGAACACGTCGCTGAGCAGAAAGAGCGTGTCGCTGACGGGGGCCTTGTATGTCGGCATTTGTCGTCCCCAGGAAAAACCGGAAATCCGCGGCGTCGCGGCGGTTGCGCGTGTAGGGCCGCGATAAGGTTCACATATGAACTATTTACGGGGCGATTGCAAGGGGGATCCCGTTGGGGTCTGGCTTCTTCGGCGATTATAAAGCATGTTAGATATGTGTTATTGTCGATTCGAGTTGCAGAAAAATGAGGTCAAGCGCCTGAAAAGATTGAGTCGCGCGCAAAATCGTACACAGCGTGTGGGCGTACAATGCCGAGCAAGGCCGCAGGGGGAGCCGTGACTCGCCGCAGCCGGCGGAACAGGCTCGATCGGCCGGCGCCAGCGCCCCATCTCGATGGGGCGCTGCGCCAGCGCTCCGCCGCTAAAATCAGCTGTGCTTGAAGATCTGCCAGCTCGTGCTGACGGGGTTCAGGGCTTCGTAGGTGAAGCCGCCCGAGCCATTCGGATTCCAGAGCTCGACAGCCCCGCTTGACGAATTGCGCCACAGGATGCTGTCCGCC
>DASXES010000050.1:0-8276 GCA_036489975.1 Roseiarcus sp.
CGGCCACTTCTCGGCGTTGCTCGGGGCTCAGCCGACCAACGCCCGAAAACCAGACGGAAAATTCATCGGCCTTCATCGAATCAAGCTCCTCAGCCCAGACCCTAGCCTAACTCAAATCAACAGGTATCGCTATAAGCGCCAATTTTTAACTCTATGGAATCAGGAATGCGCGTCATCTCCTTATTGTCCCTGGCAATGGCGGACTCGTCCCAGCCCTACGTTTCGACACGACGAAGCTGGCCTGAACGCGTCTGATTTAGGGAGCGAAATCGAGCCAGGCGCCGTCTGCGCCATCCTCGATCTCAACAATCCAAAGATCCGGGTCGAACGCCAGTTCCCGCTTGAGCCGCTCCTCCGTCTCATTGGAATCAATCGACGGTTCCTGATGCGCGCGCGAGAAAAGCCTTTCGACGCCAGGCCGAGCGTCTGCCGCGACGGACTGTGGAGCAGGCTGATATAGGGTCGCGCGCCCGTTCAGGTGATCGACTTTGACGAAAATCGCGCCAGCCTCGGCGGCGCCCCGGCGGCGCAGGACGGCGCTCACTCCTTCCACTCCGCACCGGCGCAAATAGGCCGCAACCCAAATGTCGGAGCGCAGGCGCAACGGATCAACGTCCCGCGTTGCGCGCGGCTTGCGTCAGCTGCTTGACGAGCCGCTCGGTTATTTCGGTCGCGGGGGGAAGCCCGTGAGCGTGCTCGAAGTCGCGCAGGGCTTGCTCCGTCTCCGCGCCCTCCTTCCCGTCCGGCTTGACCGCATAGCCGAGCTTGGCGAGGGCGGTTTGGGCGGCCACGGTCAGATGCGAGGCATCACTTGGGGCTTCGCCGGCCAAAAGCGCGGCGATCGGATCGGGCGCCGGCGCGGAGTTCTGGGCGGCTTGCGGGGGCCGCGCCGGCGGCAGAGCGGCGGCCGGCGGGGCCGGCGGGACTTTGTCCTCCATACTTACGGACTTTGGCGCGGGAGCCGGGGTGGGCGCGGGAGCGGCGGCTTGAGGTTTCGGCGCCGCAAACCCGAATAGGGGCGCCGGATGACGCTCGCGCTGCAATAGAAGCGCATTGACGGCGATGCCGACAAGGGCGATCGCCAGGACCCCGCCAAGACAGTATCGCAGATGCGCGATTGTCACGGCGCCGGCGACCCGTTGTCTCAGCGACGCGTGAGTCGAACGTTGGACGGGCCCTCGGAGCTGGCCCAGATTATCCTTTATGCGTGCGAGCGCGAGGTCCAAGTCGTTTCTCCTAAAAGCTCGGCGCCGATGGATTCCGGTTCGCGTCGGAAAGGCGAAGGATGAGCAAGCGGCCGGAGCGGCCGCTGGGTCATTTGGCGAACAAGGCCTGCGGAACGATTGGCCGACATGGTGTGGTCCGGCAAAGCGACGAAACCGGCGCCGATCGGTCACGCGCAGGCGCTCGGAATCGTAGGGCGTTCCCTAGAATTCGCAGCCGCTGATTAAACCAATCTTAAGTCTGGAGTCCCACCGCTTCCCTAATTACAATCCGTTCCGGCAGCCTCGGACTATGGTTTACGCTTTATTACAGCGGTCGCACGGATTGCGACGACGCAAGCATTGTGCTGCGGGCGCTGGCCGATCACCGACCGGCGCCCATATAAGAGCCACGGACGACCCATTGAAGTTGGCGCAACCTTTGATAGCGATCGACGCCATACGCGAGGATTTTGCCTCTCTCGACGATTGGGAGGATCGGTATCGCTACGTCATCGAGCTCGGTCACGCGCTCGAGCCGCTAGGCCGTGACGCCCACAACGAGATCAATAAGGTGCGGGGCTGCGTCAGCCAGGTCTGGCTGGAATGCGAGCCGAGGACGACCGCGGCAGGCGAAAGGATCCTGCACTACCGCGGCGACAGCGACTCTCACCTTGTGAGGGGACTGATATGCATCGCGATCGCGCTTTTTTCGGATCGGACGCCCGAGCAGATTCTCGCGACGGACGCGCGCGCCGCCTTTCGTGAGCTCGGGCTTGAGCAACATTTGACGCCGCAGCGCTCGAATGGCGTGCGCGCAATGATCGAGCGCATCCGCACGGACGCGGCGGGCCTGAGACTCGACGCCCTTTAGCGAACATATCGGCTCTTGATTTAAAGCCGGTCCCCTCGGCTGAGGCGCGGGCAAACCTGCGAATCTTCCCCGCGATAAAGTCGCGGCCGGCGCGGTTTGCCATATCTGCGCCGAAACCGACGGATAGTCTAAGAGCTCGAGCGCCTTCCAATCGAGCCATGACCGCTACGTGAGGGTCAACAGTTCGTTAATCTCATTGGCGGAAACTGGCGTAAACGCTTGGTTAGCCCGGACGTTCATCGATGAATGATCTCCAGAATTCGAGCGCCGGCCACGAGCCGCCGCGGTCCAGCCCTTCGCGCGACCTGATTGTGGTGGTCGAGCCTCCGGAACCGCGGTCGGCTAGGGGGCCGCAGGTCGGGGCTGCGGACAGGCTTTTCACGTCCCGGCTCCCCTTGGCCGCCACGGCGGCCCTTGCCGTCGTCGTGGCTGTCGCGGGCGCCCTGTTTTTCGAGAACCGGCAACAGGCCCAGGCCCTCGCGGAGCGGACGAGCGAAACCGAGGCTTTGGCTCACACCATCAAGTCGTTGAAGGTGCGACTCGACGCGATCGATACGGCCATCTCGGGCGCCGATCTGGCTTCTCTGCGTAGGTCGGTCGGCGAGATCAACTCGAGCGTGGGCTCCGCCCGGGCGCTCGGCGGCGCCGTGGCCCAGCTTTCCCAACGGGTCGACAAGCTGGACCACGAAGCAAGCGCGAAAGTCGACAAGCTCACCGAGCGCGTCGATCGCGATACGAGCACGCTGACGGCCGGGCTCTCCTCGCGCATCGACAAGCTCGAGCAGAAGATCGTTCCGCCGGCTCCGCCGCAGCAGGCCGCGCAGGCCAAGCAACCTCCGGTCCGGCCCAAGTTCGCCAGCGTTTCGATGGAGGGGACGGGCTCGATCGAACGGCCAAGACCGCTTCTCCGCGGGTACGTCGTGCTGGACGCTCGCGATGACATCGCGCTCATCGGCGGCCGCTACGGGGAGCGTGAAGTCCGCCAGGGGGATTTTCTCCCCGGAGCGGGGCGCGTGGAGCGTATCGAGCTTGGAGGCAACGGATGGGTTGTCACGACCAGCGCAGGCGTCATCGCCTCGGCTGACTATCCGCGCTGAAGACCTTCATCGCGCCACCCGTCCTCGCCGCGGCGACATTCCGCCTCAAACGAGGCCACCTTGCCGTGTTCGGGCACAAAAGCCCAGGCCATTCCTGGACGTTGACCTCAGCCCACGGCGCTTCCGGTATGACGGGGCCTGTGTTACCACGCCGTCTTGAGGCTTCTGCCGGAGCCACGAGGATTAGACCGCGCGCATGAGTGAACGGCGTACCAGTTTTGCTTATGAGGATCTTATCGCCTGCGGTCGAGGCGAGTTGTTTGGAGAGGGCAACGCTCAGCTGCCTTTGCCACCGATGCTGATGTTCGACCGGATCAGCGAGATTTCCGAAACCGGGGGCGCCAACGGCAAGGGAGGCGTGCGCGCGGAGTTCGACATCAAGCCGGACCTTTGGTTTTTCAGTTGCCATTTCAAGGGCGATCCGGTGATGCCTGGATGTCTCGGCCTGGATGCGCTCTGGCAGTTGACCGGATTCTTTCTCGGTTGGCTTGGCTTGCCGGGACGGGGACGAGCTCTCGGCGTCGGGGAGGTGAAATTCGCCGATCAGGTGCTCCCGACGATCAAAAAGGTCGTCTACGGCGTGGACATGAAGCGGGTCTTCAAGGGCAAGTTGATCCTCGGCGTTTCGGACGGCTGGCTCGAGGGCGATGGGCGACGCATATACGAGGTCCAGAATATCCGCGTCGGCTTGTTCAGTCCTTCGACCGCAACCTCGGCCTGACTTGCGCACGGCCAAGCGGGAGGCAAGGGGATGAGGCGCGTCGTCGTCACCGGCATGGGCATTGTGTCCTCGATCGGCAATAACACGCAGGAAGTGATCGCCAGCCTCCATTCGGGCAGGTCGGGAATCACGCGCGCCGACCGGATGGCCGAGCTCGGCTTTCGCTCGCAAATTCAAGGAGCGCCGACGCTTCGCGCCGAGGAGGTGGTCGATCGAAGAGCGATGCGCTTCCACGGCGGGGGAACCGCATGGTGCCATGTCGCAATGGATCAGGCGATCGTGGACAGTGGCCTCGCGCCCGACGAAGTCTCGAACGAGGGGACCGGCATCATCATGGGCTCGGGCGGTCCATCGACGCGCGCCATTGTCGAGGCCGCCGACGTCGCCCGCGCCAAGGGGCCCAAGCGCGTCGGCCCGTTCGCGGTGCCGAAATCCATGTCCTCTACGGCGTCGGCGACTCTGTCGACCTGGTTCAAGATAAAAGGCGTCAGCTATTCGATTTCGTCGGCGTGCGCGACGTCCAATCATTGCATTGGCGCGGCCTACGAGCACATCCTCGCCGGTCGGCAGGACATCATGTTCGCGGGCGGCTGCGAGGAGCTCGACTGGACCTTGTCGGTGCTGTTCGACGCGATGGGGGCGCTCTCGTCCGCCTACAACGACACGCCTTCGCGCGCCTCGCGCGCCTATGACAAGAACCGGGACGGGTTCGTCATCTCGGCCGGCGGGGGCGTGCTCACGCTCGAGGAATATGAGCGGGCCAAGGCGCGCGGCGCCAGGATTTATGGCGAGATCGTCGGCTACGGCGCGACGTCGGACGGGCATGACATGGTCGCCCCCTCGGGCGAGGGCGCCGCGCGGTGCATGCGCCAGGCCTTGGCGGGGGTCAAAGTCCCGATCGATTACATCAATCCTCACGCAACTTCGACCGCGATTGGCGATCTCAAGGAGATCGAGGCGCTGCGCGAGGTGTTTGGCCCGGGCGACAAGTGTCCTCCAATATCGGCGACCAAGTCGTTGACCGGGCATTCTCAGGGCGCGACCGGCGTCCACGAGGCTATCTATTCACTGCTGATGATGCAGAACGGCTTCATCTGCGAAAGCGCCCATATCGACGAACTTGATCCGGCCTTCTCAGACATGCCGATCGTGCGCTTGCGCAAGGACAATGTGAAGCTGAGGGCGGCGCTGTCGAACTCCTTCGGCTTCGGCGGGACGAACGCAACGCTCGTGTTCAAGCATGTGGATGCTTGAACACGGAGCTTTCCCGCTGCGCGATCAAATCGAGATGACCCGTCCCCGCCTGTCTTTGCCTCCCCAGAACATCTGATTGATGAGCGTCCATGACACCTGGCTTGATGAGCGGCAAACGCGGCTTGGTGATGGGGGTCGCGAATGATCACTCGATCGCCTGGGGCATAGCCAAGGCCCTGGCCGGCGAAGGCGCCGAACTCGCCTTCACCTATCAGAACGAGGCCCTGGGCAAACGGGTCGCCCCGCTTGCCGGAGAGTTGGGCGCAGCGGAGCGGCTCTTTCGCTGCGACGTCGAGGACTTAGGTTCGGTCGAGACAATGTTTTCGGCGCTCGAGGCGGTTTGGGGCAAGCTCGATTTCTTCGTCCATTGCATAGGTTTTTCTGATCGCAACGAGCTGAAGGGGCGGTACGCCGACACCAGCCGCGAGAATTTCATCCGCACGATGGTCATCTCCGTTTTTTCGTTTACCGAACTCGCCAGACGCGCCGCGGCGATGATGCGGCCGGGCGGCGCGATGCTCACGCTCACTTTTGGCGGTTCGACCCGCGTCGTGCCGAACTACAACGTCATGGGGGTCGCCAAGGCCGCGCTGGAAGCGAGCGTGCGCTATCTGGCTGCGGACTTCGGCCCGGAGAACATTCGCGTCAACGCGATTTCCGCCGGGCCGGTGCGCACGCTGGCCGGCGCCGGCATCGCGGACGCGCGCTTCATGTTCAATTTTCAGCGCGACCACTCCCCGCTCCGCCGCTCCGTCACGATCGACAATGTCGGCGGCGGCGCCCTCTATCTGCTGTCCGACCTCTCCGCCGGGGTGACGGGCGAGGTGCACTTCGTCGACGCCGGCTACAACATCATCTCCATGCCGCGTCCCGGCCAAATGGATTGACCCGCTTATCGTGCGGCCGCCATTTTTGATGCGGCGCGTCTCAGTTTGCTCGTTGCCAGTCTGCGCTCCATGCTTCGCAAACCGGGGGGTTCGACAACCAGCGCGCGAGCACCCCTGCAGGGCCGCGAAGCCGCTCCTACTTCACCGACTCGATGGCCTGCTCGACGACAGGGGCGCGGGCGTGCTTGTGCTCCTCGATCCGCTTCGCCTTGGCGCCCGCCTGCCGGGCGGCCTCGGTAAGCTGGTACATCTCCTGATGGTCGTAGTCGTCGGAGGGCCGGAGCGCCTCGTCGGTGTAGTTTTTGGCCTCGGGATCGCGTTCGAGCCTGCGCGTCCAGAAGTGGATCTTGACGAACATCGCCAGGATCCTGCCGTAAGTGACGGCCTGCCCACCCCAATGGCGCGTGTAGAAGAGAAGCGGGTTCTCGATCGGCATGCCAGGCCGGCGGTCGCGCCGGTAACGCCGACGGACGATGCCGGTCTCGAGCGGATAGATGTTGTAGAAGTGGAAGCTCGCCCAGAACCAGGTGAGGAGATACGCGACCGTGTCCGGTCGCGGGCCGCCCGCGGCGGCGCGCCGGATCACCGTCTTGATGTGCTCCGGCGTGTAATAGGTGCGCCAGGCGAGGCGATAGGCCTCTTGCCATTCCTCGCGCGTCATGCGCGGGTGGTCGGTCGTCACGTGCTCGAGGTCGAACTTGTTCAAATCCGTGTCGATGTCGACGCCCTTCGCCACCGCCTTGGCGTGATCCTCGCTGCCCGGCAGCGGCGTCAGGATCGAGAATTCGAGGAGATCGAGCGGCAGTTCGCGCTGGATGATCTGGATGCGCTGGACCAGCGATTCCTTCGTGTCATTGGGAAAGCCGATGATGTAGCCGCAATAGGTGATGCAGCGGTGCTTGCGCCACTCGAGCAGAAGCTCGCGATAGTCGGAAATGTGGTTCTGCTTCTTCTTCGCCGAGGCCAGATTGTCGGGATCGATGTTCTCCAACCCGATGAACACCCGCTTGACGCCGGCCGCCGCCGCCTTCTCGATGAAGCGCGGAATCTTGTGGCAGGCGGTGTCGACCTGGATGATGAAGCGCGAGTGGATGCCCTGCTGGCGCAATTCGATCAGTCGGTCGAAGATCGATTCCCAGTTGCGGTTGCGGGCGAGATTGTCGTCAGTGATGAAAAAGTAGCGCACGCCGTTCGCGACATTGACCCGCACCAGCTGCTCGATGTCGTCGGCGGTGCGATAGCGCGACTTGCGCCCCTGCACGTTGATGATGGTGCAGAAGGAGCAGAGGAACGGACAGCCGCGGCCGGCGTCGAAGCTCGAGATCATGCCGAGCGTGCGCCCCACCCGCTCCGGCGGCATGTAGGGGCCGGTCGCGCCTTCAAGCCCCGGCAGATCGTGGAGGTAATTGTAGATGGGCTTCAGCTTGCCCGCCGCGGCGTCGCGCAGCACTTCGTCGAACCGCCCTTCGGCTTCGCCCGCGTAGAGCGAGACGCCAAGGTCGAGCGCAGCGTTCAGAGACGCAGGCCGCTCGGGCAGCATCGAGAGGCAGCCGGAGACATGAAATCCGCCGATGACCACCGGCACGCCCGCCGCCCGCAGCGTCCGCGCGCAATCCATCGCGCGGGGGAACTGATTCGACTGCACGCCGACGAAGCCGACCATACCGAATCCGCCATTGTCCTTTATCTGCTTGGCGATGAGGTCCGGACGAACGCGGGTGTTGGTCTCGTCGACGGGAAAGATCTCGATGTCCACGTCCGGCCCGAGGACCTGATCTTCCATGCATTTCTGCGCGATGCCGAACAGGCAGGCGAGCGAGTTCGATGGCAGCGCCGACTTCCACCACTGGATGACGTAACCGTCATCGTCGTAGTGGGAACACTTGACAAGGAAAAGCAGAAATCGTCGGCGCCCGGCGACATCCGGCATGTCTCGCTCCCCGCCCAACAATGGCCTGTCCGAATCTGGCCCTGCAACAGCCCCCTCAGCAATCGCGACCGTTAGCAGGCTTTGGCTTCACGCACAATCGCGGCCGGCGGAGGCTCCGCCGGGCGCCCTAGCGGGCGACGGTCACGCGCAAATAGGTCGCAGGGATCACCGTCGCGCTGGCGTCCGGACTCTTGTTTTCCCTTTTGAAGAGGTCGTCCAGCTCCTTCTTCAGATCTTCGCCGCGGCCGTTCTTCTCCGCCGCTTCGAACGCGTTCATCGTCGGTCCGTAGTATTTTCTGAAGGCCTCAACG
>DASXES010000063.1:0-65006 GCA_036489975.1 Roseiarcus sp.
GGGTCCTTCAGCGCCGAAAAATGATCGAGAAGACTCTTCGCAGGCGAAGTGGACATCACGGGCTCCGATTCGTCGAAGCCCTTTGAGAATCACATTTCCTAAGCGCCCGCCCGCGTTAACCTGAAGCGATCGCCCTGGCGAAGATCGCCTGTCAATTGACACGCCTTTCCGCCCCGTCTAGAAGACCGGCCTTCGTCAGGTTTTGGCCTTGTCGATCAAGCCGACTGTCCCTTTGAGGCCAGCGGTCCCCGTCCGGCAGCGCATCGCGCCCCCGGGCGCGATTGGCGTTGGGCTCAAACGTGAGCGCAGAGGAACGGGTTGGGAGGACGGGTTTCTCGTCCTATCTATCCGCGCATCGCCGTTCGCCCCCTGACTCAAAGGAGCATGTTCCATGTTCGAGAGCCTGTCCGAAAAGCTCTCCGGCATCTTGGATAAGCTTACCGGCCGCGGCGCCCTCTCGGAAGAGGACGTCAACGCCGCGATGCGCGAGGTGCGCCGCGCGCTGCTCGAGGCCGACGTCGCGCTCGAGGTCGTGCGCTCGTTCGTCGACCGCACCCGCACCCGGGCGGTTGGCGCGGCCGTCATCAAGTCGGTCAAGCCCGGCCAGATGGTGGTCAAGATTGTCCACGATTCCCTGGTCGAGACGCTGGGGGGCGACAGCCAGGCGATCGACTTCAACGCTCCCGCGCCCGTGGCGATCATGCTGGTCGGCCTCCAGGGCGCGGGCAAGACGACGACCGCGGCCAAGATCGCCAAGCGCCTGACCGAGCGCGACAGGCGAAAAGTGCTGATGGCCTCGCTCGACGTGAAGCGTCCGGCCGCGCAGGAGCAGCTTGCGATTCTGGGCGAGCAGGTCGGCGTGGCGACGCTGCCGATCGTTTTCGGCGAGGAGCCAGTCGCAATCGCCCGACGCGCCGAGGCCGCCGCGCGCCTGCAGGGCTACGATGTCGTCATGCTCGACACGGCCGGGCGCACGCACATCGACGAGCCGCTGATGGCCGAGATGGCGGAGATTCGCGACGCCGCGCGGCCGCACGAGATCCTGCTGGTGGCCGACGCGCTGACCGGCCAGGACGCGGTCAATCTGGCGAAGAACTTCAACGAGCGCGTCGGCTTGACTGGCATCGTGCTGACCCGCATGGACGGCGACAGTCGCGGCGGCGCGGCGCTCTCGATGCGCTCCGTCACCGGCAAGCCAATCAAGCTCATTGGCGTCGGCGAGAAGATGGACGCGCTCGAGGATTTCCATCCCGCGCGCCTCGCCGATCGCATCCTCGGCATGGGCGACATCGTGAGCCTGGTCGAGAAGGCGGCGCAAAACATCGATGCGGCGCAGGCCGCCAAGATGGCCGAGAAGATGCGCAAGGGCGTCTTCGATCTCAACGATCTCTCCGAGCAGCTGGCGCAGATCGAAAAGCTCGGCGGCATGGGCGGCATCATGGGGATGCTGCCGGGGATGGCCAAGATCAAGGACCAGCTCAATTCCGCCAATCTCGACGACAAGCTTGTCAAGCGCCAGCGCGCAATCATTTCCTCAATGACCCCGCAGGAACGCCGCAACCCCGACCTTCTCAAGGCGTCGCGCAAGAAGCGCATCGCGGCGGGTTCGGGCGCCACGGTCGAATATGTCAATCGGCTGCTCAAGCAGCACCGCCAGATGGCCGACATGATGAAGGCGATGGGTGGCGGGGGCGGCAAGCGCGGCATGATGGGCAAGCTCGGGCAGATGATGGGGCTTGGCGGCGGCATGCCGATGCCATCGCCCGATGAGATCGAAGCGCTGCAGAAACAGCTCGGCGGCGCGGGGCTTCCCGGAGCGCCGTCCGGCCCGCCCGGCATTCCCGTGGCCCCGCCGCCCGGCGCGTTCAGTCTGCCGCCGCAATTCCCCGGCATCGGCGGCGGCGGGCCGAAGCTGCCGGGCCTCGGCGGGGGCTTCAATCCGTTCGGGGCCAGGAAGAAGTGATTCCCACCCTCGAAACCGAGCGGCTGATCTTGCGGGAATGGCGCGAGGATGATTTCGAGCCCTTCGCGGCGATCTACGCCGACGAAGCGCAGGCGCGTTTCATCGGCGGCGTCGAGACGCGGGACAATGCCTGGCGGCGCATGGCGGCGATCATCGGCCATTGGCGCCTACGCGGTTACGGTCTGTGGGTGGTCGCCCTTAAGGAAACCGGCGGCTTTGTCGGTTGGGCGGGCTGCTGGAACCCCGAGGGCTTCCCGGAGCCGGAGATCGGCTATTGCATCGCGCCCTCGCATCAGCGCCAGGGATATGCGCGCGAGGCGGCCCGTGCCGCTCTCATCCACGCCTATGATGGCTTCGGCTGGACGAAGGCCGCTAGCCTGATCGTCCTTGACAATCTTCCCTCGATCCGTCTCGCAGAGTCTCTCGGGGCGCGGCTCGAGCGCGAAGTCGACTTCCGCGGCGCGCGTTGGGGCGTCTATCGCCATCTCCCGCCCGAAGCCGTCGCCTCCTCAAACCTCGTTCACTGAAAGGAAGACTAAAAAATGTCCCTGAAAATCCGCCTCTCCCGCGGCGGCGCGAAGAAGCGCCCATTCTACCGTATCGTGGTCGCCGACGCCCGCGCGCCGCGCGACGGCCGTTTCGTCGAAAGGCTCGGCACGTTCGATCCGATGAAGGCCAAGGACGACGCGGGCCGCGTCGTGCTGGATCAGGAGAAAGCCAAGAGCTGGATCGCCAAAGGCGCCCAGCCGACCGACCGGGTGCTGCGACTGCTGGACGGCCTCGGGCTAGCCAAGCGCGAAGTGCGCAACAATCCCAAGAAGGCGCTGCCGAAGAAGAAGGCCCAGGAGCGCGCCGCCGCCGCTGCGGCTGCGGCGGAGAAGGCCGCCGCGGCGCCGGCAGCCTAAGCTCCCTGCCGCACATTGCGCCCGCCCGACCGCCTGATCCTCCTTGGCGTGTTCGGCGCAGCCCAGGGCGTGCGTGGGGAAGTCCGGGTCAAATCGCTGACAGCCGATCCGGGCGCCATCGGCGCTTACGGCCCGCTCACCGACAAGGCGCGGGCGCGGACATTCGTGTTCGAGAGCTTGCGTACGCTCAAGGACGACATGCTGGTCGCGCGGCTCGCCGGCGTTTCGACCCGGACGGCGGCTGAGGTCTTGAAGGGCGCGGAGATCTTCGCCCGGCGCGACCAGTTGCCGGCGCCGTCGCATGACGAATTCTATTACGACGATCTCGTCGGGCTTGAAGCGGTCGACGCCGCCGGCGCACCAGTCGGCCGCGTCGTGTCGCTCATGAACTACGGCGCTGGCGACGTGCTCGAGATCGCGCCGGCCCAGGGCGGCGAGACCTTCCTGCTGCCGTTTACCAAGCGGGTCGCGCCACGCATCGATTTCGAGGCCGGGCGGATTGTCATAGACCCGCCGCGCGAGGTCGAGGGCGAAGGCTAGCGTCCAAAGCGAACCCAGTGGTTGCGAAGGGCGCAGGGGGCGGATACACAACAAGGCGCTGGCGCCCCGTATGTTTCATCCGGCGCCGAAGGTTTGGAGACGCGCTTAATGACGATGAGTGCCGACACCGCTTCGACAGGCCATGGGGGCCCTTCGGTCACCAAGCGGGATTTCCTTTTCCTGGCGACTGGCTCGCTCGCCGTCGTTGGTGTCGCGGCGACGGTCTGGCCGTTCATCGACCAGATGAATCCGGACGCCGCCACCATCGCCGCGGCCGGCCCCGTCGACATCGACATCAGCCAGCTTCAGCCTGGCCAACGGGTGGTCACGCTGTGGGCGTCGCGGCCGATTTTCGTCGTCAAGCGCCCCCAGCCGGCGCTCGAGGAATTGAAAAATCCAAAGCTTCTCTCCGGGCTGCGCGATCCGAACTCGCAGGAATTGCAGCAGCCGGCCTATGCCGCCAACTGGAGCCGCTCGATCAAGCCGGAGATCCTGGTGCTCGTCGGGGTCTGCACCCATCTCGGCTGCATTCCGCTGTTCGAGCCAGAGCCCAATGCGACCAATCCCGCGCCCGACTGGCCGGGCGGCTTCTTCTGCCCATGCCACGGCTCGAAATACGATCTGGCGGGGCGCGTGTTCCAGGGTGTTCCTGCGCCTTACAACCTGCCGGTGCCACCCTATCACTTCCCCAACGATAAGACGGTGCGGGTCGGCCAAAATCCGCCGGGCGCGACTTTCGACTTCAACTCGATCCTGCAGGTGTGACGTAGGTCGAGACTAGGGAAAGGATATCGGCGCGTGGGGACTGCGGCGCTGACCGTTCAACTCAGCAAGGTCGATAGGGAGCGCCTTGAGGCGCTCGCGGACGCCACTGGGCGCAGCGAGTCTTTGTTGGCCGCGGAAGCGGTCTCGGAGTACCTTGCCCTTCAGGAGTGGCAGATCTCTGCGATAAGGGGGGCAATTGTGTCGATCGACCGCGAAGGGGGAATCGCGCACGCCGCGGTCCGCGGTTGGATCGAGTCCTGGAACACCGACGAGGAGCTCGATCCGCCGAAACCCAGCCGGACGTGAGGCTGGTCTGGTCGGCAGAATCTGCCGAAGATCTTGCGGCGCTTCGCGCGTTCATCGGCGCGGACAGTCCGACCGCAGCAAAGAGACTGGTTCGTCGCATCGCCGAGATGGTCGAGACGTTACTACCGCAAAATCCTGAAATTGGGCGTCCAGGAAGAGCACCGGGAACGCGAGAATTGGTAGTCTCGCAGACGCCGTTCCTCGTCGCATATCGTGTTCACGGCGAAACGATCGAAATCCTGCGCGTTCTCCACGGCGCGCAACGCTGGCCCGATCGACTATAAAGCGTCCCCGCCAATCCCGGGCAGCCTCATGTTCGCTTGCACGATCCTCACCCTGTTTCCCGCCATGTTCCCCGGGCCGCTGGGGCAGTCACTCGCGGGCGATGCGCTCGCGCGGGGCCTGTGGTCGCTCGAGGCGCGCGACATTCGCGAGCATGGACTTGGCCGTCACCGCGCCATAGATGATACCCCGGCGGGCGGCGGACCCGGCATGGTGATGCGCGCGGATGTCCTGGCCGCGAGCCTCGACGCGGCCGCCGGCCCTGACGATTTGAGGCCGCGCCTCGTCATGAGCCCGCGCGGCCAGCCGTTGAGGCAGGCGCAGGCGGGTGAATGGGCGGCGGGGCCTGGCCTCGTCATCGTCTGCCCGCGCTTCGAGGGCGTCGACGAGCGCGTGATCGAGGCGCGCGGTCTCATCGAAGTGTCGATCGGCGACTATGTGCTGTCGGGCGGCGAGATCGCCGCGCTCGCCGTGCTCGACGCCTGCGTGCGACTCATTCCCGGCGTCATGGGCAGCCGGGAATCGGGGGCGGAAGAAAGCTTCGAAAACGGGCTGCTCGAATATCCCCACTATACCCGTCCCCGGACCTGGGAAGGCCGCGCGATTCCCGAAGTGCTCCTGTCAGGCGATCACGCCAGGATCGCCGCCTGGCGCCGCGCCGAGGCCGAGCGGCTCACCCGCGAGAGGCGGCCGGACTTGATGGATCCTTAGCGGCGCCCAGGTTCGACGGGTTGTAGTTTTGTTCTCGCCAATGCCGTAAGGGGGGCGCGGGCGCTAAAAATAGATTTTGTGGAGGCCGGGATGCCGGCATGGGTTGAAGACGCGCAACAGCTGACGGAGCTCAGAGACTTAAGCAGCTCCCAGAGCTCGGTCCTGCTTCGGACAACCGAAGTCGAAGAGTTCCTATCCAACCTTAATCTCTCCTCCCACGCGCTCGTGGCGCCGAAGGGGTTCGGCAAGACTCTCGTGCTGAAACTGAAACGAATTTCCTTGCAGGAAAACGACTATCGCTGCTTCCCGTTCTCGCCCATCGTTGATCGCCCGAGCAACAAGCCGCCGATCCTGCCGAATGAAATCATCAACGTTTTGGAGAGCAGCGACAATTGGGAGACCCTGTGGAATCTGGCGTTCTCGATATGCCTGATCAAGGGGTTTCAGGACGATCGCGACGTTCACCAGCAGCTCGCCGATCTCATGCAATCGGACGACTTGCCGCCGACATTGCTGAACATCCTGACCCACCCGCACATAACAAGGCCGTTCGACATCCTGCACGATTGTCTGGCGGCGCAGCGCAACGAAATTTTCCTCATCATGCGGGCGGCGCAACAGGTGACGCGCATCTTCGCGACCATCCACAAGCAGGCGGGCATATTCGTCGACAATATCGACGAATATCTCATCCACTACATCAATTTCTCCTACCTGCGGCGCAACGAGGTCCACGAGCGCTTCGTCCGGATCTGGCACGCCGGCCAGATCGGCGCGTGGCTGGCGCTAAGGCGCCTGCACGGGATCAATCCGCACGTCAGAATATTCGTGTCGATCCGAAAAGAGGCCTATCAGCACGCCGCGCAGAACGAACCTCAATTCTCCAACCTGCGATCGTTCCGGCGAGAATTGCGGTACCGGCTGGAGGATATCAAGCAGATCATCGAGAACAACATCGCGATCGTGCCGAAGAGCGAACTGGTCGACAGGAGCGCCGAAGATCCGCTGTTGCGATTCCTCGGGCCGAAAAATGAATTCATCTCCAACAGCGGAACGGCGCGCCAGGAGCGCGCGATCAACTACTGGACGCGCCACTGCTCGCTGAGGCCGCGAGACGCCATCGTGATCGGCAAGGAGATCAGCCTGATCGGCGTCAAACGGCGCAGTCAGCAGGAGATTCGCAACGCCATCAACACAGCCGCGGCGGAGAGGGTGGAAACGCTCTTCAACGAGGTGTCGCCGTTCTTCAGCGGATTGTATCCGGAAATCTTCCCCGAGGTCATCAAATCCAACGTGCTCACTCATGACGAGGTCGTGGAAGCGTCCATCGCATACGCGGATATCGCCGCCAGACAATATGAGATCGAGACCGAGGCCGCGCGACATCCTTTCTGCGCCCTCTATGCGTTGGGTCTCGTTGGAATCGTCCAGCAGAGCCGGGACGATCCCGCGCGCCTTGTGCAGAAATTCGCGCCCGTCGGAGAGATCGCCTTTGGCAAGATCCATGTTCTGCCGCACGCCGAGACGTACCTGATCCATCCGTCGCTCAGCGACTTCATCACGCGGCGAAACGTCGGGTTTCTCAAGGAGCTCAACCGGCACAATGTCATCGGCGACGAGCTTGAATGGCGGCCCGAGGAAAGCATCCGGTTTGTCACGGTCGGCGACATTCGCGGTTATCGGGAGAACGTCGTCCAGGTGTCCGGCAGGTCGCAGACCTTCAACAAATATTGGCGCGATTTGTTCAGGCAGTTCACCCGCGATCTGGACTACGCGACGATGTCGGCGGGCGACCACTTGGTCCTCGCGGATCGAAGCCCGGGAAGGCTGTTGCGCGCCGCGTGCGGGCTTGGCGGCCAGCTCTCCGCCTCCGGCTACAATTTGCAGCTCAGAATGGGCGCCCACAGCGGCTTCTGGAGACTCAGTCCTGGTGTGGAGGGCCTGCATCACCCGGAAATCTCCGACATCGTTGTCGTCGCGGCCCGGATTGAGCCTCTGGCCAAACCAGGCGACATTCTTCTGTCGCAGCAATTCGTCGATGACGCTCGGCGCTTGGGATACCGTTTCGAGGAAGACGTTCCCGCGCTCGTCGATGACCAGTATGTGGGCGCTCAGCGGTATCAGGCTGGCGCCGGGGTCCTGATTTCGAAGGACAGCGAGGCCGCCCAGCATATCCCGATCTATCTGTTCGGGGCCGGCGAGGTGAAATCAGGCTCGAACCTTTAATGCCCCGTTCCATTTGAGCGCGACTTGATCCGCGCTCTATTCCGCGCAACGGCGCGGGCGCGCACTCGCGCTTCGGCCATGAAGGCGATGATCGGTTCCGATCATCGAGTCTTGGTAGACCGAGGAGCGCTCCTGCCCGCTCGGTCCGAGGCCTCGACTTGTCAGGGGGCGGGGCAGAACACCCGGAGCCGGTGCCCGTCCGGGTCGGCGGTGAGGAAAGTCCGGCCGAAGTCCATCGTGGCCGGCTCCTGCAGGATGGCGGCGCCTTTGCGCCTCTGGTCGGCGCAAAGCGCTTCGACCTCTTCGGCTGTCGCGACCGCCATCGCCAGTTCCCCGGTGTCCCCGGCGCCGCCTGGGGCGGGCTTGACGTCGCGGCGCGCCCACAAGCCCAGCCTGAGGCCGGGCGAGAGTTCGAACATGACGAAGTTCGGCGAGGAGCCGAGCGGCTTGCGTTCGAGCAGGCGAGCGTAGAAGGCGGCGCTCCTCTGAGGCTCATCGACGTAGAGCAGGATGAAATGCGGCATTGGCATCGGGTCGCTCCTTTCATTGAAGGGAGCACGAGCCTCGCGCGCCGATGTGTCAGGTTCTGTCAGCAGTCTTTTTCGAGATCCCGTTGATGCGATCGCTCGTCGTCTCCGACGGGCGAGAGGCTCGAAGAAAGATCGACAATTCCTTGCCACGCCTGGGGCGCCGCGATACTGTTTTTCAGAAACGACCTATGAGTTTAGCCAAGCGCTCTCTATGCGACAGGCTTCGACGTCGAGCAGGAAAAGTGACTCGCTAATGTCGCCGCAAGCTATTGAAAACGCTCAAAACGGACTCGTAAAGCCTGCTCGGCCGGTTCGTTGTCGGCGAGAGGAGGCTCACTCCGGCGCGACGCCTTCGCTCAAGCGCCAGTCCTTGAGCAGGCGCCGCCGTCCGAGCGGATAACGCGCCTCGAGCGCCTGGCACGAGCCGATCCGGTCGGCGCGGAAATGGCGGAACCCCTGCCTCAGTTCGCACCAGCCCATGACGACGCGCGCCTCATCGAAATATCCGACCCCGAACGGCCAGATCGTGCGTTTTGTCCTCGCGCCGCGCCCGTCGCAATATTCGAGCACGAGCTTGCGTTCCGACCGGATCGCGGCGCGGATCGGGGCAAGGTCGAGCGTGGCCGCGTCCGACGCCTTGCCGGGGGGCACGACGAGGGTCGACGTTTCGATGTCGTCGCGCAGGCCGGGCGGCAGGACGGCGGAGATCTTGGCGATCGCGTCGCGCGCCGCGCGCGCCAGCGATTCGTCCGTCCGCGCCCCGACCCAGCGCGCGCCCAGAACGAGCGCCTCGATCTCCTCGCCGCTCAGCATCAGCGGCGGAAGCCAGAAGCCGGGCTTGAGGACATAGCCCAGTCCCGCCTCGCCCTCGATCTCCGCTCCTTGCCCTTGCAAGCTCGCTATGTCGCGGTAGAGCGTTCTTAGGGAGACGCCGAGCTCCTCGGCAAGGACGCGGCCGCTAACCGGCCGGCGCCGTCGCCGGAGCGCCTGCAGAAGCGCAAGAAGCCGCTCCGAGCGCGTCAATCGCTATCGTCGCTCCAACTATCAGCGCGTCGGCACCGGGTGCTCGCCGCGGTAGTCGTAGAAGCCGCGCTGAGTCTTCCTGCCGAGCCACCCGGCCTCGACATATTTCACCAGGAGCGGGCACGGGCGGTATTTGGAATCGGCCAGGCCTTCGTGCAGCACCTGCATGACGGCGAGGCAGGTGTCGAGACCGATGAAGTCGGCGAGCTGCAGCGGCCCCATCGGGTGGTTGGCGCCGAGCCGCATCGCGGTGTCGATCGCCTCGACCGAGCCCACGCCCTCATAGAGGGTGTACACCGCCTCGTTGATCATCGGCAGCAGAATCCGGTTGACGATGAAGGCGGGGAAATCCTCGGACATCGTGGCCGTCTTGCCGAGCCGAATGACGAAGTTCTTCGCGGCCTCGAAAGTCGCATCCTTGGTGGCGATGCCGCGGATCAGTTCGACCAGCTGCATGCGCGGCACCGGATTCATGAAATGGATGCCGATGAACCGCTCCGGATTGGCGGTCACCGAGGCGAGGCGGGTGATCGAGATCGAGGACGTGTTGGACGCGACGATCGCGTCGGGCTTGAGAAAGGCGCGCAGCGCGGTGAAAATCTTGCGCTTGACCTCTTCGTTCTCGGAGGCGGCCTCGACAACGAGATCGCAGTCGCCGAGCTTGTCGAAGGTCGCAGCCACCTGAATGCGGCCGAGGATCGCCTGGCGCTCCGCTTCGTCGATCTGGCCCTTTGACACCTGGCGCGAGAGGTGACCGTTGATGGTCGCGAGCGCCGCGTTGACCCGCTCCTCGGCGACGTCATTGAAGAAAACGGTCAATCCGGCCTGGGCCGCGACCTCGGCTATGCCGGCGCCCATCTGGCCGGCGCCGATGACGCCAACCGTCTCGATCTCGAATGTCATGTTTTCGTCCAGCAAACAGCAGGCGCCGCGCCGCGATCATAGACGAGTAGTGACGAGCGTCCAGTCGGACGGCGTGGTTTTCTCATGACTTCGCCGGACCTCAGCGTCCGATCTTGGCGAGCTCTGCGGCGAGTTCGGGCAGCGCCGTGTACAGATCGGCGACGAGACCGTAGTCGGCGACCTGGAAGATGGGCGCCTCCTCGTCCTTGTTGATGGCGACGATGACTTTCGAATCCTTCATCCCCGCAAGATGCTGAATCGCGCCCGAAATGCCGACCGCGATATAGAGTTCCGGCGCCACGACCTTGCCGGTCTGGCCGACCTGCCAGTCGTTGGGCGCGTAGCCCGCGTCGACGGCGGCGCGCGAAGCGCCCATCGCCGCGCCGAGCTTGTCGGCGACCGGCTCGATATAGGTCTTGAAGTTCTCCGCCTTCTGCATCGCCCGGCCGCCCGAGATGATGATCCTAGCCGAGGTCAGTTCCGGTCGATCGGACTTTGCGAGCGCCTCGCCGACGAAGGACGACACAGCCGGATCGGGAGCGGCCGCGACCGTCTCGATCGGCGCCGAGCCCCCCTGGCCGGTCGCGGTGAAAGAGGCGGTGCGCACCGTCACGACGATCTTCGGATCGGTCGATTCGACGGTCTGGATCGCGTTGCCGGCGTAGATCGGCCGCTCGAAGGTTTTCGGCCCGATGACCCTGGTGATGTCGGAAACCTGCATCACGTCGAGGAGCGCCGCCGCGCGCGGCGCAACATTCTTGGCGCTCGCGGTCGACGGCGCGACGATGGCGTCATAGCCGCCAGCGAGCTTGACGATCAGCGCCGCCAGCGGCTCGGCGAGGCCATGCGCATAGAGAGAATCGTCCGCCACCAGGACCTTCGCCACGCCCTCAAGTTTGGCCGCCGCCGCGGCCGCGGCGCCGAGGTTTTCGCCGGCGACGAGCACGTCGACCGGAGCGCCGAGTTCGAGCGCGGCGGTGAGAGCGCGCGCCGTCGCGTCATTCAATTGGCCGCCCGCGACCTCCGCCAGAAGAAGGGTCATCATCGTCAGATCACTCCGGCTTCGTCGTGGAGCTTGGCGACCAGCTCCGCCACCGATTTGACCTTCACTCCGGACTTGCGGCCTGGGGGCTCAACCGTCTTCAGCACCTTGAGCCGGGGCGACACGTCGACGCCATAGTCGGCCGGCGTCTTCTCCTCGATCGGCTTCTTCTTCGCCTTCATGATGTTGGGGAGCGAGGCGTAGCGCGGCTCGTTCAGGCGCAAATCCGTGGTGACGATGGCCGGCAGCTTTAACGACACGGTCTGCATGCCGCCGTCGACCTCGCGCGTGACCTCGACCGAACCATCGCCGATGACGACCTTGGAGGCGAACGTGCCCTGGCCCCAGCCGGTCAGCGCCCCCAGCATCTGTCCGGTCTGGTTCGAATCATCGTCGATCGCCTGTTTGCCCATGATCACGAGACCGGGGTGTTCGGCGGCGACGACTCCCTTGATGAGCTTGGCGACGCTGAGCGGTTCGACGAGCGTATCGGTCTTAATGAGAATGCCGCGATCAGCGCCCATGGCGAGCGCGGTGCGAATGGTTTCGCTGGCTTGTGGCGGCCCGATCGAGACGATGACCACCTCGCTCGCCTTGCCGGCCTCCCTCTGCCGCAGAGCCTCCTCGACGGCGATCTCGTCGAACGGATTCATCGACATCTTGACATTGGCGAGCTCGACCCCGGAGCCGTCGGATTTGATGCGGATCTTGATGTTGTAGTCGACCACCCGTTTGACGGGCACGAGGATCTTCATGGGCCGCTGAACTCCTCCCGAACCGGACGCGCATCCAGGCAATTTGAGGTCGAAACCCCTAATCTCGGCCCCGGCGCAAGTCAAACGCGAGCGAACCTCTGATCTGCGAGGCGTAGAAAAGTTCAGTTGGCGAGTTCAAAACGGCGGCTATCCATGCCTGCAAGATATGCAGATCGCTCGGAACCTGGCCGGCGCCGCGCGTTCATGACGGATTCTTCGAGCGCTGGTCGCCGCGCAATTGACAGGATCGAAATTCTGACGCCAAGTCGAGGCTAGACGGCCGGCGAGAGAAGGGCCAATCGCTGTATGGGGAAGGGCGCACTCATAGAGAGGATCCAAGCAAGATGAGCGAACTGGATTATTGGAACGGGCGCCTGCGTCACGGCGCAATTTCGCGTCGTGAGTTCATGGGCCGCGCCGCCGCGCTCGGCGCCTCGAGCGTCGCGATTTCGGCCATGCTGGCGAGCGGCGAGGCGGCCGCGGCCGAGACGCCAAAAAGCGGCGGCGTTCTGAAGCTTGGCCTTGCGGGCGGCAGCACCACCGACAGCCTCGATTTCCGCACCACGACCGATTCGGTGCTCATCGACACCAACCATGGGCTATGGAACTGCCTCGCCGAATGGGGTCAGGACGGGAAGCCCCATCCGGAGCTGGCGGAGAGCTGGGAGGCGAACAACGGCGCCAAGGACTGGGTCCTCAACCTGCGCAAGGGCGTGACCTTCTCGAACGGCAAGGAATTCGTTGCCGACGACGCGATCTACTCGCTCAACCTTCACCGTGGCGCCACGAAATCCGGCGGCGCCACTTCAGTGAAGGGCGTCACCGACATCAAGAAGCTCGGCGATCACCAGATCCAGATCTCCCTCGCCGCTCCGGACGCCGATTTCCCCTATGGCCTCACCGACTATCATCTCATGATGGTTCCGGATGGCTTCAAGGACTGGGCGAAGCCGGTCGGCACCGGCGCCTTCGTGCTGGAAAACTTCGACCCCGGCGTCCGGATCCGGCTCAAGAAGACGCGGCCCTACTGGAAGGAGGGCAAAGGCCTTCTCGACGGCGTGGACGTGACCGTCATCAACGACGGCTCGGCGCGTCTCAATGCGCTGATCTCGGGGCAGATGGACGCGATCAACCGGGTCGACCACAAGGCGGTCGCGCTGCTGTCCAAGACGCCGCGCATCGAGGTCGTGCGCGCGCCGGGCGGCTGGTTCTCGGTATTGGCGATGGAGGTCGACAAGCCGCCTTACGACAATCCCGACATCCGAATGGCGTTGATGCTGGCCGCCAACCGCGAGCAGATGCTCAAAGCGTTGTTCAGCGGCTACGGCACGATCGGCAACGACCATCCGATACCGCCGACCGACCCATATTTCAACAAGGAGCTGCCGCAGCGCAAATACGATCCCGAAAAAGCGGCGTTCCACTTCAAGAAGGCAGGCGTCGCCGATCCGAAGATCATCTTCCAGACATCGGACGCCGCCTTCAACGGCGCTGTCGATCAGGGCGAGCTCTTGCAGGCGAGCGCGGCCAAAGCCGGGATCAAGGTCGACGTGAAGAAGGAGCCGGCGGACGGCTTCTTCGACAATGTCTGGCTGAAAGCGCCGTTCGTCGGCAGCTACTGGGGCGGACGGCCGGCGGCGACGCAGATGCTCTCCGTCGCCTTCGAGAAGGGGGCGCCCTGGAACGAGACGCATTGGAACGACGCGCAATTCGAGAAACTGCTCACCGATGCGCGGGGTGAGACCGACGAGGCCAAGCGCAAGCCCTACATCTGGGAGATGCAGGCCATTCTCAACGAGCGCGGCGGCGCCCTCATCCCGGTGTTCCGCGATTGGCTCGACGCGCATAACCAGAAGGTCGGCGGCCATACGCCCCATGGCGGCTATGACATGAACAATGGCTGGATCATGGAGGACGCCTGGCTCAAGTCGTGAGCGACAGCGCGATGAGGCGCGGCGCGGGCGCTTGCCCCGCGCCCTTGCTGATGTGACCCCGATCGGGGTGGAGAAGGAAAGCCGGCGCCGTGCTGAAGCTCATCCTTAACCGTCTTGGCCTCGGCGTCCTCACCCTGTTCGCCGCCTCCGTGCTCATCTTCATCGGCACGGAAATTTTGCCCGGCGACCTCGCCTCCGCCATTCTCCAGAACACCGCCACGCCTGAGACGCTCGCCAAGCTGCGGCTGGACCTGGGGCTCAACCAGCCCGCCTATATTCGCTTCTTCCAATGGCTGTTCGCCGCGCTGCACGGCGATTTCGGCAAGTCGCTCGCCAACAACCGCGACGTCCTCACGGAGATCGCGCCGCGCTTCGCCAATACGATGTTCCTGGCGGTCTATGCGGCGATCGTCGCCGTGCCGCTCGCGATCGGCCTTGGGCTTATGGCGGCGATCCGGCAGGGCGGCGTCTTCGACCGGCTGGTCAATATCGTGACGCTGATGACGATTTCCGTGCCGGAGTATTTTCTCGCCTATCTCCTGATCAAATATGTCGCCGTCGAACTCGGCTGGTTTCCGTCGCTGGCGAGCGTCTCGTCCGACACCTCCTTCCTCGACCGCCTCTACATCGCGTTCCTGCCGATGCTGACGCTGGTCCTGGTGATTGTCGCCCATATGATGCGAATGACGCGCGCTTCCGTGCTCTCGGTGATGGCGAGCCCCTATATCGAGATGGCGATCCTCAAGGGCCTCACCAAGTCGCGCATCGTCGTCCGTCACGCGCTGCCGAACGCGCTCGCGCCGATCATCTCCGTCGTTGCGCTCAACCTCGCCTATCTCATCGTCGGCGTCGTCGTCGTGGAGACCGTGTTCGTCTATCCTGGCCTGGGCCAATTGATGGTCGACGAAGTGTCCAAGCATGACGTGCCGGTGGTGCAGGCGTGCGGGCTCATCTTCGCCGCCACGTTCATCCTGCTCAACATGATCGCCGACATCCTCGCCATCCTGTCCAATCCGCGGCTTCGCCAGCCGCGCTGACCGAGTCAGGGGCGGGCCAAGAAGGACCGTCATGCGCATCTGGGGCCATAAACTGAGCGTCACCGCCCAGATCGGGATCGTGATCGTTCTCATCAACCTCTTTGTGGCCCTGTTCGCGCCGCTCATTGCGCCCTTCGACCAGACGACGCCGCTCGGCGACGCCTGGGCCGACCCGAGCGCCGAGCATTGGCTCGGGCTCGACAATCTCGGCCGCGACCTCCTGAGCCGCTTGATCTATGGCGCGCGCATGTCGATCGGACTGGCGCTCGTGATCACGGCGCTTTCGTTCCTGATCGGCGTCATTTCCGGCTTCGCCGCGGCGGTTGCGGGAGGCTGGATCGACCAGCTGCTGTCGCGTCTCGTCGATCTCCTGTTGTCGATGCCCACATTGATTTTCGCGTTCGTGATCCTGTCGGTTCTCGGCTCGGCGCTGCCGGTCCTCATCGTCACCATCGCCGTACTCGATTCGACCAAGGTGTTCCGACTGGCGAGGTCCGTCGCGGTGAACATCGTCAGCCTCGAGTTCGTCGAGGCCGCCCGCCTGCGCGGCGAGGGCTGGTGGTGGATCGTGTCCAGGGAGGTGCTGCCCAACGCGATTCCTCCCCTGACGGCGGAGTTCGGCTTGCGCTTCTGCTTCACCTTTCTCTTTATCGCGGCCTTGAGCTTTCTCGGGCTCGGCGTGCAGCCGCCGGACGCCGACTGGGGCAGCATGGTCAAGGACTACCGGGACATGATCAATTTCGGCTCCGCCGCGCCGCTCTATCCCGCAGCCGCAATCGCGATTCTGACCATCGGCGTCAACTTCATCGTCGACTGGATGCTTTCGATCCATTCCCGAGGCCAGGGAGAAGGCGCATGAGCCGGCAGACCACGGAAATTCCAGGGTCCAGAGACGACTCCGTCATCCTCGACATTCGCGGCATGCGCGTCGCCGTGCGCACCGACCTGGGCGAAGGGCCCGTGCTTGTCGACGACGTGTCCCTGCAGCTCAAGCGTGGCGAGGTGATTGGCCTCATCGGCGAATCCGGGGCAGGCAAGTCGACCATTGGGCTCGCCTCGATGGGATACACCCGCCGCGACTGCCACATCGTCGGAGGAAACATCATATTCGGCGATACCGACATCCGCGCCATCAGCCTGGATGAGCGGCGCGCGCTGCGCGGACCGAAGATCGCCTATATCGCCCAGAGCGCGGCGGCCTCGTTCAACCCCGCCCACACATTGATGGACCAGGTCTGCGAGGCCTCGGTGAGGCATGGCGTATTGTCGCCGGCGGAGGCGCGCGCGGAAGCGGTGAGCCTGTTCAAGCAGCTCGATCTGCCGAGCCCGGAGACGATCGGCTCGCGCTATCCCCATCAGGTTTCCGGCGGGCAGCTTCAGCGGGTGATGGCGGCGATGGCGATGGTCGCGAAGCCCGATATTCTCATTTTCGACGAGCCGACCACCGCGCTCGACGTGACGACTCAGGTCGAGTGTCTCGCCGCCTTCCGCAAGCTCATTCGGGAGCATGGCACAGCGGCCCTTTATATTACCCACGACCTCGCGGTCGTCGCCCAGATCGCCGACCGCATCATGGTGCTGAGACGCGGCAGGATGGTCGAATTCGGCGATTCGCGGCAGATTCTGCTCGAGCCGCAGGAGGAATATACGCGCCGCCTGGTGAGCGAACGCATCGCCGGCCAGAATTTCGTCGACGCCAACCTCGCCGCTCAAGTCCCGATCCTCGCCATCGACCACGTGAGCGCCGACTATCCGAGCAAGCCAAAGGTGATCGACGACGTCACTCTCGAAGTGCGCAAGGGCGATACGGTGGCTGTGGTCGGCGAGTCGGGTTCGGGCAAATCGACTTTGGCGCGCGTGGTCACCGGCCTCTTGCCGCGGGTCGCGGGGGACGTGCGCTTCAACGGCGCTAGCCTGCCGCCGCGGCTCAGGGACCGCGCCAAGGACCAGCTGCGCCGGGTGCAGATGATCTACCAGATGCCCGACGTGGCGCTCAATCCCCAGCACACCTTGCTCGAGACGATCGGCAGGCCGGTGGCGTTTTACTTCAACCGATCGCGGGAGGAGGTGCGCGCCCGGGTGGCCGAACTCTTGCGGCAGATGGATCTGCCGGAATCCTTCATCACCCGCAAGACCAGCGAATTGTCCGGGGGGCAGAAGCAGCGGGTCTCGATCGCCCGGGCGCTGGCCGCCGAGCCTGATCTCATCATCTGCGACGAGGTGACGTCGGCCCTCGATCAGTTGGTTGGCGAAGAGATACTGCGCCTGTTGAAAAAGCTGCAGGACGAACTGGGCGTCGCCTATCTGTTCATTACCCATGATCTCGGCACGGTGAAGCGAATCGCCAATAAGGTCGTCGTCATGCTGCAGGGCAGGGTGGTCGCGAGCGGCGAGACCGCAGCGGTCTTCTCGCCGCCCTACCACCCCTACACAGAGTTGCTTCTGTCTTCGGTGCCCGAGATGCGGCCGGACTGGCTCGACGAGGTCCTCGCCGCCCGCGCGACCGGAGCTGCGACCACCTCGGCGCTGCTCAGGGGGCCCTGAAGGGCGCGGCCGGCAAGCCCCCAAAAAGGGGCGCCAGTCGGGCCTTGCCGCGCCCGCAATTCGTTTCTATACCGCCGCCAAGCTATCAGAGGAAACGGGCGGAAGCGCGTTCCGGGGAGACCCCCTCCGGCGTGATCATTGCATGGCTCGGTCGGCCGACCGATCGGCCAGTGACGATAGAGGACGTTGTTGATGCGCGCGCCGGGCGGACCGCGTCTGTTGCTGCGGCGGCTCCGCGAGGTGATGGCGGAGCCTGTCACCGCCCAGGCGCGCCTGGACCGCATCGTCGTGCTCATCGCCTCCAACATGGTCGCCGAGGTGTGCTCGCTCTATGTCGTGCGCGCCGACGGGGCGATGGAATTGTTCGCCACCGAGGGCCTCAACCGCGAAGCGGTCCATCTGACCACCATGCGGCCGGGCGAGGGCCTTGTCGGCCTGATCGCCTCGAGCGCCGAGCCGCTCGCGTTGTCTGACGCACACCACCATCCGGCGTTTTCCTACAGGCCGGAGACGGGCGAAGAAATCTACCAGTCGTTCCTCGGCGTGCCGGTGTTGCGCGGCGGCGCGACGATCGGGGTGCTGGTGGTGCAAAACCGCGCCCGGCGCGCCTACTCGGAAGAAGAAATCGAGGCGCTGCAGACCACCGCCATGCTGCTCGCCGAGATGATCGCGTCCGGAGAGCTGCAGGCTATAGCGGCGCAGGGCGCCTCGATCGTGGTGCGGCGGCAGATGTCGCTGAAAGGCCTGGGCATCGCCGAAGGACTCGGCCTCGGTCATGTGGTGATGCACCAGTCGCGCGTGACCGTATCCACGATCGTCGCGGACGATGTGGAATCGGAGCTTATCAGGCTGGAGACGGCCATTAGCGCCATGCGCGCCTCGGTCGACAGTCTGATCGACCGCAACAATGACGGCGTTGGCGGCGAGCACCGGGACGTGCTCGAGGCGTTCCGGATGATCGCGCATGACCGCGGCTGGTTGCGCCGGCTGCGTGAGGCCGTGAGCTCCGGCTTGACCGCGGAGGCGGCGGTCGAGCGGGTCCATAACGACGCCCGCGCCAAGCTGCAGCGACAGACCGACCCTTACCTGCGCGACCGTCTGCACGACCTGACTGACATCGCCAATCGCCTGCTGCATCAGCTTGCTGGCCAGAGCCTGGTCCTGTTGCCGGACGAACTGCCGGAAAACGCCATCCTGGTGGCGCGCTCGATGAGCCCGGCGGCGCTGCTTGACTATGACCGCGCGCGGCTGCGCGGGCTTGTGGTCGAGGAGGCCGGCGCGTCGAGCCATATCGCCATTGTCGCGCGCGCTCTCTCCATCCCCGCCGTCAGCGACATCCCCAATATTTCTGAAATCGTCGAGCAGGGTGACGCGATCATCGTCGACGGCGATGCCGGCGAGATCTATCTGCGGCCGCCCGCGGACGTCGAGGCGGCTTATGGCGAAAAGGCGCGCATGCGGGCGCGGCGCCAGTCGCAATATCGCGCGCTTCGCGACACGCCGACGGTCAGCGCCGACGGCGTGCCGATCGGCCTGCACATGAACGCCGGCCTGCTCGTCGACATGCCCCATCTCGCTGAGACCGGCGCGAAGTCGATCGGCCTCTTCCGCACCGAATTGCAGTTCATGCTCGCGGCGCGTTTTCCCAGGCCTGGCGCGCAGCAACAGCTTTATCGCGCCATTCTCGACGCCGCCGGCGATCGGCCGGTCACCTTCCGCACGCTCGACATCGGCGGCGACAAGCTTCTACCCTATATGAAAGGTTTCGAGGAGGAGAACCCCGCGCTGGGCTGGCGCGCGCTGCGCATCGGGCTCGACCGTCCGGCGCTGCTCCGCATGCAGTTTCGCGCCTTCATCCGCGCCGCCGCGGGACGCGACCTCAAGATCATGGCGCCGATGGTCTCGACCGTCGACGAATACCGGGCGGCGCGGGCGATGTTCGATCGTGAGCTCGAGTTGGGCCGGAGCCGCGGCCACGAGCCGCCCCGTACGGCCAGTCTTGGGGTGATGGTCGAAGTGCCGTCGCTCTTGTGGCAGCTCGACGAGATCGCGGCCGCGGCGGACTTTCTTTCGGTCGGTTCGAACGACCTGATGCAGTATCTCTATGCCGTCGATCGCGCCAACCGCCGGGTCGCCAACCGCTTCGATCGGCTGAGCGTCGGTTTCTTACGCGCGCTGCGCTCGATCGCACAGGTGGGCGCGCGACACGGAACGCCGGTGACCCTGTGCGGGGAGATGGGCGGACAGACGCTTGAAGCGATGGCGTTGATGGCGGTCGGTTACCGCGAGCTATCGATGTCGGCGGCCTCGATCGGCCCCGTCAAGGCGATGACGCTGTCGCTCAATATCGCCGAGGCGGAGCGCGAGGTCGAGGCAATGCTGGCCAAAGGGCGCGAGGAAGCTTCCTTGCGCGAGCCGCTCGAGCGGCTGGCGGAAGGCCTCCAGGTGCGCCTCTAGCGAGGCGAGCGTCCCCGCCCGCCCGCCGTACCCGCTTCGTGAGCTCACGTAATGGCCGCCACCGACAATCTGGATCTCATCCTGCGCCGCCATCAGGAAATCTCGGCCCGCCTCGCCGAGGGGGCGGCGGGAGCGCAATATTCCGCGCTGTCGCGCGAACTCAACGACCTCGAGCCCGTGGTCGCGGCGATCGAGGCCTTTCAGGCCAAGGAAAAGGAGCGCAGGGACCTCGAGACGCTGCTCAGGGAGCCTGATCTGGACCCGGACATGCGCGCGATGGCCAGCGCCGAGCTTGAGGCCGCCGAAGCCGAAGCGGAGGCGATGTCCAAGGCGATCCAGATTGCGCTCCTGCCCAGGGACGCCGCCGACGAGGGCGACGCGATCCTCGAGGTCCGGGCCGGCACGGGCGGGGACGAGGCTGCGCTGTTCGCCGGCGACCTGTTTCGCCTCTACGTCAAATACGCGGAGCGGAAGCGCTGGAAGGTCGAAATCCTGTCGTCGAGCGAGGGGACGGCCGGCGGGTTCAAGGAGGTCGTCGCCGAGATCTCGGGCCGCGGCGTGTTCGCACGGCTCAAGTTCGAAAGCGGCGTCCATCGGGTGCAGCGGGTGCCGACGACCGAGACGCAGGGACGCATTCACACCTCGGCCGCGACTGTCGCCGTGCTGCCGATCGCTCAGGAATCGGACTTCGAGATCAACGAGGCCGATCTCAAGATCGACACCTACCGCTCTTCCGGGGCCGGCGGCCAGCACGTCAACAAGACCGAATCGGCGATCCGCATCACCCACCTGCCGACCGGCGTGGTGGTCGCGATGCAGGAGGAGCGGTCCCAGCATCGCAACCGCACCAAGGCGATGGCCCTCCTTCGCTCGCGCATCCTCGACGCGAAGAACCAGAAGCTCGACGCGGATCGCGCCGAGGCCCGACGCTCCCAGGTCGGTTCCGGCGACCGGTCGCAGCGCATCCGCACCTATAATTTCCCGCAAGGGCGGGTGACCGACCACCGCATCAATCTCACCCTCTACTCGCTCGAGCGGATCATGGAGGGCGAGGGGCTTGACGAGATCATCGACGCGCTGACCGCCGAACGTCAGGCGGAGCTTCTGGCTGCGCAGGCCGCGTCGTGACCGTTCCGCGCCTGCCGCCCTTCGCTCCACGCATGCGCATCGGGCTCCTCGGCGGGTCGTTCAACCCACCCCACGAGGGGCATGCGCTCATCACGCGGCTGGCGCTGCGCAGGCTCGGGCTTGATCGCGTCTGGTGGCTGGTGACGCCCGGCAATCCGCTGAAATCGCTGACCGGACTTCCGGCGCTCAAGGCGCGCGTTGAAGCCGCCCGCCGGCTCGACGTCGGGCCTCGCGTCGTCGTCACCGACATCGAAGCGCAGATCGGTTCGCCCTTCACTTATGACACGCTTCTCTGGCTCAGGCAGCGCGCGCCGGGCGTCCATTTCGTCTGGATCATGGGCGCCGACAACCTTCGCCAGTTCCATCTCTGGCGCCATTGGCGGCGGATCGCCGAGCTTGTGCCGATCGCCGTCGTCGATCGGCCGGGTTCGACCCTGACGGCGATCTCGAGCCCGGCTGGCGCCGCGCTGGCGGCCTTTCGCGTCCCCGAGCGCGACGCCGCGCACTTTGCGACCATGCGGCCGCCGGCGCTTCTCTTTCTGCACGGGCCGCGCTCCCGGCTATCGTCGACGGCGCTGCGGGCCGAGAACGGCGGACAAACGCCAGCGCTCTCGTCGTCTCAAGGCGTTGGCTGATCGGCAAGGCTCACCGGGGGCCCCACGAACTCGACCTGCCACTTGACGCCGAAGCGGTCGAGGGCCGCCTTGTCGGGCGTTCCGTTCCCCATCACCCCGGCAAGCTCGGTGAAGAAAGGGGCGGCGTCGAGCGCTGGAAAGATGGTGATGTACTGGCGCGCCGGCTTGTCCGTGACATTGACGAATCCATGCTCCGCGCCGCCGGGGATGCTCACCACATCGCCAACCTCCGCATAGAAGCGCCGACCGTCCATTTCGTACAGGTAGCGCCCTTCAAGAACGCGAAAGATCTCCGCCTCGGGATGTTTATGTCGCGGCGGTCCCTTGCCAGGCGCGTTGATGGTTTCGATGATGGAGAACGCCCCCCCGCTCGCAGCGGGCGCCATGCGGACAAAGAGGTCAAGGCCGATCGCTGGAATGGCGATCGGCGCGTCGGCGCCCTTGGAATGAACGAAGGAAATGCTCATCGCCCCGCCTCCCGCGCCGATCTCCTGTCGAGAGCCGGCATAGCAGGGCGGGATTCGAGCGACAACCCTCCCCTATGCTAGCGATCTTGGCGGGCTGGGAGCGTTTGGAGCAACGATGGTGAAAATTGCAGTCCTCGATGATTGGCAGGACGTGGCGCGCAGCAGCGCCGACTGGTCCAGACTCGCCGCTCGCGCCGAGCTCGTATTTTTCGCTGACGCTTTCGCGTCCGAGGATGACGCCGCCAACGCGCTTGAGGATTTCGACATCCTCCTGACCATGCGCGAGCGCACGCCGTTTCCCGCAAGCCTGATCCACCGTCTTCCCAGGCTCCGCATGATCGGCGTCACCGGCGCTTCGAACGCCTCGCTGGATGTCGAGGCCTGCACGCGCCAAAGCGTGACGGTCTGCAACACGACAGGCGGCGCAGGCGCCCCTTACGCGACCGCCGAACTCGCGCTGGGGCTCATGATCGCCGCCGCCCGCGCGGTTCCCGCCGCCGACAGGACCCTACGCGCCGGCGGGTTCCAGCACGGCGTGCCGGTCGGCATGGGCCTTGCCGGCAAGACGCTCGGCATCGTCGGCCTGGGCCGTTTGGGCGCGCGTCTCGCCCGCTACGCGCTGGCGCTCGACATGAAGGTCACAGCCTGGAGCCCGAACCTGACTGAGGCGAAGGCTGAGGAGGCCGGCGGCCGCCTCGTCGGCAAATCGGAGCTCATGAGCCTGTCCGACGTCATCTCGGTGCACGTGGTCCTGTCGCCGCGCAGTCGCGGCCTGATCGGCGCCGATGACATCGCGCGCATGAAACAGGGCGCGATCCTTATCAACACTTCGCGCGGGCCTCTCGTCGACGAGGCCGCTCTCGTCGCCGCCGTTCAGGGCGGCAGGATCGTTGCGGCGCTCGACGTCTACGATAAAGAGCCGTTGGCGCCGGACCATCCGTTGCGGACTTCCAGCCACACCGTGCTCACGCCCCATCTCGGTTACGGCGTGGCGGAGACATGGCGCCAGTTCTATCCGCAGAGCGTCGAGAACGCCGAGGCGTTTCTGGACGGCGAACCGATTCGGGTGGTGAATGCGGTGTAGCGGGCGCTTCATTTCGGCGGAATCGACGGCGTTATACTCGTTCTAATCGAGCGCGACTTGATCCGCGCAACGGCGCGGGCGCCATAGGGCGTTCTTGAAGAACGCCCGTCTGACGACGGGCTAAGCGCGCTTCGGCCCAAAGCGATGATCGTCCCGATCATCGCTTTCGGGTATCAAGGGCAGCCTCATGCAAGCTTCGCGTCGGACCCTGACCGCCGTCTCTGTCCGTCCGTGGGGCCCCGATGCCGCGCTTGTCCTTCAGCCTCGCCTCCTTGCGCGCGGCGTTCATCGCCGCGCTCGCAGGCGTCGCCGCGCCGCTCGCGGGCTGCCATGACTTCGGCGACGTCACCGGCTCAATTCCCGCATCGTCAGCTCAACCAGCGGACGACGCGAAGCTCCGGGCCTATGCCGATGAACTGGGCAAGCGCTACGACAGCAATCCGGGGGAGAAGACGGCTTCGATCGAATACGCGCGCGCTCTCCGCGCGCTCACCCGATACAACGAGGCGGTCGCGGTCATCCAGACGGCCGCGATCAAGACTCCGAAGGATTTTGATGTGCTCGGCGAATACGGCAAGGCGCTGGCCGACGCCGGTCAGCTCCCGCAAGCCAAGGACGTGCTGAGCCACGCCTATACGCCCGACAATCCGCAGTGGGACGTGATGTCTGTCCAGGGCGCCGTGGCCGATCGAATGGGCGACCACGCGAGCGCCATGCAATTCTATCGCGAAGCTTTGAAAATCGCGCCGGGCGAGCCGAGCGTGCTCACCAACATGGGGCTCTCGCTCGCTCTAGCCAAAAAATTGCCCGAAGCCGAGGCGGCGCTGAAGCAAGCCGTTGCGAGCCCAAAAGCCGACGCCCGCATGCGTGGCGACCTTGCGCTGGTGCTGGCGCTGGAGGGGAAATTCGCCGACGCCGAGACGGTCGGCCGGGCCGACCTTTCGCCTGACGCCGCGCGCGCCAATGTCGAGGCGATTCGGCAAATGATCGCGCAGAACGATTCCTGGCGCGAACTCCGGAAGCCGGCCAAGACAGCCGGGCCGAAGACGCCGGCCAAAACCGAGGGCGCCGGTTGACGCCTTGACGCGGCGGATTTCGCGGCGGGTGGAGATCCAGTCCCCGCGCGCCTCGCGCCTTACGACGCAGCCCTTCGGCTGTCTGTACGCTCGCGCGCCCGTTCGCCCCGCAAGCGCTGATATTCGAAGGTGATCAGACCCGCCCCGTGCCGGCGCTCCAGGCGCCGCACGATGAAATGTCCCCGAGCCAGCGTCTGGAAATGATCGGCGAAGGCGGCGTTGACCGCCGCGCCGCCGATCGCGCCCAGGATCGGCGCGGCCTGGGCGACGAGCTTCTCGCTCACCACGATTCCGAAACGCGCGGCGATCTGCGAAATCAGCCGCGCCACCACTGGCGCAGGAAGGGCGGCGACGCCCTCGGCGGCGACGAAGCGGGCGCTGTCGCTCACGGCCTTGGCGAGCGCGGCCCGGACAGCGAAGTAACCGCTCTCGAAGGCGGTCTCTCCGTTCCCTTGTCCGCCGAGAGCGAACACTTCGAGGCAGGCGAAAGTCGCTTCGGGCGCCATGAGGTCCTCGCCTTCCTCGCGCGCGATCTCGGCGATCGAGCGCAGAAGGATCGTGGTCGAGATTGGCAGTTCGACCGGCAGCGCTGCGAGTCCCAGTGCGCCTCCGACCGCCCCGGACGCCGCGACAGCGAACTTGTGAGCTCGGTTGGCGGATTTCGCCGGGGCGCGCAAATCAAGCGTCCGCAAAGCGAGCCTGAGCGCGCCTCTCAGCGCCGTCTCGCTCACCTGCGCGATCACCCGCCGGGCCGGTTGGGGAAGGCTGCGCCCGAGCATTCCGACCGGTCGCCCGACCGCGTCGGTCAGCCGCTGGGCAAAGCTCGCGCCTTCGAGGCATGCAACCGCCTGCCTCAAGTCCCCGGCCTCCTCCGGCGTCAGTCGCGCCGGCATGTATTCGATTGTCGCCATAACCGCCCCGCGAGCGCCGGTCATTCCGCGCCAACATCGTGATATGGGGCGCCCGAGCCCAAGGCCAAGAGCCCGGCGGTCAAACGAAGGCGATAATTCCTAAGGCTATGGCGCCGGCCGCCCAGCAATAATAGGCGAACGGACTCATCGCCTCGAATTCATGCCTGTTGAAATAGCGCATGAGCAGCGTCAGGCTCAGATAGGCGAAGATGCCGGCGACAATTCCCGACAGGATCGCCATTCCCCCCAGCGTCGCCCCCTCTTTCATCAGCTTCGGCGCCTCATAGACATTGGCGGCGAGAATGATCGGCGCGCCCATGAGAAACGAGAAGCGCGCCGCCTCCGCATGCTTGAGCCCCGCCACGACGCCAGCGACTATCGTCACGCCCGAGCGCGAGATTCCAGGGATCAAAGCCAGACATTGGGCGAAGCCGACCGCCAGCGCCCCCTTCCAGTTGAGCTGCCCGAGGGCGCCGACCGATTCCTCGCCGACCCGGTCGCCGAAATAGAGGATGAAACCATTGACGATCAGGAAGACCGCAGCGATGGCGGGCGCGGCGAACGCGTCGCCCAGAAGCTTGCGGAACAGGGCGCCGACGATGACCGCCGGGATCGTCGCCAGGACGACGTAGAAGAACGTCCGCCGGTCCGTTTTCGCGCGGGCGTCCGAGGGGCTGATAATCGCGCGCAGAAAGCTCAGCCAGTCGCGCCAGAAGAAGATGAAGAGGGCGATCGACGTGCCCAGATGCATGACCACCAGATAGGCGAGCCAGTCGGGGGCCTTGAGGTCGATTCCCCACTTCAGAAGCCGCGGCAGGATGACCGCGTGGCCGAGGCTCGAGACCGGGAAAAGCTCGGTCACGCCCTGCAGCACGGCCATGATGATTGCTTGCAGTGCGGTCAAGACGGCCCCCGCCGGTCAGTGAAGGTGACGCCCGGCGGGCGCGTTCATGGATTGGGTCGCAAGGCGCGCCCGACCCTCAGCAGGTGGCGCGGCCGCACTTGTGCACGGCGTCGACCTTGTCCTTGAGCTGATCGTAGCCGACCGCGCCGACGACGACGTCCTGGCCGACGACGAAGGTCGGCGTGCCGTTGATCTGCAGGGCGTCGGCAAGCTGCATGACTTCGCTCAGGCCCGCCTTGGTGTCGGGGCTGTCCATGTCCTTGGCGAGCCTGTCCATGTCGAGGCCAAGCTCACGGGCGACCGCCAGCGCCTCCGTCTTGCCGACGGGCCCATGGGTTGCAAGCAGCTTGGTGTGGAAAGCCCAGAACTTATCGCCCGGCAATTGCTTGCGCGCGGCGAAGGCGACCTTGGCCGCCTCGACCGAGCCTGGCCCCAGGACCGGGTAGTCCTTCAGCACCAGCTTGAGGTTCGGATCGTCCTTCAGGAGCTTGGCGACATCCGGCAGCGCGCCCTTGCAGAAGTGGCAATTGTAATCGAAGAATTCGACCAGCGTCGCGGTCCCCTTCGGGTTGCCGATCGTCGCCTGATATTTGGAGCTGAAGAGAGAGCTCGAGTCGCTGGCGACGACTTTCTGGCGCTCGGCGTCCGCGGCTTCCTTGTCGTGCTTGTCCAGCGCTTCGATCGCCGAGCGCAGGACGTCCGGGTTGTTGACCAGATAATCCTTGATGAAGGCGCCGAGTTCCTGCTTCTGCGCCGGCGTGAATTCGCCGGCGCTGGCGGGAGCGGCCATGCAGGCAGCCCCGAAGAAAGCGGCGGCAAGGCCAAAGGCGGTAGCGAGTTTCATCCAGATTCTCCAGACTGCGGCCGGGCTCGAGGGTGGCCCCTGAGTTCATCGGCGCGCCCCGTAAGGGCGACAATTGCAACTTTGTTGTGTCCTTGTGAACCCGACCCTAGCGGATTTCCGGGATCGTGTCTTCCCGCGCGATGTTGCCGAACCGGGTCACCTCGGCGTCGAACTGAAGCTCGATCGTGCCGGTCGGCCCGTGCCGCTGCTTGCCGATAATCACCTCCGCCCGGCCATGCGCGCTCTCCATCTGCGCCATCCAGCCGATATGCTCCTCGGTGCCGGGGCGAGGCTCCTTGTTCTTGAGGTAATATTCCTCGCGATAGACGAACATGACCACATCCGCGTCCTGCTCGATCGAGCCGGATTCGCGCAAGTCCGAGAGCTGCGGGCGCTTGTCGTCCCGTTGTTCAACTTGGCGTGAAAGCTGGGAGCAGGCGAGGATCGGGATGTTCAGCTCCTTGGCCAGCGCCTTGAGGCCGGTTGTGATCTCGGTCAGTTCCTGCACCCGGTTGTCGGAGCGCGACTTCGAGCCGGCGAGAAGCTGGAGATAGTCGACGACCAGGAGGTCAAGGCCTCGCTGGCGCTTGAGCCGTCTGGCGCGGGCCGTGAGCTGCGCGATGGAGACGCCGCCGGTCTGGTCGATGTAGAACGGAATCTGCTGCATGTCGCGCACCGCGTCGGCTACGCGGTGAAAATCGCCTTCCGTGATGTCGCCGCGGCGGATCTTGTAGGAGGGGACGCCGGATTGCTCGGCAATGATGCGGGTCGCCAGCTGTTCGGACGACATTTCGAGGGAAAAGAAGCCGACGATGCCGCCATTGGCGGTCTCGATTGCGCCGTCAGCGCGGGCTCGCCCTTCGTAGGCCTTGGCGATGTTGAAGGCGATATTGGTGGCGAGCGCGGTTTTGCCCATGCCCGGCCGGCCGGCGAGGATGACCAGATCGGAGGCCTGGAGCCCGCCCATATAGCGGTCGAGATCGGTTAAGCCCGTCGCGACGCCGCTAAGCGAGCCGTCGCGTTCATAAGCCTTGGCGGCCATGTCCACGGCGATCTTCAAGGCTTCGGAGAAGCGCTGGAAGCCGCCGTCGTACCGCCCGGCCTCGGCGATCTGATAGAGGCGCCGCTCGGCCTCCTCGATCTGCTCGCGCGGAGTCGAATCGACCGGCGCGTCATAGGCGACGTTGACGACATCCTGGCCGATCGAAATGAGCTCGCGCCTCAGCGCAAGGTCATAGACGCCGCGGCCGTAATCGTAAGCGTTGATGATGGTCGTCGCTTCGCTGGCGAGGCGGGCGAGATATTGCGGCACGGTCACGCCGCCAAGATCGTGGTCGCCGAGGAACGTCTTGAGGGTAACGGGCGTCGCCAGCTTGCCGGCGCGGATCAACGATCCGGCGATCTCGAAGATGCGGCGATGGATCTCCTCGACGAAATGCTCGCTCCTCAGGAAGTCGGAGATGCGGTCGAACGCATCATTGTTGATGAGGATCGCGCCGAGCAGCGCCTGCTCGGCCTCGAGGTTGTGCGGCGGCGTGCGATAGGCGCGCTCTTGAGGTTGAGCTTGACGTTGGGCAAATTGTTCGATGGTCGCCATGGATTCGGCGCGTCTCCGGACGGATTGAAGAGAAGAGGGAACGCGTACAACGCGAATCACCTGCGATCATGCGGCGAAGGCGACAGGTCCGGCAAGCCGGCGCCGTCCTGCTCGTTCGCTTGAGCGCTTCGATCCCGGCTGTCTTAGCGCGGCCGAAGCGCGGCCGCGAATCGTTCTTGCGCTTGTCCCCGCTATTCAAGGGCGAGAGAAGACAAGCGCGTTCGCGCTTGACTGTGACATATCTGCGAGATGGCGCGACTCAGCCGCAGACCTTCGCCTTCGCCGCCGCATATTCGCGTTCGAGGCGGGCGACGACCTCGGCGACCGGCTGAACTGATTTGACCGCGCCGATGCCCTGGCCGCTGCCCCAGATGTCGCGCCAGGCCTTCGGCTTCGAGCCGCCGCCCTCGCCCGCGCCGAAATTCATGGTCGTGACTTCGCCCGCCGGAAGTTCGTCCGGGTCGAGCCCCGAGGCGACGATCGAGGGGCGAAGATAATTGCCGAACACGCCGGTGAAGAGGCTGGACCCGACGATATGCGAGGCGTCGCCGGCGACGATCGCCTGCTTGTAGGCGACCGCCGCGCGCGCCTCCTCGGTCGCGATGAAGGTCGAGCCGATATAGGCGAGGTCCGCGCCCATCGCTCGCGCCGCGAGAATCGCCCCGCCCGTCGCGATCGCGCCCGACAGCAGGAGGGGCCCCTCGAACCATGCGCGGATGTCCTGGATCAGCGCGAAGGGCGAGGTCGACCCCGCATGGCCGCCGGCGCCGGCCGCGACTGCGATCAGACCGTCTGCACCCTTCTCGACCGCCTTGTGGGCGAAGCGGTCGTTGATGATGTCGTGCAGCGTCAGGCCGCCGTAGCCGTGCACGGCCTGGTTGACGTCCTCGCGCGCGCCGAGCGAAGTGATGACGATCGGCGCCTTCCACTTGACTGTGAGCCCCATGTCTTCCTCGAGCCGGGCGTTCGACTTGTGCACGATCTGGTTGACCGCGAACGGCGCGGCGGGGCGCTCGGGATGCGCGCGGTCATGGGCGGCGAGCGCCTCGGTGATTTCGTGCAGCCATTCGTCGAGCTGCGAGATCGGCCGGGCGTTGAGCGCCGGAAAGGCGCCGACGATTCCGGCCTTGCACTGGGCGATCACCAGCGCGGGGTGCGAGATGATGAACAAAGGCGCGCCGACGACGGGCAGGCTGAGCTTGTCTTTGAGAATGTTAGGCAGCGCCATACAATTCCCCCCCGGCGGCTTCGTGCAACCGCCCCTATCGTTCACACATAAACCGATGGCGACGACGCGAGCAAGCGGGCGCGCAGCCCGCTTATTTCGGCTCGGTCAACCAGGTGCAAAGTTGCTGTCCGACGCCGCCACGAGCCACGGTTTGGGCAAGCCACGGCATGAGCGTCCGCGCTTCATCGATGAGCGTGTGCGGCGGATTGACCACGAGAAGCCCGGCGCGCGCCAGCGGCTCCTGGCCATGTGCGCCCGCTGGCGCGTAGCCGACGTCGAGTTCGAGCCGCAGAATGTTCGGCTTGGCCAGGGCGGCGATCGAGTTGAGGAAACGAGCGTCGGCTCGAGCTTCGCGAATCGGGCGCCACGCGATGAAGGTCCCGTTCGGCCACTTGCTTAAGCCGCGTTCGAGCGCCCGCACGACCGCGCCGGCTTCGTCGGGCGCCTCGAACGGCGGGTCGATCAGGACGGCGCCGCGCCGCTCCTTCGGCGGCAGATAGGCGTTGAGTGCGACATAGCCGTCCGTGCCGGCGATGCTGAGCCGGCGATCGCGCCCGAGCGCGGCGATCAGCGCCTGGCGCTCGTCCGGGTTCGCTTCTGAGAGCGCGATGCGGTCCTGCGGGCGCATAAGGCGCTGCGCGAGCGCCGGCGACCCGGGATAGGAAAGCGGCCGGCCCTCCGCGTCACAAGGCCCGACGGCTTGCAGATAGGGGCGGAGCAACTCGGCGACCGGCGCGGGCGGGCGCGCGGTCAGAACCCGCGCGATCCCGTCGCGCCATTCGGGCGAGCGTTTCGCCTCCGCACTCTTGAGATCGTATCGGCCGGCCCCGGCATGGGTGTCGATGAAGCGGAACGGGCCTTCCTTGCGAGAGAGATAGACGAAGACGCGCGAAAGGACCGCGTGCTTGAGCACGTCGGCGAAATTGCCCGCATGGAAGGCGTGGCGATAGTTGATGGCGATTCCCTTTCATCGCGTTGCATAGGCCGCCGGCGGAAAAGCCATGGTCTCATATTCGCCGCCGCGATCGCGCGAGGCCGGGGCCGCCTCCGGGTCGCGGGAGACCGGCCAAGCTGTCTCGGTCCGATCTCCCTGTCGATAGCGACTTGCCTGTCGATAGCGAATTGGCTTTACAAAATCAGAAAATAGCGCTATCATTTCTTGCTGGCAGAATTTGTCTGCGCTTGCCCGATCGCCAGCCACGGAAGAGGAGAAGTGTCACGTTAAAACTCGCCCCAACCGCAACCCGGCGCGCGAGTTGGAGGCTGGGAAATTTTTTTGTTTTTTTCGCGTGTAACCCTTTGAAAAGTCCCGATTCCACCAAACAAATCCAAGCAAAAACAAGCAAATTTGTTTGGTTTTGTTTGGATTTGCCTGGATTTGTTTGGAGCGGACTCGCGCGCGGGTTGTAAAATCCCAGGATCAGGCTCACGCGGGCCCCGTCAACGCACCGGTGCGACCACGATCGACGTCCGCTGGCAGGTGTGGCGCGCCACCTTGCGGCAAACGACGTAGGAGGAGAGGTCCTTGGCGACGCAGAAGCGCACATCCATGAGTTCGCCGTTGCTGCAGCTGACCGCCATGTTGTCGGGGCGCAGATTGGCGTTCGCCGCCATGAATGCCTTTTCGACTTCCTCGGGCGCCATGTGCAATGGCTGCTCAGGCGCCTTGAACATGGCCGGGATGTTGAGCCGCGTCCGAACTTCCCGGACGGTCGCGAAGTAATCATGGGCGCTTAGGCCCGTGCAGGTTCCATGCTTGCGGTATTCGTAGGCCGCGAGCCGATCGTTGGGATAGATTCCGTGCTCGTCGGCGAGATCGGCGGGCGCGGCCTCGTGGCCCAGGCACGACTCGGGGTTCGGGCGATATTCGTTATCCGGCCACAGGCCGTGAACGACGAAGCCGTCGCCCGAGCCAGCGGCGCACTCCGGCGACGAGGTTTCCTGACCGCCGAGGTCGCAGAAGCCGGGCGCCCACGACAGCGTCATCACGTAATAGTCGAACTGTTCGGTCGCGACGGGCGGCGCAGCCTCAGCCACAGCCGGCGCGCCGGCCGCAACGAGCGCGAAAATCAAGGCGAAGCTCAGCGCGAAACGTGGCATCCTGACATTCCCGACCTCGGCGTGCGCTCAATTTCCAGATCTGAGGCCGTATTCAGCGAGCCATTTCGCCTTGCCGATTTCCCGCTCGAGGATGGGCCGGATGACCTCGCAATCGGGCGCGTAGGCGAGGTTGGGATCGACGCCGACGACGCACCACTGGACGCCCCAGGTGTTGCCGATGATGCCAGTTTGCGTCGCCACGGCGTAGGCGACGGTTCGATACCGCTGATCGGTCATCGCGGCGCGGGCGATGCAATAGCGGCGGGGAATGTAGGACAGACCGTTGGAGCGGAAGCCGATCTCGCGCACCCGGTCGAAGCCCTGGATCGCCAGATTCGAGTTCCAGAACTCACGCTGCGTTCCGGCGAACCTCCCGCTGATCGTCGACAGCACGCCGGAGTCGTCGCAGGCCGGCATGTCAGCGAAGAATGGCGCCCAGCGCGCTTCCGCCGGCGTGTCGTAGAGGTTGAGCTCAGCCGGACCACCGCCGGCGCGCGCGAGCGAAGCGAGGAGAAAAAAGGCCATGAGGCCGAGGATTGCTCTCTTCAACGCCGTTGCTCCTCTCTGGCGAACCAAAGCCCCGCGAGCGCAAGGCTCGGCTCTGGCACCATGAGGCGCGGCGCTCGGCAAATCAAGCCGAGGCAATCCGCTTTCGGGCCGCCGATGCGCCCTTGCCTCAAGACGAAAGGCGGCCTCTGATTTGCCCGATCTCGCGGCTCACCAGATCCGCGCCGGCGGACCCCTTCATCTGGTCGGAGAGCACAACTTCCGCTGCCCTGGCCGCGTGCTCGGCGGCGGCCGCGCGGACCTCGGCCGCGGCCTGAGCTTCGGCGAGCGCGATCTTCGCCTCGGCCTGCCTGGTGCGCCGGGCGATGAATTCCTTCAGCCGCTCGGCGGCCTCGACGCCCAATTGCTCGGCTTGGGCTCGCGCCTCAGCCACGATGGCGGCGGCGTTCGCCTCCGCTTCGGCGCTCTTCTTTTCGAAGCTCGCCAGCAGCGCCGTCGCCTCCTCGCGGAGCTTGGCGGCCTGAGCGAGCTCGGCCGCGATGGCTTCGCCGCGCGCGTCGAGCGCCTTGAGCACGACCCGATGAGCGCCGACATAAATGAGGACGCCGATGAAGACCAGGAAGCCGAGAAGGACGAAAAACTCCGGGTCGATCTCCATCATGCGGCTCCGCTCTGCTGCTCGACCGAACGGACCGCCGCGGCGACCGCCGCCGGATCGGCCACCCGTCCTCCGAGACGCTCCACGATCGCTCCGGCGGTGTCACGCGCGACTTCGGCGACATTGGCCATCGCCTGAGCGCGGGTCGAGCCGATCTCGCGCTCGGCGGCGGCGAGCTTGGCGGCGAGATCATCCTCGAGCGCCTGTCGCTTCACCTGCGCGTCCGCCGCCGCGGCGTCGCGCGCGGCTTGAGCGAGGGCCTGGGCTTTGGCGCGCGCTTCGGCCAGCGTCTTTTCATGCGCCGCCGCGGCCGCGTCGGCCTTCTGCTGCATCGCCGTCGCCTCGTCGAGGTCGCGCGCGATGAGCGCTTTGCGGCCGTCGATCACGGCGCCTAGCTGGGGCAGGCCGCGCTTGGACATGTACCAGTAGAGGAACCCGAAGGCGATCGCGAGCCAGACCAGCTGGGAGGGAAACGTGCCCGGGTCGAACGGAGGAAAGTTCGAATGCGCGCCGCCGTCCTGGCCGACCTCCGTCTGCGTCGTCCCGAAGGGCGTTGATTGCGCCGGCTGTGCCATCACGGACCCTTGGAGAACATAACGAGCGGGGAAGGCGCTTCAGCGCCTCCCCCATAACAGCAGGAAGCCTGAAACGTCAGACCGCGAACAGCAACAGGAAAGAAATCAGGAGCGCGAAAATGCCGAGCGCCTCGGTCACCGCGAAACCGAAGATCAGACGGCCGAACTGGCCTTCGACCGCCGAGGGGTTGCGCAAAGCGCCATTCAGGAACTGGCCGAACAGCGTGCCGACGCCGATGCCGGCGGCCCCCGTTCCGATGGCGGCGAGGCCTGCGCCAATGTATTTGGCGGCGAGGGCGAGTTCATGCGGTTCCATTGGTGACTCCTTTGGCGTTTCTTGAAAGCTTGGGTTGATCGCTAGGATTAGTGGCCGCCCGGGTGGACCGCGTCGTTGAGATACATGCAAGTCAACATCGCGAACACATACGCTTGCAGGAAGGCGACGAGCAGCTCCAGGGCGAAGAGCCCAATCGTCATCAGGAACGGCAGCACCGCAAGCGGCTTGAACACCGCGCTCGCCCCGAGCAGCATGATGACGAACGCGCCGAAGACGTTGAGCGTGATATGGCCGGCGAGCATGTTGGCGAACAAGCGCACCGAATGGCTGACTGGACGCACGAAGAAGGAAAACACCTCGATCACCACCACCAGCGGAAGGATGTAGATCGGCACGTCCGGCGGCACGAACAATTTGAAGAAATGCGTTCCGTGATCCTTGATCCCCACGACCACGACGGTGAAGAAGACCATCAGCGCCAAGGCGGCGGTGATGATGATCTGGCTCGTCACGGTGAACGAGTAGGGGATGAAGCCAATCAGGTTGGCCAACAGAACGAAAAAGAAGATGGAGAACACGAACGGAAAAAACCGCATCCCCCCTTCTCCGGCGGCGGAGCGCACCATGCCGGCGACGAACTCGTAGGCCATTTCCGCCATGGCCTGGAGGCGTCCCGGCACGCCGGGGCCCCCTCGCGCGCCGAGAGCCACCAGGAGGCAGCTCAGCGCCACCGCCAGCAGCATAAAGAGACCCGAATTGGTCAAGGAAACATCGTGGCCGGCGACCTGAATCGAAACGACGGGGTGCAGGGCAAACTGATGGATCGGATCGATCGCCGGTCCCGACTCTGTGGCCACGTCCTCTAGTCCTCGTCGTCGTCCGCCTCGTCTCGAGGCTGAAACGCCCCGCCAGCGGCTCCGCGCCCCCCCAACGAGGCGTCCCGCCCGGCTTCGGGAGTCGGGCGCGGCCCGTCTTTATCCGGCGAGTTCGCGCGAGACAAGGGCGAATTGCTATTCAATGACGCGCCTTTCGGCGAAGTCAGCCGGATCACGTTCCACACCCCGGCCGCCACACCGAGCAGGAAAAATACGATCAGGAAAGCCGGATTGGTGCCGAGCGCGCGGTCAAGGATCCAGCCGATGCCCAGTCCGAGGATCACCGCGGAGACGAACTCGCCGCCGGCCCGCAAGCCGAGCGACATCGCGGACCCCGCGCCGGCGTCCGATTTGGGCGGGGACTTCGGCTTCGGAGCGGAGGCCTGGGGCGTTCGGCCTTTCAACTCGGCCGATAGCCGGTCGAGCCGTGCGCGCAGCGCGGCGGCCTCTTGGTCTTCGGGGTCGGAACCCATGGCGTTTCCCTCCACGGAGCCGAACAGGTCGGAGGTTTCGCGCGCCCTGTCAATCGGCGGGCGTCCCGGTGTGCCCCAGGTGCGGTCCCGCGCGGCTTGACCCTCGCGGCAGCGTCGGGCAAGCCGGGCTCCTCAAACCCGACGGCTTCTCCATGCCCAAACCGCCGCGCCCGCAAAAAGCCGACAAGGCGGCAGGAATGCCCAAATCGGCGGCTGCGCGGAGCGCTCAGGAGTCGCCACAGCCGGTTCTCGCCGACCTCTGGGACACATTCGCCCATCGGCCGCGGCTCCTCATCGGCGCGATCCTCATGGTCGCGACCTATGTGGCCGTGCATCTCGGAACCGAGATGCGCGACGCGACGCGCCTCCTGATCGCCTGGAACGTCGGCGCCTGGGTCTTCCTGGTCATGATCCTGCATATGGTGATGGATCCGCGGCGCGAGGCGAGCGTCCAGGCGAAGCCCGAGGATGAGAACCAGTGGATGCTCGTAGCTCTCGGAATCGTGGCCTCGCTCGCGGCCATCGCCGCGATCGTGTGGGAGCTGGGGCCGGTCAAAAGCCTGGCCGGCTGGCCCAAGGCCGGCCATCTGGCCCTGGTCGGCGCGACGGTGCTCAGCGCCTGGACGTTCCTGCAGACGATGTTCGCGCTGCATTATGCGGGCGTCTATTTTCTGCGCGAGAAGGGCAAGTACAAGGGCGGCCTCGAATTTCCCGCCTGCCCCGAGCCGAACTGGATGGAGTTCTTCTATCAGGCCTTCACCATCGGCTGCACCTTCGCCAGTTCGGACGTCAATGTCACATCGAAGCGGATGCGTCGGATCGTCGTCATTCAGGGCGTGGTCGGCTTTTTCTTCAACGCAATTATTCTCGCGCTCACCATCAACGTCGCCGCGAACCTCTTCTAGTCGCCGGTTTTGCCGGATATAGAGCGGCGATGACCGAGAATGAGATTTCCCGCCGCGTGCGCCCCGTGCTGCCGCGCGGATTGGCCGACCGCGACGCCAGCGACGTTGCCGCCGCCGAAGCGATGATGGCGAAAATTCGCGAAGTGTATGCGCTTTACGGGTTCGAGGCGGTCGAGACGCCGTTCATCGAATATACCGAGGCGCTCGGCAAGTTCCTGCCCGACCAGGACCGGCCGAACGAGGGCGTGTTTTCGTTCAAGGACGATGACGAGCAATGGCTCTCGCTGCGCTATGACCTGACCGCGCCGCTCGCGCGCTATGTCGCCGAAAACTACGACCGGCTGCCGAAGCCCTATCGCTCCTATCGCGCCGGCTGGGTGTTTCGCAACGAGAAGCCGGGTCCCGGCCGCTTCCGCCAGTTCATGCAGTTCGACGCCGACACGGTGGGCTCGGCGTCGCCGGCGGCGGATGCGGAAATCTGCATGATGGCCGCCGATTGCCTTGAGGCTTTGGGGATTGCGCGCGGCGACTATGTGATCAAGGTCAACAACCGCAAGGTGCTCGATGGCGTCATGGAGTCGATCGGGCTCGGCGGCGAGGCGAACGCCGGGCGGCGGCTGACTGTGCTGCGCGCGATCGACAAGCTCGACCGGCTCGGCGCGGAAGGGGTGCGGGCGCTGCTTGGGGCTGGGCGCAAGGACGAGAGCGGCGATTTCACGAGGGGGGCCAACCTCGCGGATAGTCAGATAGAGGAGATCAGGAGGCTCTTGGTCTTCGGGGGATTCGGGGATCTGATCGACGGTTCTAATACGTCAACGCTGGAGGAATGGGGAAAGCTTCGCTTTTCTGTGAACAGCACTTTCCAGGATGGCCTGGGTGAGCTCCGGCAAATCGCCGAACTTACGGAGGCTGCGGGATATGACACTCTGAGAATTCGCATAGACAACACCGTCGTGCGCGGGCTCGAATATTACACGGGGCCCGTCTTCGAGGCCGAGCTCACCTTCGAGGTCAAGGACGACAATGGCCGGCCCGTTCGCTTCGGCTCGGTCGGCGGCGGCGGGCGCTATGACGGCCTTGTCGCCCGCTTTCGTGAGGAGCCCGTCCCGGCGACCGGCTTTTCGATCGGCGTCTCGCGGTTGCTTGCGGCCTTGCGGGCGATCAAGAGCCCGATCGTCGCGGCGGCCGAGACACAAGGGCCCGTCGTCGTGCTCGCGCTCGACCGCGACGCGGATTCGATGGCCAATTATCAGCGTCTCGTCGCGAGATTGCGGCAGGCAGGGATCGCGGCTGAACTCTATCTGGGCTCAGGCGGCATGAACGCGCAACTCAAATACGCGGACAGGCGACGAAGCCGCGTCGCCGTCATCCAGGGTTCAAACGAGCGCAACGCGGCAGGCGGTCCTCAGGTCACGATCCGCGATCTTGCGCTCGGCGCCGAACTCGCCAAGACGACCAAGGACCGCGCCGACTATCTCGAGCTGCGCCAACGCGCCCAATTCCCGGCGCCCGAGGCGGAACTGCTCGAGCGGGTGCGCGAGGTCCTGGCGCGGGGCTCCTCGTTCAACTGAGTCAGGCTCGAGAGCGCGCGGGCCGACCGGGGGCTCTGTTCTGGGCGGCGGCCATCGCGCGGGACCGGGCGCCCCTCATTCCGCCAAGAGTCCGGCCTGAGCGAACGTGGTCAGGATCTCGTCCAGCCGCGTCGAGGCGACCTCGTATGAAATCGTGTCCCCTTGGATCATTTCGAGTGTCAACTCGTGGCGCGTACGCGTTCCGTCCATCAGCGGAAGCAGGGCGCGGGTGGGCGGGTCCTCGATTTGAGCCATATGGTTTCTGAGCGTCGCCACCATGGAGTCGCCGTTTGCGGCCTGAAGGCGGGCGAGCGCGCTGACTTTCGGGCGTTCGCTGGGAACAGCGACGAGCGGCCATGGCCCTGTCGTGACCTGAACGACCTGATTGGCGAACAATCGAAAGACGTGTTTCGCGAGATTTGGACTTTCGGCCGCCGCATCGAGCGGGACCGCCAGTGGGAAAGTCTGGGCGAGCGCGACCAGAAGCGCCGCGAGCTCGGGATCGCGCGTCTTTATCCTTGCGCCGTTCGCGGCCTTGAACGCGGCGCTCTCGGCCGCCTCCGGGTCGGCTTCGAGCACGGTTAGTTGATCGCAAGCCCATAAGCCGCGCAGCCGCGTCGGCTCGAGTCTGCGATCCGCCTCGCCGCGACAGAAGAGCGAATAGCGGAACCGCGGCATCGACCGAAAATCCGCGAGCTGTTCGAAGCGGGCCCAGTCGCCGGCCGCTCGCTCGCGGATCGCCGCCAGCGCGTCGGACGGAAATAGCGCCTCTTCGTTCAGCTTCGGTTGCGCGTCGCAGAGATATGTGAGCCCGCTGCGCGCCCCCGCCGCGACCGTCTCGCTCAGGAGCTGCGGCGCGAAGTCCTTGTTGAGTTCGTCGTGGTAGAGAACTCCTGGCGGGATGGCGAGGATCCGGCGCGCTTCGCCTTTCAAAGCCGCTTCATCGGCTTCGGCGTCCGACCAAACCTCGATCTGCTCCGCGAGAAACGAGCGGGCGAGGTCCAGTTTCCGCTCAGGACTTTCGGCGCTGTCGGTCACGCAGAGCAGCATGTCGCGGATCGCCTGGCGAAAGCGAGCGCCAGGCAGCACATTGTAGCTGACCACGGCGAGTCCGTCGTCGGACAGGCGCTCGCCGATGACGCGCATCAGCGCCTCCCGCGCGCCGGCGGGCACCCAGGCATAGACGCCGTGGGCGATGATGTAGTCGAAGAATCCGTGCGAAGCGTCGATCTCCGCCAGATCGCCGGCCTGAAAGCTGACGTTTGCGCAACCGCAGCGCCGCGCGGCGGCGCGTGCAACCGCGATCGGTTGCTCGGCCAGATCGACGCCTAGAAACTCCGCCTGTGGAGCGCCGAACGCCATATTGATGAGATTGACGCCATCGCCGCATCCGACTTCGAGCACGCGTGAGGCGGCGAACGGCGGAAAGCGCCGTCCGTATATCGCCGCAAAGACGCCGGTCGTGATTGGATGGGTTCGGACGAAGGGAAAGCTCGGGTAGTGGACCTGATCGTAGGGATTGGCCACAGATCCTCCCTCGACTGTCGCTCTTTGAGCAATTGATATGAAATTAACCCACACGACAAGGCGGGAATCACGGCGTCAGAGGCGCAGCCTCCTCATTGGAGGCTGGGGCTTGCGCGTCTGGCGGCTATTCTACTTCCTTGCTAGCAGTCTCAGACCCGCGCGATGACAGCCACCGGTCCGCCGCCGGCTGGCCCCTGGTGCTCGGCGCCGCCCGAGACATAGACCGCCCCGGTTCCCGCGACCCCGCCGATCAATCCGCCGACTGCCGCGCGGGCGTGGCGCGTGGCGTTGATGTCCGAATCGTCGAGCATCGTATGGCGCAAGCCGCGGACGGCGCCGTCCGGCGAGGCCTCGGCCTTGGCGAAAATGTTGACGAGCCGGTTTTGCGATTGCGCGTCGAGCCCGCTCAAGCCCACGCTCTCGAGAGCGTGCATCACCGCCGGGAGATCGATCGCATCGCGCATCACCGCGTGGCCGATTCTGAACGGGCTCGCCGAGAACCGCGAGGCGCCAAACAGAATCACGACATTGTGCATGAGCTCGATGCCGGCCGAGCACGACGCTACGGATGAATAAAGGCTCCAGTCCTTCAGCACCTGGCCTTCGCCGATCCCGGCCCCGATCTCGCCTAGCGCTTTGGCGACGCCGATTGCCGAGGCGCCGCGCGAATAGCCCATCGAAGCGTAGCCGCTGGTTGTGACGGTCGTCTTGCCGCGGCCGCCGGCTTCCTTGACCCGCTCGCTGGTCAGAAGCGGGCATTTGATCTGAACGAAATGCACGTCCGTCGCCGCGTCGATGCGGGCGTCGCGCATCGACGCCTCGACCGCCTTTACAGTCTCGCCGATCTGCGCGTCCCGGCCGATCTCCTCCGGCAGAAAGTCGCGCGTTTGCGCGATGCCGACGCTCAGGCGCCTTTCGCTCGCGCCCTCGCCGCCGCCCCCGAAGCTCGGGCTTCGCGTGAAGATGGTGATGTGGGGCGACAGCACGCCCTCCGTGCCGCCGGACATGACGAAGGCGATTTTCGCCTCGACCTCGCGGGGGGTGAGCTTGAGAGGGGGCGCGAGCGCGTTGCACAGGGCGGCGACGGCGTATTCACGGGTGAAGTCGTTCACCCCGCCGTTGCCTTCGGTCTTGCCAAGAACGGCGAGAATGGACGAAGGTTCGAGCCCGCCCTTCTCGATGAGAGCCATGAGGCCGGAAACGTCTCCGGGCCCGCTGGTCGGAATGCGAACGACCTCGAATGAATTGGGTGGCATGGCCCCTCCGGACGCAGATGCGAATGAGACTATCAGATTCCGTTCCGCTCGGGTCGATGTGAGGCAGATTCCGTTTGGCGGCCTGACGACGGGGCGCCGAGCGCGGCGCCCCGCCAGGGCCTCAGCTAGAGCCGATCAGAATCCCCGCCGCCAGCACCAGCGCGCCGCCGATCATCACCTTGGCGGCCGCGGTCAGCGGCGGCGCGTCCAGGTATCGCCATTGGATCCAGGCGATGGCGGTGAGTTCGATGACAACGACGATGATGGCGATGACCGTCGCGGTGTAGAAATAGGGAATGAGGAAGGGCAGGGTGTGGCCGATGCCGCCTGCGGTCGTCATGACCCCGCAGACGAGGCCGCGCAGCAGCGGCGCGCCGCGTCCGGAAAGCTTGCCGTCGTCGGACAGCGCCTCGGCGAAGCCCATCGAGACGCCGGCGCCGATCGACGCCGCGAGCCCGACGACGAACGCGTTCCACGAATTGTGGGTCGCGAACGCCGCGGCGAACACCGGCGCGAGAGTCGACACCGAACCGTCCATCAGCCCGACCAAACCCGGCTGGATGATCTGCAGGACGAACCGGCGGCGCTCGTTCTCCGCTTCCGCGCCTCGGGCGGAGGCCGTCAGGATCTGCTCCTCGAGCCCGGCGGCGATCTGGTCGTGCTTTTCCTCCTCCTCGGCGAGGTCGCCGAGCAGCTTGCGGGTCGAGGCGTCGGTGGTGCGCGTCAAGGCCTGTCGATAGAAGCGGGCGGCGGCGCGCTCCATTTCGCGCGCGTGCGAGCGGACTGTCTCGATGCCCAAAGGCCGCATCTGCCAGACCGGCTTCGCCGGAATGTAGCCGCGGATGTCATGACGCCGCACCAGCGGAATGTGCTCGCCGAATTTCGACACGAAGAGATCGATCAGCCTGCGCCGGTGACCGTTCTCCTCGCTCGCCATCTCGTCGAACACTTTGGCGCTCGCGGGGTAGTCGTCATGCAGGCCGTCGGCGAAATCGGCGAAGACGCGCGCGTCCTCTTCTTCATTGCTGATGGCGAGGGCCAAAATCTCGCGCTCGGTCAGATCGTCGAATTTGCGCATCGCTTGTCCCGCGGGCCCAATTTAGAATGTTTCTAAATTTGCCTCGCCTCCCGGGTCAACGGCCTCGCCGCGGCGGAAGCGGGCTCCTGGCGAGGCGCTGGCGCGAAAGGTCTTCATCAGCGTCCCGCAACAGGCGTTCAAACTCGGACGGCGCGCCGGCCGAACGCGCCTTGCCAGCCCGGGAGCGCTAGTCTAGACGGGAAAAGGCGCGCCGCGCCAGCGTTTAGCGGCCGCCTGCGCTTTTCCTCCTCAGTCTGCGTTCGTGGCAAAACCTCCCGCCCTCGACCGATTCAACCACATCGTCGTCAAAGTCGGCTCGTCGCTGCTCGTCGACGGCGCCGTCGGCGCCGTCAGGCGCGGGTGGCTCGAAGCGCTCGCTTCCGACATCGCCAGTCTCCACGAGCGCGGCGCGAGCGTGATTGTCGTGTCCTCCGGCGCGATCGCGCTCGGCCGCACGATCGCCAAGCTGCCCCGACGGATCCTCAAGCTCGAAGACAGCCAGGCGTCGGCTGCGATCGGACAGATCGCGCTCGCGAGCGAATGGTCGCGCGCGCTCAGCCGTCACGGCATCGTCGCCGGCCAGGTGCTGCTCACCTTGCAGGACACGGAGGAGCGCCGCCGCTATCTGAACGCGCGCGCGACTCTCGGCCGTCTCTTCGCCATGCGCGCGATCCCGATCATCAACGAGAATGACACGGTCGCGACCAGCGAGATCCGCTATGGCGACAATGATCGCCTCGCGGCGCGGGTCGCCACGATGACCAGCGCGGATCTCCTGATCCTGCTCTCCGACGTCGCCGGGCTTTATGATTCGCCGCCTCACGGCAACGCGCACGCGCGACTGCTCCCGGTCGTCGAGCGCATCACGCCCGAGATTGAAGTGATGGCCGGGGGCGCGGCGTCCGAACTGTCGCGCGGCGGCATGCGCACCAAGGTCGAGGCCGCTCGCATTGCAACAGCGGCCGGCGCCCACATGGTGATCGCAGACGGGCGCGTCCTTCACCCGATCGCGCGCATCGCCGAAGGGGGGGAATCCACCTGGTTTCTGACGCCGTCGAACCCGATCGCGGCGCGCAAGGTCTGGATCGGCGGGTCGCTCGAACTTAAGGGCGCGGTGTTCGTCGACGCCGGCGCCGCCGCTGCGCTCGCCCTCGGCAAGAGCCTGCTGCCCGCCGGGGTCACGCGCGTCGAGGGCGTCTTCGCCCGCGGCGATTGCGTCGCCATCCGGGATGAGCGCGGGGCGGAGATCGGGCGTGGGCTGATCGCATACGACGCCCTGCACGCCGAGCGCATTCGTGGCCGCAATTCGCGCGACATCGCGCACATCCTGGGGACGGCCGGGCGCGCTGAAATGATCCATCGCGATGACATGGCGCTTTCCGGCCGCTGAAGCGTGACGCTGCCGCCGCGCCGTCCGCCTCCGCTCTTGGCAGGGCGGGGCCGCCCGCGCATAAGTCCTCAACATGGGCTCCTTTGTCCGACGCCGCGCCCGGCTGATCTTCGTGCCGCGTCCCGCGCTGATCGCGCTTGCGACCGCTCGCGCCCGGTTGCGCGCAAGCGAACTCGGCATGACCGCGCTTGCGATCGGCGTCGGCGTGCTCGCCGGCTTGAGCGTCGCCGTGATGACCACGCTCGTCAATATCGCGCATACGCGGATTTTCGGCATCCCCTTCGACGTCCACCTCAGCGCCGCGGCGCGCGTCTCTCCGCTCGCCGCTTTTGGGGCGCCGATGCTGGGCGGCCTTCTGCTCGGCTCGATCGATCTTTGGCTTACGCGCAGAAAGGCGCCCCCGGCCGTTGATCCGGTCGAGGCGAACGCTTTGCGCGGCGGGCGCATGTCGCTCCGCGAGAGCCTGCTCGTGGCGGCTCAGACCGTGATCTCGAACGGCTGCGGCGCGTCGGTCGGGCTCGAGGCTGGCTACGCACAGATCGGAGCCGGCGTCGCCTCGTATCTGGGGGTGAGATCGCGCCTGCGCCGGCAGGATCTCCGGATGCTGGTTGGCTGCGGGGCGGGAGGCGCAATCGCTGCCGCGTTCGGCGCGCCCCTGACCGGCGCCTTCTACGCATTCGAGCTCATCATCGGGGCCTATTCGCTCGCCAACGCGATTCCCGTCTTCGCCGCGACGCTTGCCGCGACGCTCACCACCCAGGCGATCATTGGCGCGCCTTACGACATCACCTCGCCACCTGTCGCGCCGCTGACGTTCATCGACTATGGCGCGCTGATCGGACTTGGCCTCGTCGCGGCCGCGGTTGGCGTCGGCGCCATGCGGGTGGCGGCGTTGATCGAGCGGGCGTTCCGCGCCGTCATTCGCTGGCGTCTCGTTCGCCCTGTCGTTGGCGGGCTGATAGTCGGCTCGATGGCGCTCTTCACCCCCCAGGTGCTGGGGGCGGGCCACGGCGCGCTCGGACTCGATTTCTATTGGCCGCTGACCGCGCGAGAGTTGGCGATCCTCATCGCGCTCAAGCTCTTCGCCTGTCTGGTTTCGCTGGCGTCCGGCTTCCGCGGCGGATTGTTTTTCGCTTCGTTGTTCGTCGGCTCCCTGCTCGGCAAGCTCTATTCGATAGGCGTCGATGCGCTCGCGCCGTCGATGGGACTGGAAACCACGGCCTGCGTGCTGGTCGGCATGGGCGCTTTGAGCGCGGCGATCGTGGGCGGCCCGCTGACCATGACCTTTCTGGTGCTCGAGATCACAGGAAACCTTGGCGTCGCCGGAGGCGTGCTGGCCGCGTCGATCGCGACCACCCTCGCGGTGCGCGCGACCTTTGGCTATTCGTTCACCACGTGGCGTCTCCATTTGCGCGGCGAGACCATCCGTGGCGGCCAGGACGTCGGCTGGCTGCGCGATCTGACAGTCGGGCGCATGATGGTTCGCTCGCCCCGGGTCTTCCCCGCCGATCAGTCAGTTCGGGCGTTCCGCGAGGCCTATCCGATCGGCAGCGCCAATGTGGTCGTCGCGATCGGCGATGACGGGCGCTACCAGGGGCTGGTCCACGTCGCCGAAGCGCATGCGCTGCTGCTGGAGAGCGGCGAAGACGGCGGCCAAGTCGGGGCCGTCGCGCACGCTCCGGCGACGGTATTGCATCCGGACCAAGACATCGGGGTCGCGCTCGAGGCTTTCGAGGCCGCCCACGCCGATATGCTCGCCGTCACCGCGCGCGGGACCGATCAGGTTTTGGGCACGCTTGGCGAAGCCTACGCCGCGCGCCGCTACGCTCAGGAGACCAATCTGGCGATGAAGGGGGTGCTGGGCGGCGGATAAGATCTCGTCCCGTTCGATCGGGACCGAGCTATTCGGGTCCGCGACGAATTTGGTGGATGAGGCCATGAAGACAGACCTCGAAGAGGACATAGAAGGCCAGCGCCAGAAAGCCCCAAGCGGTCAATTGGACAAACTGGAGGAATCCGCCATCGAACGCGGCCATCGCGCCATAGGTCGCGATGAGGCTCAGATTCGCCTGAAATAGAAAAAGCAGATTGAAGGAGCAGAGAGCGAAGCCGCCCGCGGCGACCCCCATGGCGAGGAACTTGAGCCAAGCGGGACCATGGAACAGGCGGTTGAGAAGCTTCAAAAGCGCCATGGCTCACCCGGGCCCCGAATCCGGACGACTTTGTCGCATTCAGGATCCCGTTTATTCGTTCGCCATGGCGGCTCCGTTACCGGGCGGGTTCGAATCGTTGACCTCGAGCGTCTTCTTGAGCGTCTGCAGCTGTTGCGCAGGCGGCCGAAAAATGCGGTTGATGAGGCTGGGACTCCGGCCGGCGCTTTCTTTCTCGCCGCGAAGCTTTGAGCGCGTGCGACCTGGCGCACTTCACCAATTGGATGTCGTCGCGCCATGGCCTCCAGAATCACCCGCCGCCCGCGCACCAAACCGCCGGAGGAGCGTCGCGAAGAACTCATGAGCGCGGCCGAGCGCCTGTTCCTGGAGCAGGGCTTCGAGCCCACGACCATCGAGCAGATCGCTGTCGCGGCGCGGGTTGCCAAGGGCACGTTCTGTCTTTATTTCAAGTCGAAGGACGAGGTGCGCTTGGCGCTGGGCCAACGATGCGCGCGAGATCACCTCGCGCGCATCGAGGCCGCCGTAGGGCGAAAGCCGCTGGTGGACTGGAAGGGCAAGCTGTCAGCTTGGGCGGCGGCGAGCGTTTCCTTCTACGTCGATTCGATAAAGCTGCATGATGTCCTTTTCTATGAAGGCCGATCGCCGACGCGCGAGGGCCTCGTCGACAATATCGTCATTACCGATCTCGCCGACATGCTGCGCGGCGGCGCCGAGGCGGGGGCCTGGTCGATCGAGGACGCCCGCTCCGCTGCGGTCTTTCTGTTCAGCGGCATGCACGGCGCGGTCGATGACGCATATTCGAGGGAAGAGTGGGTCAACCGGCGCTGCCTTGCGCAGCGACTGGAAGAACTCTGTTTGAATGTCGTTCGCCTGTCCGCGTGACGCCTGCCAAGCGCTCTTGCGCTCGCCGCTTGGCTACGGCCTCTGGGCTCTAGGCGTCAGGTTTTCGGCTTTCGGCTCTTATCGCTTCGTCCAGAGCCAGCCAGCGCGGCCGGCGCCGCTTTCGCGCTAAGCCCGCCCAGCCTCAGGCCCGAAGCGCTGAGTTTCGGGGAGATGACAAAGACGATCGGCGCCGCGATCGACCGGCCGCTGCGTTTTGAGCCGATCTCTGACGCTGAAACGCGCCGCCAGCACGCGGCCTGGGGCGCGCCTCAGCCGCTCGTCGAAACCAGACTGCCGATCTCTCGAGCGATCCGCGAGGGCCGTCTCGCCGAGGTTACGGATCGCGTTGAACGCGCGCTCGGACGCGAGGCGATCGCGTTCGACAAATGGGCGCGGGGAAACGCCGCCGCGTTTGTCTGAAGCTCACCCGCTGTTGCGCAGGCCCGCCGAGATTCCGTTGATGGTGAGCTGGATTCCGGTCAGCACCTTCTCGCTCGAGGCGCGCGAGCGATAGAGCTTGAGAAGCTCGACCTGCACGTGGTTGAGCGGATCGAGATAGGGAAAGCGGTTCCGGATCGAGCGGTCGAGCAGGGGATTGCTTTCCAGAAGCTTCGACTGCTCCATGATCGTGTTAAGCGCGTCGACCGAATCGCGCCACTCGCTTGAAATGCGCGCGAAGATCTTTTCGCGCAGCGCAACGTCGTCGACGAGGCGGGCGTAGCGCGAGGCGATGGCGAGACTCGACTTCGCCATCACCATGTCCATGTTGGAAAGCTGGGTGCGGAAAAACGGCCAGCGGACATACATGGCCTTCAGCGTCTCGAGGCCGCCCTGCGGATGGGCCGCGACATAGGCCTTCACCGCCGAACCGAAGCCGAACCAGCCGGGCAGCATGAGCCGGCACTGGGCCCACGAGAATACCCACGGAATCGCGCGCAGATCCTCGATCGCCTGCGTCTTTTTCCGCGAGGCTGGCCGCGATCCGATGTTGAGGCCCGCGATCTCCGTGATGACGGTCGAGGCCCAGAAATAGCGCACAAAGCCCTCTGTCTCGTAGACGAGGCCGCGGTAGGCCTTGTAGGCGGAAGCCGACAATTCCTCCATGGTCTCGAGAAAAGACGGATCGGGCGCCGGGCTCTCATCCTGCAACAGCGTGGCTTCGAGCGTCGCGGAAGCGAGCGTCTCCAGATTGCGCCGCCCGACCTCGGGGTTCGAGTATTTGCTCGAAATAATTTCGCCTTGTTCGGTGATGCGAATCTGCCCTTGCACGGCGCCGCCCGGCTGGGCGAGAATCGCGTCGTAGCTCGGACCGCCGCCGCGCCCGACCGAGCCGCCACGCCCGTGGAACAGGCGGATGCGCACGCCATGCTTGCGGAACACTTCGACGAGGCCGATCTCCGCCTTGTAAAGCTCCCAGCCCGAGGTGACGAAGCCGCCGTCCTTGTTTGAATCGGAATAGGCGAGCATGACCTCCTGTTCGCCGCCCCGGGAATCGACGAGCTTGCGGTACTCGGGAATCGCCAGCAGCCGATCCATCACACCGACGCAGGCGCGCAGGTCGGGAATAGTCTCGAACAGCGGCACCAGCGCCAGCGCCGTGGTTCCCGCGGCCGCGTCGATGAGGCCAGCTTCCTTCATCAACAGCGCGAGCTCCAGCATGTCCGAGACGCTGTCGCAGTTCGAAATGATCGAGGTGCGAATGGCGGCGGGACCGTATCTGGCCCGGATCATCCCCACAGCGTGGAACAGCGCCAGTTCCCCGACTGTCTCCTCCCCGTAAGCGAGGAAGGGCGAGACGAGCGGACGCGGTGACACAAGCTCCTGGCGCAGCAGGTCGACGCGCTCCTCCTCGCCGAGGGCGCCATAGTCGAAACCGGGAGAGACAGCGGCGAAAAGCTCGGCGATGGTGCGTTCGTGCACCTTGGCGTTCTGGCGCAGATCAATCGGCGCGAGATGGAAGCCGAAGACATCGACCGCCCGCTGAAGCGACCGAAGGCGTCCGCGCGCGACGATGCCGCAACCGGTCTGTTTCAGAGAGTGCGCGATGGTCGTGAGATCGGCGTTGAATTCGTCGGCCGAGGCGTAGGGGGGCAGGTCGACGATAGGCTGGCGCAGCGCAATGACGTGGTCGAGGTCGCGCGCCGTTTTGGCGAGGCGTGAATACATGCCGGTGATGGCGCGGCGATAAGGCTCCTTGCGCCGGGGCGTGGCTGAATCGCCGGCGGCTTCGGCGAGCGCTGCAAGTTCGCTGCTGACGGAGGCGAGATTCGAAGCCAGCGACAATTCGGCGCCCAGCGTGTGCAATTCGTCGAGGTAATGGCCGAGCGCCCGGGCGCTCTGCAGCCGCACCGCGTCGTTGAGAACTTCGGCGGTGACGAAAGGATTGCCGTCCCGATCGCCGCCGATCCACGAGCCGATACGCAGGAAGGAGGCGATCGGCTTCTCTCGCGTCGTGCCGCTCATCGCGTCGAGCCGGTCCTCGATCGAGCCGTAGAGCCGCGGCAGCTCACGGAAGAACGTGTGGTCATAGTAGGAGAGGCCGTTCAACACCTCGTCGACGACCTTGAGCTTTGTCTGGCGCAGGAGATTGGTGCGCCAGAGGATGAGGACCGCACATCTCAGCTTCTCCTCGTTGGCGACGAGTTCGGCCGGATCGACGGCGCGATCGCGCTCGTCGAGCAGATCGGCGATCTCCAGTTCGCGCAGCCGCGTGCTCTGCCGCCTGACTTCGGTCGGATGGGCGGTGAGCACCGGGCTCACCAGCGCGTGATCGAAGAAGTCGCTGAGCTCTTGTGGCTCGACGCCCATCTCGCGGGTGCGTTGAAACGAGTAAGCGAGCGAGCCCGGACGCGGCGCCGAGCCCGCGATCGCATGGGCGCGATTGCGGCGGATGTGATGCTGATCTTCGGCGATGTTGGCGAGATGCGAGAAATAGCTGTAAGCGCGCGTGATCGCGAGCGTCTGGTCGGCGTTGAGGCTATCGAGCGTCGCCTCAAGCTCGCGCCGCGCGCCGATCTCGTTGTCCCGATGGAACCGTATCGAGGCCTGTCGGATCTGCTCGACCAGCTCGAAAACCTCTTCGCCCTCCTGCTCGCGCACCGTGTCGCCGAGGATGCGGCCAAGCAGGCGGATGTCTTCGCGCAGGGGGACGTCCTTCTCGTCCGAAGAGCGAGGGGTCAGCTTTTGGATTTTGGCGGTCATGGCCATCAGGCATCCGTCGGCTGGAAAGACGATCGATGTTGCACCGCAATAAGTATGGGCGCAAGGCCGGCGGCCTCGTGATGACGCCGGACGCCGTCCGGCTCGCAAGTTCCGCGCCAGCGGAGCTCTCGTGAGGACCGGAGCGGCGACGCTGACCCCTGCTTCCTAGTTTGGATCTCTGCGTTCACGCGTTCGGCGCTGACCGCCGACCGCCCCCGCCAGAGTCTTCGCCAACCGGTCGCCAAGCGCCGTCTTATCGTTGAGTTCGCACTCGTGGATAACGACCGTCCGCCAGCCCATTGCGGCATAGGCGGCCAGGGTCTTTTCGTCGCGCGCCCGATTGCGGGCGATCTTGGCGCGCCAATAGGGGGCATTGGTCTTCGGCGCCCGCGCGCCGCGCTTGCAGTCATGCCCATGCCAGAAGCAGCCATGCACGAAAATCGCCAGCTTGCGCTGGCCGTAAACGATGTCCGGCTTGCCGGGCAGATCGGCGCGATGGAGCCGGTAGCCCGGCGCGATCGGCCGCAAAAGCGCGCGCACCGCAAGCTCCGGGCTCGTATCGCGCGATTTGACCGCGCGCATGACAGCGGAGCGATCGTAGGCTTTTACTGGAGCTTCTGGCATTCTTTTACTCAGCGCGCATGCCGGCGCCGCAGGCGAAAGGTAGGTCGATCGCCACCGGCTACTCCGCCGCGATCAGTTCCGACCTCTCGTGGTCAACGAGGACAGGTTCAAGAACATGCCGGGCGATATGCCGCACGACGGGCACGCACACACCATCGCCACAGACATGGTAGGCGTGGTTATAGCGCTCAGGAAGCCTGTAATCGTCGTTGAGCCCCATGAGCCGCGCCGCTTCGCGCGGCGACAACAGGCGCGACCTGACGGTCTTGCCTTCAACCAAGAGGATGATTTGACGCGACGAGCCGCCCGCGGGCGTGCGAAGGCAGCCTGCCACATCGTCGAAACGAACCTCGGCGCGCTGGCGCCTGACCCCGTTTTCGTCTGGGCGGGTGCGCCTGTACACCGCGCCAACCACTTTGCGGCCGCTTCTGGCCGCGTCCGACACTTTCTTGCGATTGAGCGGCGACATGAGGCTTAGAATGTCGTTCGTCTGCGCGGCGGCGTGCCACGCCACGCCGGTCGGCGCATCCTCGACGAGGTCGGCGAAGGTCGAGTTTCGCGCCGAGGGCGCCGAGAAGCTCCACCAGATCCAATTTCGCTTCGCCATTTCGGTGATACCCGCCTGTGCCTTTATGAGCGCGGGGGGATGCCAGCTCGCCTGCGGACCCTCGGCGATCAAGGACGCCGGGATCGGCTGCTCCCCGCGGAGAGCTATGAAAAAGACGCGCGGTCGCGATTGCGGAACGAAATGCACAGCGTCGATCACCGCGGCTCCGAACCGGTAGCCCAATTCGGTCAGCGCAGAAGCAAGGGCGGCGAAATCCCTGCCTTCGTGCGACGTCAAACATCCGTAGACATTTTCAAGAACGATCGCGCGTGGCGCGCGTCCTTCTTGCGCCAGGCCCCGCATCAGCTTCCAAAAGGGCCAAAATGTGCCCGATCGCGTCGTGACCTTGTCGCGCTCCCGACCAAGTCCACGATTGCTCCCGGCGAGCGACAGGTCCTGGCACGGAAAGGACGCCCATGCGAGATCGACAGCGTCCGGCGGGAGGTCCGAGAGCGTGAGACCTGCGACATCCTGATGCTTGATATCGCCCGCGCCCCAGTTGGCCTCATAAGTCTCGACCTTCATCCGGTCGAAATCGTTGGCGAACAGGCAGCGCCATGAATCTCCAAGGCCGGCCCGCGCCATGCCGCCCCCGGCGAAGAATTCGAGATAGGTGCGGTTGGCCATGTCCTCGACTGATTCCCGTGGTGGAGATTAAGCCAATGCGAAACAAAACTCCTCCGCCCCATCCAAGTCGGTTGTGGACAGAATTCAAGGCCCCAACTTTGAAGCGTCGTGGGGGCTCCGTTCTCTATTTGTTCAGCATAGCTTGTTAACAATCCCTTGCAAGGCTTCGTGCTGTCCGTTGGATTAAATCCGTGCTTTTTGCCGCTTGACCGGGGCCGCCGCCTTCTGCGTTATGGATGCGATGACCGACTTTGCCTTCCCCTTTCCAGCTCTCGTCTGCGATACCGGCGGAACCAATGTGCGCTTCGCGCTGGTCAGCGAGCCGGGAGGTCGTCTCGGCGATATTGTCCACTTGCGCACCGGTGATTATCCGGGGCTGGCGGAGGCGATCGAGGCGGCCATTCCCAAGCTTGCGACGAGGCCGCGCTCGGCGATCGCCTGCGGCGCCGGTCCCGTTGTCGGCCGGACGCTCAAGCTCACCAATGCGCCCTGGCTCATGGACGGCCCGGAGACCGCGCGCCACGCGGGCCTGGAGCAAGGGCTGTTGCTGAACGATTTCGAGGCCCAGGCGCTGTCGCTGCCGACGATTCCGGCGGCATGGGAGCGGCGCATCGGCCCGCTCGGGTTCGGGCCCCATGGACCCCAGGTGATCCTGGGGCCGGGCACCGGGCTGGGGGTCGCCGCGCTGGTCGAGGCGGATGGACGCTTCACCCCCGTGTCGTCAGAGGCTTGCCACATCGATTTCGGGCCGATCTCAGCGGAAGAATACGCGCTCTGGCCGCATCTCGAACGCGCGCATGGCCGCATCACCAGCGAGAGCGTGATTTCCGGCGCAGGGCTGGCGCGCGTCCACCGCGCGCGCATGATGGCGAAGGGAGCGCCCGATCCGCACGACGAGCCGCAAGCCGTCACCGCGGCCGCGCTTGCCGACACTGAGGGAGAAGCGGCGGCGAGTCTCAGGCTTTATTGGCGCATCGTTGCTCGCTTCGCCGGCGACATGGCGGTCACTTTCGTCGCCACAGGCGGGCTGACGCTTTCCGGCGGCGTCCTGCCGAGAGTGGTGAAATTTCTCGATGAGGCCGTGTTTCGCCAGGCCTTCGAATCCAAAGCGCCGGTCGACGGCCTCGCCAAGCGCATTCCGACCCGGCTCGTCACGCGAGAGGACGCGGTGCTGGTCGGAATGGCGGCGATCGCATCGACTCCCGGCCGCTACGGCATTGATTATGGATCCAGAAAGTGGATTTAGGCGGCGCTGCTCGCCGCAAGAGCCTCGAAAGGGGGTCAAAGCCGCGCTTTCGCCTTTTTTTTGCGGTTTGTGCGACCGAATCAAGGGGCGGCGCGACTCGAGGTTATGTGGTGCTGGGAAAACGACTTGGCGGATTGGGGGCGGGGCTTTTTTTGGCCAGCGGATTGGTCGGATCCGCCCGCGCGGATTGCGGCTCCGACATGCAGAAGCTTGCCGAGGCGCGAAACACGCAACTGCAGGTCGTCAACGACTATGCAAAGTCCTTTCACGGCAAACCTATGGATCCACAGGGATTTTGCGCCAAGTCGACCGGCCTCGTTCACGCCGAAACGGCGCTGATCGCGTATATGGAGAAGAACAAGGACTGGTGTTCGTTCCCCGATGACGCGATCAACGCGCTCAAGGAGCATCACGCCAAGAACGCGCAGTTCAACGCCAAGGCGTGCACCGTCGCCGCCCAGGTGAAGAAGATGAAGGAGCAGGCGGCGCAGGGAGCCGCCGCCGGCCCACAGGCTCAGCCGTTGCCGACCGGACCTCTTTGAGCGCCACGCCACAGCCGGCGAGCATCCTGCCGGACGCGCGTCCGGCAAGTCTGGTCCTGCGGCTGACCCCGGATTTCGCCCTTCCTTTCGTTCAGCTTGCCCGCCTCGATCGGCCCGCCGGATGGCAATTGCTGCTTGCCCCCTGTTGGCAGTCGACGGCGCTCGCCGGCCTCACTCTCCATCGAGGGCCGAACCTTTGGCATCTTGTTCTGTTTCTGATCGGCGCGATCGTGATGCGCGGCGCCGGGTGCACTTACAACGACATTCTCGACCGCAAGCTCGACGCGGGGGTCGAGCGCACGCGCAATCGCCCCCTGCCGTCGGGGCGAGTGACCATTCGCGCGGCGGCGGCCTTCCTCGTCGTCCAGGCGCTGGTTGGACTCGCGGTGCTCGTGTCCTTCAACCGGTTCTCGGTCTGGCTCGGGATCGCCTCGCTCGGCGTCGTCGCAATCTATCCGCTGATGAAGCGCGTCACCTCGTGGCCGCAGGCCGCGCTCGGGCTCGCCTTCTCGTGGGGCGCGCTGATGGGATGGAGCGCGACCTTCGCAAGTCTCGCGCTCGCTCCGCTCCTTCTCTACGCCTCCGCGTTCACCTGGACGATCGGTTACGACACGATCTATGCGCTGCAGGACGCGCGCGACGACGCGATCGTCGGCATCCGCTCGACAGCACGCCTGTTCGGCTCGCGCGTTAACCTCGGGATCGGCGTTTTCTATGTCGCGTGCGCGGCGCTGGCTCTCGCCGCAATCGAAGCCGCTGGCGGCGGCTCTGTCGCGTTGATCGGCTGGCTCGCCTATGCCGCGCATCTCGGCTGGCAGATGTCGCAAGTCGAAGGCGCGAGCTCGGCGACAGCGCTGAGGCTCTTTCGCTCCAACCGCGACGCGGGATTGATCCTGTTTGCTGCGATCGCGGTTCAGGGATGGCTGGGGTAGAGCCGCGGCGGTCTATGCGGCGCCCCGTCACGTCCCTGTCATGCCCTATGTGCAGCGGCGAATGTCGAGGTCGTCCGCAGCCGCCCTCTAGCGGGTGGAGCGTTTTAGATGGGGCAACGACCGTCATCGCGAGCGAATCCACTCGATTCAGGTGAACGTAGGGCGCTCGACGATTCCTGGATTGCTTCGTCGCTCCGCTCCTCGCAATGACGTTTTCGCCTGAACGCGACATGCTCTAACCGCATTTTTACCGGCGCCCCTCAATATTTTCAACGGTTTAAGACCCCGTTTACCGGCACGCTGAAAATTGGGCGTATTTCTCGCCTGCCATATAAACATGCCAAATATGTTATATAGGCCAGACGCCATCGACAGGCGCTTCACCCGCCAAACGCGTGCGACAGGCTGAAGATCATGAGCCCGACCAGCCCGCCGACCAGCGTGCCGTTGATGCGAATGTATTGCAGGTCCTTGCCGACCTGCAGTTCGAGGCGGTTGACCAGCGTGGCGGTGTCCCAGTTGTCGACCACCGCGGCGATATAGCCGCCGATTTCGGCCCGGCGGGGCAGGACCGTGCGCAGCGCGAGGAGTCTCAGGCGCCGATTGATCCTCGCCCTGCGCGGGGCGTCCGCCTCGAGCCAGCGGCCGAGCGCGCCGGCGGAGGCCACGAGCCACTGGACGATCGCATCGCGCCGCTGCGGCAGGCCGTCCCGGAGCGCGGTCTCCAGTTCCTCCCACAGCGTCCGGGCCTGCTCGGCGAATACCGGGTTGGCGAGAATATCCTGCTTCAACGCCTCGCCTTGCGCGCGCATCTCGGGATCGTGCGCCAGGTTGTCGATCAGCTTCTCGACGAGACCGTTGGCCTGCTCGCGCCACGAATGATCGGGGTCGCGCATGTCCTTGAGCGTCTCCGCGAGCCCGTTGATGACCTTGGCCGCGATCATGTCGTCGACCCATTTCGGGATCCAGCGCCAAGTCTTCTGCGCCACATGCTTCACGATCGTCGCCTTGTGCTGGTCGAGTGTCGTTTCGACGAAATCGAGGCCCTGATCGAGCAGCGTCTGGCCGGCGCCCCGCGCCCAGAGGATGGATAGCCCGCGGGAGGCGAGCGGCGCCGCGGGGACCGCCTCGATCCCCCGCCGCGCGGCGAAAGCGACCCATTCGTCGATCTGCGCTTTCGGCACGAGGTCGAGCGCGTAAGGAATCGCGCGTCCGACGGCCTCTGCGACCGCCCGCGCGTTGCGCTCGTCCTCGAGCCAGCGCGCCGCGAGACCGACAAAGTCGACCGACGCGAGCCTCGCGATGGCGACGCGGGGCGAGAGGAAGTTGTTGGTGATGAAGCGCCCCATCGCCGCGCCGATGCGCCGCTTGTTTTCCGGCACGACGGCGGTATGGGGAATCGGCAGTCCGAGGGGGCGGCGAAAAAGGGCGACGACGGCGAACCAGTCGGCGCAGGCCCCCACCATGCCGGCCTCCGCGAAGGCGCTGAGATAAGGCGCCCAAGTCCAGGCCGGCGGCGCGCGGCGCATTGCGAGATAGATCGCCGCCATCAGAACGAGCAGCATCGTGGCGACCGTGCGCATGCGGCGCAGTTCCGCCCGGCGCTGGGCCTCGGTCCTGAAGGCGTCCGTCTGTTCGAGCGGCGCAGCCTTGGCCGCCGCAGTTCGAGCAAGCTCTGTCATGGGTAGCGATCATAGGGGCCGGCTGCCCCGGGACGATAGAACCTTTCGAAATGGCTGAAGTCGCAACGGCTCGCCCCTCGCCCTAGCCATTTGCTGCTGAAGCGCCTAGATAAGCCGGGCGGAGCTGGGTGGCGCGTCAGGACAATATTCCTCGGGGCCGTACGATCCCCATGGGGGCTGTCCCTGTCGAAGCTCGTGGGCTTCGGCATATGGTTCCCACCTACACACGTAGGCGCCCGGGATCACCGTCCAACGGCCGTCTCGGCTCCGCGCTTTATGCTTGGCGGCTTTTTCGGATTGCGACGCGCCCTTGACCAACGCCGATCCGAAGACGGCGCTCCGCCGCGACGCCCTCGCCCGGCGAGCCGCGCTCCAGCCCGCCGCCCGCGCCGCTTTCGGCCTTCGCCTCGCCGAGGAGGGTTTGCGTCTCGCGCGCCTCTGGCGCCCCGGGGTTGTCTCGGCGTTTCACCCTCTCGGCGACGAACCTGACACGCTCCCGCTTCTGACCGCGCTCGCCGCCGAAGGCTTCGCGACCGCGCTGCCCGTGGTCGTCGGCCGGGGGGCGCCGCTCGCGTTTCGCCTCTGGCGGCCTGGAGAGCCCACTCGCCCGGGCGCAATGGCGATTCGCGAGCCCCTCGAGGGGGCGCCAGCCGTCGATCCGGATCTTTTGTTCGTGCCGCTTGCGTGCTTCGACCGGCGGGGCAATCGCATCGGCTATGGCGCCGGCTTCTACGACCGGAGCCTCGCCCGTTTGCGCGCGATCAAGCCCATTCATGCGATCGGCGTCGCCTATGGGGTAGGCGAAGTCGCCGCCGTGCCTTATGAAGCCCATGACCAGAGTCTGGACGCGGTCGTGACCGAGCAGGAAACCATTCTTTTCAACGCGCAATGATCCGTCTCCTGTTCATCGGCGATGTCGTCGGGCGGTCGGGGCGCGCTGCGCTCCTCGAGCATGCGCCCCTTTTGCGGGACCGCTGGGCGCTCGATTTCGTCGTCGTCAATGGCGAGAACGCCGCGGGCGGTTTCGGCCTCACTGAAGCGATCTTCCAAGACTTCCTCTCCGTCGGCGTCGATGCGGTGACGCTCGGCAATCACGCCTTCGATCAGCGCGAGGCGCTGGTGTTCATCGAGCGCCAGCCGCGCCTGATCCGCCCGGTCAATTTCCCCCCGGGCACGCCGGGACGGGGCGCGGCGCTGGTCGAAAGCGCGAGCGGCGCGCGGCTCCTCGTCGTCAATGTGATGGGCCGCATCTTCATGGATGCGCTCGACGATCCTTTCGCGGCGATCAAGCGCGAACTCGGAGCTTGTCCGCTCGGGCAGAGCTGCGACGCCTCGATCGTCGACTTCCACGCCGAGGCGACCAGCGAGAAATGGGCGTTCGGCCATTTCGTCGACGGCAAGGCGAGTCTCGTCGTCGGCACCCACACTCACGCGCCGAGCGCCGACCACCGCATCCTGACCGGCGGGACGGGGTTCATGAGCGACGTCGGCATGACCGGCGACTACGATTCGGTCATTGGCATGGACAAGGACGAGCCGTTGCGGCGTTTCACGAGCAAGATCCCCTCCGGCCGCTTCGAGCCGGCGATGGGCCCCGCGACTTTGTGCGCCGTCGCGGCCGAGATCGGGCCCGACGGGCTGACCAAAGCCATCGCGCCGGTCCGGATTGGCGGCCAGCTCGAACCCGCCGCGCCCCGTTTCTGGGCCTGATGGCGAAGCCCGCTCCGACCATCGTCTATGACCTCGACGGCACCCTCGCCGATACGGCCGAGGACCTGGTGGCCACGCTCAACTGGCTCCTGGGAAAAGAAGGCCTCGCGCCCGTGCCGGTCGAAAATGTGGGCTCGCTGGTCGGAGCGGGCGCGCGGGCGCTGATCAAACGCGGCTTCGCCGCGTCCGGCGTGAACCTCGGCCCCGAACGGACAGAAGCGCTTTTCGCCGATTATTTGAGCTATTACAGCGCCCATATCGTGGTGCGCTCCCACCTTTATCCGGGCGTCGACAAAGCGCTCGGCGCGCTCGAGCGCGCCGGCTGGCGCCAGGCGGTCTGCACCAACAAGACCGAGAGCCTGGCCAAGCTGCTGATCACAAAGCTTGGGATCGCCGGGCGTTTCGCCTTCGTCTGCGGCCAGGACACGTTCGGGGTCGCCAAGCCGGACGCGAAGCCCCTGCTCGGGACCATCGCCGCTTCAGGCGGGGCGAAGGAACGGGCGATCATGGTCGGGGATTCGGGCACGGACATCAAAACGGCCCGCGCCGCCGGCGTTCCGGTGATCGCCGTCGACTTCGGCTATGCCGACGTCCCGGTCGAGGCGCTCGGCCCCGACCGGGTGATCTCGCATTTCGACGAGTTGATGGCGGCCTGCGAGGCGCTGCTGGAGCGGGACGATTTCGGCTCGACCTGAGGCGTCGTTGCGTTCTCCTGGATCGCCGCGTCCCCCTGCCCAAGACCCAGGGACCCTTCACCGGCGCCGTGATGAAGCAGGCCCGACGCCCGACGATGGTGGCGGCGCGATCAAGGATTACCAAAACTTAAACCCTGAGTAAGCAGCAAAGTTATCAGCGTCATCCCATCTGCGGCCAGGCGCCCGGTCCTCTCTGGACGGGCATGCGCGCGCGGAGCCTCCGTGCGTTTACGAAGGAGCTTCGCCGTGTGGAAAAAGGTGGTTACTTTTGCGGGTTGGCGCAATGGAGCGTCGAGTGGCGTTTCGTCAAGACGCGCCTTGCTGGCAACCTCGGCCTTAGCAGGCCTTGGTTTGTGTCTTCTCTCAAGCGGAACGAGCGCCGCGCAGTTCGGCGTCGACGCGTGTTCGATCGTGTTGGCGGGCAAGTCCCGCGCGGCGATCGAGCAGTTCCTCAAGGAATACCCCGCCGAAGCCTCGGCCTGTCTGGCCACGGCGTCGACGTCAACGCCTGGCGGAAACACGCGCGGCGGGCGTGGCGCTAATGGCGCTGGCGCCCCCGGCGCCGCGGGCCACGGCCATGGCGCCGGGGGCGGCTCGGGCTCGAGCGGCGCTGGCGGAACCAGCGCCAGCGGCGGAACCAGCGCCAGCGGCGGGACCGGCGGTAGCGGCGGCAGCAGCGGGACTGGCGGAACCGGCGGCAACGGCGGGACTGGCGCCAGCAGCGGAACCAGCGCCAACGGCGGAACCAGCGCCAACGGCGGAACCAGCGCCAGCAGCGGAACCAGCGCCAGCGGCGGGACCGGCGGTAGCGGCGGCACTGGCGGAACCGGCGGCAGCGGCGGAACCGGCGGCAACGGCGGGACCGGCGGGAGCAGCGGAACCGGCGGCAGCAGCGGAACCGGCGGTAGCGGCGGCACTGGCGGAACCGGCGGCAGCGGCGGAACCGGCGGCAACGGCGGGACCGGCGGGAGCAGCGGAACCGGCGGCAGCAGCGGAACCGGCGGCAACGGCGGGACTGGCGGCAGCAGCGGAACCGGCGGCAACGGCGGGACTGGCGGCAGCGGCGGAACCGGCGGCAGCGGCGGAACTGGCGGCAGCGGCGGAACTGGCGGCCATGGGCATGGTCATGGGGGCTCAGGCCATGGCGGCAGCGGCCATGGCAACGGCGGGGCCAGCGGTCACGGCAATGGCGGGGCCACCGGCCATGGCAATGGCGGGGCCACCGGCCATGGCAACGGCGGAGCCAGCGGACATGGCAATGGCGCCAGCGGTCACGGCAATGGCGGCAGCGGCCACGGCAATGGCGGAGCCAGCGGTCACGGCAATGGCGGGGCCACCGGCCATGGAAATGGCGGGGCCACCGGCCATGGAAATGGCGGGGCCACCGGGCATGGAAATGGCGGGGCCACCGGCCATGGCAATGGCGGAGCCACCGGCCATGGCAATGGCGGGGCCACCGGGCATGGAAACGGCGGGGCCACCGGGCATGGCAATGGCGGGGCCACCGGCCATGGCAATGGCGGGGCCACCGGGCATGGAAATGGCGGCGGCAACGCCGGCGGCTCAGGACCGGGCACAGGCAATGGCGGCAACGGCGCCAGCTCGGGGCACGGATCGAGCAGCGGTAACGGGTCCAGCGGCAAGTAAACCCTTGAGCCGGATTTCGTTAGCGAGCCAACGGAATCCGGCTCAGCGAACGCTCCGCGCGGCAACTCGCGCGCGAGGGGGTGCGCCTAGCGCGTCCCCTCGCGCCCAACCGGTCACGCCTGGAGCCAGTCACTCCGTATGGCGACTCTCGCGACCGCTCAGCGCTGAGCGGAACGACAGGGCCGAATGAAATTCCGGGCGTACCGGTGGCTCATCGTAACGAGCCGGTCGGACAGTCCGCCTTGAGCGGCAATCCAGGAGCGCACCCATGCCGGATACTTGCGCATCATATACGCAGCGACCGCTTCTGCGGCGGACGCCGAGGGAGCAGAGGGGGCGTGGAACCTGAAGTAGGCTCCCTGGTCAATGCAGGTCTGCTCGGCTGGCAGGGCGAGAAAAAGCGTGCACGCAGAATCGCAGACGCCCACAAACTTGATCCTCCGCCTCGTCTCCGTCATTGCGTAGAGCCGAAGCGCATATTCCGCGACATAACCTCCGCTGTCATTTCCGATTTCGACCGCATCGCGGAAGGCGAGCCCAGCGCCCCGCCGGTCAAAATTGACCTCCTTTGCGCGAGGCGCTGCCTCCGGCGCCGCCACAAGCAGGGCGGCGAGCAGGAAGCCGAAGCGCGCGAAGCGGTCTTTGCCGTGCACGACTGCTCGCTCCTTCCCCTCGCTCCAATGCGGCCTCGCCCAATTTCTATGCCTTCAGGGCGCCGCCTGGCCCGCAGACTGTCGGATCGCGTTCGGCCATGCAAGCCAACCGGTTTCCCGAAGTCGGCGGCTCATCGGCGCGATCCGCGCCTTCAGCCGAACACGGCTTCCTCCGCCTGCCGCCCGTTCATAAGGCCGATGAGTTAAGGTTCGCTGAGGGACGAGGCCGGGTCCAGCCGGGGGCTTTTGATCCGGCGCCGGTCGTCTCTGGACGTCGGATTAGATAAAACAGAAAATAGTCAAATTGGTTTTGACAAAATAAGACACTAGCGGTATATGTGTTTCTTAAGCGCCGGATCGATCGGCGCGAGCGCCGCCGCGGAGAGAAGGCTCGCCTTGAAGCATCTATTTAGGGCCCAACCTGCCGCGCGAGTCGAAGGCGCGGAAATTTTTTTGTTTTTTTCGCTCATAACCCTTTGAAAAGTCCGGATTCCACCAAACATATCCAAACAAAACAAGCAAAATTTGTTTGGTTTTGCTTGGTTTTGTTTGGTGGGAAATCGCCTTTAAGTTGTATTTCCGCCCCCACGGGCGCCGGGCTCAGGCCTGCCGGCGGCGGTCCCTGATTGCGCGACGGCCTGCTCGATGAGGCGGTTCAGCATCTCCGGCTCCTTGGGGAAGCCGGCCCGGATCCAGAGCGCCTGGAAGGCGCGCAGCGTTTGTCCGACCGGGGGTCCCGCCGCGACGCCGCGCGCGATCAGGTCCGCGCCGCTGAGCGGGAGCCTGGGCTCGGGCGCGTCGGCGAGGAACCGGTCGGCGGCCGCGAAGGCCGCATCCGACGGGGGCGCTTCGGACTCGGCGTAAGCGAGCGTGAGCGCGTCGCGCGCGCTCTCGCGTCCAGCGCTGAACAGGAGGGCCTTCAGGCCATCGAACGACGGCGGGGGGGCCCCGTGCAGGGGGATCAGGGCTGCGGCGACGGAGCCCAGCCGGTCGGCTTCGGCGTTGGCGAGCCTCAGTCGCTCGCGCAGCCGCTCCGCGTCCTCCGGAATCACGACGGCGAGCGCGCCCAGACGCAGGAGGGGGTCGGGGCCATCACCGCGCTCGCCCTCGATCGCGATGAGCCGGCTCAAGCGCCTCGTATAGCCGACGCCGCCAAGGATCGGCTCGAGAAAGCCGCTCTCGCCCATCGTTTGCACGACTTCGCTCGCGCGCGGCGCGGCGATGAGCTTCATGAGTTCGGCGCGCACCCGCTCGCGCGACAGCCGCCCAAGGCCGTCGCGCAAGCGGATCGCGGCCATAAGACCGTCACGGTCGAGTTCGCCCCCCGCGTATCGGGCTGAGAAGCGGAAGAACCTGAGAATGCGGAGATAATCCTCGCGAATCCGCTGCTCCGGTTCGCCGATGAAGCGCACCCGTCGCGCGGCGAGATCCGCGAGGCCGCCGACCGTGTCGTGGACCGTTCCGTCGGGTCCGAGCGACAGCGCGTTGATGGTGAAGTCACGCCGGCGTGCGTCGGCGGCGAAGTCGCGTCCGAACACGACCCTGGCGTGGCGCCCGTCCGTCTCGACATCCTCGCGCAGAGTCGTCGTCTCGATCGGGCGCCCGTCGACGATGATCGTCACCGTGCCATGCTTGACGCCGGTCAGCGCGACCTTGAACCCCGCCGCCCGCGCCCGGCGGATCGCTTCGCCGGGAACGGCGGTGGTCGCGAGGTCGAAATCGAGCGCCGCCTCGCCTAGCGCGAGATCCCGCACCGCGCCCCCGACAAGCCGGGTCTCCTCGCCCGAGCCGTTGAGCGCGGCGAGCGCCCGCGCGAGCGGGCCTTCCCTCAGGATCGTCAGGTCCTTGAGCTTGCCGCGGCTCAGGCCCGGAACGGCGGTCATTCGATCCGGCCGGGCACGAGGACGCCGTGGTCGATATGCGCCGGGATGTATACGCCGCGGCCTCGAGGCGCGAAGGCGTCGAGCGCGACAAGCCCAAGCACCGCCGCTGCGAGGCCGATCAGGGTCATCGCCGACACCCGTCCGCGCGTCCAGTGTTCAATCTCGAGCGGGTAGCGGGCGCGCAGCGTGAGATAGACCGCGTAGACCACGAACGGGCTCAGGAACAGCGCCAGCGGTTCGAAGATCTCCCTGCCCATCAGGAGAACAGCTTTTCGTAGAGATTCCGCAGGATCCCGGCGGTTGCGCCCCAGATATACCGTCCTTCATGTGGCATCGCGTAGTATTGCCGTCGCCGCCCCTGCCATTCGCGGTCCTCCAGGCGATGGTTGATCGGGTCCATCAGGAAGGCGAAAGGGGTCTCGAAAACCTCGTCGACTTCGAGCTTGTTGACCTCGAGCGCGAAGGACGGTTCGACCAGCGCGACCAGAGGCGCAACGCGAAATCCAGTGCCGGTGAAGTAGGGATCGAGCCAGCCGAGGGGCTCGACGAACCGTTCTTCGAGCCCGATTTCCTCTTGCGCCTCGCGCAACGCCGCCTCGCGGGGAGTCTCGCCCGGGTCGATCTTCCCGCCGGGAAAGGCGACTTGACCCGAGTGGGCGCGCAGGTCCGAGGCTCGCAGGGTCAGAAGAACGGTCAGCCCGCCGGGCCGCTCCACGATCGGCAGAAGGACGGCGGCAGGGCGCAATCGCGGCGGCGGGCCCAGGTCCGGCTGTCGCGCAAAGGGCGCGTCGTCGCTCAAACCGCTCGGCGCGGCGCGCTCCAGTTCCAGCAAGCTAAGCGACGGCCTGAGCTTTTCTTGCGCCAGCGCGCGCAGCGCGCCCGGACCAGGGTCGGGGATAAGACTGGCGCTCAAAGCCCCTCGATTTCGCTCGCCGGACGCATCGGGAAGAAAAGTCCGCTTGAGCGCACGCCGAACCAGTCCTCGTTCCCGACCCGCTCCGTCAGGCCGACGGCGACTAGGTCATAGAACAGCGCGCGCTTGACCAGCGCCCAAAGGTCGCCCCGCACCCTCACATAGGGCTTGAGCCCCTGCGAGGCGCCGGGTTCGAAACGAAGCGGATGTTCCGCGTTGACGGTCACTATGTCTTCGACGTTGGTGCGGAACGTGAGCTGCGGCTCGACCGTTTCGCTGCTGACGCGCATTTCCACCGCCAGAAAGGGCGCATCGTCGACCTTGATCCCGACCTTCTCGACCGGCGTCACCAGGACGTAACGGTCGTGCTCGCGGCGCATGATCGAGGCGAACAGCTGGACGAGCGGCGCCCGGCCGATCGGCGAGCCACAATAAAACCATGTTCCATCGGCAGCGATGCGCATGTCGATATCGCCGCAGTCGGGCGGATCCCAGGAAGGCGGCGGCCCTGAGCCGCGAAGACGCTCCGTCGCCGCCTCGCCGAGTCCTTGCAGAGCCCCTTCCGGCGCGCGCGCCGGCTCTTTGTTCGTCTCGCGCTTCGTTGTGGGCGAATCTGGCATGGGGCGTGCTTGGGACTTGCGTCGGGACGACGCCTGCTCAATCTAGTGCGCCTGAAGACAAAAACAAAACCGTGAGCCAGCCGCCTGGCGCAAAGGACCAGCCGATGAACGTGACCAATATCGCCGATCCAGGCCAGTTGACGCGCGAAGCCGATGCAGCGCTGGAGCGGATCGCCGCTGCGCGGACGGAGATTGGCGGCGTGATTTTCGGTCAAGAGCGCGTCGTCGACTTGACCATCGCGACATTGCTGGCGGGCGGTCACGGACTATTGATCGGCGTGCCGGGCCTCGCCAAGACCAAGCTCGTTGAGACATTGGGGATTGTCGTTGGCCTCGACGCCCTGCGGGTTCAGTTCACGCCCGACCTGATGCCGACCGACATTCTCGGTTCCGAAGTTATGGAGGAAGGGCACGACGGCAAGCGGGGGTTCCGTTTCATCAGGGGCCCGATCTTCGCCCAATTGCTGATGGCGGACGAAATCAATCGCGCCAGCCCGCGTACGCAGTCGGCGCTGCTGCAGGCAATGCAGGAACACCACGTGACGGTGGCGGGGGTGCGGCACGACCTGCCGCGGCCGTTCCATGTTTTGGCGACGCAGAACCCGCTCGAGCAAGAAGGCGCCTATCCCTTGCCTGAGGCGCAACTCGATCGCTTCCTGTTGCAGATAGACGTCGGCTATCCCGACCGGGCGGCCGAACGCCGGATTCTGATCGAGACCACGGGCGAGCGTGAGGCGCGGCCGAAGCCTGCGATGACGGCGGAAGATCTCATGGCGGCGCAGCGGCTCGTGCGCCGCGCCCCGATCGGCGATCGTGTGGTCGAGGCCATACTCGACCTGGTGCGCGCCGCCCGCCCCGGCGAAGGTGACCCGGAGCTAACCAAGGGCATTGGTTGGGGCCCGGGTCCACGCGCCGCGCAGGCGTTGATGCTCGCTGCTCGCGCTCGCGCGCTGGTCGACGGGCGTCTGTCGCCCTCGCTTGACGACGTCGCCATTCTGGCCGAGCCGGCGCTCAAGCACCGCATGGCGCTGAGCTTCGCCGCCCGGGCCGAAGGCGAGACGATTTCTGCGGTGATCGGACGGCTCGTGGCCAAGACGATTAAATGATCAGGCCACTGACGCCGCAATGACGCTCCCCGCTTCGATCCGTCACGACGCCGCGTCCCTTTCGGCCCGCCTGCCCAGCCTGATCATTGCGGCTCGCCGCGTGGCGCAGACCGTGCGGCACGGCGTTCATGGCCGGCGCCGGGCGGGATCGGGCGAGACCTTCTGGCAATTTCGGCCGTTTCTCTCCGGCGAACCCTCGTCGCGAGTCGACTGGCGTCGCTCGGCCCGTGAAGAACGCGCTTTCGTCCGCGAGCGCGAATGGGAGGCGGCGCATAC
>DASXES010000104.1:0-54659 GCA_036489975.1 Roseiarcus sp.
AGGTCCGAGAGCGCGAGCAATTGCTCGCGCAACTCAGAGCCGTCGGCAAGCTTAACCCGGCGCACGCAACCGATGCGATCCGCGCTTTGGCTGCGTTCGATGGCGCTGGTCGTGAGAGCAGGGTGCCAGCGATCGAAGCCATTGAAGTCGCGCAGCACCCCCCAGACCTGATCGGCCGGAGCGTCGATGATCGTGCTCCTGACGACGTGAGCCATCTCTAACCGCCGAACGCTCGTTTCAAGGCGTCAAATCCACCTTGAAATACGCCGCCGCCAACAGTCGCGATCAGTTCCGCTTCACGCTCGGGCGCGCAGTCGAATTCCGCGGTCCATTCGGCGAACGTCCGCTCGCCGTCGGTCACCGGCGTCAGACGCAACGTCGCGACGTAGTTCTCAACGCCCATCGGCGATTCGAGGATCCCGTAGGTGCAGAACATGTCGTAGTCGGACAGGCCGAGCAGCTTTTCCCGGATCCGGTCGCCGTTGCGCAAGCGGAAGTCGCGAACGCAGCCGATCTTGTCGGAGGGTTCCCCGCCTTCGATGCGGCTCTCGGCGATCGCCGGATGCCAGTTCGGCATGCCGTTGAAGTCGCGCACGCGGGCCCACACCCGATCGCTGCGGCCGTTGATCACGCTTGAAACGAAAACCCGCGCCATGGACTTACCTCAGCTTCTCTTGCGGGGCGAAGATCCCCCGCTCGGCGGGGGCGCTCCATCCGCCTCCTTCTTCGGCGCCGCCGTATCCTTGCGAATCCCCTGCATGTCGCGCGCTTCGCGGATGAGGCCGGGCATTTTGGCAAGGTTTCCACCTTCGATGCCGATGTCGGACAGGAGCGAGTCGATGAGCGGAGCCTGCACGCGGTAGCGAAGCGCGGAGTCGATCACTTCGTCGGTTGCGCTCCGCCCGCCGTTGCCTCCCGAACCGCCGCCGTGCAGGCCGTCGACCGAGAGAATGCGGATGCCCTCGATCTTCTCCATCGGCTTGACGCTTTCGCGGACGATGCCTTCGATCCGGTCGAGCAGCTTGCGCCGGAACAGCGAGGCGCGCGCGGGTTCGCTCAGCACGTTCTCGGCTTCGTTCAGGAGCCTCTGCGCCTCGGCCTCGACCGCCGCGCGCACGCGCTCCGCATCCGCGGCGATGCGCGTCTCCTCGGCCGCCTTCTCCGCCAAGAGCACTTCGATTGTCTGGCGCCGGCGAGCGACCTCGGTGTCGCGCACCGTGACGACCCGCTCCTCCGCTTCCGTGGCGCGGGCTTTCGCATTCTCGGCTTCGTTGAGGAGCTTCTGCGCCTCGGCCTCGACCGCCGCACGCACACGCTCCGCATCCGCGGCGATGCGCGTTTCCTCCGCCGCTTTCTCCGCCAGCAGCACTTCGATTGTCTGGCGCCGCCGGGCGACCTCGGTGTCGCGCACCGTGACGACCCGCTCTTCCGCTTCCGTCGCGCGGGCTTTCGCATTCTCGGCTTCGGCTTGCGCCGCCGACTGTTCGAGCGATTTTTGGTAGAGGGAGATCGCCTTCTCCATCAGCGCGGTCTCGACCACCCTCTCGCGCTCGACCTCGAGCTTGCGCAAATCGCGCTCACGGGTGACTCGCGCTTCGTCGATGCCCCGGTCGGAGGCGATGCGGGCGCGTTCGACGTCCTCACGGGAGGCGATCTCGGCCTCCTGCAACGCCTGCAGCCGCCCCACCTCGAGCTGCTCGATCGACCGTCGGCGTTCAAGCCGCGCAGCGTCCATGACCTGTTCACGCTCGACGTCGGTCTTCTCGATTTGCTGCTTGGCGGCAATCTCGGCCTGCCGCACAAGACGGTCGGCGCCGATTCGCTCGGACCGCTTGGAGGAGAGCGCGATCGTTCGCTCCTCGTCGGCGATTTCGATTGCCTGCTTCTGCTCGATGTTGAGAACTTCGCGCGCTTTTTGAGAAGCGATACGGTCAGCTTCGAGGGCGAGCTCGACGCCAATGCGCTGACGCTCCACGGCGTCGCGACTTCGGAGCCCAGCGGCTTCGAGCGCTTCGGCTCTCGCGATCTCGCGGCTTTTCGTGTCCTGATCGGCCTCGATCCGCTCGGCTGCCACCGTTTTTTCCTGCGCGATGCGGGCGGCTTCGATCGCCTCGCGCGCTTTGATGTCCGCCTCCTCCAAAGCTTGTGTGCGAACAATCTCGCGCGCCCGCACCTCCTGGTCCTTGGCGATACGGTCCGCCTGGATCTTCCGGTCCTGAGCGATGCGCGCCAATTCGACGAGCTCGCGCGCGGCGATTTCCGCCCTTTCGAGATCTTCGTTGCGGGCGATCTCGAGCCGCCGGGTCGCCTGATCGGCGGAGATGGTTTCGGCGGTCGTCGCCTGCTCCTGGGCGATGCGCGCCGCGCGCGTCGCCTGCAGCGCCGCGATCTCGGCCTCCTCGATTGCCTGCCTGCGGGCGATCTCTTCGCCCTGGGTCGTTTGCTGGCTTTCGATTCGGGCCAGCGTAATAGACCTCTCCTGCGCGATCCGGGCCGATTCGATCGTCCTGCGGGCGGAAATGTCGGCCTCTTCGAGCACCCGATTGCGCGTGATTTCGAGCGCCCGAACGCGCTCCTCCTGAGCGATGCGGGTCGCCTCGGTTGCTTCGCGCGCCGCGATTCCAGCTTCTTCGATTGTCTGATTGCGGGTGATTTCGAGCGACCGGGTGCTCTGATCGGCGGCGATGCGGTCGGCGGCGAGCGTCTGGTCGCGAACGATCTTCGCTGCCTCGATCGCCTGCTGGGCATTTATCTCCGCTTCCTCGATTGTCCTCGTGCGTGCGATCTCCAACCCGCGCACCCGCTCGTCGGCCGCGATCCGCTCAGCATTGATGGTCGTCATCTGGACGATGCGCAGCTTTTCCGTCGTCTCCCGCGCCGAGATCTCGGCCTCGTCGACCGCTCTCGTCCGTTCGATCTCGCGGCGCCGGGTTTCCTCCTCGTTGACGATCCGCGATTCGGTGACCGCGCGTTCCTGGAGGATGCGCGCCTTCTCAACGACTTCGCGCGATTCGATCTCGGCCTCTTCGACGGCGCGCGCCCGCGCGATTTCAGTCTGGCGGACCTCGCGTTCGGAGGCGATGCGAGCCGTGTCGACGGAGCGCTGATTGGCGATGCGCGCCTTCTCGATCCCCTCGCGGGCCGAAATCTCGATTTCCTCGACCGCGCGCGTCCGCTCGATTTCCTTCTGGCGGACTTCGCGCTCCGAGGCGATGCGCGCTTCGCTGATCGCCTGCTCGTTGGCGATGCGCGCTTTTTCGATCGCTTCACGCGCCGAAATCTGCGCCTGCTCGGCTTCGGTCTCCTGCAAAGCGCGTTCGCGGGCGACCTCGGTGCGTTGCACCGCGCGCCTCACCTCGATGTCGCGCTGTTGAGCCAGACGCGCCGCTTCGCTGTCGCGCTCGATGTCCAGCGCCTGTCGCTCGGCCTCGAGATTGCGCGTGCGGATCTTGATCATCGAATCCTGTTCGATGTCGTTGCGCAACTTGCGGCGGTCCTCGATGTCCTCCATCAACTTGGTCAGACCCTCGGCGTCGAACCGGTTCGAGGGATTGAAGAATTCAAGGTCGGTCTGGTCGAGGTCGGTGATTGCGACCGACTCGAGCTCGAGACCGTTCTGGGCCAGCGCCTCCTGGGCCGCGGCTTTGATGCGAGCCACATAATCGCCGCGCTGCTCGTGCATCTGCTCCATTGTCATCTCGGAGGCGACGGACCGCAGCGCGGAGACGAACTTGCCCGACAGCAGAGCATGGAGCCGTTCAGGCTCGAGCGTTCGCCGGCCCAGCGTCGCGGCGGCGATCGCCACTGCCTCCCGAGTCGCCTGTACGCGAACATAGAAGTCAGCCTCGATGTCGATGCGCATGCGGTCGCGCGTGATAAGAGCGCCGCCCTTCTCGCGCACGATCTGCATTGGCAGCACGTTCATGTTGACGGGGGTGAAATCGTGGATGAATGGCAGGACGAAGGCGCCGCCGTTGATCACCACCCGCTCCCCCAGAAAGCCGGTGCGCACGAACGACACCTCGCTCGACGAGCGATGATAGAGCCAGTTGACCACATACACGACGACCACGATGACGATGATCGCGATGATGAGCCAGAGGATCAGATTTCCGATCAAGAGCCCCGACATGTTCCCATTCCTCCTGTGCGACCCGCTCTTCCTGGCGTTGTCCTGATCATCATCGTCGGCTGATCGATTTGAACCGGCGGACCTGCTCGGTCAGCGCGGTTTCGACCGGCAGGCGCTCCATCGATGAAGCGCCGTAGAATCCGTGGCAGGTCCTGGTCGACTTCATGATGAAATCGGCGTCGCCGGGCTCGGCGATCGGACCCCCGTGCGCGAGAACAAGAATGTCGGGCCGAACCGTGAGGGCCGCGCCCGCCCAAGCGTCGATGAGCGCGGGACAATCCTGAAGCTTGAGCGCGGTCTCAGCGCCGATGGCGCCGCCCGTGGTCAATCCGAGGTGGCAGACGATGATGTCGGCGCCGGCCTTCGCCATCGCTTCCGCCTCGCCCTCGTTGAAGACGTAAGGGGTCGTCAACAGGTCCTTGTCATGCGCTTTCGCGATCATATCGACCTCAAGGCCGTAGGACATGCCTGTCTCCTCGAGGTTTAGCCGAAAAGTCCCGTCGATGAGGCCGACCGTTGGAAAATTCTGCACGCCAACAAATCCGAGCGCCCTGATCTCGTCGAGGAAGACCTCCATCCGGCGGAAAGGATCGGTGCCGTTGACGCCGGCGAGCACTGGCGTGCGCCGGACCACCGGCAGCACTTCGCGCGCCATGTCGACGACGATCGCGTTGGCGTCGCCATAAGCGAGAAGCCCTGCGAGCGACCCGCGCCCCGCCATGCGATAGCGGCCGGAATTGTAGATGACGATCAGGTCAACGCCGCCCGCTTCCTCGCATTTGGCGGAAAGTCCCGTGCCCGCCCCCCCGCCAACGATCGGCTCGCCGCGCGCGGCCATCGCACGGAATTTCTCCATCAACGCCGATCGGCTCAAGGCGCTCATTCGCGACCCCCGGCCTGCCGCCGCATGCGCGTCTCGCCATGCAGCGCCCGAAAGGCGGCGACAATCGTGCTTGCGAATTCAGGATCGTTGATGTGCCGCTTGACGCGGATCACCTGGCGACTGGAAGTCTGGCGGACCGTCCGCTCGAGCGAAGCGAACAGCGCGGCGTCGGCTCGGGGATCGTGAAACGCCTGGCCCGGCGCATCGAGCGCGGAGACGCCGAGCTCGGGCAGAAAGAGGCGCACTGGCCCATCCATGAGGTTCAGCCTCTCGCCGATCCAGCGGCCGATCTCATCGTTCTCGGCTTCGGTCGTGCGCATGAGCGTCACCTGGGGGTTGTGCGCGTGCAGAAGCCGGTCCTTGTAAACTGGCGGCACGGTGTCGCGCGGCCCGAAATTGACCATGTCGAGCGCGCCGACCGAGCCGATGTAGGGCATGCGAGTCCGGATGATTGCGCCGAAGCGATCCGCGTCCGCCGGCATCACACCGCCCACGAGCATGTCGGCCACCTCGGTCGTCGTCACGTCGATGACTGCCGAAATGGCGCCGGAATCGATTAGCTTCTCCATCGACCGGCCGCCTGTGCCGGTGGCGTGGAACACCAGGCATTCCCAATCCGCCGCCAACGCCGCTGCGATCTGTTGCACACAGGGCGTCGTCACCCCGAACATGGTCAGACCGACCGAGCGAACCGCGAGGCGGCGCGATCTCGCGGCGCCAGCCTCGCGCTTCGTTTCAAGCCGGGCCTTCACCATGCCGATCAAAGCCTGGGCGCCGTTGCCGAGCACCTGCCGGGAGATCGAGTTCAGGCCCTGAACGTCAGTGACCGAATACATCATCGTGATGTCGGTCGGGCCGACATAAGGGCCGACATCGCCCGACGCGATCGAGGAGATCAGCACCTTGGGCGCGCCGATCGGAAGAGCGCGCATCGCCGGGGCGACGAGCGAAGCGCCGCCGGAGCCGCCGGCGCTGATAATGCCCGCAATGGCGCCCTGGCGCTTGATCCAGATCTCGAACGCTTCCGCCATTGCGGCGACTGACGCGCCACGGTCCGGGCCGAAGACCGCCGCGCCGCCGCGTCCGTGGTTGAGCGCGATCTCCTGCGCGGTTACATCGCAAGTCGCCGGCTTGCCGCTCGTCGATACGTCGACAAGGCGCGTCCGCAACCCGCTGGCGACGACGAGGTCGCGGATGAAGCGGAGCTCCGCGCCCTTGGTGTCGAGCGTGCCGGCGACAATGACCACGGGCGGCCCGGAGGGCGACGCCACAGCGCTGCGTGCAGGCCCGGCTTCTATCCTTGCCGGGCCCGCCGTGGCGACTCGCGCGGCCGACTCGATGCGCGCGTTGGGGGCGGGCTGCGACCAGCGCGTGGGGGGCGTCGGGTTCGAGATATAGATCCGGATCTGCGCGCCGGACGGCTTCGCCGCGCTTGCAGACCGGGCTGCGGATGCGCCCGGCGCCGCCGCCTCGGGGCGGTCCGGTTCGGCGGCGTCGGAATGGCGGCCGACGCCCAAAAGGCGCTGCTGGAGTTCGCGGTCAGCCGCAAGCCTGCGCGACTCGATGATGCGGTTGACGCGCCCGTTGACCATGATGGCGACATTGTCTGCGATCGTCGTCGCGACCCCGATATTCTGCTCGATGACGAGGATCGCCATGTCGGTTTCCTCAGCCAGTCGCAGCAACATCTCCTCGACCTGCGTCACGATCACCGGCGCCAGACCCTCCGTCGGCTCGTCCATGATCAGGAGCTGCGGGTTGGTCACCAGCGCGCGCGAGATCGCCAGCATCTGCTGCTCGCCCCCGGAGAGCTGCGCGCCGCCGTTGTTCCGGCGCTCGGCCAGCCTTGGGAAGGTGTCGTAGACGCGCTCGGGGGTCCAGGCGCCGCGCTCGCGCGCGACCGTCATTCGCAGATGTTCGTCGACCGTCAGCGAACGCCACAGCCTGCGTCCTTGCGGCACGTAGCCGACGCGATGCCTGGCGACGCTCGCCGGCGGAAGGCCGACCAGCTCCTGCCCGCGCATGCGGATCGTGCCGCTCGAAGCGCGCACAAGACCCATGATCGCCTTGCAAAGCGTCGTCTTGCCCATGCCGTTGCGACCGACGACCGACATCACGCCATGGTCGAGCGTCAGGTCGACGCCCTGCAGTGCGTGCGAGTGGCCATAATAGACGTTGAGGCCCCTGACCCGGAGCATGATGCTCGCCTCGGAGCGGCGCGGCTCAGCCATGCCCGCCTCCAAGGTAGAGGTCCTGAACCTCGGGATCGGCCTCGATTTCCTGCGGCGTGCCCTCCTTGAAGATCCTGCCATTGTGCATCATCGTTACGCGCTCGACCACGCGCAGCGCCACGTCCATGTCGTGCTCGATGATGATGTAGCCGATATGCGAGGGCAGCGAGGAAAGGATCTCGACCAGCTCAGCCCGTTCCGTCGGCGACAGCCCGGCCGCCGGCTCGTCGAACAGAATGAAGCGCGGGGCGCCCGCGAGCGCCAGCGCAATCTCCAGCTGCCGCTGCTGGCCGTAGGCCAGTTCCGCCACGAGCCGGTCCTTGATCGGCGCCAGATGGACCGCTTGGATGAGCGATTCCGCAGCATTGACGAGCGTGTCATTACGACGCGGCCGGATAAAGGAGTAACGGCCGCGAGAGACTCCCCGAACGGCCAGATACACGTTGTCGAGCACGGTGAGGCCGGGGAAGAGCGCTGAAATCTGGTAGGTCCGGCGCAATCCGCGGCGGATGCGCTCGTAGGGCGGAAAGAAGGTCACGTCCTCGCCGAAGAAGCGGATTGTCCCCGATGACGGGGGAAAGTCGCCGGTGATGCAATTGAAGAGCGTCGTCTTGCCGGCGCCGTTCGAGCCAAGGACCGCGCGTCGCTCGCCCGGCCGAACCGTGAGCGAGATGTCGGTCAGCGCGGCGAGAGCGCCGAACAGCCGCGTCACGCCGCGCAGTTCGAGCGCGTTGGCCGAGCCGACCGTGGAGAGGCGCTGGGCGACGCTATCCATGGCCGCCCCTTGTCGATTGTGCGCGTGGCGCGCCGGACCGTGCGCGATTGCGCCACCGCGCCCACAGACCGATGATCCCGTCTGGCGAGAAAAAGACAATCAGCAGGAAGCCGAGCCCGATCAGGAGCCGGAACCGGTTGCCGTCGAGGCCGAACGCAACCAGGACGTCGAGCGCGAAGGTCTTGAGCACGGCATAAAGCAGCGCGCCGATGAAGGGGCCGATTGGATTGCCGATCCCGCCAACGACGGCGATGACGAGGATGTCGATCGCGGCAGAGACGCTGACCGTCCCGGGGGCGATTTCGCCATAGCTCCAGACCAGGAGAATGCCGCCCAGCCCCGCGATGAGCGCCGCGAACACATAGGCAGCGATCCGATGGGCGTTGACGTTGAAGCCAAGCGCCGCCATGCGCCGCGGGTTGTCGCGAATGCCCTGGAGCGCAAGGCCGAAGGGCGCGCGGGCGACGTAGGCAACCGCGAGCCAGCACAGGAACGCGACGCCGAGCTCGAGATAGTAGGAGGGTAGGTCAGCATGCCAGGCGACGCCCAGAAACACCGGCGTCGGAACGCTGTTGATGCCGGTGTGACCGTTGAAGATCGCGTAATTCTGGTTGGCGAAATAGAAGAACGCGGCCGCGATCGCGAGCGTGATCATGATCGTATAGATGCCCGCGGTGCGCACCGCGAGCGCGCCAATGATCGCGCCGACAACCATGGCGAGGATGAGAGCCGCCGGAACCGCGAGCCACCATGGCCAGCCGATTCCGCCCGGCATCCCGTTCACGCCCAGGATCGCGACGACGTAGCCGGCGAAACCAGCGATCGTCATCTGCGCAAGACTGACCATGCCGCCATAGCCGGCGAGGAACATCAGGCTCAGCGCAATCGTACCTAGCATGTATGACCAGCCAAAGATCTGCGTCAGCACGAAGCTGCTCGCGATCAGGGGCATGATGAGGACAACGACGCCGACGAGAACCGCCGCAGGATTGAGGCTCTGCAGCCAGTTGGGCCGCGAACTGGGCTGCGAGGCGGCAGCGGAGGCGCCGCTCGCGCGGCTTCCGGCGAGCGCCATGGCCTACCGCCCCACCAGCAGACCCTGCGGCCGAACGGCCAGCACGAGCACCATGATCAGGAAGGTCAGAACAATCGCGTAGGTCGGGAAATAGGCAAGCCCGATCTGTTCGGCGAGGCCGATGATGACAGCGCCGAGCGCGGCTCCCGGAATCGAGCCCATGCCCCCGACTATGACCACGATCAGCGAGGCGAGCAGGAAGCGCGTGTCTTCGCCCGGAGACAAAGACTGGAAGGTTCCCCCGACCACGCCCGCCATCCCGGCCAAGCCCGCGCCGAACGCGAATACGGTGACGAAGACAAGCTGGATCGGCACACCCATCGCGGACAACATTTCGCGATCATCGACGCCGGCGCGAACGATCATGCCGATCCGGGTGCGGTTCAGGACCAGCCACATCCCGAGGCCGATCACCACAGAGGCCAGGAAGATGACCAGGCGGACAATCGGATAGGTCAGATAGACCGCTTCGCCCGAGGACTTGACCGCCGTGATCAGGGGCAAGTCCATCGGCCCGCGAAGCCATGTCGGGGTTTGAATCTGCCACGAATTTCCCCCGAATCCCCATAGCATGAGGTCGGCGAGTACGATGGAAATCCCGATCGTCACCAGCGTCTGGCGAAGATCCTCCCCCTCCATCCGGCGGAAGACGGCGACCTGAAGGATCACGCCGACGAGAGCGGCGACAATGAAAGCGACGACAAACCCGAACAGCCACCAGCCGGTCGCGTCGACAGCCAGATACCCGAAGTAACCGCCGAGAAGGTAGATCGAGCCATGCGCCAGATTGACGTTGCGCATGAGTCCAAAAATCAGGGTGAAACCGCTGGCGACGAGGAAATAGAGGCCGCCCAGCGTGATTCCGTTGAGCACGGCGTTGAGGAAGAGCTTCTTCCTGCCGAAGATCGCCTCGAAGCCAGAGGACCAGGGCGCGAACACGAGCCAGATCGCCGCAATCACCAGAACCGCGATGATCAGGGACCAGATCGGACGGCGGGCGACGAAATCGTTCATCGGCGGCTCTTCGAGGAGGACCGACAGGTCACAGCGAAGCCAAACCTCCCATAATTGCGTGGAGCCACCCTATCCGCTTTCGGACGCGCGCGCTTGATCGACAGTATGATTTCATCGTCCAGCCGACGGGTCGCTAAAGGACATGGGCGACCCGACGGTATTGCGTCGGCGCCATGCCCACATTGGCGGCGAAGAAGCGCGTAAATCCGCTTTGCGACGAGAAACCCAAATCATATCCAATATCGGCGACCGCGATCTCGCTCGCCACCAGCCTGTCGATTGCGTGCTCCATGATCAGGGTCTTGACGTAGAGGTTTGGCGTGAGCCCGGTCTGTGTCCGAAACAATTTGTAGAAGTGGGGACGCGACAGACCCGCACCGCGCGCCACAGCGTCGAGCTCGATATTGGCCCCGAGCGACGCCTCCATCAGCCGCATCGACTTGCGCACACGAAAATCGATCGCCTGGCTCGATGAACCGCGGCGCTCGCCCAGGTCCCTTTGACGCCAAGTCTTCTCTTCAGCCCCAGCCTCCTCGTGACCCGAAGTCTCCCACGTCTCCTCGTAGCAGGCCTGAATCAAGCCGCGCAGCTCGCACTCGAGGGCGGTCAGGCGCTCGCCAGCGTAGACGAGGCCCGAGACGCGCCGAATTCGCGCGTCGAGCGCCGGCGTTCGAGCGAATTCGGCGCGACCGAACTGAAGCCGAGTCTCGCCGATCCCGTCGGCGAACCAATCAGGATTTACGTAAAGGACGAAGAAGGTCGAGCCGTCCTCGAGGTCCTTTGGGACGAAGTTATGCGGCTCCCATGGGCTGATGGCGACAACGGACTCGTTGGTCGCCCGGCAGGGCGCGCCTGAAACGAGCACGCCGGCGTTGTCGCCCGAGAGATGAAAGATGAGATGCCCTTCGCGGTGCGCGTGGATGTTGAAGGGACGGTTCAGTCTATAGATCACCGCGCGGCCGAATTGGCCGTGGACGGCGGCGACGGCCCGGCTCATCTCTGTGCTCACTCCCTGATTTCTCTACCTACTCCCCGATTTGCCGCGTAATTCACGCATTCAACACTCGGCGAGGTCTTGCAAGAGCGAATGAACCGGGCGGCTTTCTCCGCCCGGTTCACCCAGGAGATCAATACTTCTTGCACTCCGGATTGGTCCGGCTCGGCGGCCCGATCTTGGCGAATACGTCTCTCGGATAGCCCAGTGTCTGGTGGACGTCGGGAATGACCTTGACGACCTTGCTGACGAGACCGCCCTTCCCGTCATCGGCCACTTCGGTGACGAAGTTCGTGCCGATCGCCTGGCGGTCCTCATCGAGGCTGATCTTGCCATTCGGCGCGTCGATCGTCAGGCTCGCAAGCGCGGCCTTCAGCTTAGACTGGTTGTCGCTGAGATCGCCATTCACCTTGTCGAGCGCCTCAAACATCGCCTGCGCAGCGCCATAGTAGTTGGTCGCCAGCAATCCTGGGCTCGGCAGGCGCTTATCGGCCGGGGTCGATTCCTGATAGAGCTTCACGAACGCTTTCCAGCCTGGATTGTCCCAGGTGTCAGCCATGCCGCTCGAGGCGATCGTGCCGAGCATCGCCTTTTTCGCGTCGCCCTTGGCCGAAAGCACGGTCTGATCGACCATGATCGATCCGCCCATAAGATGGGCCTTGCCGCCAGCCTGTTGGTACTGGTTCAAGAAATTGACCGCGTCAGCGCCGCCAAGGCCGAGGTAGATCGCGTCGACGTCATCGGGGAGCGCCGCGATCGTCGAGGCGAAGTCCTTCGTTCCGAGCGGCACCCATTGGCGGCTCGTCACCTGACCGCCTGCGGCGCAATATTCCAGCACCAGGCCGAAGACTTGCGTATAGACGAAGGAATAGTCTTCGCCGACTGTCGCGATCTTCTTGTAATGTTTGACGTTGTAGGCGTAGTCGCCAAGTCCCGCCGACCATTGCGCGCCGTCCATGTTCCAGCGGAAAAAATTGGGCGACGGATCGGGGAAGGTCGTCTCCTGCGCCCCGGACGCGGCGTTGATGAACGTCAGCTCCGGATGGGTCTTGGAGAAATTCTTGACTGCAATGCCCTCGTCTCCCGAGAGCGGCGAGAGGAGGATTTGAACGTGATCCTGCTCGATGAGTTTCTTCACCGCGCGCACGGCGGAATCGGGCGTCGCGTCCGTCGAGGCGATGACGAATTCGAGCTCCTTGCCGCCCGCCTTGCTATTGTATTTCTTCACCGCCGCGTTCAATCCGGCGATCCCGTCGATGCCCAATATGGTGTAAGTGCCCTCGAGCGTCGCGGTGACGCCGACCTTGATCTTGTCCTGCGCCCACGCCGCGCTCGACAGCAAAACGCTGGCGAGCGCCGCAGCGGCGACTCCACTTTTCAACATGAACGATCCTCCCAGTTCCGTCTCTTTAGCGTCCTTGGCGCGCGCCAACCCACTGTTGGACAACTTCGCGGCCCACGACCCAGCCTCCCGGCCAAGCCGAAGAGCGCCAGCGGCAAGGAATACGCGCTGCAATGAAGCGGAATATGCAGAACTTTACAAGCGGTCAGTTTTTTTTGCGCCGCAGTACGACGCCAATCTCGCAGCTGCAACAGCGAGAAGGCCCGCAACACCGTCGCGCCCGCAGGATCGGTTTTGCGGTCCGCCCGGAAAAAGTCCTGCGCAGCGGCCTGCGTACCCGCTAGGCCACTGAATTTATTGGGCCGAATCCCGCACGGAAGCGAGAATGACGCTCAGGCCGCCGACGCTTGCGCTGCGGTCCCGAGGCGCGACGCCCCCGTGGCGATCTTGTCGGACGGAATCTCGACCTCGATCTCCAGCGTCGACATGGCGTCCGTCCGATCCATCTTCACGGTAAGCTTTTCGGGATCGAACGCGATGTGACGGGCGATGGTGGCGAGCAGTTCGTCGCGCAGGATCGTCACGAGATCGCGCGGCCCAAGCGCGACGCGCTCGTGCGCGAGCAGGATTTGAAGGCGCTCGCGTGCGACTGGCGCGCTGCTACGAGACTTGAGAAATCCAAATAAGCTCATGCCGCCCTCCGGCCGAACAGGCGCGTGAAGAAGGTTTTCTTTTCGTCCGGGACCGCGACGGGCACCGTTTCGCCGCCGAGACGCCGGGCCGCTTCGAGATAGGCGAGTCTGGCCGGACCTGCCGAGGCGTTCATCGTAACGGGAGCGCCAATATTGGAGGCGCGCAGGATTTCCCGGCTCTCAGGGATGACGCCGAGCAACGGGATCGAGAGAATCTCGAGCACGTCGTCGATGCTGAGCATCTCGCCCGAATTCGAGCGGGCGGGATCGAATCGGGTGAGAAGCAGTTGCTTCTCCATCGGCTCGCCGCGTTCGGCGCGCAGAGTTTTGGAATCGAGCAGGCCGATGATCCGGTCGGAGTCGCGCACCGAGGAGACTTCCGGGTTCGCGACGACAATCGCCTGGTCCGCGAACCTCATCGCGAGAAGAGCGCCTCTCTCGATTCCGGCCGGGCTGTCGCAAAGTATCCAATCGAAACTGTCGCGCAACTCGCCGATGACCCGCTCGACGCCTTCAGTGGTCAGGGCGTCCTTGTCGCGCGTCTGGGAGGCCGCGAGCAGGTACAGCGTGTCGATGCGCTTGTCCCGGATCAACGCCTGGGGCAGCTTGGCGTCCCCCTGCGCCACGTTGATGAAGTCGAATACGACCCGCCGTTCCGCACCCATCACCAGATCAAGATTTCGCAGTCCGACATCGAAATCGACGACGCAGACGCGCCGCCCTCCCTGTGCGAGCGCAGCGCCCAGAGACGCCGTCGAGGTGGTTTTGCCCACCCCGCCCTTTCCTGATGTAACGACGATAACCTTGCTCATGCGCATTGTCCCCTTAAAAGCCTCAGCTCAGGATTCGGAGCTTGAGTTCGTCACCCTCAAGCCGAGCCTCAACGCTACGCCCCTCCATCTCGGAATTGGTGTTTTCCGCCGTGACATAGGCGCCGCCGATGCAAAGCAGTTCGGCCCTTGCCTCGGAACAGAATATGCGTGCGGAGCGTGAGCCCGAGATGCCGGCGATCACACGGCCCTGCAGCGCCCCATAGACGTGAACGGACCCGCCAGCGACGATCTCTGCGCCAGAAGCGACGCGGCCGATGATCGTCACGTCTCCCTGAGGATGCACGATCGCCTGGCCCGAGCGCACGTTGCCGTCCACGATCAGCGACTCGGTCTTCTCCGAAGCCGGTTGATCGGTCGCCCGCGCTGAATTTTCGACTCGCAGCGCCGGCGTGTCCTCGGGCGGTGTCGGCTCATCCTCTCGTGGCGCCGGCGCGTCGATTGTCCGTCCCCCGGTAAGCGCTGGAGGCAAATGCGGCCCCACCAATCCGCGGCCGACGTTCTCCGCCGCCATGACCCGGATGTGACGTCGAGCGAGATCGCCGAGCAGATCGCGGTACTCCTTGAGGCTGAGGGAGAGCGACCCCATGTCGAGAATGACCGGCCGCGCGATAAAGAAAGTTGGAGAGCGGGCGAGCCAGGAGTCCAGCGCGGAGAACCAATCGGTGAGCGGCTGGGCAGGCTCGAGGACGTAGGCGAGCAGGGATTGAGCTCTAAACTTCAGCGTTTGAGCGGGCTCTATTTCCGCGTGCGCGTTCATCACCCGATCCCGTTGGCGTTTCGTTAACCACGTTTGCGTCGGAATGGTTTACGAACGGTTAATAACCCGTATTCCCAAACAGCTAATTGTCGCAGAGGAACGGATGCTGCGCGGACTCTTGAGCGCGCCGGCGGATTTTCGCTGGCCTGCTGTCCGGCCCTTGACGTCCGTTCTCCCGTGGCCGGCGGCTCGAGCGATACTGTCGGCGTCAATAAGTTCGCCGCCGCCCGGATATTCGCTTCAACGACGGCGCCCGCCATTGCGCCCGCCGCTGGTCGCGACTATGGCGCTACGCGACAAGCGGACATGATCGTCGGAGCGGCCTGATGAGCGATCCCACTGACGTCTTTGCTCTCCCGGAGCCATTGCGCGTTCTGGTCACGGCAGGCGCGTCGGGGATCGGGCGCGCGACCTCGGATCTGCTCCTGGCGCGCGGCGCGCGGGTCCATATCTGCGACGTCTCGGACGAGTTTCTGGCCGACTACCGCGCCGCCCATCCCAGCGGCGGCGCCACCCGGGCGGACGTATCCTCCGAACCGGACGTGGCCCGCCTGTTCGCCGACGTCAAAGCCTCCCTGGGCGGACTTGACGCGCTGATCAACAATGCGGGGATCGCGGGGCCGACGGGCGGCGTCGAGGATATCAAACCGGAGGATTGGCGGCGCACCATCGACGTCTGCCTGACCGGGCAGTTCCTGTGCGCCCACTTCGCCGTGCCGTTGCTCAAGGCCGCCGGCGGGGGCGCGATCGTCAACCTGTCCTCCGCGGCCGGGCGGCACGGCTATGCGTTCCGGACCCCTTATTCGGCGGCGAAGTTCGGTGTGATCGGATTCACCCAGAGCCTCGCCAAGGAGCTGGGGCCAGCCAACATCCGGGTCAACGCGATCCTGCCCGGCATCGTCGAAGGGCCCCGGATAACAGGCGTGATCGCCGCGCGGGCCAAGCAGACGGGGGTCAGTTACGAGGCCATGGAAAAGACCTATCTTGACCAAGTTTCGATGCGCCGGATGGTGACCGCGAGCGACGTCGCCGCGACAATCGCCTATCTGCTGTCGGCCGCGGGCCGGAACATATCCGGCCAATCGATCGGCGTTGACGCCAATGTCGAAACTTTGTGACGGAGCGCGATGTGACAAAAGCGGCAGTCATCGGTTCAGGCTTCGTCGGGCGCGCCTGGGCGATCAGTTTCGCCCGCGCTCGCTGCGAAGTCGCGCTCTGGGACCAGGACAAGGACGCGCCGGGCAAGGCCCTGGCCTATGTCGAGCGGCTGCTTCCGGACCTCGAGAAGAACGATCTTCTGAGCGGCTCCCTGGCGGCCGAAGTCGCTGCGCGAATCCACGTCGCCCCTACTCTTGAATCGGCGCTCGAGGGCGTCGTCCACGTCCAGGAGAACACCCCCGAGGACGTCGACGTGAAGCGCGCCGTGTTCGCCCGACTCGACGCCGCCGCGCCGCCTGACGCGGTTCTCGCAAGCTCGACGTCGGCGATCCTGCCTTCGGCCTTCACCGAGACCCTCAAGGGTCGTGCGCGCTGTCTCGTCGTCCACCCGATCAATCCGCCCTATCTCATTCCCGCCGCCGAGGTCGTGCCCGCGCCCTGGACCGCGCCTGAGACGGTCGAGCGCGCCGCGAGCTTCCTGCGCGCCGCCGGTCACGCGCCGATCGTCATGAAGCGCGAGATCGACGGATTCGTCATGAACCGGCTGCAGGGCGCGCTGCTGGAAGAGGCGTTCCGGCTCGTCGAGCAGGGCTATGCGGGGGTCGAGGACATCGACGTCGGCATTCGCGATGGGCTCGCGCTGCGGTGGTCCTTCATGGGCCCGTTCGAGACGATCGACCTCAATGCGCCTGCGGGCGTGCGCGACTACGCCGAGCGCTATCAGGGCATCTATTCCGGCATTTTCGGTTCCTCCCAGTGGCGCGCCGACTGGAGCGGCCCGGTCATGGACAAAGTCGAGTCCGAGCGGCGCAAAAGGCTGGCCGCCGACAAGCTCGAAGAGCGCCAGGCGTGGCGGGATCGCCGCCTGATCGCGCTCGCCGCGCACAAGCGTTGGGCTGACGAAGACATCGGCCGCTGAGCGATCGGCGTTGACGGCTAAGGAAGGGCGTTTCGCATGGCACAATCGAACAAGGTCATCATCACCTGCGCCGTGACGGGGGCGATCCACACGCCGTCGATGTCGCCTTACCTGCCGGTCACCGCCGACCAGATCGCCGAGGCGGCGATCGGCGCTGCCGAAGCGGGCGCCGCGATCGTCCACTTGCACGCGCGCGACGAGAAGACCGGCCGGCCCGATCAGTCGCCTGAGGCCTTCGCGCGCTTTTTGCCGCGTATCAAGCAGTCGACCAAGGCGGTGATCAATCTGACCACGGGAGGCGCGCCCTTCATGACGGTGCAGGAGCGCGTCAAGCCGGCGGAGACGTTCAAGCCGGAGGTCGCGTCGCTCAACATGGGCTCGATGAATTTCGGCCTCTTCCCGATGCTCAACCGGTTCAAGACCTTCGAGCACGACTGGGAGCCTCAGGCGCTCGAGAACTCGCGCGATCTCGTGTTCCGCAACACGTACAAGGACATCGAATTCGTCCTGCGCACGCTGGCCGATTCCGGCACGCGCTTCGAGTTCGAGTGCTATGACACGTCCCATCTCTACAACCTCGGTCATTTCCTTGAGCGCGGCCTCGTCAAGCCGCCGCTGTTCGTCCAGACCGTATTCGGCATCCTGGGCGGGATCGGCCCGCACCCCGAGGACGTCATGCACATGAAGCGCACCGCCGACCGCCTGTTCGGCAAGCAATACCGATGGTCGGTGCTTGGCGCGGGCCGCAATCAGCTCGCCATCGCCGCGCAAGCCGCCGCGATGGGGGGCAATGTCCGCGTCGGGCTTGAGGACTCGCTTTGGTCAGGTCCGGGCAAACTCGCGGTCAGCAACGCCGAGCAGGTGCGGGCCGCCCGCCAGATCATCGAGGGACTCGGGCTCTCGGTCGCAAGCCCGGACGAGGCGCGCGAAATCCTCGAGCTCAAGGGCGGCGACCGGGTCGCCTTCTGATCGCCGGCCCGCGAGGATCGCCAACGTATTCACCGGCGCCGGGGCCGGACCGGAGAGGGGGGCGATTGATGCGCCTGCGCGCGAACTCGCCGAAAATAAAGGCGCGTAAACGCCGGCAGAACGCCAGTGTTTACTTGCGCTTATTTCTCGGAATCGGGACTTTTCAATGGGTTACAGGCGATTCAAACAAGAAGGACTGACACCAAAAGGGACCTAACCCGTGAAAAGGCGCGATCGGCGCCAAAACCGCTGCCGCGAGGCCCAGCCAGCAGATGGACAGCGGCGCTCGGAAATGGCGCCGCAGGCCATTGAAATTGCTCGAAACGGACTCGTAGACGAGAGAAGCGGATCTGCCGGCTCGCTCCGATCAAGCGTGCGCGTGAGACGCCTGGCGCTTGTCGTTGCGATCGAGACGGGCGCCCTCAGAAGGTCCGGGCGATGAGACCGCCGATCTCCTTGTGGACTGCGTTGCGCGCGTCCGTCGGCGCCGATGATCCGGTGTAATAGACGGTCGCGATGATCGGGGCTCGCTCCGGCGGCCAGATGATCGCGATCGTGTTCGTCGTTCCGCGATCGCCGCTGCCGGTCTTGTCGCCGATCCGCCATGAGGGCGGGAGTCCGGCGCGCAGCCGCTCGTCGCCGACCTTGTCGCCGATCAGCCACGCCTGAAGCTGACGCCGGGAGGCTTCGGACAGCGCCTCGCCGATGATGACCCGTCGTATGTCCTCGGCCATGGCGCGCGGACTGGTCGTATCGCGCTCGTCGCCGGGGATCGCGCTGTTCAAACTTGGCTCGTTGCGGTCGAGCCGCGTCACATTGTCGCCGAGCGAGCGCGCATATTGCGTGAACCCCGCGGGCCCGCCGATCGTCTGCAGGATCAGGTTCGCCGCCGTGTTGTCGCTCCAGTCGATCGCGGCGGCGCATGCTTCGGCGACCGTCATCTTGCCCTCGGCGACATGCGTTTTCGCGATCGGCGCATACTCGAGCAGGTCGCTCGGCCCGAAAGAGATTGCTCGGTCGAGGTGCTCGGCGCCCTGGTCAATACGCTTGAGGACAGCTGCCGAGGCCAGAAGCTTGAAAGTGCTGCACATCGGAAAGCGCTCATCGGCGCGATGCGCCAGGGTCGAGCCCGTCCCCGTGTCGCGCACAATGACGCCGAGCCGGCCGCCCGCGCGCGCCTCGATCGAGGCGAGCTGTCCTGTAGCCTCCTTCAGCCGCTCCTCGGCGGAAGGAGCGGCCCGCGCGCGAGAAAACGCCGCAACGGCCGCCAGGCCGGCAAGGAACGAACGACGGCAGTGGCGATGCATGGATCTTCCCCGAATTGGCTGCGCCGCGATCCGCCTTACAATTGAGGCGCCCGGATGGCGCAGCGTTTTCGGGGCAATGCCGTTGGGCTGGCGAGCCGCGCTCTAATAGCTTGGCGGCGTGATCGCCCAGATCACCTCGGTCTCGTCGGGGCCGGGATTGCAGTAACGGTGGGGCAGCGCGCTCTGGAAGCCGAAACTGTCGCCCGCCTCCAGGATCGTCTTGCGGCCGTCGACCCAGAGCTCGAGCCGGCCGCGGATCACCAGCCCCGCTTCCTCACCGGCATGCGCATAGGGCCCGGCGCCCGAGGAGGCGCCTGGCGAAAGACGGCAGGAGAGAAGCTCGAGCGCGCCGCTCAGATTCGGGCTTAAAAGCTCGTCGAGCATGCCGGCCGAATATTCGAGCCTGCGCCGGCGCGCGCGGCGGACGACGAGGTCCCGCTCCTCCTCCGGCGCGTCGCCCGTTTCGAAGAACCAGCCGATCGTTACCCCGAGCGCCCGCGACACCGCATGCAGCGCCTTGATCGACGGCGTCGCGAGGTCGCGCTCGATAAGGCTCAGATAGCCGATGGAAAGGCTGCTCGCTTCCGCTATCGCCGCAAGCGTGACGCCGCGAGCCTTGCGCAGGTCGCGAATCTCGCGGCCGATCCGGCGCGGGAGGTCCGGCTCGGACGGTTCGCTGACGGGGTATGCGTGGGTCGATCGGTCAACGCGATTCATTCAAACCCCGGCCGCTTTTCTATTGACAAAAATATCGCCCTAAAATTTTAATGCAAGCTAAGTCGGCGGGAGCGGACGAATGGCCGAGAAATATGACGCGATTATCGTCGGAGGCGGCCATAACGGGCTGACTTGCGGCGCCTATCTGGCGCGGGCCGGCCTGAAGACGCTGGTTTTGGAGCGCCGTCCGGTGCTCGGCGGCGCGGCCGTGACCGAAGAGGTCGTGCCCGGCTTCAAGTTTTCCGTGTTCAGCTATCTGATGAGCCTCCTGCACCCGCGGGTCATCGCCGATCTCGAACTCGCCAAATACGGTTACAAGGTGCTGCCGGCGACCGACATGTTCGGCGTGCTGCCGGGCGACGATTATATCATTTTCGCCGACGAAATCGCCAAGACACAGAAGTCCTTCAAGCGCTTTTCGGCCAAGGACGCGGAGATTTACCCCGAATTCGACCGATACCTGATGGAGTCGGTCAAGATCATGCGCCAGCTGCTCCTGGAGACGCCGCCCGACCCGTCGTGCCGGGACTGGAAAAGCTTCAAGGAGACGGCGAAATTCTTGTGGAAATATCGCCGCGTGGGGAACAAGCTCTTCCGCCTCATCGACCTCATGACAATGAGCGCCGACGACTACCTTAGCGAGTGGTTCGAGCGCACCGAGATCAAGGCGGTGCTCGCCTATTACAGCGGGATCGGCACTTTTGTTGGACCAAAAAGTCCCGGCTCCGCCTACGTCATCATGCATCACGTGATGGGCGAGCACGCCGGCGCGGGCGGCTGGGGCTTCGTGCGCGGCGGCATGGGCGCGATCACCCAGGCGATTGCGCGCTCAGGCGAGGAGAAAGGGCTCGCCTGCAGGACGGAATGCGAAGTCGCGGCGATCGACACGGCCAACGGCCGCGCGACTGGCGTCACCCTTGCCGACGGGACGCGCTACGAAGCCGACATTGTCGCGAGCAACGTCTCGGCCAAGCTCACCTTCCTCAAGTTCCTCGACAAGGCGAAGCTGCCCTCCGAGTTCGTTCGCGACATCGAGGCCTACCGGACGTTCTCGACCGCGTTCAAGATCAATATCGCCTGTGAGGCGCTGCCGAAGTACAAAGCCTTCGATCCAGCGGCCTGCGGCTTCGCTTATCCAACTTACACGCACATCGGGCCGACGATCGAATATCTCGAGCGCGCCTATGACGATGCGAAATACGGCGATATGTCGCGCGAGCCGTTCGTGACGCCGGTGACGCCGACCTTCGTCGACGAAAGCGTCGCGCCGCCGGGCAAGCACATCGTCAACCTGTTCGGCGGCCACGCCCCGTACACGCTGAAGACCGGCGATTGGGCGACCCGCAAGGACGAGCTCGTGCGCAACGTGCTGAACGTCATCGATACCTATGCGCCAGGCTTTTCCAGCGGGATCCTCGGCATGCAGGTTCTGACGCCGCCCGACATCGAGGCGAAGATCGGCTCGCCGCACGGCCACATCTTCCACGGCGAACTGCAGGTCGACCAGCTCTTCTGGGCGCGTCCCGCGCCGCATTGGGCGGACTACCGGACGCCGATCGCGGGCCTCTATCAATGCGGCTCTTCCGCCCACCCGGGCGGCGGCGTCGGCGGCGTCCCGGGCTATAACGCCGCCCGCGAGATCCTCAAGGATCGGGGGAGGATGAAGCGCGGCTCACGGGCTTCAGGCGGATAAGCCATGGGCGAATGGCGACATAGGCAGATTCCGGATCTCTCGCCGCCTGGCGAAGGACCGCGACGCGCAACAGCGGGAGATCGTCTTGCTCTGGTCAATCGATTCCGAAACGGGCGCGCTGACCGACGTGCTCCTGTGCCGGCCCGATCACTACCAATGGATCGAGACCAACGCGATCGCCGTCCAGACCCTGGCGTCGGGGCGACGGATCGACGCGCAGCGCCTGCAAGCCGAGTTCCGGGAGCTCGAGGACGCGCTCGATCAGGCGGGCGCGCGGCGCCATTACCTCGAGATCGAGCCGCATCTGCCCTATCAGGTCTATACCCGCGATTCCAGCCAGACCACGCCCTGGGGGCCGGCGCTGACTCAGCTCGCGCTCGCCCCGCGGCGCGGCGAGATCGCTTCGGTCCTGCGCTTCCATGCAGCCCACGACGGCTTCTGGCGCTATTGCAGCCATGGTGCGATCGAGGGCGGCGACATCCACATCATCCGGCCCGGACTGCTTCTAGTCGGCTGGTCGGGCGTTCGCACGACGAAGGAGGGCGCGGCCCAGTTCGCCCGCTGGTTCGCCGACCAGGGCTGGGAGACAAAGGTCTTCTCATTCCCCGAACATTTCCTTCACCTCGACGTCCTGTTCTGCATGGCGGCGTCGGGACTCGCGGTCGCCTGCGTCGAGGTTTTGGGCGACGACTTCGCGCATTGGCTGAAAGCGCGCGGCATCCGCGTGATCGAAGCGACCTATCGCGAGGTCATGGCGATGTCGTGCAATCTCCTGGCGCTCGGCGCCGATCGTGTTCTCTCGCCGCGCCACAGCGCGCGGATCAATGCAGCGCTGCGCGCCGAGGGGCTCGAGGTCCTGGATCCGGAGCTCGATCTTTTCGCCGCCGGGGGCGGCAGCGTCCACTGCATGACGATGCCGCTCGCGCGCGAGCGGACGTGATAGACGCGCGAGCGGGCGTGATAGAGATGCGGGGCGCACTCTGCATAATCAATGGCGCTCCTGCTCAAGGTTTGAGCGAGCCATGGCTTTGCTTTGGCCGCGCGAACGCCATTCTTCAATTGTCGCGGGCGTCCGCCGGGGCTAACCTGCGTTGATCTGGCTGAGGAGCGCAAATGGCGTGAGCATCAGGGCGGTCAGCCTTCAGGCGATCGGCGTCGGCAAGTCCTTCGGCTCTTTCCAGGCGCTCAAGGATGTGACGCTCGATGTCGGCCGCGGCGAATTTCTGACCCTGCTAGGTCCCTCCGGCTCCGGCAAGACGACCTTCCTCATGATCGTGGCCGGCTTCGAGCAGCCGACCGCCGGGCGCCTGATGAGCGAGGGCGAGGACATCACGCTGCGAAGCGCCGAGTCGCGCTCCTTCGGCATGGTGTTCCAGGGCTACGCGCTCTTTCCGCATATGACGGTGGCGCAGAACATCGCCTTCCCGCTCCAGGTTCGGAAGACGCCGCGCGATGTCACCCAGCGCCGGGTCGGCGAGATCATCGAGCGCGTCGGCCTCAGCGGCCAAGAAAGCAAGCTGCCGGCGAAACTTTCGGGCGGTCAGCAGCAGCGCGTGGCGCTTGCGCGCGCGCTCGTCTTCGAGCCTTCCGTCCTTCTGCTCGACGAGCCGTTCTCGGCGCTCGACAAGCACCTGCGCGGGCGCATGCAGGACGAAGTGAAGCGGCTGCATCAGGAGTTCGGCACGACCTTCATCTTCGTCACCCACGATCAGAGCGAGGCGCTCTCCCTCTCCTCGCGGATCGCGATCTTCAACCATGGCGAACTGCTGCAGATCGCAGCGCCGCAGGAAGTCTACGAGCGTCCGACGAGCCGCTTCGTCGCCGAGTTCCTGGGCGAGATCAACCTTCTGCCGGTGGAGGACGTCGGCTATTGTCATATCGGCGCCGGCGGGCTGTTCGAAGGCGGCCGTCTCGTCTGCCCAGCTCAGGATCACGCCGCAGGCAACGGCGTCCTGGCGGTGCGGCCCGAGCACATGTCTCTCGCCGACCGCTGTCCAGACGGCGCGAACGGCGTCGCGGCTTCAGTCGCGACCACGACCTATCTCGGCGCCTCCATGCGCCTGGGCCTCGTCACCGCTGGCGGCACGCGGCTGACGGTCACGCTGCCGTCGGACGCCGCGGCGAGGACGCTCGCGGGAGGGCGGGACGTCTGGATCACCTGGCCGGTGACCAGCGGCTTCCTTCTGCCTGAGGAAGGCGCGCAACAGCTTGCAGCAACGGGAGCACGATGATGAACGACGCCTTTGAGAAAGACTGCCTCGAGATCCTGGCCGAGAAGGCGCGCCGGGGCGGCGTAAGTCGGCGCCAGTTCGGGCAATTGGCGGCGATCGCGCTCGGCGGCGCCCCGCTTGCGCTGAGGTCGACGGGCGCGCGCGCCGCCGACAAGCAGCTCGTTCTCGTCAACTGGGGCGGCGACGCCATCAAGGCCTACGATCAGGCCTATGGGCAGCCGTTCTTCAAAGCGACGGGGATCGAGGTGAAGGAGGACGGCACCGGGCCGACCGAGGGCGCGATCACGGCGCAGTTCAAAAGCGGCAGGCCGACCTGGGACCTGGTCGACGCCGACCCGTTCTCCGCCATCACCCTTGGCAAGCAGGGCATGATCGAACCGATTGACTATAAGATCGTAGACAAGTCCAAGATGCGCAAAGGATTCGGTTGGGACTACGCCGCGTCGACCTACTTCTTCTCCTACGTGATCGCCTATGACGCGCAGAAATTCGCCTCCGATCCGCCGAAGGGCATGGCCGATTTCTTCGACGTCAAGAAATATCCGGGCAAGCGCTCGCTCTACAAATGGGGCGCTGGCATGTGGGAGGCGGCGCTGCTCGCCGACGGCGTCGCGCCTGACAAGCTCTATCCGCTCGATCTCAAGCGCGCGCATGACAAGCTCGCCGCCTTCAAACCCAATGTCGTCTCCTACTGGGGAGGCGGCGCGGCGAGCCAGCAGGTGCTCCTGAGCGGCGACGCCTCGATGGCCATCATATGGTCGACGCGGGCGTCGATTCTCGATCACGATTCGAACGGGCAGATCAAGTTCATCTGGGACCAGGGCCTGATCTCGCCGGGCGCGCTCGCGGTGATCAAGAACAATCCAGGCGGCAAGGAGGCGGCGATGCAGTTCATCGCCTCGACCTCCGACCCGCAGAAGCAGCTCGTCATGTTCAACCTCCTCGGCCAGGGGCCCGCCAATCCGGCGACCGACGCTCTCATTCCCGCCGACCAGCGCAAAAATAATCCCGTCGACGCAGCCAACTTCTCGAAGCAAGTCGCCCTCGACATGCCCTGGTACTCGGAGAACTACAGCGCCGCCCTCGACGCCTATACGAAGATCATTTCGGCATGAGATCGAGGCGTCTGACCGCCGTCTCATCCTTTGCTTCCGTCGGCGCGACGGAAGGCGATGCGGGTCGCATCGCCTCCATCGAGCGCACCGCGCGAGGCCAGGGCGGTCGGCGGTCGGACAACGCGCTCCTGACCGGCGTCTGCCTCATGGCGCCGCTGCTTCTCTTTCTAGCGTTCGTCTACGTCGTTCCGTTCCTTGGCGTGGCGGCGTGGAGCGTCACGCTGCCGAAGCCGGGCCTGGGTCAGTACGAGCGGCTCGTCGCCGACCCGCTCTTTTTCTCAGTCTTCGTGCGCACCTTTCGGGTCTGCCTGGTCGTGACCGCGCTGTCGGTCGCCGCCGCCTACGCCATCGCTTATGTCTGGGTGCGCGGGACGAGGCTTCAGCGGCGCCTGGTCGAGTTCTGCATCCTGATCCCGTTCTGGATCTCGATCCTCACGCGCGCCTTCGGCTGGCTCGCGCTGCTCTCCAACCGGGGGCTCGTCAACACGTGGCTCGAGGCCGCGGGTCTCATCACCGCGCCACTGCCGCTCGCCTACAACGAGTTCAGCGTGATTTTGGGCATCACTCATGTTCTCACGCCGTTCGCGGTCTTTCCGCTCGCCTCCTCCATGCGAGCGGTCGACGAGCGCGTGCTCCTGGCCGCCCGCGGCCTCGGCGCCTCGCGCCTGCGCATCTTCTGGCGCGTGTTCATGCCGATGACCGCCTCGGGCGTCGTTGGGGCGGCCCTCATCGTCTTCGTTTTCACCCTTGGCTTTTTCGTGACCCCCGCCATTCTCGGCGGCGGCCGCAGCATCATGGCGGCGGAGCTCGTCTGGCTGCGCATGTTCCAAAGCCCCGACTGGGGGCTTGGCGCCGCGATTAGCGTCGTGCTGGTGGCGCTGGTCGGCGCCCTTATGGCCGCGCTGTTCCGCCTGGCGAGGCCCGCACTCATGGGGGGGTCGCGATGATTCAGCGCCCAGGCCCCGTCGCCCTTGTGCTCGCGGGCCTCGTCTGCGCCTTCATGCTCGCGCCGCTGCTTGCGGTCGTGCCGATCTCGTTCACGCCGGCGCGCTTCCTCACGATGCCGAACGGCCATCTCTCGCTCATCCACTATCGCGAGCTGATCGACGACCCCGACTGGGGGCGCAGCATTCTGCTCAGCCTGCGCATCGGCGGCGTCGCGAGCGCAATCGCCACCGCGCTCGCGCTCGCCTTCTCGCTCGGGGTCTGGATGATCCAGCCGCGCTTCGCGGCGCTCATGGTGGGCTTCGTCCTCCTGCCGATGATCGCGCCGCCGATCGTCTCGGCGATGACCCTCTATTTCTTCCTGACGAGCCTCTCCGAGGTCAGCAGCGCGATCGGCTATGACACATGGTTCGGCGTCGCGATCGCCCATGTCGTCATGATCACGCCCTTCGCGGTCGTGATGATCCTGGTCGCGCTTTCGCAACTCGACCGGCGCATCGACCTCGCCGCGCGCGGGCTTGGCGCAAGCGCGCTTCAGCGCGTATTCAGGGTCATCCTTCCCAATATCCGTTTCGGCGTGATGATGGCGGCGCTGATGGCGTTCTTTCTCTCCTGGGAGGAGATCGGCGTCACGCTGTTCATCACCAGCGTCAACGCCATCACGCTTCCGCGCCTCATGTGGATGGGGGTGCATGACAATATCGATCCGGCGGTCGCCGCCATCTCGGTCGTGCTGATCGTCATCACCACGCTTGCGCTCAGCGGGCGCATGCTGCTGCAGCGGGAAGAACCCGCATGAAGGACGCATGAACGATGGATGAGGTCTTCGCCCGCCGCGACATGATCGCGCCTGCCCGTCTCAAGGCGCTCAGCGTCAAGTCGGACCTCAGCGGAGCCGTCAGGCTCGGCGGCCATGCCGCCGGGCTAGCCCTGATGGGAGCCGGGCTTTGGATGACCTGGGGGAGCTGGCTTGCGGTTCCCTTCTTCATCGCGCATGGCGCGCTCATCAATTTCCTCTATGCGGGCCAGCACGAGTGCAGTCATTCGACCGTGTTCCGCACCAAGAAGCTCAACGAGATCTGCGGGCGCCTGTTCGGCTTCATCCTGCTTTACCCGCGCGACTTCGATCAGATCCAGCACTTCGCCCACCACCGCTATACGCAGATCTGGGAGAAGGACGGAGAGCTCGCGCGCGATCGCTACACGCTCGCCTCCTATCTCCTCTGGGTGCTCGGGCCGACCTACTGGTACACGCGCGTCCGGCGCATTCTCCGCTTCTCGATCGGCGTCGTGACCGAGCCCTATATCCCGGAGGACCGCAAGGCGGACGTGATCCGCGAGGCGCGCTGGCATCTCGCGGGCTACGCCGCCATCGCCGCGCTCTCCATCGCGACGGGAAGCTTGATCGCCATAAAGCTCTGGCTTCTGCCGATGCTGGTGATGAAGCCCGTCCATCAATTGCAGAACACGATCGAGCATCTCGGCCTGCCGCATGTCGACGCGATCACCGAGAACACCCGCTCGACTCGCACCAACGCGCTGATGCGCTGGATGTGCTGGAACATGCAATATCACACGGCACACCACGCGTTTCCCGGCGTGCCATGCTACGCCCTGCCGCGCCTGCATCAGGAGCTTTTCGTTGCACGCGGCCGCCTGCCGCACACCATGTCCTATCTCCCCTTCCAATGGGCGGTGATCCGCGCTTTGTGGAACGGGCGCACCGAAGCCGACTATCCGGACGATGCGATCTGGATTGCCGACGATACCGACCTTCAGCCGGTCGCACCGCGCGTGCGGCCCGCCAGGCAGGCATGACGCCAATGGCGCTCACCGTCTATCAATCGCTATGGGCGACCGAGATGCGCCGCCCGGGCATTCCCGAGCGGCCGGTCGCGGAGCGTTTTGACCGGGTGCGCGACGCCGGCTTTGACGGCATGGCGATCGATCTCGGCGCGATGGACATTGACGCGGCGCGGAAGCTCGTTCCGGACTTCGGCCGCACGGGCTTGCGAGGCCTCCTTACCGCCTTTCCGCGCTCGATCGAGGAGCTGCGTCCCGCCCTTCATCTCGCCAAGGATATCGGCTCGCCCTTCGTCATTGTGGTGGGACAGGTCATGCCGCTCGCGGTCGCGGACATGGCGGAGGCGATCCGGGCGTGGCTTAGGATCGCCGAGGAAGAGAAGCTGCCGCTTCAGTTCGAGACCCATCGCAACGCGATCACCAACGACCTCTTCTCGACGCTGCTCATGCTCGACGCGGTCCCCGAGATGCGGCTCAGCGCCGATCTCTCGCACTATGTCGTGGACCGCGAGATGATGCAGCCGATCAGCGCCGAGTATCAAAACTACGTCGGGCGCATTCTCGAACGCTCCGATTCCTTCCAGGGCCGCGTCGCCAACCGCTGCCAGGTCCAGTTGCCGCTTCATTTCCCGCAGCACCGCGTCTGGATCGACACGTTCCTTGACTGGTGGCGTCTGGGCTTCGCCTCGTGGCGCCGTCGCTTTCCCGCCGATCGCGACTGCATTTTCCTCTGCGAGCTCGGGCCTCGCGACTATGCGATCACTGATGCGAACGGCGAGGAATTGTCGGATCGCTGGAGCGAGGCGCTGCTTCTCAAGGAATGGGCGGCGGCCGCATGGGCCGAAGCGGGCGGCGATTCCACAAGCCGCAGCGCGGCGGCCTAAAGGAATACGCCCATGTCGCTTGCCAGCTTCCCAGTCGAGAACCAATCCGCCGAATGGCGCCAGCGCGTCGAGCTCGCCGCCTGCTATCGCCTGCTCGCCCATTACAAAATGACAGACCTCATCTACACTCACGCGACGGTCCGCGCGCCCGGCGAACCGGGGCGCTTCCTCATCAACCCTTATGGCTGGCGCTGGGAGGAGATCACAGCCTCGTCGCTAGTTAAGATCGACGTCGACGGCGCCAAGATCGACGACAGTCCGCATCGCGTGAACCCTGCGGGCTTCACCATCCATAGCGCCGTTCACATGGCCCGCCATGACGCAGCCTGCGTCATCCACACCCACACCCGAGCGGGCATGGCGGTCTCGGTGATGAAGGACGGGCTCCTGCCCATCAGCCAGATCGCTTTGCAATATTGCGGACGGCTTGGCGTCCACGATTATGAGGGGATCGCGCTCGATCTCGACGAGCGCCAGCGCATCATCCGCGATCTCGGCGCGTCCTGCGGCCTGATTCTGCGCAATCACGGGCTGCTCACGGTCGGGCGGACGGTCGCCGAGGCTTTCAGCCTGATGTTCTACCTCAACCTCGCGTGCGAGGTGCAGGTGGCGACGTTGTCGATGGGCGCTGAGCTTGTCGTTCCGCCGAAGGAAGTGTGCGAGCGCGTCGGCAGGCAATATGACCAGATGGCTTTCGGTGACGGCGACCTTCAGCTCGAATGGGCGGCGCACTTGCGCATGCTCGACGCGCTCGACCCGTCCTATCGGACCTGATTGTGGAGCCACGACGATGGCAAAGACCTCTGAATTCGACTGGACGGCGCCGGCCAGCGCCTATCGCGACCCGGTCGAATTCGAGCGCGAGCGGCGCGAGATCTTCGCCAGGAACTGGATGCTGTTCTCGTGGTCCGGGCGGCTGCCCAATCCGGGCGACGCGATCGCCGGAAGCGTCGCGGGCTATCCGGTTTTCGCTATCCGCGACGATGACGGGAGAATTCGCGCCTTCCACAACGTCTGCCGCCACCGAGGCGCGCAGCTCCTCCCCGACGGCGCCGGCCATTGCGGCAAGCTCGTCGTCTGCCCCTACCACAGCTGGAGCTACAAGCGCGACGGACGGCTGAACAACGCGACCGATTTCGGCGGCGCCGCGAACTTCGACCCTGACGCCTGGAGCCTCTACGCCGTCGACGCGCAAGAATGGCGCGGCCTTGTCTTCATCCGGCTGAAGCGCGGCGGCCCGGGCCTGATCGAGTGGCTCGGCCCGATCCATGACATGGCGGCAGACTATCCGCTCGAACAGCAGCATTATTTCATGGCGAAGAACCGCGACGTCGCGGTCGACTGGAAGACCTACGGCGAAAACTATCTCGAGTGCTACCATTGTCGCACGATGCATCCCGGGCTTTGCGCCGCGATGGACATCGATCGCTACCGCATCGACATTTATGCGCGCGAAAAATTCTTCCATCTGCACGCGCCGAGACGCGACGGCGGCCTGACCCGCGGCCTCTATTTCTACCGCTTCCCGACCCTCATGCTGAACCTCTACGACTGGGGCAGTTCGATCGCCACAATGGAGCCGCTCGGCCCCGGCCGCATCGATCATGTCAACTGGTATTTCTTCACCGACGTTTCGCCGGGGAAGACCGAGGAGAATCGGCGCTCGGCGGAATGGTCGGCCGAGATCGTCACCGAGGACCTCGACATCATCACGGGCGTGCAGCGCAACCTCAACGCCGGAATCTATGACCGCGGGCCGCTGTCGCCGAAATACGAGGCGGCGGTAAAGGCGTTCCAGGAAATGGTGCGCGAAGAGCTCGATCCGCGCGACCCGCTCCGCAGCGTCGCGGCGGAATAGACGGCGCGCCGGTTCGCCTCACCGCGCCGACGCGGACGATGACCCCGTCTCGAGCGCCGCGACCATAGCCGCCGCCGTGCCGAGATCGTGCTTCTGCATGATCGCGCCCGCGAGTTGGCCGTTGCGATCGGCGAGCGCCGCCATCAGGCGCTCGTGCTCCTCCATCGCCTCGATCCAGCGCGCCTCGGATGCAAGCGCCTCGTAGCGCGCGCGCCGCGCACGGCTGATCAGCGAAGCGTGGATCGCCTGCAAGGTCGTGTTCTTTGCCGCCGCGACGATGGCGAGATGGATCTCCTGGTTGAGCCTGAAATACGCCTGCCGCTCGCCCGCCGCGTGATGACGCGCCATGCGCTCGTGCATGCGCTGCAGCTTCTCGAACTCCCGCTCCGTGATGCGCTCCGCCGCCAGTTCCGAGGCGTTGCGCTCGACGCCCGCGATCGCCTCGAAGAGCTCCCGCACCTGCTCGACGGAAAAGCCGCTGACGCGCGCCCCGCGCCCGGGAAGGAGATCGACGAGCCCTTCGGTGGCGAGCAGCTTGATCGCCTCGCGGATCGGCGTGCGCGAGACCTCGAGGACGGCGGCGAGATTGGCCTCGTGCAGCCGTTCGCCCACCCGGAGGCGCCCCTCCACGATCATGTCGCTCAGACGTTCGGCTGCGGATTCATGCAAGGGCTTGGCGCGGACGATCGCCGCGGGAGCGCCCGCGCCGCGCCGCGATCGGCCGAGAAGCTTGGGGTGCGACATGTCGCTCATGGTGATTTCGCCTCTGTCGCACGAAACGGCGCCCTTGCATAGAAAAATGGCATTTTGCATTTTGTATGCACGATGCTTGACGCCTGCAGTTTGCGGTGAAACAACGACTTACGGAATAAAGCGGGCTGGCATGGGCCTTGCAACTCTGGCGCCAACGCTGCGGAATCGCCCCGGCGTCGAACGCGCTCTCCCGGCGAGAAATCCGCTTGGGGCACGGACCCTTTCCACGGGCGCAAGAGGAGCCAACCGATGCGTGTGTGGACCCAGATGAAATCGACCGTCGCCTCGATTGCGCTCGTCGCGACGCTCGCCCTCGCGAGCGCCGCCCTCGCCAATCAGGCCGATCGATTCAAGCCGGCGGCGCCCGAGCCGGGGGTCGAGATTCCCTCGGCCACGATCAAGTTCGGCATGCGCCCTTACGCCGACAACACCTTCTACATCATCGGCATGAAGAAGGGCTGGTTCGACGAGGTCGGCATCAAGTTCGATCCACCGCCCTATGGGCTCAAGGTCAACGATTCCAACGTCACGACGCTTCTGCTCAACGGCCAGCTCGACATCATCTCGGAATTCTGCCCACTGATGCTGCCAACCTACAAGGACGCGGCCAAGCTCAAGTGCATCGCGTTCACCGACAACTTCCTCGCCAACGCCATCCTCGCCAGTCCCGCGCTTAAGTTGAAGTCGTTCAAGGATTATCTCGCCGAGGGCAGGAGCTACGACGAGGCGCTCAAGCTCGCGCTTGCCCCCATGGCCGGCAAGACGCTGGTCGGCGCGCCGGAACTCAGCGACCGTGCGTTCGAGGAATATCTCAACAAGGCGTCGGGGACCGGATTCAAGCTGCAGGTGCTCGACGACGCGAAGTCGCTCGTGCTGGCCAAAGCGGGCCGCGAGGACTTCGTCAATCCCGAGGGTGCGCCGATCGTCTATACCTTGAAGGAGTCGGGCTGGACCGATCTCGTCGACATCGACGACCTCATCAAGCACGGCCCCGGCGGCGTCGATTCACCGATCGAGCCGCTGATCGGCATCGTCGGCGTCGGGGGCAACTCGGACTACCTCAACGCCCACCAGAACACGGTGCTGCGCTTCCTGTCGGTCGTCTGGCGCGTCATCGACGCGACCAAGAAGGACCCATCGCTCTACGACCTGCAGGCGCCGTACCTGAACTCGATGGCGGGCACGAGCCTCGACGGCAAGGGCGTCGCCCAGACGGTCGCAGTGCTGCATCCGTTCACGACCTTCGACGACAACAAGCAATATTACGAAGACAAGCAAGGGACGACCTACTACGCGAATGTCTGGAACGCGATCATCAAGACCTTCGAGGAGCACAAGATCATTCCTGCGGGGAAAGTGACGCCCGACGATGTCGTGTGGGGCGGCCCGATCTGGCGCCAGATGGTCGAGTATCGCACGAAGTCGGACGAGCTTTTGAAGAAGCTGGACGGCGCCAAGCTCACGCCAGAGAAGCAGGCGTTAGCCGCGAAGGCCAAGACCTTCTATGCCAATTTTGACTTTCTCGACGCCTATCGCCTCGCGCTCGCCGCCTCGGCCTGACAATGGCCGGCGGCGCCGGAAGCGTGGCCGGAAGGGCCGGCGGGAGAGCGGGCCTCGCCTCGCGGGCTTGGGCGGGACGGGCGCTCTCCACGCTCGATCCGCTCCGGCTGGCGGGCGCCGCGCTCTTCCTCGCGCTCTGGCAGGGCGCCTCCGAGTTCGCCTCGCCGATCATCCTGCCCGGGCCGATCGGCGTGTTCGAGCGCGCCGCGGCCGACTTCTGGTCGGCGCCCGCGCTTTCCTATTTCGGCCTTGAGGATGCGAGCCTCGCCGGCAATCTCCTCTACACGGCCGAGAACGTGGCCATCGCCACACTGCTCGGGACCGTAATCGGCGCCACGCTCGGCCTGCTTTCCTCAAGATTCTGGTTCGTGCGCGCGGCGATGGACCCGGTGATGATGACGGCGGGAACGGTGCCAATCCTAATCGCGGCGCCGTTCCTTCTGATTTGGTTCGGCGTCGGCCGCGCGAGCGCGGTGAGCCTCGTCGGCTTCTATGTCGTGGTGATCCTCTACATCTCCGCCCAGCGCGCGGCGCTGAACCTCGACCCAATCTACGAGAATTACGCCCGGACGCTCGGCGCCGGCCGGCGCGGGATGCTGGGCGCGATCCTCATTCCCGGCGCGACGCCCGAGGTCCTCGGCGGCTTCCGAATTGCGCTCGCCGGATCCTGGGGACTCGAGGCGGTGGCGGAGCTGCTCGGCTCGCAAACCGGCATTGGCAAGGTGATCGAAGTGCTCGCCGGCGCCACGGATCCCCAAGGCATTCTCGCGACGCTTCTCCTGCTAGGATTGGCGGCGATCCTCGCCGACGCGGTCGTGACGCTTCTAATCGGGCGCCTCACCGCCTGGCGCGATCCTAAAGCCTGAGGAGCGGACAAATGTCCATGGCCGCGCCCAATCCCCGCATTATCGAGCTCGTCGAGGTCGGCCGCGCCTATACGCGCGCCGACGGGCAGGCGGTCACGGCTGTCGACCGCGTTTCGCTGACCGTGCCGGAGGGCGAGTTCGTTTGCCTGATCGGACCGTCGGGCTGCGGGAAGAGCACGCTTCTGCAGATGGTCGCAGGCCTGATCGAACCCTCGTCGGGCGCCATTGTCGTGGACGGCAAGGAGATCGACGGGCCAGGCGGCGAGCGCGGCATGGTGTTCCAGCGCGACAGCGTCTTCCCGTGGATGCGGGTCATCGACAATGTCGAATACGGCCTCAAGTGCCGGGGCGTCGACGCCACGCAGCGCCGCGTGATTGCGCTCGACTACCTCAGGCGGGTCGGGCTCGCGCATGTCGAGCGCGCCTGGCCGCGTGAACTCTCGGGCGGCATGCTGAAGCGGGTGGCCATCGCCGCCGTCTTCGCCAACGGCGGGCGCGTGCTGCTGCTCGACGAGCCTTTCGGCGCGCTCGACTATGTGACCCGTCATCAATTGCAGGACGTGCTGCTCGACCTGTGGGAAGAGCCCGGCCGCGCCGTTCCGACGGTCATCTTCGTCACCCATGACGTGGACGAGGCGCTGACGCTCGCCGACCGGATCGTCGCGATGCGCGGCGGCGCCATCGTCGACGACATCCCGGTCCGCGCGGAGCGCCCGCGCGACACCGACAGCCTGCTCATGCCGGACATGGTCGCGATCAAGCATAAGCTGCTTGGCCATCTCGGCCTCGAGCGTGCGCCCGGGCGCGCGGCCGGCCGCCGGGCGCGTGGCGAGAGCGCGGCGTGACCCCGCTCGCCCGCCGGCGCGAGTTGGCCGTGTCCGTCGCGGTGTTCCTGGCGCTGATCGTCCTGTGGGAGATCCTGTCGCTGGTCTACACGGCCGAGGCGCAGCCTGGAGAGCCGATGGTCGCGGGCTGGGGCACGCTCTTCACCCGCACGCTTCTGAGCCTCTCCGATTATTGGCAAGGCGGCTTCGGCGTCAAATCCGTCGCGGACGGCGCTCAGCGGAGCTACCTCGCCGCGATCCTCTCGCTTGCGTCGCATTCCGCCGCGACCTTCGTTCGGCTGATCAGCGGGCTTCTGCTCGGGGGCGTCCTTGGCGTCGCGCTCGGTCTTGGCGTCTCGTGGTCGCGCTGGAGCCGGAGGCTGGTCGAGCTTCCGACGCAGTTCCTGCGCACGCTGCCGCTGCTCGCGATGGTGCCTTTGTTCCAGCTCTGGTTCGGCACCTACTTTTTCGGCCAGGTTCTGTTCGTCGCCTACGGGGTCGGCGTCATCGTCTTCGCCGGCGTCGTCAACGCGGTGCGCAACGTGCCGCAGATCTATCTCGACAACGCACGCTCGTTCGGCGCGTCGCGCTCCCAGCTCTACCAAACCGTGATTCTTCCGGCGATCCTGCCCGCCATGCGCTCGGTGACCCTGCTGAGCCTCGGCGCAGGCTGGGGCGCGGTGCTCGCCGCTGAATATCTCGGCGCGCAGTCGGGCCTCGGCTATATCATCGTCTACGCGCAGCAGTTTGGCCTGCTCGACCGCATGTTCCTGGTCGCGCTCCTGTTCATCCTCTACACTTCGATGAGCTACTGGGCGATCCAGCGGCTCTTCGCGCGGCTGCTCGCCTGGTCGCCGGCCGAGGCGGCGCAATGAATATGGCGGGCCGAAGAAGCGCCGGGCTCGACCTCGTCGAGCGCATGCGGCGCGGGGAAATGAGCGCGGTCGAGGCGATGCGCCTCTATCTCCGCCGCATCGAGGAGGGGGAGAAGGACATCCGCGCCTTCGCCTATCTCGCGCCTGAGGCGGCGATGGCGGCAGCCGAAAAGGCCGACGCGGCCAAAGCTTCCGGCCTGGCGCTTGGGGCCCTTCACGGCCTGCCGGTCGCGGTCAAGGACATCATCGACACGGCCGACATGCCGACGGAATTCGGCGGCGAGATCTTCGCCGGAAGGCGGCCGAAGCGCGACGCCACGATCGTCGAGCGCCTGCGTCTGGCTGGCGCGATCGTCGTCGGAAAGGCGGTGACGTCGCAATATGCGCTCTTCGTCCCCGGTCCGGTCCGCAATCCCCACGACCTCGCGCGCACGCCCGGCGGATCGTCCAGCGGTTCGGCCGCGGCAGTCGCTGCCGGCTTCGTCCCCGTCGCGCTCGGCACGCAGACCAACGGGTCGATTGTCCGGCCAGCTTCTTATTGCGGCGTCGTCGGGTTCAAGCCGAGCCTCGGTCTCCTGCCGCGCACCGGCGTTTTGCGGCACGCGGCGCTCATCGATCATCCGGGCGTCTTCGCGCGGACGGTCGCCGATGTGGCGATGGTGGTCGACGCGATCGGGGGCGAGAACGTGGAGGACGCGTTCTCCCGTCCTCTGCCGGGCTCACTGCTCGGCGCTGCCGAAGCCGAGGGTCCGCCGCCCAAGCTCGCTTTCACGCTCGGGCCTTTCGAGGCCCGCGCGGATCAGGAGACCCGGGAGGTGTTCGCCGCCTATCTCGCACGCCTGCCGGTCAAGGTGCAGACCGTGTCGCTCGGGACCGAATTCGCCAAGGCCGAGGCGGCGATGTCGGACCTCGTGTGCGCGGGCGTGGCCGAGTCGCTCGGCCCCGACGTCGACCGGGCGCGAGACTGCGTCCCGGAGCGGGTCGTGCGGATCGTCGCCGAAGGCCGCGCGCTCTCGGCCGTGCGCCTCATGGAGGCGTGGGTGCGCCGCGACGCGCTGCGCGCCGGGATCGCCCGGCTGATCGCGCCCTATGACGCTGTGCTCACCTTCGCATCCCCAGGCCCCGCGCCGCTGGCGTCGGAAGGGACGGGCGACCCGATCTTCGCCACCCTCTGGTCGCTCATCGGGGCGCCGGCGATCAGCCTTCCGCTCATGCGCGCCGGAAACGGCCTGCCGATCGGCGTCCAGGCGGTCGGCGCGCCCGGCCGCGACCTCGACCTCATCCGGGCCGCAGCCTGGCTCATGCGCGCCTGACGCGCCTTTAAAACCGAGATTTCCTCCCCATGCGCATCCTCCTCCTCAACCCGAACACCACGGAAGCGGTTACGACCCTGATGGCCGACGCGGGGCGCGCAGCGGCTGGGCATGGCGTCGAGGTCAAGGCTGTCACCGCGCAGCGCGGGCTTCCCTACATCACCAACCGGGCCGAAGCCCAGATCGCGGGCGCGGTTGCGCTCGAAATGCTGGCCGAGATGCGGGGAAGCTTCGACGCCGCCATCCTCGCGGCCTTCGGCGACCCGGGCCTCATGGGCGCGCGCGAGCTGTTCGATTTCCCCGTGATCGGCGTCTCGGAAGCGGCGATGCTGACGGCCTGCATGCTGGGCGGCCGGTTTCTCATCGTCACGTTCACCGGCGCGCTCACCGGCTGGTATCGCGATTGCGTCGCGATGCACCGGCTCGAGAGCCGATGCGCGGGCGTCGTCGCGCTTGACCGCGAATTCGGCGCGCTTGAGGACACGCGCGAGGCCAACTGGCCTGCGCTCGTCGATCTCGCCAACGAAGCGGTCGCCCGGCGCGACGCCGATGTCGCCATTCTCGCCGGCGCCCCGCTCGCTGGACTGGCCGCCCGCGCGCGCGATCTCATTTCCGTGCCGGTGGTCGAGCCTATCGCCGCCGCGGTGAAACAGGCCGAGGCGTTGCTCGCGCTCCGAACCGTCAAGGCGACGAGCGGCAGTTTCCGCCGGCCCGGGCCGAAGGCTTCGTCCGGCCTCGCCACGAAACTCGCCGACTATCTGGAGCACGCCTGACATGCGAGGGCGCATTACGCTCGCGGGCCGGCGCTATGACGTCGAGCGCGACTTCGGCCGCCTTCCTACTGGCATGGCGCCGGCGCGGGTAAGCCAGGTTGCGGTCGACTCCGAGGGCCATGTCCATGTGCTGCGGCGGGGCGATCCGCCGGCGCTCGTCTTCACTTCCGACGGCGCCTTTGTTCGAGCCTATGGCGAGGGCGTGATTTTCGATTCGCACGGAATTTCCATCGACGCGCAGGACCGCGCCTGGGTCGTCGACCGCGACGCGCATCAGGTCATTGTCTTTGATATGAGCGGCGCGCCTGTCCTCAGGCTCGGCGAACGCCACGAGCCCCGCTGGGCCGAGCCGTTCAACCATCCGACCCGCGCCGCCGTCGCCGCGGACAAGGAGATCTATGTCGCCGACGGCTATGGCAACGCGCGCGTCCACCGGTTCTCGCGGGAAGGACAATGGATCGCGAGCTTCGGCGAGGTCGGACATGGCCCCGGTCAGTTCATGACGCCCCATTCGGTGATCGTGGACCGTGCGGACCGTGTGCTGGTCTGCGATCGCGAGAACGACCGCGTTCAAGTCTTCGACCGAACCGGCGGCTGGCTCATGGACTGGCGTGGCCTCTGCCGTCCGATGGATCTTCTCGAGCGCGACGACGGCGTGATACTGGTCAGCGATCAGGTCCCGAGCCTCACCGCCTTCGCTCCGAACGGGGAGCGGCTCGGGCGGGCGCGTCCCTCGCTGAACGGATCGCACGGCGTCGCCCTTGCGCCCGACGTCGCGATCTATCTGGCGGAGATCGACCCCTCGTCGGTGACGAAGCTCAACCCCGTCTGAAAACCCACCGGCTACGGGTCGATCACGACCGGCTCAGGCAGGTCGGCCCATTCCTCGTCACCGGCGGTTCCGTCGATGAAGGTGAGGACGGCGAAGCGGCCGGAGCGCTCGAGCGGGGAGAGCGGATGGTGCCAGGTGTCGGGGCGGTAATTGATCCCCGTGTCGCCCGGCACGCGAAAGGCTCGCAGGCGCGCGAGGTCGGGCTTTCCGTCCGCGCGCTTCGCCGCCACCACCACCAGATAATTCGCGCAATCCATCGGGACGAACGCCTGCGACGAATGGACGTGGCGCTCCATCTTCGCGGCGGTCAGCGGCAGCGCCTTCGGCTCGACGGTCGTCATCGACAGGCGGGGGCGCGCCGACGCGCGGCCATTCTGCAATTCGTCGATCAACTGCTGCGAGCCGCCGCCCGCGCCCGGCGCCAGCAGATCGCCAAAGGGCGCAAAGGCTTGCGCAGTCACAGGTTCGATTGTGAGACGCATCAGGCCAAAACCTCGCAACGATGGACGCTGTTTTGAGCCGCGTCAGCCGCCTCGATGGACGCGGTGCACAGCCAGTCGGGGGACAGGCCTCAACGACGCCGCGCATCGAGGGCGGACACGGGTCAGCGACATCGGCTACAAGCGCCCGATTCGACGGAAATGCAACCGCTCTAAGCCGCCCGGACGCCGCCGCGATTCCATCCTCGCCCGCGATCGCCGAACGCCTCAAAGCCGTTGTCGGTGACGGCGAGCGCGTCCTCGAGCTTGATGAACCCGCGCCGCGGGTGTACGAGCGTTGTCTCAATCGAGATGACCATGCCCGATTCAAGCGGGCGGTCGGCGTCATAGGCGGGATATTTGATCGGCCCATGGCCCGTGAGCCGCGGCGCCTCGTGGCTGATGAGGCCCATCCCGTGGGCCACGAACTCGATCGAATTGGCGCGCGGCGACCTGTTCAGGACTTCGCCTGCGCTCGTGTAGATATCGCCGCCGTTGGCGCCCGACCGGATCGGCTTGCGCGCCGCCATCTGGATCGCGTCCACCTCACCGAGCAGGTCCTCGAGCTCGCCGTCCGGCTCGCCCTGAATCGCCATGCGGCAGAGGTCGCCGATATAGCCTTTGTAATTGCCGCCGGAATCGAGCGAAAGGATGTCGCCCTCGCCCCACACCTCAGCCGAAGGCGCGCGGTTGAGACTCGTCCCGGCGGTCGTGAGGCAATATTCGAAAGTAAGGCCCCGGTTCACCTCTTCGCGGCGCAGCGCTTCGACCAGCTCGAGCTTGGTCGCGCCCGGCCCGTGCGAGGCGATCACCGCCAGCATCGATTCGACCACAAGGTCGGCGGCGGTCCGCAGCAGATCCAGCTCCTCCCGGGTCTTGCGCGCCCGCAGCCGTTCGAACGGAAAGTGCGCTTCGAGGAATGTGACCCCGGGCAGCTCGCGCGCCATGAGCTCCGCCGCGTCGGCGGGCAAGAAGGCGCGCTCGATTCCGACGCGCCTCACATTAGGGGCGAGCTTCGCCAGGTGATCAATCGCGAGCCCGGCGGAATCGAGGCTCGTCCCCGCCGTCTGGAAGACGGGCGTCCAGAATTTCCCGAGGTCCCTCTCGTAAGACTCCATCCCGTGCCCGATATAGATCGATTGCTCCGGGCGGCCTTTGACGTAAACGAGAAGGGGCAGATAGCGGCTCACCCCGATCGCGTCGAAATGATCGAAAAAGAAGAACCGGTAGCCGCCGAACAGATACTGGATGTTGTGCTTGGAGGAGATGACCGCCGCGTCCATGCCCGCTTCGTCAAGGAGATCGTCGAGGCGCGCGCTGTCGAACGGCAGCGGAGCGGCGCCGGCCGTCGCCGATAGTGAGCCGAGGCTCTCATTCATGGGTTCCTCCCTCGCATGATTCCTAAGTCGGGCCTCAATATAGCTCAAGCCAGCGACGCTGTCGCCTTGGCCTTCGGTTGCCAAAAGCGCGGCGGTCCTCGATCATTGCAGGCGTCCCTCCCGAGCCCAAGGCGGATTCCATGCTTTCAGTCGACGCCAAAGGCGTCTTTCCCATTGCGCCAACGCCCTTTCTTGACAATGGCGGGATCGACACCGTCAGCGTCGACCGGATGATCGATCATTATGTCGCGGCCGGCGCTGACGGCTGCACCATTCTCGGCATCATGGGCGAAGCGCCGAAGCTCGAACATGACGAGGCGGTCGGCATCGTCGCGCAATGTGTGGCGCGCGCGCCGAAGCTGCCGTTCATCGTCGGCGTCTCCGCGCCCGGATTCGCGGCGATGCGCGCGCTGTCGCACGCCGCCATGGCGAAGGGCGGCTCGGCCGTGATGATCGCCCCGCCGCCGTCGCTGCGCACGGACGATCAGATCGTGACCTATTTCGCGCAGGCGGTCGAAGCGATCGGAGCGGATATCCCCTTTGTCATTCAAGACTATCCGCTGGCGCTCGGTGTCATCATGACTCCCAACGTGATCCGGCGGATCATCACCGACAATCCGTCCTGCGTCATGCTGAAGCACGAGGACTGGCCGGGCCTCGAAAAGATCTCGACTCTTCGCCGGTTCGAGAAGGAGGGCAAGCTGCGCCGCGTGCCGATTCTCACCGGCAATGGCGGCCTCTTCCTCGATTTCGAGATGGAGCGCGGGGCCGATGGCGCGATGACCGGCTACGCTTTTCCCGAGATGCTGATCGACGTCGTGCGGCTCATGAACGAAGGCAAGCGCGAGGAGGCGCACGACCTGTTCGACGCCCATCTGCCGCTCGTGCGCTACGAGCAGCAGCAGGGCGCGGGCCTGGCGGTGCGCAAATATCTGATGATGCGCCGGGGCATTCTCGCCTCCGACGCGCAGCGCAAGCCCGGCTCGGCCTTGAGCGCGACCGCGAAGGCCGAAGTCGACTACCTGCTCCAGCGCCTCGCGCGGCGGGACGCGCGCGCGGCGACGCGGGTCGCCAGCGCCGCGGAATGAGCGCGACCGAGGATCAGCCGAGATATTCCATGATGGAGAGCCCGGCGCCGCTCCAGTCGGTGCAATAGCAGAGCCCGTTCCGGTCGACGAACACGTCGGCCGAATGCAGCACCACCGGCCGGTTGGGGCGTGGATCGACGAGCTTCTTAGGCGCCGGCGGCACGCAAGCCCCGACCTCGATCGGCCTCATCGGATCGGCGACGTCGTAGACCCTCACGCCCGCATTTTGATAGGTGGCGAAGATGAGGCTTGAGCTTTGGAACGAGCCCGGCCGGTTCTCATGGATGTTGTGCGGCCCGAAATGGCCGCCGACGGCGACATAGTCCCGGTCGTCCGGCAGCGGGAAGGTCGAAATGCTGATCGGGTTCGACTTGACCTGATTGTCGAACACCCAGATCGGCTTGAAACCGTCCTCCATGTTGTCGAGCACCGCCTCGTCGAGAACGATGAGCAGGTTTCGGTCCGTCAGCGGCAGGCAATTGTGCGTGCCGCCGCCGAACGGCGGCGACCAGACGCGATGGACGATCAGCCTGGGGTTCGCCTTGTCGGACACGTCGACGCTCGCGAGGCACCCGTCGCGCCAGGCGCAATAAGCGATGTCGTCGGCGACGACGGCGTGGTGCAGGCCGTAGCGGCCGCGCTCGAGCGGCCATTTCGCCGTCTCGCCCGCCGCAAGATTCATTCCGGGCAGCCAGTAGCGGCCGGCGATCTCGGGCCTGGTCGGATCGGCCATGTCGATGATGACGAGAATATAGTCGGAAAAGCCGTCGATCATCGCCGACGCATAGGCCCATCGCCCGCCGACATACCAGATGCGATGCAGGCCCGCGCCCTCTACGCCCATGAAGCCGATCTGGCGCGGGCCGTCAGGCTTGGAAATGTCGAACACCGCCATGCCCGCCGACCAGTCGCGCGCGCCGTCGGAGACATGCGCGCCGTGCGAGCCCGACTGGGGTTTGTAATAGTTGCGCTCGTCCGCCATCTCGGCTTGCGAGAACATGTCGCGCCCGTGCACGAGCAGCAGCAGATCGTCGTGCACCTGCAGGTGCAGGCTCCACGTGTTGGGCGGGTTCTGGACATAGGCGACGGCTTTCGGAGCGCGCGGGTCGCGCACGTCGATGACCGAAAAACCCTTCGAACAGACGTGGCCGATATAGGCGTAGCCGTTGCGCACCATGATCTGCTGGCCGTCAGAGCGGCCCGCCTGATCGGAATGCCCGATCAGGCGCATGTTCCTGGCGTAGGTCGGCTTGAGCGTCTCGGCCGCGGTCATCGGCGCTCAGCCCTTGTATTCTACGATGTAGAGGCCGGCGCTGAAGTCCGTAACGTAGCAAAGCGCGTTCTTGTCGACGAACACGTCGGCCGAATGCAGGACGATCGGCCGGTTCGGCCGCGGGTCCACCCACTTGGCCGGCGGGGGCGGCACGAAGGCCCCGATTTCCTTGGGACGGAACTGGTCCTTGATGTCGTACACGCGTAAGCCCGCATTCTGGTAGGTGGAGAAGATCAATTCCTCGCTGACGAAATTCCCAGGCCGGTTCTCGTAGACATTGTGCGGCCCGAAATGCCCGCCGACCTTGAGATAGTCCTTGTCTGACGGGGGAGGGAAGGTCGAGATGCTGATCGGGTTCGACTTCACATGGTTGTCGAAGATCCAGATCGGCTTGAACCCGTCCTCCTGATTGTCGAGCACCGTCTCGTCCACGACCACGAGCAGGTCGCGCTTGGGCAGCGGCAGAGCGTTATGCGTGCCGCCGCCGAACGGCGGCGCCCAGACCTTGTGAACGATGAGTTTCGGATTGGCCTTGTCCTTCACATCGACGACCGCGAGGCAGGCGTCGCGCCAGCTGCAATAGGCGATGTCGTCGTGGATGATCGCGTGATGGAGGCCGAAACGCCCGTTCTTGGTCGGCCAGTTCGCCTTTTCGCCAGCAGCCGCGTTCATCCCCGGCAGCCAGTACTTCCCAACCATGACCGGCTTCTTCGGCTCCGCCATGTCGATGGTGATGAGGATGTAATCGGAGAAGCCGTCGAGCAGCGCCGAGGCGTAGGCCCAGCGGCCCCCGACATACCAGATCCGATGCAGACCCGTTCCCTGTACAGCCATGAAGCCGATCTGCCTCGGGCTCTCCGGCTTGGAGACGTCATAGACGGCCATGCCTGCCGACCAGTCGCGGGCGGTCGCTTCCGGCTTGGCGTGATGGTCGACCGAACCCTTATAATAGGCCTTCTCGTCGGCGAGCTCGGCCTGGGCGAACATGTCCTTGTTGTGGATGACGAGGAGAAGATCATCGTGGACCTGCAGGTGAAGCGTCCAGGTGTTGGGCGGCGCCGCGATATGCTTGACGTATTTCGGATGTGCCGGATCGCGAACGTCGACGACGGAGAATCCCTTTGAGAAAATGTGGCCAATATAGGCGTAGCCGCGGTGCACCATGATCTGCACGCCGTCGCAGCGCCCGTCCTGATCGCTGTAGCCGACGAGGCGCATGTTCTTGGTCGCGTAGGCGGGTTTGGGCAGGGTGTCGGCCATCGTCGGTCTCCGTATTGCTCTCGTTGATAAAGTCGCCCGCGACCCGCGTGGACAAGGGGTCGCGAACGAGTTGAACAGGAAGGCGGCGCCCGCGCGAGGCGCCGCCCCCCTGATCTGAAAAGACGCTTGTCGCGGCGCTTTACTTCACGCCCCAGATTTTCTTGTATTCGTCGCGATAGCCGTTGCCGGGATCGAAACGGTTCTGCGGTCCCCCGTCCTTGTCGAGATTCGCGGCGGTGAAGAGGTGCACATGCGGCACGAAGCCCGAGGGCTTGTCGCCGGCGAGCGCCCGGTTCATCTCATCGACCATGATCCAGCCTTGCAGGTTGAGCGGTTCTGCTACGGTCGCCACCTGATATTGCTTGTCGCGAATTCGCTGGAACGCCGGCACCGAGCCGTCGCCCGACGAGATCTGCTGCGGATAGCCGGTCGCCGGATCGACGCCGGCGGACTGCAACGCGGGCGCCGAGAAGTCATAGTAGAGATCGTTGACAGCGATCGAGAAGGTCCACTTCTTGCCGTACTTCGACAACAGCGACGTGGTCAGCTGGCCCATGCGGTTGGAGAGGTCGCCGATCGGCGTATCGGCGACTTCGAGCACCTTGCACTTCGAATACCCTTCGACGGCCGCCTTCGAATAGTTCGTCTTGGCTGTGGCGATGGCGTAGATCGAATCCGTGAACAGGATCACGCCGCAGTCCGAGCCCTGCGAGGCCCTCCAGACCGCTTCGAAACCCGCAGCATCCGCAACTTCCGCGGGATCGGTCGTCACGTTGGTGAACACCGAGGGGATGTCCTTGTCCGGCCCGGCCAGGGGACCGGCGTGCCAGCCGACGACCTTGATGCCGGCGGCGGCGGCCTGCTCGAACAACGGCGCCTGTTCCTTGCTGTCGATGCCGGCGTTGAGAATGCCGGCCGGCTTCATGGCGATCGCCTGCTGCAAAGCCGTGGCGCGACCGGGCACGGAGCCCTGGCCGTCGAGCTGGCGGACCTCCCAGCCGAGCGCCTTGGCGGCTTCGGCGGCGCCGTCGGCCGCGCCCTGCGCGCCGCCGTTGCGCCCGTCGGTGAGGACGATGACGACCAGCTTCTTGCCGACGCTCTTCGGCCCCGAAGTCGGGCCGTCCCATTTGGTGACCGGCGCGGCGACGTTGGCGAGAAATGCTTTCGCCTTCTCCAGATAGGCCGCGTCGTCCGCGCGCGCAGCGCTTGCGAAAATCGCCAGCGCGCCGACCGAGGCCAGCAAGCCCTTGAGCATCATGTTAGGCGTACGCATGTTTCCTCCCATTTTTACTGGCGGCTGTTCGCGCCAGGCCGGCGTCGCCGGCGTTTACGCAAAGGCCTCACGTGGCCCTGGCTGCGTTCGCAGATTCTCCGGCCCCCTCCGCGGGCGTGGCTTCGCGCGGCGGCTTGACGACGGTGCGCCGGCGCTGCGCGAACGCGGCAAGCGCGATGGCGACGACCAATGTCGCGCCGTTGAAGAGGGGCTCGACGAAGAAGGCGCCGCCAAACAACTGGATGCCGGAGATGCCGACGGCGAGTATGAGAATGCCGAAGATGCTGCCCCAGATATTGACGCGCCCCGGCTTGATCGTCGTCGAGCCGAGGAAGGCGCCGACCAGCGCCGGCAGCAGGAAATCCAGGCCGACATTCGCTTGGCCGATGCGCAGCTTCGCGCCGAGCACGCAGCCGGCGAAGCCGGTGATCACGCCCGAGGCGACGAAAACGCCGATGACATATCTGCGCACCGGAATGCCGTTGAGCGCAGCGGCCTTTTCGTTGGCGCCGATCGCATAGATGTACCGTCCGATCGGCAGCCGCTCGCTGACGATCCACAGAACGATCGCGAGCGCCAGCACATAGAAGGCCGGTATGGGGATGCCGAAGACCGACGTCGAGTTGATGGCGAGGAAGGCGCGCGGCAGATCGCCGACAATCTGGCGGCCGCCGGTGTGCCAAAGCGCGAGCGCGTAGAGAATCGTGCCAGTCCCCAGCGTCGCGACAAAAGAGTCGACCTGCGCCACCTCGACCAGCACGCCGTTGAGGAAGCCGACGATTCCGGCGCACGCAATCACCATTAGGATCGCGATCGGCCAGGGAACGCCGTACGTCACCTGCAGGCTGATGGCGAGAATGTGCCACATCACGATGCCGAAGCCGACGGTGAGATCGATCCGCCCGGCCATCATCGGCAGAGTCGCGGCCAGCGCGAGCATGGCCACGATCGATTTATCCGCGAGGATCGAGCGCGCGTTGAGCCAGGTCGGGAACGTGTCGGGCAAGAGCAGCGAGAAAAAGATGATCAACAGGATCGTAAGGATCGGTAGGCCATAGACCGAGGCTACGCGCACGATCGCCTGTCCGCGCGACAGCCTCGCCCATTCCGAACGGGTCGGCTCGAGCGCGTTCGACTTAATGGACTGCATGGGCGCCGCCGGGGCCGCTCAACGAAGCGGCAAGGATCAGCTCCGAGCGCCGAACGCTCGCTGAAGCCGCAGCGAGCAGATTCTCGACCGAGAGATCGGCGGCGCCGAGCTCCGCGACCACCTGCCCGCGATCGAAGATCAGCGCTCGATGGCAGACCTTCGCCACCTCCTCGAAATCCGTCGATACGATGACGATCGCCGCCCCGGCCTGGAGCGCGACATCGAACAGACGGTAGATCTCGGCCTTGGCTCCAACGTCGACGCCCGCGGTCGGATCCTCGAACACATAGATCTTCGCCTCGAGGTGCAGCCAGCGCCCGACCACCACCTTCTGCTGGTTGCCGCCCGACAAGAACTCGATCGGCAGCGTCGGATCGTTCGGCCGCAACTCGAGCTGGACGCCGCGCTCCCTCGCAGCGCGACACTCACGGGCCGGCGAGAGGAACGAAAACAGGCTCAAACCGGCGGCGACCGGATTGAGGAACAGGTTCTCGCGCACCGACAAATTCGGCATTATGGATTCGCCAACCCGGTCGGCGCAGACCAGATTGATTCCCAGCGCCATCGACTGGCGCGGCGACGATACGGCGACCGGGCGTCCGTCGACCAGGACGCGTCCCGCGGTCACCGGCGAGACCCCAAACAAAGCCCGCCCGACGCTCTCCTGCCCCGCGCCGCGCAGCCCGACCAGACCGACGATCTCGCCCGAGTGGATCTCGCATTCGATCGGTCCGACCTCCGCCACCATGACCGACTGCAGGGCAAGTCGCGGCGAGCCGTGGCGCTCGGGCGGGCGGCGGAAGACCTGCGAGGGCTCCCGCCCGACGATGAGAAGAATCGCTTCGTCCGGCGTCGTCTTGGCGACCTCCCGTTCCCCCGCGACGCGTCCGTCGCGCAGAACCACCATCCGGTCGGCGATCTCGAACACTTCGTCGAGACGGTGCGAGACGTAGATCATCGCGACGCCGCGGGCGCGCAGCCGGCGCACCGCGGAAAACAGCCGGCTCACTTCGTCGGCTGGTAGGCTTGCCGTGGGTTCGTCGAGGACCAGGATCTCGGGCTCGGCCGCGAGCGCACGGGCGATCGCCACCAGCGACTTTTCCGTGCGGCTCAGATTCTGGATGCGCGTGTCGGGATCGATGTCGGCGCCGAGCACGTCTAGCGCACGCGCGGCGCGCCGGCGCGCCGCGGCCTGGTCGATCAGGCCAAGGCGGCGTGGAAAACCAAGCGTCATGCAGATGTTCTCGGCCACCGTCATCCAGTCGATCAATCCAAGGTCCTGGTGGATGAAGGCGATTGGCAAGCGGCGCAGGGCGTGAGCGGCGTCGACGCCGCGAAAGCGGATGCTGCCTGCGTCGAACGAATAAACGCCGGCCAAAATCTTGATCAACGTCGACTTGCCTGCGCCGTTCTCGCCTAGGAGCGCGAGAATTTCGCCGGCGTTGAGGGTCATGCCGACGTCGGCCAGCGCCTCGGTCCCCCCGAAGCTCTTGAAGACGCCACGTACCTGCAACAGTTCGCCGGCGTCCGCCGCCTGCGGGCTCCCGTCCGGCGAACCGACCGCGCCGACGACGCGCCCAACCTCCATCGACCCGATCCTCCCGCGAAGCGTTCCGCCCTGGCCGAATTGGCGCGCCCACGCCGGGCGCGGGCTTGGTCAACACGGCCGAAGCCATTCGGATATCCGCCCGTGGCCTCCTTGGCCGCAGAGCGGTTGGAAGTTCGCTTCGTGCTAGTTAGCTAGTGCGAGGAGCTAAGGGCAATTCAATAAGGCTGTCAATCTCGCCTGAGCCAGACGCGGCGGCGAAGGACGGGCTCTCACGCCGACGTCGCGGCCGCTCAACCGGTGCCTGACGGGAAGCCCAAACAGCTTCGCTAATGCACAGGGTCCAGCACGACCACCGGAATCTCGCGTTCGGTCTTGAGCGCGTAGTCGGCGTAGGGCGGCCAGAACTCGAGCGCCTTCTTCCACAGCCGCGCGCGCTCGTCGCCCGTCGTCGTCCTCGCCCGCGCCTTCAGTTTCTTGGTCCCGACCTGGACCTCCACGTCGGGATTGGCGAGGAGATTGCGATACCAGCCGGGGTGCTCAGGCGCGCCGCCCTTGGAGGCGACGACGATGTAGCTGTCGCCCTCCGTTCCGTAAAAGAGCGGGAATATGAACTTGTCGCCGGACTTGCGGCCGGTGGTGGTCAGAAGCAGCGCCGGCGCGGTGATTTTACCTCGCCCCGGTACGTCTGCCGTGTATATCGCGCCCTCGGTTCCGCCGCTCGCCAAATAGCGGTTGGCGTGCTGCAACTGCCAGTCTGGCATGTTAGGAGCAAGTTTCGCTTCCGCCATCGTGTCCTCCTTCAGAACTGCGGCAACATAGCGCCGCGCGTCGGCTTGGCCAATAGGGTGAGTCGCTCGGCGACCGGCGAGGAGAAGGTCATCGTGAGGCGTTTGTTCTCGATAGGCCTGGCGTTGCGTTGTCATGTCACGCCGCCACGTTTAGATTGAGGCTCACCAGCGCAATCGCATTCCGGCGGAACGCGACACGAGAACCCACGCGACGAGGAGACCATCATGGCGGCGATACCGGCGGAATATCTGGATCTATTGCAGCAGAAAAAGGCGTTCGCGAGCTTGGCCACGCTAATGCCGGATGGAACCCCCCAGGTCACGCCCGTGTGGTTCGACTACACAAATGGCAAGATCCGGATCAATTCGGCCAAAGGCCGGGTGAAGACCCGCAACATGCAGGAAGGCGCCCCGGTGGCGCTTTCGATCCTCGATCCTGACAATCCCTATCGCTATATCCAGATCCGCGGCCGGGTCGGGCGGGTGACCGAAGAGGGCGCAGACGCGCATATCGATTCGCTCGCCAAGAAGTACCTAGACAAGGACAAGTATCCCTTTGCGCAGCCTGGCCAGGTCAGGGTCACGTTCGAGATCGAGCCCGACAAGGTGCAGGCCCAGAGCTGACCTATCTTACAAGAGCTCGGCGACGGCGTCGCGGTATCGCGTAAGCGCGCTGAGATGGGCCTGCAACGAGCGCGAGGCGATGCGCTTGTGGTGGTTTCGCTCGAAGGTGGTGTTGAGCGTCACATGGGTGACGCCCACGCGCCGCCAGAACTCGAATTCCTCCCGCCAGCTCGCCTCGTCTCCGGCGCCGGTGGACACCCAGACCTCGAGGCCGATGCTGGCGGGATCGCGGCCCGCCTCTTTGGCGTAGCCGCGAAGCTTGGCGAAGTCGGCTTGCGCCGCGGGGCCCGCGGGGTAGGCGTTCATCATCCATCCGTCGCCCCATTTCGCGATGCGCCGAAGCGTCAGATCATGATGGCCGCCGAACCAGATCGGGATGCGCCGCCCGACCGGCAGCGGATTGACGCCCGCGTCATCTATATGATGCCACTTTCCCTCGAACTTCACATGGCGCTCGGCCCACAAAGCCTGCATGACCTGCACCTGCTCCTCCGATCGCCGGCCCCGATTATGGAAATCCTCGTTGAGGCCTACGAACTCGACTTCGTTCCAGCCGATCCCGATCCCAAGCCGGAACCGGCCGCCGCTGAGCACGTCGAGCGAGGCGGCCTGTTTGGCGACCAGAACCGTTTGCCGCTGAGCCAGGATCAGCACTTCCGTCGCGAAGCCGATTCTCGCCGTGCAGCCGCTCAGGAACCCGAACAGGACAAAAGGATCGTGGAAGAGATCGGCCGAGGTGTTCCGCGCGCCCCAGTTCGGCCTGTTCGCGGCGTTCACGCCCAAAACATGATCGGGGGCGAAGAGATGATCATAGCCCGCCGCCTCCGCCGCTTGCGCGAACACGCGCACCGTGGCGGGATCGCCGCCGATATCGGACAAAGGCAATGTGACGCCGAGTTTCATCGCTCTCTCCAACACATCATCCCGCCGTTGTTCTCCGGCCTTATCCGAGAACGAACGGTCGCCCCAGGCGATCTCTCTGCGCTATAGGGTCCGCCTCGGGCTTGCCAAGGCCCATGCCATTGGAGGCGAACCCATGCTCAGGCTAGGCTATAAGGCGTCGGCGGAGCAATTCGGGCCGACGGAACTCATCAGGTTTGCTCAAGCGGCGGAGCAGTCGGGCTTCGATTCTGTGTTCATCAGCGACCATTTCCAGCCGTGGAAGCATCACGGCGGCCATGCGCCCTTCTCGCTCGCCTGGCTCGGCGCGCTCGGCGCGGCGACGTCGCGCATCGTCATGGGCACGAGCGTGATGACGCCCACCTTCCGCTATCACCCCGCCGTCGTGGCGCAGGCCTTCGCCACGCTCGGGGTCATGTTTCCCGATCGCATCGTGCTCGGCGTCGGCACCGGAGAATCGCTGAACGAGGTGCCCTCGACCGGCATGGAATGGCCCGAGTTCAAGGAGCGCTTCGCGCGCCTGCGCGAGGCGGTCACCCTGATGCGCCAGCTCTGGAGCGAGGAGCGCGTGACGTTCGAGGGCCAATATTACCGCACCAGGGACGCGACCATCTATGACCGTCCGGCGGCGCCGGTTCCGATCTATGTCGCGGCGGCGGGCGCGCTCATCGCGAAATATGCAGGTCGGATGGGCGACGGGTTCATCTGCACGAGCGGCAAGGCGCGCGAGCTCTATACCGAGACGATCCTGCCCAAGGTTATGGAGGGGCGGGCCGAGGCCGGCTCGCGCGCGCCCGATTACGTCCGGATGATCGAGGTCAAGGTGTCGTTCGACACCGATATGAAGCGGGCGATGGAGGACACGCGCCACTGGGCGGTTCTCGCGCTGACGCCGGAGGAGAAGGTGTCTGTCCATAGTCCCGAAGAGATGGAGGGTCTCGCCGACGGGCTTTCGGCCGAGCGCGCGGCGAGCCGCTGGATCGTCTCGACCGATCCCGACGAGCATGTCGAACGGATCGGCGAGTACGTCGGTCTCGGCTTCGACCATCTGGTCTTTCACGCGCCGGGCCCGGATCAGGAGCGGTTCATCCGCCTCTATGCGGAGCAGGTCCTGCCTCGCCTGCGTCGTCGCTTCGGCGAGCCGAACGAAGCGCGCGGGAGCGCATGACTTCTCTCGAGGTCATTGCGCTCGAAGGCCTGCCCTTGATCGGGGCGGGCGACGACCTGGCCGAACTCATCGCGTCTGCGCTTGAGCGCAACGGCGTTGCGCCGCGCGCTCATGACGTGCTTGTCGTCGCGCAGAAGATCGTGTCGAAGGCTGAAGCGCGCGTCGTCGATCTCGCGACGGTCAAGCCCTCCGCCAGGGCGCTTAAGCTCGCCGCTGAGATCGACAAGGACCCGCGGCTCGTCGAGGTCATCCTGTCGGAGTCGGTTCGTGTCGTCAGGACGCGGCGCGGCGTTCTGATCGTCGAGCATAAGCTCGGCTTCATCATGGCGAACGCCGGCGTGGACCAGTCGAATGTCGGGCCAGCGGACGATTCCGAGCGCGTCCTTCTGTTGCCGGAGAATCCGGACCGAAGCGCCGAGATGCTGCGCGTGGGTCTGGCGGCAGCGACTGGGATCGACCTCGCCGTGATCATCAACGACAGTTTTGGCCGTCCATGGCGTCAGGGGACCGCCGGCGTCGCGATCGGCGTCTCCGGCCTGCCTGGGTTGATCGATCTGCGCGGACGGCCGGACTTGTTTGGCAGGACGCTCGAGGTCAGTGTCGTCGGTTTCGCGGATGAGGTCGCCGCCGCTGCTTCGCTCCTCATGGGCCAGGCGGATGAAGCGACGCCGGTCGTCCTGATCCGCGGCTTGCGCTGGTCCGCCCAGCAATCGACGGCGGCCAGTATCGTCCGCTCCCCAAATGAGGATCTGTTTCGATGAGCCGGGATCTCGTGGTCGCTCTCTCCGGAGGCATCGGCGGCGCCAAGCTCGCGCTGGGCCTGAGCCGGATCGTGGCTCCGGACGACCTCATCGTCGTCGCCAATGTCGGCGATGATTTCGAGCATCTCGGCCTGCATATCTCGCCGGACTCTGACACGCTCATGTACGTGCTCGCCGGGCTCGACAACACGAAGCTCGGGTGGGGTCGGCAGGACGAGACCTGGTCGTTCATGGAGACGCTCGGCGCGCTCGGCGGCGAGGACTGGTTCCGGCTCGGCGATCGCGACCTTGCGGTTCATGTCGAGCGCACGCGCCGGCTCAAGGCGGGCGAGCGTCTCTCCGCCGTCACCGCGGACTTCTGCCGCCGGCTCGGCGTCGCTCCGCGCGTGCTGCCCGCGACCGACGATCGGCTGCGCACGCGATTGCGAACAGACGAAGGCTGGCTCGACTTTCAGGATTATTTCGTGCGCCTGCAATGCCGGCCGCAAGTGCGCGAGCTTGCCTTCGATGGCGCGGCGGATGCGCGCCCTCATCCTGACCTCATGGCGGCGCTTGACGACGAACGGTTGCGCGCGGTCATCATCTGCCCGTCCAATCCTTTCATCAGCGTCGAGCCGATCCTCGCCGTCAACGGAATGCGCGAGGCTCTTGCCCGCTGCGTCGCGCCGGTCGTCGCCGTTTCGCCGATCATCGGAGGTCGCGCGGTCAAGGGGCCGACGGCCAAGATGATGACGGAGCTGGGCATGGTTCCGGGCGCCGCCGCGGTCGCTCGGCGCTACGGCGATTTGCTCGATGGTTACGTGATGGATGCGGGTGACGCGGAGGAGGCGGCGCATGTCGCGCCGAAAGTGACGCTCGCGCCGACCCTCATGACGAATCTCGCCGAGCGCGAGCAGCTGGCGCGCGTCGTGCTCGAGGCGGCCGATGCGCTCGCTTCGTCAAAGCGTGGCCGGGGCTTCGTCGCGTGAGCGGAATCTGGGCCATCGTGCCGGTCAAGGAATTCGAGGGCGCCAAGCAGCGGCTGTCGCCAGTCTTGAGTCCTGGCGAACGGCGCGCGCTGGCGGCGATCATGCTCGAGGATGGGCTCGAGGCGCTGAGCGCGGTTCGCGAGCTTGCCGGCCTCATCGTCGTCACGCTCGATCCGGCCGCAACATTGCTCGCGACGCGCTACGGAGCGCGCGTCGTCACGGAAGGCGCGCGGGAGGGCCATACCGGCGCCGTCACTGCCGCAGCGCGGTTGCTGATCCGCGAGGGCGGGTCCGGCATGATGACCATGCCAGGCGACGTTCCGCGCGCGACCTCAGCCGAGATCGCGGCGACCGTTGCGGCGCACCGCGCGGCGCCTTCCTTCACCATCGTGCCCGCGCATGACGATCTCGGGTCGAACACGATCGTCATGTCGCCGCCGGACGCCGTTCCGCTCCGCTTCGGGGAGGACAGTTTTTTTCCGCATCTCGATGCGGCAAGGGCGCGAGGAATCGATCCGCTCATCGTCCGTCAGTCTGGGATCGGGATGGACATCGACAACCCCGCTGACCTCGTCACGTTCCTGAAAATGTCGCCGCCGCCCGCGCCGACCCGGACGCTCGCTTTCCTCGAACAGTCGGGCGCCGCCGCCCGTCTTCTGGCCATGGGCCAGGAGCGCGCTATGAAGCCTGCGATCCCAGGGGAATCGTGTGAAGGGCGTTAGGCAGCAATGAGGCTGACGAGATAGTCTTCGTCCCAGGCGGCGGTGTGGCGTCTCTCATGCGGATGGAGACTTTGCCCGGAGCCTTTCGGAACAGGCTGTGAGACAGTGAAGGATAACATCCATGAGTGGCTAGGTAGAATGTCAGACACGGGAGTAATTTTATTAAGAAGCGCCAACATGTCCCAACACAGGCTTGGGGTCTGGCAGATTTGGCAGGAATTGCGACAACGATATCTAAATCTGTCCTTCCTGCATTCTCATGGTCTGGGGTACTCTACGTCGGCTGCCAGCAGAATGCAATCGCAACCGTTTTCCGCTAGCTGGAGGAAAACCGCCTTATTTCTCCGTTGTGCAAACGTACCTCACAATTCTTGGGCAAAATTTCGCCGGGCCCAAAGCTGCGGCGGACGGGTTGCGTACAGCACAGAAATTTAGCGGTGATAAAGACTGCAAGATAGAGGAATTAAAAGGACAGATATTGGAGAGGGACACGTCACTCCGGAAAATTGTTGAAGAGATAAATCAAAAAATAGATGCGCTAAATAGACGCATTCTGGAGCTTGACGAGGCAACTAGGCAAGTGAGCAGTGAGAGCAAAATGATTCAGGCATGGTCGGTGCCTGGACGTTCGATTGGCGAGCCAGGAATCTGGGGAAATGGGCGACTGAGTATTTCTTTCGATCCACAATCCGGAAGCACTACGGAACATGTTGTTGTGATCGCCAAAGCACTGAGACGATTGATCCGCGGAATCACGATTCGCCAGTTCATGTTTTTGCCAATCCGCGCTGCCCGTCGCCGGTATCGTAAGCAAAAGAAAATGGCTCAAGAATTATCCAAAGGGCTTCTGCGCTCGTGATGGATCCACTCCGCGCTCTACGAATGCAGGTGGACCTGGAGTGGTTAAAGCGGCTGGTGGGCGACGCGGCCGCGTTGCGCTTGTACTGGATACGGAGGCGAATAAGCTTTTGTTCGCAAGCGAGGCGAACAGCCGAAGTCTGCCAATCTCGGATGCTTATACCAGAGGTCATAGCGAGTGACCGACGTGAGGCCAGTCGCGCATTCCGATGGATGTGATCGTTTCGGGTTGAGCGATGAGCTTTCGCCAAGCGGCGCATGCAGCGTCGATGATGGCGTCGTAGTTTTCGAACACG
>DASXES010000048.1:0-65342 GCA_036489975.1 Roseiarcus sp.
AGCCGGCGTTGGTGGCGGTGGTCGTCTCGATCCCCGCTTGCTGCAAGGTCGTGCCAAAGAACAGCGTGAGGCCGATCACGAGGGCAAGGCGCCATTCGTCGCGACCCGGAGCATGCGGCTTGCGGCGAAATTCCCAAAGCGCGAACGGCGCAAGCGCTGCGGCCGAAACAGCAAAACGCGCGGCGACGAAGGCAAGCGCCGGCATGGTCGCGGTGGCGTATTTCTGCGCGACGAAGGTCACGCCCCATAGGAAGGCGGTGAAGAGAAGCAGGCCGTCCGCGTCCAGGCGGCTCATGCCGCCTCCGACGGCGGAAGATCGCATTGCCTCAAACCTGCTCGATCTCGATCAGCGTGCCGGCAAAATCTTTCGGGTGCAAAAACAACACCGGCTTACCATGGGCGCCGATTTTCGGGTTTCCGTCCCCGAGCACGCGCGCCCCCTTGGCTTTGAGTTGGTCGCGGGCGGCGATGATGTCCTCAACCTCATAGCAGAGGTGGTGCATGCCGCCGTCCGGATTGCGCTCGAGAAATCTGGCGACCGGCGAGTTCGCGCCCAGCGGACGCAAGAGTTCGATTTTCGTGTTGGGCAGTTCGACGAAGATGACCGTCACCCCATGCTCAGGCTGGGGTTTCGGCTCGGAGACGCGAGCGCCGAGTGTTTCCCGATACGTCCGCGCCGCCTTTTCGAGATCGGGGACAGCGATGGCGACATGGTTCAGCTTGCCGATCATGATGGACTTCGCTTGGCTCACACCTCCACCACCAGCGCATGCACTTGTGGCTTCTTGCCCCAAACGGTGTTGACCGAACCGCGCACCGCACGTTCGATGGCGGTCGACACGACCTCGGCGTCGCGCCGCTTGCCTGGCGGCAGGCTCTCGAAGGCCTCAAAGATGGCGTCGTCGATCAGCGCGTCGATCGCAGCGCCTTCACGGGTGCGTTCTGGCAGGCCGGCGATCATCACATCCGGGTCGCCCGCCATTTCGCCCCTGGAGGTCAGCGCAATCGCGATCGAAACAACGCCTGCGAAACTGAGTCTGCGGCGCTGGCGGACGCATTCCTGATCCGCCGACAATAGAATGGCGCCGTCCTTCGGCCTCCGTCCGCTTGTCACCTTGCCTGATACGCTGGCCTCGCCGGGCGCAAGCCGGACGACATCGCCATTGAAGGCGCGCAAGACCTGCGACACGCCTTGCGCCCTGGCGAAGTCGGCATGTTCGGTCAAATGCACTGGCTCGCCATGCGCGGGCACCGCGATTCTCGGACGCACCCAGCCGTACATTTTCGCCACTTCCGCACGCCGTGGATGGCCGGAGACATGGACGAGCGCGGTGCGATCGGTGATGACCCCGACGCCAGCGCGAGCAAATGCGTTGACGATTCTTCCGACCGCCTTCTCGTTGCCGGGGATAGTGCGCGAGGAAAAGATCACGGTGTCGCCGGCGCTCAGTTCCGCGGTTGGATGCTCGTCCCCCGCCATGCGTGCGAGCGCCGCGCGCGGCTCGCCTTGGCTGCCGGTGGCGAGGGCCAGTATTCGGTCGCGCGGTAACCGCTCGAACGCATCCATGCCCAAGAACGGCGGCAAGCCTTCCAGCATCCCACAGTCTCGCGCGACGCCGACCACGCGCTCGATCGCACGACCGAGAATACAGACCTGTCGCCCGGCGGCAAAGCCGGCCTCAGCCGCTGAACGCAACCGGCCGACATTGGAGGCAAAAGTGGTCACGACGACCCTGCCCTTCGCATTGGCGATGAGCTCGGTCAGAGTCTTCGTGACGTCGCGCTCGGACGGACTTTCCCCCTCGCGCAGGATGTTCGTCGAATCGCAGACAAGCGCCAGTACGCCCTCGTCGCCGAGCGCCTTGAGGCGCTCCTCGTCGGTCGGCGGCCCAATAATCGGTGTTGGATCGATCTTCCAGTCGGCGGTGTGAACGAGAAGTCCCGCGGGCGTGCGGATCGCGAGCGCCGAGCTTTCAGGGATGGAATGAGCGACGGGGATGAATTCGACCACGAACGGGCCGATCACGACCTTCTCGCCAAACTGAACAACCTTCAAGGGGATCTCGGGCGCGCCGCGCTCGCCCAGCCGGCGCGATTCCATAAGTCCTGCCGCGAAGCGGGTCATGTAGACGGGCGCGCGAAGGTCCGGCCAAAGCTCGACGAGGGCGCCTATATGGTCTTCGTGCGCATGAGTGATGACCACCCCGACCAGATTCTTCTTCGCCGCCTCGATGAAGCTGAGATCCGGCATGATGAGATCGACGCCGGGCAAGTCCTCGTCGGCGAAGCCGATGCCGAGGTCGACCATGAGCCATTGGCGTGCGCTCGCCGGCCCGTATCCGTAAAGCGCACAATTCATCCCGATCTCGCCCAGGCCTCCGAGCGGGACGAACACCAACTCGTTGCCGTCCGCCATCTAGGCGCGCCCTTCCGCCGGGTGGGAGGCGGGTAGAATCACTCGCGGCGGGATGCCCGAGCGAGGCAGGAGCCAGACATCGGCCGCCTCGATGGCGTCTAGTCCGTGCTCAGAGCGCACGAGCAGACGGCCGGCCGCGTCGATCCCCTCGAAGACGCCCTCGCGTCGGCGTGCACCGTTTTGGATCGCGATCCGTTCGCCCAAACCGACGGCGTATTCGAGCCAAGCCGCCCGAATGCGATCGAACGCCTCTCCGGCACGCCAGTCGTCCAGCGCGGCGTCAAATCGTTGGGTGAGACACTCGAACAATTCTCCAGGAACCACGGCTTGTCCACCTGCCCGCGTCAGACATGAGGTCGCGTATCCAACGCCCTCCGGCGCATGTGCGCAATTCACGCCGATCCCCACGACACAAGCCGTCCGCCCGCTTCCAAGACTAAAGCCTTCAATGAGGATCCCAGCGCATTTCACGCCGTAAGACATGAGATCGTTCGGCCATTTGAGGCCGACGTCGGTCACGCCAAGATCTGTGACCGCGCGCGCCAACGCCACTCCGGCGACGAAGCTGAGTTGCGCCGCGACCGCACGGGGGCTGGGATCGATCATGAGGGCGCTGGCGTGCAGGTTTCCCTTTGGAGAGATCCAGGCGCGGCCCCGACGGCCTCTCCCCGCCGTCTGCTCGTCGGCTACGATCCACAGGTAGTCCGTGTCGCCGGCCAACGCGCGACGGTGCGCTTCTTCGTTGGTCGAATCGACGGCGCCAAAACGAACGATCCGCCAGCCTCGATGCGAGCCGTCCAGCCTGGAGGCGGTGGTCAAAAGAGCGACTGCGCGGCCGCCATCGCGGCGTTGGTGATAGGCGAGGGCGCGAACACAAACAGGATAATCATGAGGGCCGAAAGCGCGAGCACGATGCGCGCGACGGGGGTTGGGGGGTCGAAAGCAGGGGCCGGCTCGTCGAAGTACATCAGCTTGACGATCCTCAGATAATAATAGGCCGCGACCGCGCTTGCCAGGACGCCGATGACCGAAAGACCGTAGAGACCAGCCTTGATGGCGGCGGCGAAGACATAGAACTTGGCGAAGAAGCCAGCGAGCGGCGGAATGCCGGCAAGGGAGAACATCATCGTCGCCAGGAAGAAGGCCATGGTCGGATTCGTCCTCGCCAGGCCCGCGAGGTCGGCCATCGTCTCGACCGCGCGGCCGGCGCGGCGCATGGACAGGATGGCGGCGAATGTTCCCAGCGTCATCACCACGTAGATCGCCATATAGATGATGACGCTCTGCGCGCCCTCGACCGTGCCGGCGGCAAGTCCGACCAGCGCGTATCCCATATGGCCGATCGAGGAATAGGCCATCAGCCGTTTGAAGTTGCGCTGGCCAATGGCGGCGAACGCGCCAAGCACCATTGAGGCGATCGAGACGAAAGTGAGGATCTGGCGCCAGTCGTTCGCGATGCCGGGAAAAGCGGTGACCATGACCCGAACCAGAACCGCCATTGCGGCAATCTTCGGTGCGGAGGCGAAGAACGTCGTCACGGGAGTCGGCGCGCCCTCGTAGACGTCGGGCGTCCACATGTGGAACGGCACGACAGAAATCTTGAACGCCAGCCCCACCAGAAGGAACACCAGCCCGAACACAACGCCAATGTTCGCGTGATCATGCACGGCGTTCGCAACCGCGCTGAAAGCGACTGAGCCGGAATAGCCGTAGATGAGCGACATCCCGTAAAGCATCATGCCCGAGGACAAGGCGCCGAGGACGAAATATTTGAGGCCGGCTTCCGTTGCGCGCAGGTCATGCCGGCGATAGGCGGCGATCACGTAGAGCGCCAAGCTCATCAGCTCAAAACCGAGGTAGAGCGCGATGAAGTCGTTGGCCGCGATCAGCATCAGCATGCCGAGGGTGGAAATGAGGATGAGGACCGGGAATTCGAACCCGCCGATCCTCTCCTGGCGCATGAACTCGACCGACAGCAGGAGAGTCACCAGCGAGCCGACCAGCGCAAGCGCGCTCATGAAGCGGGTGAAGGCGTCGTCGACGAAGGAGCCATAGAAAGTGACGCCCATCGGGCGATTCCTGGCCACCACCAGGATGAAGACGAGGCCAAGAAGGCCAACCGCGCACTCGTTGACCAGAGCCGACCCCCGCTCGCCGCGCAAGGCGCCGTAAAGCACGAGCGCCAAGGTTCCCGCCGCCAGCACCGCTTCCGGCAGGATCACGGGAAGAGAAATGGCCGTCTCGTGCATGAGTGTCGCTCGTTCCAAAGACATTTGACGCGGCCCGCGCGCAGTGCCGCGAGCCGTTATAGCCCCGCCGACTTCGTCATCGTGACTGCGTGCTGGAAGCCACTGATGATCTGCTCGATTGAAGCCGCGCTGGCGTCGAGGATAGGCTGCGGGTGCACGCCATAGAAGATTGTGAGCAGGCCGAGCGGCAGCAGCGTTACGATCTCGCGACCCGTGAGATCGGCGACGCCCATCAGGTTCGGCTTCTCGATGACGCCGAAGATGACACGCCGGTAGAGATAAAGCGCATAGCACGCCGACAGGATGGTGCCGAAGGTGGCGAGAAACGCGACCCAGTTATTGATCTGGAACGTGCCGAGCAGGGTCAGGAACTCGCCGATGAAGCCTGTAGTGCCCGGCAAGCCAATATTGCCGAAGGTGAACACCATGAAGGCGATCGCGTAGAGAGGCATGCGCTGCACGAGGCCGCCGTAGGCGGCGATCTCGTAGGTGTGCATACGGTCATAGACGACACCCACGCAAAGGAAGAGAGCCCCGGAGATGAGTCCGTGGCTCACCATCTGGTAGACCGCCCCCTGAACCCCCTGCGTATTGCCGGCGAAGATCCCCATTGTCACGAAGCCCATGTGAGCCACCGACGAATAGGCGATCAGCTTCTTCATGCTCTCCTGCGCCAGCGCGACCAGGGAGGTGTAGATGATTGCGATCACCGACAGGGCGAAAATGAGCGGTGTGAAATAGACCGACGCGTCCGGAAACATCGGCAGCGAAAACCGGATGAAGCCGTAGCCGCCCAATTTCAAAAGAATGCCGGCCAGCACCACCGAGCCGGCTGTCGGAGCTTCGACATGTGCGTCCGGTAGCCAGGTGTGCACCGGCCACATCGGCATCTTGACCGCGAAAGAGGCGAAAAAAGCGAGCCACAGCCATTTCTGCATGCCCGCCGGAAAGGAAGTCTTGAGCAGCACGGTAATGTCGGTCGTGCCCGCGGTCCAATACATCGCCATGATCGCCAGCAACATCAGGAGCGAGCCGGTCAGCGTGTAGAGGAAGAATTTGAAGGCTGCGTAGACGCGGTTGCCGTGGCCCCACACGCCGATGATGATGAACATCGGAATGAGGCTGCCTTCGAAGAAAACGTAGAAAAGCATGATATCGAGCGCGACGAACACCCCGACCAACAGCGTCTCGAGCGCCAGGAAGCAGATCATGTATTCCTTGACCCGGGTCTGGATCGGGCTCCAGGAGGCCACGATGCAAATCGGCATCAGGAAGGTGGTGAGCAGGACGAAGGGCATCGAAACGCCGTCGACGCCGAGCTTGTAGAGGATTGCGTGCGAGAACCAGACGCGTTGCTCGATAAGCTGAAAGCCGGGTTGCGCCGGGTCGAAGCGGGACCAGGCGACGAGGCTCAGGGCGAACGTGATCAGCGTCGCGAACAGCGCGATCCAGCGCGCGTTTCGCTTGGTCGCCTCGCTGTCGCCCGGCAGGAGCAGGATGAACAGCGCGCCGATGAGCGGCAGCGCCAGAATGCCGGAGAGGATCCAGGAGCCGTTCATTGCGTGACCCCTCCGAACAGATACCAGGTCGTCAGCGCAGCCGCGCCAAGCAGCATCGCGAACGCGTAATGATAGACATAGCCGGTCTGCAGCCGCACTGCGCCGCGGGCGACGTCTAGAACGCGCGCCGAGACGCCGTTCGGCCCGAAGCCATCGATGATCACGCCGTCACCGCCTTTCCAGAGCAAACGGCCGATCGCGAAGGCCGGGCGGACGAAGACGAAGTCGTAGAGCTCGTCGAAGTACCACTTGTTGAGCAGGAAGCGATAGAGCGCCGGAAATGCGCCGGCGAGCCGCCGCGGCGCGGTGCGATCAACGATGTACATGTAATAGGCGATACCGATGCCGATCAGCATCGCCACCGTTGGCGAGATGGAGACCAGCCAGGGGGCAGTCTCCATGCGCTCGAGAAGACCGTTCTCCTGACCCAGGGACAAAGAGTTCCGCCAGAACCCGTCGTGTCCCGCGCCGATGAACAGGTATCGGAACGCCACGCCGGCGAAAGTCGCGCCGAAAGCCAACACCACGAGCGGAACCAGCATGACCAGCGGGGATTCGTGCGCGGCGTGCTCGTCGTGAGCATGACCATCATGCGGCTTGGCTGGCAGGCTTGCTGACCAATCGCCGCGCGAGCCAAAGAAGGTCATGAACATGAGGCGCCAGGTGTAGAACGCGGTCAACCCAGCGGCGATGTCGGCGCAGACGAACGCATACATCGCGCCGAAGCGATGAGAAACGAAGGCCGCCTCGATGATCGGGTCTTTCGACACAAACCCCGCAAAGCCGATCGACGTGAAGGGGATCCCCACCGCGCTCAACGCCAGCGCGCCAGCCATCATCGTCCAGAAGGTCACCGGCAGATCCTTTCGGAGGCCGCCCATCGCGCGCATGTCCTGCTCGTGATGCATCGCGGTGATCACCGAGCCGCAGCAAAGGAACAAAAGGCCTTTGAAGAAGGCGTGAGTGAACAGATGGAAAACGCCGAGGCTGTAACCGCCAACCCCGAGGCCGATGAACATGTAGCCGAGCTGCGAGCATGTCGAGTAGGCGACAACCTTCTTGATGTCCATCTGAACACCGGCGATGGTCGCCGCGAAGAAGGCCGTCGTTCCGCCAATGATGGTGACAACGCTGAGCGCAGCCGGCGACAATTCGAATAGCGGCGAGAGCCTGGCGACCATGAACACGCCCGCCGTCACCATGGTCGCCGCATGAATGAGGGCCGAGACCGGAGTCGGGCCCTCCATCGCGTCCGGAAGCCATGTGTGCAGCAGGAACTGTGCTGATTTGCCCATCGCGCCCATGAACAGGAGCAGGCAAACAACCGTCAACGCATCCCAATCGAAGCCGATAAAATGCACCGTCTTGCCGACGAGACCGGGCGCCGCCGCAAACACCTGATCGAACGCGACCGAACCCGTCAGATAGAAGGTAAGGAAGATGCCGAGCGAAAAGCCGAAGTCGCCCACCCGGTTGACGACGAAGGCCTTGATCGCTGCGGCGTTGGGCGCGGGCTTCTCATACCAGAAGCCGACCAGCAGGTAGGACATCAAGCCGACGCCCTCCCAGCCGAAGAAGAGTTGCACCAGATTGTCCGCCGTCACCAGCATCAACATGGCGAACGTGAACAGCGAGAGGTAAGCGAAGAAGCGCGGCCGGGACGGGTCGTCGGCCATGTAGCCGATGGAATAAACATGGACGACAAACGACACGGTCGTCACCACGACGAGCATGACGGCGGTCAGCGTGTCTATCCGCAAGGCCCAGACGGCGACGAGCTTGCCTGAGGTGAACCAATTGGCCAGCGGAACATGAGCGTCCGACCCGCCCGCGACCATGACGAACGCGATCCATGAGAGGACGAAGCAAACGCCGAGAAGACTGCAGGTGACGTATTCCGCGCCGCGGGCTCCGATCCAGGGTCCGAAAACGCCCGCGATCAGGAAGCCGAGAAGCGGCAGAAAGACGATCAGCTCGTACATGAAACCGTCTCAGCCCTTCAGCGTGTTTATGTCCTCAACCGCGATCGAGCCGCGATTACGGTGATAGGCGACCAGGATTGCGAGTCCAATGGCCGCCTCAGCCGCGGCGACGGTGAGGATGAAGAGCGCAAACGCCTGACCCGTCAGATCGCCCGAAAAGGTTGAAAAGGCGACGAGGTTGATGTTGACGGACAGGAGGATGAGTTCGACCGACATCAGGATGATGATGATGTTCTTGTGATTGAGGATGATGCCCGCGACGCCGATCGTGAACACGATCGCGGCGAGCGTAAGATAGTGGGTGAGGTCGATTCCCATCCGCGTAATCCTTCAGATGCCGGCCCGTGAGGCGACCTTGCGCACCTCGACCGCGGTTTCAGGATCGCGAGCCACCTGCGCGCCAATGTCCTGGCGCTTGACCCCCGGCTTGTGGTGAAGGGTCAGCACGATCGCGCCGATCATCGCGGTAAGCAGAATCATCCCCGCCGCCTGAAAGAAGTAGAAATAGCGGGTGTAGAGCACCTCGCCGAGGGCGGCCGTATTGCTGAGCGTGCCGATGGGAGCCGCCGGGACCGCGGCCCGCGGCGAGGGGCCGAGACCTGAGACGACGTAGATGAGTTCGATCGCCACCACCAGCGCGATCAGCAACCCCTGCGGCAGGTACTGGACGAAGCCCTGCCTTAGACGAGCGAAGTCCACGTCGAGCAGCATGACGACGAACAGGAACAGCACCGCGACAGCGCCGACGTAGACGACGACAAGGAGCATCGCCAGGAACTCCGCGCCCATGAGCAGGAACAGCCCGGCCGCGCATACGAAGGAAAGAATCAGGAAGAGGACCGAATGCACCGGGTTCCTGGCGAAGATGACAGCGAAAGCGGACGCCACAAGAACCGGCGCGAAAATCCAAAAGAACAAAGCATCGGCCTGCATCGTCCGCCTCTCGTCATAAGTCCCCGTCCGGTCGTCCCTTCCCGCATGGAAAGGGGCGGCTGGATGGCGCGGAGCGCCGGCTTTATTGGCGCCCGTTGCGGCCCCGCGTCCGACCGGGCAAAGGTATCGCCGGCAGGGCCCTCCGACGGGCCTTGTCGGCTTCCTTCTCCTTGCGAGGGAGAAGACGATTATCGATAGGGCGCGTCCATCGCGATGTTGCGCGCCAACTCCCGCTCCCAGCGATCGCCGTTGGCCAGCAATCGTTGCTTGTCGTAGTAAAGCTCTTCGCGCGTCTCGGTCGCGAATTCGAAATTCGGCCCTTCGACGATCGCATCGACCGGGCAGGCTTCCTGGCACATACCGCAGTAGATGCACTTGACCATGTCGATGTCATAGCGCGTCGTGCGGCGCGTCCCGTCGTTGCGCCGCGGCCCCGCCTCGATCGTAATCGCCTGCGCCGGACAGATCGCCTCGCAGAGCTTGCAGGCGATGCATCGCTCCTCGCCGTTCGGGTATCGACGCAGCGCGTGCTCGCCGCGGAATCGCGGGCTCAGCGGCGACTTCTCATGCGGATAGTTGAGGGTCGCCCTCGGCTTGAACATATAGCGGATCGATAAGCCGAACGCGACAAGGAACTCCGTCAGGAACAGAGACCTGGCCGATTGGGCGAGCCTGAGAGCCATTGCCTTCCTCTCCCCTCAGTGCAGCGGGCCCGAAGGGCTCGCCCCGAGGCCGGTAAATTCGAGCACTCCGGCCACCACCACCACCATGACCAGAGAAATTGGCAGGAACACCTTCCACCCTAAGCGCATCAACTGATCGTAGCGATAGCGCGGGACGAAGGCGGTGACCATCAAGAAGCAGAACACGACCGCCCAGGCCTTGATCAGGAACCAGATCACCCCCGGTATCCATGTGAACGGGGGAAAGGGCAGCGGCGACAGCCATCCGCCAAGGAACAGGATCGTGGCCATCGCGCCCATGGTCAGCAACGCGACGAGCTCCGTCAGAAACTGCAGAAGAAACAGCGAGGCGGAATACTCGACTGTGTAACCGGCGACCAGCTCCGACTCCGCCTCGGTCAAGTCGAACGGCGGCCGATTTGTCTCGGCGAGCGCCGAGACAAAAAAGATGATGAACATCGGGAAGAGCGGCAGCCAGTACCAGCCGAGGAGGCCGAATCGGCCGTCCTGCGCGCGCACGATATCGCTCAAATTGACCGAGCCGGCGCACATCACCACCGTCACGATCACGAAGCCGATCGAGACCTCGTAGGACACCATCTGGGCGGCTGCGCGCAGCGCCGAGAGCAGCGCGTATTTCGAATTTGACGCCCATCCCGCCATGATGACGCCGTACACGCCAAGCGAAGAAACCGCGAAGAGATAGAGGAGCCCGACGTTGATGTCCGCGACCACCCATCCGTCCGAGACCGGAATGACCGCCCACGCGGCGAAGGCGAGCACAACGGAGACGAGCGGGGCGAGCACGAACACGCCCTTGTTGGCGCTCGCCGGGATGATCGGCTCCTTCAGTATAAACTTGAAGAAGTCCGCGAACGGCTGGAGGACGCCCCAGGGTCCAACCACGTTTGGGCCGCGTCTCAGCTGCACGGCCCCCCAGATCTTTCGCTGGATGTAAATGAGCGCCGCTGTCGACAGGAGCACGCACACGAGCAGCACAAGGCTCTCGAGGAGGTAGCGAAGCGCCGTTCCAACGTCGCTTGTGTGCATCCAGTGCCCGAACGCCGCGAAATAGCCGCCGTGGATCAGCCACGCGAGAATCGCGATGATGACAACGGCTGCGACCGCCGCGGCGACGCCGATTACGGCGAGGGCTGGTGAAGAAGACGGTCTGCCGGGGAAGGCGGTGCTCATTGATGCTATTCCGCCGCCTGACTTTGAACGCCCCGCGCCAGAGCCGAACATTCGGCCATGACGCGGGAGGCGCGCGCGATCGGATTGGTGAAATAAAAGTCGGCGACAGCCGGAACGAACGGCGCCTTGTCGATTGCGCCGCCGAGCGCGGCGATCGAGGTGAAGACGCCAGCGTCCGCCGGCGCAATGGCGTCGAACCGCACCAGGAACGGGTAGGCGGCAGCGAGCGCCGCCCGCAGCTGGGTCAGCGAATCGAAGGGGAGCCTCACGCCAAGCGGGTCCGATAGGGCGCGCAGGATCGACCAATCCTCGCGCGCGTCCCCAGGCGGGAAGACTGCGCGCTCAGCAAACTGCGGACGCCCTTCGGTATTGACGTAGATGCCGGTTTTTTCGGAGTAGGCCGCGCCCGGCAGGATGACGTCCGCGCGATGCGCCCCGCGGTCGCCATGCGTGCCGACATAGACCACGAACGCGCCCGGTTCGATGTCGATCTCGTCCGCCCCGAGGTTGATGAGCACGTCGAGCGCGTCCGCCTTCGCCATCGCCGGCGCGTCGAGCCCGCCTTCGCCCGGCACGAGGCCGAGATCGAGGCCGCCGACGCGCGAGGCTGCGTTGTGCAGAACATTGAAACCGTTCCACCCATCCTTGATAGCGCCCGTCGCGCCGGCCGCCTTGGCGAGGCTCGCCAGAACCGCGACACCGTCGGGCCTGGCAAAGGCGCCGGCGCCCGCGATCATCATTGGTTTGGCCACGCCCTCCAATGGCTTATCCAAGGCTTGCGCCAGCGTGTCCGGTCCTGCACCCAGGTAACGGTGGTCATAGGTCAGATCCGCCCTGGCGCCGATCACGCCTATCGGCGCGCCGCTCTTGAGCCAGCGCTTGCGGATGCGCGCATTGAGAACCGCCGCCTCATGGCGCGGGTTCGAGCCGACGATAAAAATGGCGTCCGCTTGCTCGACGCCAGCGATCGTCGAATTGAAAAGATAGGACGCGCGGCCGAATTTTGGATGCAGTTTGGAGCCGTCCTGCCGGCAATCGATGTTGGCCGAGCCGAGCTTGGCGAAAAGCGATTTGAGCGCGAACATTTCTTCGACCGTCGCCAGATCGCCGACGATCGCACCGACCCGGGAAGGCGAGGCCGCCGCGACTTTCCTCGTGACCGCGGCGAAAGCCTCGGCCCAGCTCGCGGGCCTGAGCCGGCCCTCGACACGCACATATGGACGATCGAGCCGCTGCGTCTTCAAGCCATCGACGATGTGCCGTGTCTTATCGGAAATCCATTCCTCGTTGATCGCATCATTGACACGAGGCAGGATCCGCACGACCTCGCGGCCGCGCGCGTCGACTCGGATCGAGGACCCAAGCGCATCCATTACGTCAATTGATTCGGTCTTGGCGTATTCCCAAGGACGGGCATGAAACGCCGTCGGTTTCGAGGTCAAGGCGCCGACCGGACAGAGATCGACAACGTTGCCCTGCAACTCCGAGCTCAAAGCCTCTTGAAGATAGGAGGTGATCTCCATGTCCTCGCCGCGGCCGATCGCGCCGAGTTCCGGAACGCCCGCGACTTCTGTCACGAAGCGCACGCACCGCGTGCATTGTATGCAGCGGTTCATCGAGGTCTTGACCAGCGCCCCGATATATTTGTCCTCGACGGCGCGCTTATTCTCCGCGAAGCGAGAGGAGTCGGCGCCATAGGCCATCGCCTGATCCTGCAGATCGCATTCGCCGCCCTGATCGCAGATCGGGCAATCGAGCGGATGGTTGATCAGCAGGAATTCCATCACCCCTTTGCGCGCCTTGCGCGCCATCGGCGAGTTCGTGAAGACGACCGGCGGCTCGCCGTTCGGGCCGGGACGCAAGTCTTTGACCGCCATGGCGCAAGACGCGGTGGGCTTGGGCGGTCCGCCTTTCACTTCGACAAGACACATCCGGCAGTTGCCGGCGATCGACAGCCGCTCGTGAAAGCAGAACCGTGGGATCTCGGCGCCAGCCGCCTCGCAAGCTTGAAGAAGCGTGTATTCGGCGGGAACGTCGACTTCCTTGCCGTCGATGACGATCTTGCTCATGCGCCGATCGCTCCGTGTCCGGCGCGCCGCCCAGATCGGCCGGCTCTATGACCGTCCATCCGCTGCTTTTCGCTCTCGATCTGCATCACGTCGGTCCGACCGTCATCCGCATTTCCGGCTCAGCCATAGCTTGATATGCGCGAGATGGCTCCAGCCAAAGGCGAAATCGCTGTCGCCATTCGCCCTCAGATGCTCAAGCCGCCCCATCGCCTCGTCGAGGTCCGGAATATGCCCGGCCGGAATCGGCCACATGACGAAATGCGGCGTCCCGAGCTTTTCAAACCAGTCGTGCTTGCGATTATAGAATTGCTTGTGCACCGTCGCCCAGACAAAGCGCTCCAGCGCTTCCACGTTCTCCCAGACGGATAGGTTGACGGCCGTCGTCGGATCGGTCGCCGGACGGATGGCGGTCGCATTGTTGCTCTCGTCCTTAAGGCGCCAAACAAAACCCTCGCTTCGCTCCGCAAGAGCGTTGATGCGATCGAGGTTTGTCATGAATCCCGCCATGCGTGCATCGTCCGGCGAGTAGCGGAACCGGCCGATGTTGAGTTGGGCGATATGGCTCGTCATCCCCTACTCCGCCGCCACCGGCAAAGACTCGCTATGCGGATTAGCCGCATATTGGTCGATGCGCCGCTCGATCTCGGGACGGAAATGGGCGATCAGTCCCTGGATCGGCCACGCCGCCGCGTCGCCGAGGGCGCAGATCGTGTGCCCTTCCACCTGCTTGGTGACATCGAGCAGCATGTCGATCTCGCGCTTTTGCGCGCGGCCCTCGACCATGCGCTGCATGACGCGCCACATCCATCCCGCGCCTTCGCGGCAAGGCGTGCATTGTCCACAGCTCTCGTGCTTATAGAAATACGAGAGCCGCGCGATGGCGCGGATGACGTCGGTCGACTTGTCCATCACGATCGCCGCCGCCGTGCCAAGGCCAGACTTCAGCTTGGCGAGCGAGTCAAAATCCATCGGGCAGTCTATTATCTGGGCGGCGGGGAGGAGCCGCACCGACGCTCCGCCAGGAATGACCGCGAGCAGATTGTCCCAGCCGCCGCGCACCCCGCCGCAGTGCTTGTCGATCAGCTCGCGGAATGGGATCGACATCGCCTCTTCGACGTTACACGGCCGGTTGACGTGACCCGAGACGCTGAAGATCTTGGTGCCGAAATTGTTGGGAGCCCCGAAACTCGTGAACCATGACGCGCCGCGCCGCAAAATCGTCGGCGCGACGGCGATCGACTCGACATTGTTGACCGTGGTGGGGGAACCGTAGAGCCCCATGCCGGCGGGAAAGGGCGGCTTCATCCGCGGCATGCCCTTCTTGCCCTCGAGCGATTCGAGCATCGCCGTCTCTTCGCCGCAGATATAGGCCCCGGCGCCATGATGGACATAGAGATCAAACGGCCAGCCGTTAATATTGTCCTTGCCGATGAGCCGCGCGTCGTAGGCTTGCGCAACCGCGGCCTCAAGATGTTCGCGCTCCAGGATGAATTCGCCGCGCACGTAAATGTAGGCCGCGTGCGCGCCCATCGCAAACGAGGCGAGCAGCGCGCCTTCGACCAGCGTGTGCGGGTCGTTGCGCATAATCTCCCGGTCCTTGCAGGTGCCAGGCTCCGATTCGTCGGCGTTGATGACGAGGTAATGCGGACGTTTGGGATCGACGGTTTTGGGCATGAACGACCATTTGAGCCCGGTCGGAAAGCCCGCGCCTCCACGTCCGCGCAGGCCTGAGGCTTTCATTTCGGCGATAATCCAGTCGCGCCCCTTGTCGATGATCGCTTTGGTCCCATCCCAATTGCCGCGCGCCCGCGCGCCTTCGAGGCCACGGTCGCCGAGCCCATAGAGATTGGTGAAGATCCGATCCTTGTCGTCCAGCATCGCTCAGTTCCCGATCTTCTCGGTCGGAAGGCCTGTATGGGCTTTCTCGCCCTTGGGCTCGCCAGCGCCAGCAGACGCCTTCAGCGCGCCATGACCGTCAAGGCCGTAGAGCGTCGCCAGCGCGGTCAGACCACCGACCGGCTCCGACGAGACCCGGCCGATCTGCGAACCGGTCCTGACCGGCCGCCCCATTGCGAGATCCTCGAGAAGCTTGGCGAAGCTCTCCGGCGTCAGGTCCTCATAATAGTCATCGTTGATCTGGACCATCGGCGCGTTGCAACAGGCTCCGAGGCATTCGACCTCGATCCAGGAGAACACACCGTCGGGCGAAACATCGCCCTCTTCGCCGATGCGCTTGCGGCAGACCGCCCTGATGTCGTCGGAACCGGACAGCATGCACGGGGTCGTGCCGCAGACCTGCACGTAGTGACGCCCAACCGGCTCCAGATTGAACATCGTGTAGAAGGTCGCGACCTCGAGCACTCGGATGTTGGGCATGTCTAGCATCGCCGCAACTTTTTCGATCGCCGCCCGCGGCAGCCAGTAGCCGTTCTGCTTCTGCGCACGCCACAACAGCGCAAGCACCGCTGACGCCTGCCGGCCGGGAGGATATTTGGCCATTTCCTGCTCCGCCCACGCCTTGTTTTCCGGCGTGAACTCGAAGCCTGTCGGCTGCTCGTCGGCAAGGCGGCGGACGGACATCGGTCAGCAGTTCCTCGATTGCGTGGTCATGCTGAAGCGCGCCCCCTGGCGAGGGGCGATCATCGGTCGACCTCGCCGAACACAATGTCGAGCGAGCCGAGGACCGCGCTGACGTCCGCAAGCATGTGCTTGCGGCACAGAAAATCCATCGCCTGAAGATGCGCGAAACCCGGCGCGCGAAGCTTGACGCGGTAGGGTTTGTTCGAGCCGTCGGACACGAGATAGACGCCAAACTCGCCCTTGGGCGCTTCGACCGCGGCGTAAACCTCGCCAGCCGGAACTTTATAACCCTCGGTGTAGAGCTTGAAATGATGGATGAGCGCCTCCATCGACCGCTTCATCTCGGGGCGTCGAGGGGGCGCGACCTTGCCGTCGTCGGTCACCACCGGGCCTTCGCCGCCAGGCGAGTTCAGCTTCTCGCAGCACTGCCGCATGATCTTCACCGACTGGCGCATCTCCTCCACGCGGATGACATAGCGATCGTAGCAGTCGCCGTTCTTGCCGACGGGAATATCGAAATCCATTTCCTCGTAGCATTCGTAGGGCTGCGCCTTGCGCAGATCCCAGGGCGCGCCGGATCCGCGCACCATGACGCCCGAGAAGCCCCACGCCCACGCGTCCGCCAGCTTGACCACGCCGATGTTGACATTGCGCTGCTTGAAGATGCGGTTGCCCGTAAGCAGGGTCTCGATATCGTCGCAGACCTTGAGGAAGGGATCACAGAAGGCCTCAATGTCGTCGACGAGCTTGCGGGGCAGATCCTGATGGACGCCGCCGGGGCGGAAGTAGGCCGCGTGCATGCGCGAGCCGCTGGCGCGTTCGTAGAACACCATCAGCTTCTCGCGCTCCTCGAAACCCCAGAGAATCGGCGTCAGCGCGCCGACGTCCAGCGCCTGGGTGGTGATCTGCAAGAGATGCGAAAGGAGGCGGCCGATCTCGCAATAAAGGACGCGGATAAGCTGGGCCCGCCGCGGAATCGTGATGCCGAGCAGCCGCTCGACCGCGAGCGCATAGGCGTGCTCCTGGTTCATCGGCGCGACATAATCAAGGCGATCGAGATAGGGCACGTTCTGCAGGTAGGTGCGCGCCTCCATGAGCTTTTCGGTGCCGCGATGCAGGAGGCCGATATGCGGGTCGACCCGCTCGACCACCTCGCCGTCAAGCTCGAGCACGAGCCGCAGCACGCCATGCGCCGCCGGATGCTGAGGTCCGAAGTTGATCGAGAAGTTGCGTAGGTTCTGATCGTTCATGACTCGACTGCCTATTCCCGACCGTCGCCTTTCGCCTTCTCATCCCCCGGCAACGGCGGGCCTTCCCACGGGCTCAGGAAATCGAACTGGCGGAATTCCTGATTGAGCCGAACCGGCTCGTAGCGCACGCGCTTCTCCGCATCGTCGTAGCGCACTTCAACGAAGCCGGTCATCGGGAAGTCCTTGCGCAGTGGGTGACCATCGAAGCCATAGTCAGTCAGGATGCGCCGCAAATCCGGATGACCTTCAAACACCACGCCGAAAAGGTCGTAAACCTCGCGCTCATACCAGTCAGCGCCAGGATAGACGGCCGTCGCGCTCATGACGGGCGTGTCCTCGTCAGTCGCGATCTTGACCCGAATCCGGTGATTGAGCTTCGGCGACATGAGATGATAGACGACATCGAAGCGCTTCTCACGCTGCGGATGATCGACCCCCGAAATATCGATGATCGAAACGAATTGAGCGGCAGGATCGTCGCGGAGGAACTGCAGCGCCTCGAGGATGCGCGCCATCTCGACGGTCAATGTGAGTTCGCCGAACACGAAAGTCGACGCCACCACCACGCCGGGCGCGGCGGCGGCGAGCTTCGTCGCGACGGTCTGCAGCTGGTCGTCCATTCGCCTAAGTCTAGCCTTTCGCTTCCGTCTCGCGTCAGCGTTCGATCGTTCCGGTGCGGCGGATTTTCTTTTGCAGCATGAGCACCCCGTAGAGCAACGCCTCGGCGGTCGGCGGACAGCCCGGCACATAGATATCAACAGGGACGATACGGTCACACCCGCGCACAACCGAATAGGAATAGTGGTAATAGCCTCCGCCGTTGGCGCACGAGCCCATCGAGATGACGTAGCGCGGCTCCGGCATCTGGTCGTAGACCTTGCGCAGCGGCGGCGCCATCTTGTTGGTCAGCGTGCCGGCGACAATCATGACATCCGACTGGCGCGGGCTACCGCGGGGGGCCGCGCCGAAACGTTCGACGTCATAACGCGGCATCGAGACTTGCATCATCTCGACCGCGCAGCACGCCAAACCAAAGCTCATCCACATGAGCGAGCCGCTGCGCGCCCATTGGATGAGATCGTCGGTCGTGGTGACGAGAAAGCCCTTGTCGGCGAGCTCGTCGCTGATCGAGCCGAAGTACCGGTCCCGGGCCGGGAGCGGCGCGCCAGTCAGCGGATCGCGGAGATCGGCCGCGCCAAGCGCGACGGTCGGGCTGGCGCTCAATCCCATTCGAGCGCTCCCTTGTTCCACTCGTATACAAACCCGATGGTCAGGACCCCCAGAAAGAGCATCATCGACCAGAATCCGAGCGCCCCGAGGTCGTGGAATGCGATCGCCCAGGGAAACAGGAACGCGACCTCAAGATCGAAGATGATGAACAGGAGCGAGACAAGGTAAAAGCGCGCGTCGAACCGCATCCGAGCATCGTCAAACGGGGGAAAACCGCACTCGTAGGGCGAAAGCTTTTCGCTGTCGGGCGCGCGATAGGCGACGAGAAAGGGAGCAATCAACAGCGCTCCGCCGATGAGTGCGGCGATGATTATGAATACGACCAGCGGCATGTAATCGGAAATAAGGCTCGGCATGGCCTCGCTCTTCAAGTCTTTGACCGGGCGGATGGAACCGCGCCGGAGCGGCGGCGCTCCGCTTTCGTTCAAGGCGTATCGCAGCGCAGCGTAGCATGCAAGGCGAAAGGCCGTGATTGCGGCGAGCCGGGACTTCGCGCGCAAGCAGCTTTCGCCGCCGCGAAGCGCATGTGCGGCGGCTTGCCTCGTCGCACAGCGCCGCATCGGCCGCGGCGTTCTTGCCGCGCGCCAGGCAAGGCTTGGCGACTGTCGCGCGACCAACCGCATCTCATGCTCGAGCCGCGTCAGCTCGGCCCAATGTTGCGCCGCCCCGCACGCCTCCACCCGCAAGCCTCCAACAGCTTCCCAGAAAGGCGGCGCCTGGGCGTCCTTGGAAAGGCGGCGCCTGGTCGCGCGTCAACTGGCGGCCCAGCCTCATCACGGCGCACGGATGCCTCATGGCGCACGGACGCCCGGTCGCGGCCGTCCACCCAAGGGATGGGCCGGGTCCCCGTGGCCTCTGATCGCCGGTCCCCGGCGCCCAGCCCCAGGGAGAGCTCGCCCTAACGATTCCATTAGAACGCAACGTATTTTAAAGCATCGGTTTAATACCGATTGATTCAGTATTATTTTGTTTTGAGTTGCAGAAAAATGAGGTTAAGCGACTGAAAAGACTGAGTCACGCGCAAAATCGTACACTGCGCCCGCGCGTGGAATTTTAAGCTCCGGGCCGAGCCGCGGGCGTCGGAAGGGGCTCCGTCAGGCGGCGCATCAAGCGATCAATCGAGGGCGGGAAACTGGCGAGAGAGACGGGACTTGAACCCGCGACCTCCGGCGTGACAGGCCGGCGCTCTAACCAACTGAGCTACTCCCCCCGCGGGAGCGCGACCGGATAAGCCAGGCGCGCTTCCAAGTCAAGGATCGCCGCCGCCGCGAACCGTGATACCCGACCCATCAAAACTGGCTTGTCGCCAATGCCCAGCGCCGCATTTCGTCGCGCGTGAGAACGTGGACGGTGTCGGGCGGGAGCGATTCCGCCTTCTTGACCAGCGCGGGGTCGACGCCCATCCGTCTCGCATAGCGTCCGAGCACGGCGACCATCGGCGGATCGGCGAAGCTTCGCTTCGAATGTGATCCGAAAAGGCCCGTGCCCACATTCTCGACGATCGACATTCTGTGCAGCCCGACCTCGCTGCCAGGGGGCGCGACACGACGCACCGCGCCCATCAGCGCATAGACGCAGGCCGACAGGCATTCGCCCACGTAGGGTCCCGGATCGCCGCCGGCCTCGAACCGTCCGACCACGCCAGCAATGCGCAGCCCCCTCAGAATATGGCCGAAGACCATCGAAGCGACGACATTGCCGCCTCTCGAATTGAAAAAAACAACGCGCCGCAACCGCGTGTCGGAGTTTCCAGACTTAAGGAAATTGACAAAGGCCAACGGCGTCTCGGCCTCGATGACGCCATCCGCCACAATGACGTCCGGACAATGTCGGCCGCACTCGCGCGATTCGAGCGGCGCGACATGGAAACTCATAGGGGCGCCGTGTTGCTGCGCCGCAGCCTGCGTGACTCCGATCCCCGCCAGCGCGAACGCGGCGACCAGCACTGACAACGCCTGCGGAAACCCGAAGATGGTGGGCGGTGACGGCCTCGAACCGCCGACCCTCTCGGTGTAAACGAGATGCTCTGCCAACTGAGCTAACCGCCCTTCACATCGCCGGTCGCCTGAACCGGCTAACGTCAAGATAGCAGGCTCACGGCAGGCTCGCCAAGCGGAAGCAAGAGCTATATGTCGATGGTGACGGGACGACCCAGCAGTCCTGCGACCGTCCCGACGGGGCCCATTGAAGCGCCGCAGACCACGGCGATTCGTTCTATTTCTTTGCCGCCTTCTTGTTAAGGCTCGCCTTCAGCGCGGCGCCGGGCTTAAAGCGCGCGTTTTTCGACGCGGCGATTTTGATCTCCTTGCCAGTCGCCGGGTTGCGTCCCTTCCCGGCAGCGCGCTCGCGAACCGAGAAGGTGCCGAAACCGACGAGCCGCACCTCATCCCCCTTCTTCAACGTGTTGGTGATACCCTCCAGCACCGCCTCAAGCGCCGCCGCCGCGGAGACCTTGGTCAGCTCTGCTTCCGTGGCAATATGATCGACGAGCTCAAGCTTGTTCATTATAGCCTCTCCGTTCGACTGCGGCGCTCGATTGTTCGGCGCCGATGCTGAAGTCCGGCGCCTTCAACGCCGCCGTTAAGCAGCGCCGCGCGCCGCCGCGCTCATACCCGTCCCTTCCCTCAAGGCGCTCATCGCCGCCCCGGACGAATCGACAGCAGAGTTCAATTCATAGCTCGCCGTTTCGCCGCAGGAACGCAAGCGTTCGCCGGGAACAAGCGCAAAAAAAAGAGCCTAAAACAGCCCTCCATACAAAAAAACCGCGAATTCTGCAGAATTCGCGGCGATCTAAAGCGGCGACAGACGTTCCGGCGGACGAAAACCCGCGCTCCCCTGCCGACGGACGGCGCGACTGGCCCGTCAGTGCGCCACGAGACCTTGGCCGTCGTCTTCGGCAGGCCCCGAAGGCAGGGGCGCCGTAGCGTGCTCCTCCCACACGATAGGGATCGGCCGGCGCACGAGGGCGTGGCCTATCACTTCGTCCATTCGGGAAACGGGCACGATTTCGAGGCCGTTCTTAACCGAACTCGGGATTTCGGCCAAATCCTTGGCGTTGTCCTCCGGTATAAGGACCTTCTTGATCCCGCCTCTCAGCGCCGCAAGCAGTTTCTCCTTGAGTCCCCCAATCGGGAGGATGCGCCCGCGCAGCGTGATCTCGCCGGTCATGGCGATGTCGCGCCGCACCGGAACGCCGGTCAACATGGATACGATAACGGTCGCCATGCCGACGCCGGCTGACGGCCCGTCCTTGGGCGTTGCCCCCTCGGGCACATGCACATGGATGTCGCGCTTGTCGAACAAGGGGGGCTCGATACCGAAATCGACAGCGCGCGAACGTACGTAGGACGCTGCGGCTGAAATCGACTCCTTCATCACATCCTTGAGATTTCCAGTCACCGTCATGCGACCCTTACCAGGCATCATGACACCTTCAATCGTCAGCAATTCGCCCCCGACCTCGGTCCAGGCGAGTCCGGTCACGAGTCCCACCTGGTCGTCAGCTTCGATTTCGCCGTAGCGGAACTTCGGTGGGCCAAGGAATTCGGCGATATTTGTTCCGTTGACAACGATCGTCTTGCTCTTGTTGATGAGGATCTCCTTCACCGCCTTGCGAGCGAGATTGGAGATCTCACGCTCAAGGTTGCGAACCCCGGCTTCCCGCGTGTAGCGCCGGATGAGCTCCATGATGGCGCTGTCTTCGACGACCCATTCCTTGGCGTCGAGTCCGTGCTTGGCCAATGAATGGGGCAAGAGATGCCGCCTCGCGATCTCCAGCTTCTCGTCTTCCGTGTATCCAGCAATGCGAATGATCTCCATCCGGTCCATGAGGGCGGGTGGGATATTCAGAGTATTGGCGGTGGTCACGAACATGACGCCCGATAAGTCGTAGTCTACCTCCAGATAATGATCATTGAAGGTCGAGTTCTGTTCCGGGTCCAGCACTTCGAGCAGAGCCGATGACGGATCGCCGCGAAAATCCATGCCCATTTTATCGATCTCGTCGAGCAGGAAGAGCGGATTCGACGTCTTGGCCTTGCGCATCGACTGGATAACTTTGCCCGGCATAGAGCCGATATAGGTGCGCCGATGGCCGCGAATTTCCGCTTCGTCGCGAACCCCGCCAAGCGACATGCGCACGAACTCGCGGCCCGTCGCCCTCGCGATCGACTTGCCGAGTGAGGTCTTGCCGACGCCGGGCGGACCGACGAGACACAGGATCGGGCCGGTCAGCTTGTTCGCCCGCTGCTGGACCGCGAGGTACTCGACTATCCGCTCTTTGACCTTGTCCAGGCCGAAATGATCGGCGTCGAGAATCGCCTGAGCGGCCGGCAAGTCCTTCTTGATCTTCGACCGCTTCTGCCAAGGAATCGACAGCAGCCAATCGAGGTAGTTGCGCACGACCGTGGCTTCCGCCGACATCGGCGACATCTGCCTCAGCTTCTTCACCTCCCCGAGGGCCTTCTCGCGCGCTTCCTTAGTGAGTCTCGTCGACTTGATGCGCTCCTCAAGCTCGGACATTTCGTCCTTGCCATCCTCGTCGCCGAGCTCCTTCTGGATCGCCTTCATCTGCTCGTTGAGATAGTATTCGCGCTGCGTCTTCTCCATCTGGCGTTTGACACGTGTTCGGATGCGCTTCTCGACCTGCAGAACCGAAATCTCGCTCTCCATGAGCGCGAGGCACTTCTCGAATCGCTTGGCGATCGAGCGCATCTCCAAAATCGCCTGCTTGTCGGAGAGCTTGACCGCAAGGTGCGACGCGACGGTGTCGGCGAGCTTGCCGTAGTCGTCAATCTGGTTAACCGCGCTGACGACCTCAGGCGAAATCTTCTTGTTGAGCTTGACGTAGCTCTCGAACTCGGACACGACCGACCGCGACAGGGCTTCGGCCTCGATCTTTTCGATCGGCTCGTCGGCGATCGCCCGCGCTTCAGCCTGGAAGAAACCGTCGCCGGACACGAAGCGCGTCACCTGGGCGCGCGTCGAACCTTCGACCAGCACCTTGACCGTACCGTCGGGCAATTTGAGCAACTGCAAAACGCTGGCGAGCGTACCGGCCGAGAAGATGGCGTCAGGGGCTGGATCATCATCCGCGGCATTCTTCTGGGTCGCGAGCAGTATAGGCTTGTCGGACTTCATCACCTCTTCGAGCGCACGAATCGACTTCTCGCGTCCGACGAACAGTGGGACGATCATGTGCGGGAACACGACGATGTCGCGCAGCGGAAGGACGGGATAGACGTCGAGGGTTCCGGGGGCGATGGACTTGTGTTGGCTGGTCATGGCTATCCTGAGTCTCGGGACCGGACTTTTCGCCTGTCCCGCCTTTCTTCACCTCTAGAGCTTTAACGACGAATCCGCCCCCAAACTCTCGCGTGCGGCCAACTCTGCACGACGCAACTTCTGCCGCCCACGGCGTCGCAGAATCAGTCTCTCCAACCGAAACATGGGCGTCCGCCGCGGGACTTTCAAGCGGCGCCGCGATCCGGAGCCAGGCTCAGCTCGCGCGCTCGGCGCGCTCGGCATAGATGTAAAGAGGGCGCGCCTTGCCTTCGACAACCTCGGGACCGATCACGACTTGTTCGACGCCATCGAGACCCGGCAATTCGAACATCGTATCGAGCAGGATGCTTTCCATGATCGAACGCAAGCCGCGCGCGCCAGTGCGCCGCTCAATCGCCTTCTTCGCGACCACGCCCAATGCTTCTTCCTGAATCGTCAGGTCGGTGTTCTCCATCTCGAACAGACGCTGGTATTGCTTGACCAGCGCGTTTTTCGGCTCGGTCAGGATTTTCTTCAGCGCGTCCTCGTCGAGATCCTCAAGCGTTGCGATGACTGGCAGACGGCCAACGAATTCCGGAATAAGACCGAATTTCAGCAGATCCTCCGGCTCGACCTCCCGAAAGACTTCGCCGGTGCGCCGGTCGTCGGGCGACTGAACCTTGGCGGAAAAGCCGATCGAAGTGCCCTTGCCGCGCGCGGAGATGATTCGCTCGAGGCCAGAAAAGGCCCCGCCGCAAATGAAAAGGATGTTGGTCGTATCAACCTGCAGGAATTCCTGCTGGGGATGCTTCCGGCCGCCCTGCGGCGGAACACTCGCGATCGTACCTTCCATGATTTTGAGCAGCGCCTGCTGCACGCCTTCGCCCGATACGTCGCGGGTGATCGACGGATTGTCCGACTTGCGGCTGATCTTGTCGATCTCGTCAATGTAGACGATGCCGCGCTGCGCCCGCTCGACGTTGTAGTCAGAGGCCTGCAACAGCTTCAAAATGATGTTCTCGACGTCCTCACCGACATAGCCGGCTTCGGTCAGAGTCGTGGCGTCGGCCATCGTGAACGGCACGTCGAGTATGCGCGCAAGCGTCTGAGCGAGCAGCGTCTTGCCCGAACCGGTCGGGCCGATCAGCAGAATATTCGACTTCGCCAGTTCCACGTCGCCATGCTTGGTGGCGTGGTTGAGGCGCTTGTAGTGATTGTGGACCGCGACCGAAAGCACGCGCTTGGCTTGCGGCTGGCCGATCACATAGTCGTCGAGAACCTTGCAAATTTCGCGGGGAGTCGGAATGCCGTCCTTGCTTTTGACGAGCGCGGTCTTGCTCTCCTCGCGGATGATGTCCATGCATAGTTCGACGCATTCATCGCAGATGAACACAGTCGGCCCGGCGATGAGCTTGCGAACTTCATGCTGGCTCTTGCCGCAGAACGAGCAATAGAGCGTATTTTTGGCGTCGCCTTCGGCCTTGGCCATCGCTTTTCTCCATTTAGGCCGCTTCCGGCGAAGCGCGTCATAAACGCCTGACCGAGCAGCCTAACCAAACCACCCTAACGAAACGTAGCCTTCGGCCCTGCCTCGCCGCTTCCTCCCGGTTCAGTCCGCCTTCAGCCCGCGGTCATTGCGTCAACCTGGGATTTGACAAGCAACCACCAAATTACACGCAAAATCAAGGCCACCGCATAAAAATCATCCCAGCCGAGGTCCAAAGTCCAGAAAAACTTTGCGACTCGACCCGGCCAAGGGCTAAGCCTTCACCTCTTCCAATTCCACCGTGCGCTTGACCGTCACCTCGTCGACGATGCCAAACGCCTTGGCTTCTTCCGCCGACATGAAATGATCCCGATCTAGAGTTCTTTCAATGGCTTCGTAGGATTGACCGGTATGGTGCACGTAGATCTCGTTGAGCCGCCGCTTGACTTTCAGAATGTCCTCCGCGTGCCGCTGGATATCCGAGGCCTGGCCCTGGAAACCGCCCGACGGCTGATGGACCATGATGCGGGAATTCGGCAGAGCAAATCGCGAACCCTTCTCGCCGGCGGCAAGCAGAAGCGAGCCCATCGACGCGGCCTGCCCGATGCACATCGTCGTCACTTTGGGACGAATAAACTGCATGGTGTCGTAGATAGACAGTCCCGCGGTGACGACCCCGCCCGGCGAATTGACGTAAAGGGCGATTTCTTTCTTCGGATTGTCGGCCTCGAGAAAGAGCAGTTGGGCGACCACCAGCGAGGCTGAGATATCGTCGACCGGACCGATCATGAAAATGATGCGTTCGCGCAGCAGCCGCGAGAAAATATCAAACGAGCGCTCACCGCGGGCCGACTGTTCGATAACGATCGGTACGAGGTTATTCGTGTAGTAATCGACGGGATCGAGCATCAGGACGTTTCTTTCACCAGAATTGGCCGGTTGACGCCGGCGTTCCAACATAGGCGCCCCAGGCCATCTCGAAAAGAGGCGGCTGGGCCCTGCTGCATCAAGCCTCGAGCGCCTCACTTGCACCTGGCGGGCCGACGGGAAGCTCGTCGTCGACAGGCTTGAGGAGCTCTTCCCTGGTCACTTTGCGCGCCTCGACCTTGGCGAGGCCGAGGATATGATCGACGACCTTCTCTTCGTAAATCGGTGCGCGCAATTCGGCTAACGCCTGGCTGTTGTTGCGGTAGAAATCCCAGACCTGCTTTTCCTGGCCCGGGAACGACCGCGCCCGGGCGACCAGCGCCTGGGTCATCTCCTCGTCCGAGACCTTCACCTCAGCCCGCGTTCCGACCTCGGCCAACAAGAGCCCGAGGCGCACCCGCCGCTCGGCGATTTTGCGATAGTCGGCGCGCGCCGCCTCTTCCGTTGTGCTCTCCTCGGCGAAACCACGGCCTGAGGCCTGCTGCTCGCGCGTGACTTGCTCCCAAATCGAGTTAAACTCCTGATCGACCAAGCCCTCAGGCAACTCGAATGAATAAAGCTTGTCGAGCTTGTCGAGGAGCTGGCGCTTGACCTTATCGCGCGACACGCGCGCGTACTCGGCCCCGATCCGGTCGCGAATTGTCTCCTTGAGCTTGTCGAGGCCTTCCGAGCCCATGCTCTTGGCGAATTCATCGTCGATGGTGAACGGGTCGCGCGCTGCGAGGGCCTTCACCGTCGCGTCGAAGTCTGCGGTCTTCCCCGCGAGCGCAGGCACACCGTAAGCCTCGGGAAAAGTAGCCCGAACCGTGCGTTTGTCGCCCACGGCGACACCGACGAGCTGGTCCTCGAACCCCGGCAGGAACGTGTTCGAGCCGAGCGCCACCTGAATGTCGCGACCTTCGCCGCCTTCGAAGGGGGCCCCCTCAATCGTTCCGTCGAAATCAATTGTGATGCGGTCGTGGACCTCGGCTGTGGCCCCCGCGGGCTTGTCGCTGTAAGCGCGGCGCTCCTCCGCCAAGCGATCGAGCGCGGTCTCGACATCTGAGGGCTCGACGTCAGCGGTTAGACGCTCAAGTAAAATTTGCGAGAAATCGCCAATCTCGAACACCGGCAGCACCTCGAGCGCGACCTTGAAATTAAGGTCGCCGCGGGCCTCCAGCGCAGCGTCGATACTCGCTTGATCGCTCGGAAGCTCGACCTTTGGCTCCCTGGCGAGGCGCAGGTGGTTGTCGTCGATGATCTTCTTGTTCGCGCTGGCGATAGCTTCCTGCACGACGTCGGCCATCACCGACTTGCCGTAGACTTTGCGCAGGTGCTCGACCGGCACCTTGCCGGGGCGGAAGCCGTTGATGCGGACTTTCGCCTTCAGTTCGGCCAGCTGCCCATCGAGTTTGGAGGCTAAGTCGCTGGCCGGCAGGGATATATTGTATTCCCGCTTAAGCCCCTGGCTGAGCGTCTCGGTGACCTGCATCTTGCGTTCCGTCTTGTCATCGTCGCGGCCAACGGCCGCCGCTGGCCGATAAGTGCCAACCGCTCGCTCGTCAATTGGCGTTTTTTGGCGTCGGGAAGGAAATGGTGCGGGCGGAGGGGCTCGAACCCCCACGACTTGCGTCACCGGAACCTAAATCCGGCGCGTCTACCAATTCCGCCACGCCCGCCGAAAGCGCCGGCTTGACGAGGCCGATTTGCTTCCGCTCTATATCAGCTTGTCCGCCTGGCGCCATAAAAAAGTGGGCCTGACCGGCCGGTTGGCTCAATTGCGCACGACAGCGGCGATGGCGATGGTGAAGAGGCCCGCCGCGAGCAAAAGCCCGGTTGCGCCGTTGGCGCGCCCGGCCAAGACGGGCGGAGCGAACAGAAATCGCCCGAAAGCCACGCAAACGGTGGCAAAACCCAAGGATAACCCGACCTTGCGCATGGATAGGCCCTCTTCGCCGTGGACCCGACGCTTGCATTCTTTGGGCCGAGCGCTGTGCGCCAAAATGAAACAGGCAGCGTGATTCCCCACCCGTCGCCCGGTTTGGTCAGCGCGCTTCCGGCGGACGCCCGCCGCTTCGAACGTCCGGCGCAAGCGGGCGCGGTCTCTGGGCCATGCCGCGCGGTTTTAGCATTCGACGGACAACGGCCCGCAGCTATCGGAGGGACGCCTTCCCATCCAGCCGGGCCGCGCGGCCCATATCGCCTTCGTCGCCGACAATCCCGGCAAATGGCCGCTCGAATCGGCAATCCCCCGAGCATCGCAGCCGGGATGGGGACGTGTTTCAGATTGGCTGAAGCGGTTTTCTCGTGCGAATCCGGGCGCGGCCCGCTTGGTTGTAGAGGCCGCGGTCCTCCGTTCACGAAGACGTGAACCCTAAACGCGGCCCAGGTGCTTTTCTCCCACCCGAAAATCAGGAAAGAATACTGGCGACGCCGGGAAAACGACACCGCACGGCCGGGAAAACCGCCGCGGGGCAGCGAACTCGACGCTAGCACAAAGCCGCGAGCATGGCCGCCAGACGGCCTTGGCCGCCTAGAGGAAGCAGCAAGGAACACGCAATGACTTTCCGCACACGAATGCAGTCCGGATCAGGCCTTTTGACGCTCATCGCCATCGGCGCCCTGGCGGCGACGGGATTCACGCCGGCATCGGCGCAAACGCAACTGACGCCGACGCCGGAAGAATTCCTCAACGCGGCGAACGACACCGCGAACTGGATCCTCCCGGCCAAAAGCTACACGGGCAACCACTACACCCCCGCGACTCAGATCACGCCAGACAACGTCGGCGGATTGCAGCTTGCCTGGAAAGCCACGCTCGACGATCCGGGTCCGATGGAGGTTTCGCCGATCGTCTACAACGGGACGATGTATGTCACCACGGCCCACGACCACGTCTATGCCCTGGATGCGGCGACCGGGAAGGTCAAATGGGAATTCAAGAACCACCCGCATGTCATCTCATTCGCGGCCAACCGCGGCATCGGGCTGCTTGACGGGAATGTCTACGTCGGCACGCTCGATGGCCATCTGATCGCGCTGAACGCCGAAAATGGCGACAAAGTGTGGGACAAAGTGACGGTGGACGACACCGCCAACGCCTTCTACACGATGGCGCCGGTCCCCTTTCACGACCCGAACACCAACCAGGATCTGCTGCTGCTCGGCGTGTCCAACGGCGATTGGGGCGGCAACGGCAACCTTTCCGCCTATGACCCGAAGGACGGCCATGTGGTTTGGCGCTGGGAAACGGTGCCCGGCCCCGGCGAGCCTGGCCATGAGACGTGGAGCGGCGATTCCTGGAAGCGCGGGGGCGCCTCCACCTGGGGCGGCGTGACCATCGATACCGACACCCATACGATGTACCTCAACCTCGGCAACCCCGGTCCTGACTTTCTTGGGACGGTGCGCGAAGGCGACAACCTCTATTCGGATTCAATGGTCGCCCTGGACCTTTCCGGCTCCAAGCCGAAGATGAAATGGTACCATCAGTTCATCCCGCACGACACGCACGACTGGGATCCGCCGATGCAGCCCGTTCTGTTCACGGGCAAGGTGAACAATGCGGCGCGCAAGCTGGTCGCCACCGGTGACAAGGCCGGCAATTTCTGGATTCTCGACGCCGAGACCGGAAAGCTCGTCGACCACACAGCCGCCGCTTTCCAGAAAGGACAGGGCGCGGCTCCCAGCCTCGATGGCAACATCGCCTGCCCAAACACGCTCGGCGGCATCGAGTACCAGGGGGGCGCCTATGATCCCGCGACCAACGCGTTCTATGTCCCAAGCCAGAACGAGTGCGGCTTCTGGACCGCAACCAAGGACGTTGTCTACATCGCCGGCCAGTTCTATCTGGGTGGCGACTTTCCGAAGCTCGTCGGCCCTGACACGGGCCAGATGAACGCGATCAATGTCTCGAACGGAGTGTTCAACTGGCGCCACCACTTCGACCTGCCCAATTACGGCGGCGCGCTGGTGACCGGGTCGGGCCTCCTGTTCTCCGGCAACCTCGGCGGCGCCGAGAACGCCTTCGACGCGAAGACCGGCCGCCTGCTGTGGAGCTATGACACCGGGGCCATGATCCAGGCGCCATCGGAAGCCTATGAAGCGAATGGCAAGGAGTACATTGTCGTTGCCTCTGGCCAGGCCGGTAACGCTGCGGTCCCGGAGTTGACCGCCACCGGGCAGCCGACGATCATATCCGCCTTCACCACGAAGTAAGCCTCGCGTGCGTCACTTTTCATTTGCAACCTTCGCGCTGGCCCGCTTTGTCGGGCCGGCGTTTGTTCTGGCCCTGACGGCGTCGCTCGCGGCGCCGTTCCCGGCCCTGGCCGCTGGCGATGACCACGCTGAGGCCCGCGCCGCCCTCGCCGATATCGACGCGGCGATCAACGAGCTGGTCCAGGCCGACGCCACCTACGCGACCGACCGCAACGTCTACCGCCGAGCCAGCCAGCGGGCGATGAACGCGCTCGCCGGCTCGCATGGCGAGGGCTACGAGGCCAGCGCCGGGTCGCCGGGCGACGCGGCCGGCGCGCTCGGCCATATCGACACTCTGCTGGACCGCCGCGAAAAACCGGTGTGGGTCGACCCGCTTCATGGCGCCGAGGCCAACATCCGCGCGGCCATCGTGCATTTGCACGATTCCCTCAAGGCGCGCGAACTGATGGACTACGAGATTTCCGCCTCGCGCGCCCTCACCTACCTCGAAGTGGCGCGCGGCCGGCCGACCGATCTTGGCGTGCTCGCCGGGATCGAGGGCGCGCTGGCAAATACGGAGCTGGGGATTCCGGCCGGGGGGACGCGGCTCGACGGATGCGCGGAGCCGTCCTCGGCGCCGGCCTATGGCGTCCACGATGGCTATCTGGCTTGGATTACGGCGCCGGCGAGCGAGGGCGCACATAAGCTGGCGGAAAATCCGGGCGGCGCGGAGATCGTGATCCACAACGGGATCGTCGCGCTGAGCACCGCCGCGGCGCCGCTGGTCGCCAAGGCCTGCGCGAGCCACGCCAGCGCCGAACCGCCGACAAAGACGGCGGCCGCTGGGGCGAGCGCGCCGCAGCCTGCCGCACCGGCGGCGGCGTCCCCCGGCGGCGCCCTGCCGGCGCTCTACACCAAGGCGCAGGCCGCCAAGGGCGCCCAGATCTACGCCCAGAATTGCGTCGCCTGCCACGGCGAAAACCTGCAAGGCACCGCTGCGCCCTCGGTCGCCGGCACGGATTTTCTGGAGACGGCGCAGCGGAACAAGTGGACCCTGTCGATCGTCCGGTACATCGTCTTCAAGCTGATGCCGCGCAACGCTCCCTCGTCGCTCTCTGCGGAGGAGAGCGCGGCGGTGATGGCCTACCTCCTCGCATCCGACTGCTTTCCCGACGGAACGACGCCGTTTCCCGCCGAAGACAATCCGGCATTTGCGACCACCAAGCTCGGGCCTCCGCCCGGACACCCCGCCGGCCAGAACGACAAGGGGGTGTGCACGGTCAACTGAGCGCGTTTCCTCAGACCTCGCCCTCAGACCTCGCCGCGCAACCTCGCCACGCGACCTGGCGCGCATGGCGGCGCCAGACGGTTTGCGCGAAGACGTGCGGAACGGCCGCTCAAAGCCACTTCTTCCAGCGGAAGAAGACATACGGCCCGACCCCGACCAGCACCATGAGGACGAGCGCCGCCGGATAGCCCCATGGCCATTCAAGCTCCGGCATGAGCTTGAAGTTCATCCCATAGACCGAGGCGATCATCGTCGGCGGCATAAAGATGACCGCCAGCACGGAAAACAGCTTGATGATGTCGTTCTGCGCGAGGTTGATGAAGCCCAGCGTCGCGTCGAGCAGGAATTGCACCTTCTGCGCCTTGAAGTTCGCGTCCTGCTCAAGCGACTGAAGGTCGCGCAAAGCGGACTTTGTCGCCTCGCGCACCGGCTTCGGCGCGTCAGCGGAGCGCCCTTCCGACATCAGGAACAGCACCAGGCGCTCGAGTTCGACCAGGCTTTCGCGCAGGTTCGAGATCTTCTCGTCTTCGCGGCCGAGGTCGCCCAGAGTCGCCGAATAGATCCTGCTGCGCGCGCTTTGGTCGCCCTTGGCGCGAAATACCGCGCTCGCGATGGAATCGAGCTCGACGCCGACCTTGTTCAGCGCCCGGGCGGAACGGTCGACAATGGCGTTGATGAGACCAACCGCCACCGCGTCGGGGTGCAGCGCCTGGGTCGGAATTTTGCCCAGCCTCTGGCCGAAAAGCTCAAAGGCATCGCCGGAATCGTAGCGCACGGTGACAAGCGCTTTCGGACCGAGGACGAAGGTGACGTCAGCGACGTCGGGCGTGCCTTCGGCTTCGCTGACGACGCAGGCGTTCAGGTAGCGCACGCCGTTTTCGGCATAATAGGATTCGGCGGGCTGGGCGAAGTCGGGATCGGAGCGTGAGGGCACCTTGGCGCCGAGATAGCCCTCCACCTTCCGGTCCTCCTCCGGGGTCGGCTCGACCATGTCGATCCAGACCGCCCCGGGCGGGATCGGCTCGGCGCGGTCGAGAATAGTCCGCGCAAGCCTTCCTTTCGGAACGGCGTCCACGGTTGGCTCGGTGTCGATGGCATAGTGGACAATGATCACGTTTCGCCTCGGCTAAAGCGCTCCTCAAGCCATTACACCAGTCTCGCCCGCTGCGGCGATATGGCGCCGGGCGAGGCGCCGGGGCGCGCTCCCCGCGGGCCGCAGCCAACGCCTGTTCGATTCTGCGCGCGACTCAACGCTTTCAGGGACTTAAGCTCGATTTTCTGCAACTCGATTCGATGATCGCGCCGGGTCAACGGGAATCGGGACTTGCGGCCTGCTCGCACCCTGGCAAAGCCATGTGAAGGCCAGGTGACGTCCGCGCTCTTGTTTAACTAAATCCAATAATTTATTGATATTATCGGAATATTCTAATGTCATAGATTATGATAGGAAATCCCGCGGCCAAACGGCGCACGCCGGCGATTTAAGGCTCCAATCGGAGTCGCCACGCCAGAATCTGGGGCCAACAGATTGATATTGTTCGGTAAAACCTCTACCGAGAGCATAAGAACGAACAAAACAAGAACAAAAGCTTGCGCTCTCACGCCGGTCGCGGCATAGTAGACCAAGATCGAGACACGCGCCCGAGAGCGCCCCTCGTTCTCCCTCCAAGACCTCTTTCCCTCCAAGACCTCTCCCGCCAGCAGAAGCTTCCGCTGCGCCCGACATCGCGGCGCCCGTCCGCCTGCGCCCTCCCCTTCAACACCCCTCGAAGAGCGCTCATGCCCGACACGATCCCGCCCAGCCAACCGAAACGCCGCAGAACCGCCGTCACCCAGCGGGTGCTCTCCGCCCTCGTCGGGGGCGCAGGCGTCGAAGAGATCAGCAAGGCCGAACGACTGACCCGGACGCGAACGGAAAACATCCTGCGTGAGGCGTTGCGCAGCCGCTGGATCGCGCCAGCCGAGGAATTCGCCCGGCTGCAGATCACCCGGCTCGAGCGGATGATCGCCAAGCTCGTCGAGCCCCTCCATGAGGGCGATCTCGAGGCGATCGACCGCGCGCTCAAGATCGTCGACCGGCTCGACCGGTATCATGGATTTTCGAAGGCGAGACGCCTCCCCGAACGGTACGACGATGAGGACCGCGCGCGGCTCCTCAAGAAGATCAACGAGGTCGCCGAGCGTCTCCAGCCGCAAAAACCCGCCGAATGACGGACGAAGCGGCTGAGCCCGCCGGGCCTGCGCCCCCCGGTCCTGGCGCCGGCGAGCGGATCAGGAGCATCGGCGACTTCGCGAATCTCGAACTCGAGACGCGGGTGCGATTGCTGCAGGAAATGACGCCGCACGAATGCGCGCAACTCTTCCATGACTGGACGTTCTGGGCGCGCGACGACCAGGCGGCGCCCAAGGGCGACTGGATCATCTGGCTCATCCTCGCGGGACGCGGCGCGGGCAAGACGCGCGCCGGCGCGGAGGCGGTGCGCGCCTGGGTGGACACCTATCCGATCGTCAATCTGATCGGCGCGACCCTCGCCGACGCCCGCGACATCATGGTGAGAGGCGAATCCGGCATTCTCGCCTGTTGCCGGCGCGACGAGCGGCCCCAGTTTCACGCGACCGACCTCAGGCTCGAGTGGCCGAACGGCGCGGTGAGCCAGCTGTTCTCCGCCGAGGAGCCGGACCGGCTGCGCGGCAAGCAGCACATGAAATTGTGGTGCGACGAGTTGGCCGCCTGGCGCCAGCCCGACGCCTTCGATCAGGCGATGCTGGGGTTGAGGCTCGGCGACCGGCCGCAGGCGGTCGTCACCACGACGCCGCGCCCAAGCAAGATCATCAAGGCGCTCGCCGCCGGCAAGGACACGATCGTCACCCGCGGCTCGACCTTCGACAACAAGGCTCATCTCGCGCGCGCGTTCTTCGAACGGATCACCGCACGCTACAAGGGCCGCGCCATCGGCCGGCAGGAATTATTCGCCGAAATCGTCGAGGAGACGCCTGGCGCCTTGTGGACGCGCGCGCTCCTCGAGCGCCAGCGCCTCGCGCCGGAGGCGGCGCCGAAGGAATTCGCCGAGATCGTGGTCGCGGTCGATCCGCCGGCGCGCTCGGGCTCAAAATCCGACGAATGCGGGCTGATCGTTGCTGCGAAGGCGGAAAACGGGCTCTTTTATGTGCTGGCCGACTTGACGAGCCAGGGCGAGACGCCAGGCGCGTGGGGCGCGCGGGTCGGGGCCGCCTTTCGCGGCTTCAACGCCAACCGGGTCGTGGCCGAGATCAACAACGGCGGCGACATGGTGACGGAGGTCTTGCGGCAGAGCGAGCCCAACCTGCCGGTGCGCGCGGTTCACGCGACGCGGGGAAAATTCCTGCGCGCCGAGCCGATCGCCGCGGCCTATGAGCGCGGGCTGGTGTTTCACGCCGGGACGTTCATGAAGCTCGAGGACCAGCTCTGCGCGCTGACCCCCGATTTCGACCGCCGCGCGATGGGCTTCTCGCCCGACCGGGCCGACGCCCTAGTGTGGGCGCTGGCCGACCTTCTGGGCGTGGGCGGCGGGGGCGCCGGGGGAATGTATGAGTTTTGGACGCGGCGAGGCGATCGCGCCGCCGAGACTTAGGCGGGTCCCGCCCAGACTTATTGGACAGCAGGCGCCATTTTGATGTCGGACTGGGAAGAGCGCGAACTGGTCAACGCTGTTTTCGCCGCCGCGCTCGTGATTCTTGCTATTTTTCTTGCCTTCGTGGGCGTGCTCGCCGCCGTCCAGCCGGAGGTTGAAAGAGTCTCCTACCTCCGACGAGAATTCGCAATCTCGGTATGGTCCAGTGTGAGTGGCGTGCTGCTGGCGGCGACTGTCAGCGGCGCCGCCCTTGCCTATCTGAGCGGCCGAAGAAGCATCCCGGTAAGCTGGATCGTATTCTGCATGTACGCTTTGATCGCCTCTACTGTCGCCGCTACACTTTCTCTTATTTGGGCGCTCAGCCTATAGCAGATGAAGACATATGGACCTCCTGACACTGATTCAGCTAAACCAGCTCAAGGCCAACCCCAGAATTGATGATCATCTTAGAAGAAATATCAAATTATATGTCCAGATTGCGCGACGCATACGGATCAATTTTCCAGAATATCGAGAACTAGATCGAGTTGACTTGGTCATTGTACTGATAAAACAGTCGGACCCAGACGTCTTTGGTCTTGATGTCAAAGGAATATCGGTCGACGAAATATGCGATATATTCGCTAGAGAAGCGGTCGGTGAGGAAGAGCAAGCAGACCTTGAAAGCGGAGTCCATCGGTGAGCGATAAGAAGCTGATCCGCGAAATTGGCCGCCGTCAGGCGATTTTCTCGGCTATGGCTTTCGTGAGCGCAATTGCCGGCATAGATACGGCAATGTATGCGTCTACCTCTTTTTCACGAAACGACGAGAAACCATTCTTAAGTCAGGATGATTTAAATAAGAGAATTGATACGATCGTCTCCGGAATATACGAAGACGCCAGGAAGCTCGGATTTCCACTTAGGGAAGATTACATTCACGACGTCTCTAAGGAAATAGTGCCTGAAGTGAGATTTATAACCGAGAGACGTTTTGTCGTAGAAAAGTAAGCATAAAAAAGAAGTTGAGATATCTAGCGCCGCGCGCCCGAGCCGATGGCGAACTTTTCGCCCTGAATTGTCGTCGAGAGCTTCCATTCAGACTTGGCGCGCTGCTTTCAACTTGGCTTGCGGGTCATACCCCATGCCCGGCCTCAACCCGCGCCCTGCGAGCACAAAATCTTGGACATCGCGTCAAATGAGGCGTATGTGTTCATCAGGAGACGCGAATGCCTGCCGCTATCGTTGAAGCAAGACAAGCTGACCTGGGCGCGATCGGGCCGCAAACTTTCGCGGACGAAAGCGATCGGGCGCGCCTCAGCGACGTCGCGCTCAAGGCGTTCCTCGCGCTGATGAAAGCCTGGAGCCTGTCCAACGCCGAGGCCTCGTCTCTGCTCGGCGTCTCCGCCAGCACGCTCGACCGGATGAAGCGCGGCTACCGCCCGACGCTCAGCCAGGACCAGCTGACGCGCGTCTCCGCCTTGGTCGGCGTCTACAAGGGGCTGCATCTTCTGTTCGCCGACGCAACCGCCGACGAATGGACGCGCCGGCCCAATAGCGGGCCGCTGTTCGACCGCCAGACCCCCATCGGCGCCATGATCGAAGGCGGCATCCCAAGGATGCTTGAGGTCCGCCGCACCATCGACGCGGTCCGCGGCGGCCTGTGACCTCCTGAGGCATGCTCAACGACCTGCCGGTCGTCAGGGAGGCCTTTCCACGAACCGTCCGGCTCGTGTCGACGGCGCTTCTGCGCCCGCCGGTGCTGGAGGGCCTCGTTTCAGCCAATGACGCCGCGGCGCTCGCCGAGATCGAGGGGGCGACGAGCCAACGCCTGCTCGCGGAGAGCCGAGGCGCCGAAGGGATCGGCCGGGGCGAGTTCCTCCACGGCGTGCCTTACGCGAGTTTCGTCAACGCCGCCTTCGCCTATTGGAAGCCGCGCGAGATGAACCGCTTCAATTCGACTCGCGGCGCCTGGTATGCGGCGCTCGACGTCGAGACCTGCCTGCGCGAAGTCGCCTGGCACATGGCCGAGTTCCTGGCGCAGTCGGGGCTGCTCAAGGGCGTGGTCGAATACACGGAAATGTTCGCCAGCATGGCGGGAGAATTCGTCGATCTGCGGCAGACCCCGGATCACCCCTGCCTCGATCCGGACCGCGCGGCCGGCTACCCGATCGGCAACGCAATCGCCGATGCGGCGCGGGCGCAAGGGCTCAACGGAATTATCTACCCTTCCGTGCGCCATCCAGGCGGAACCTGCATCGCGGCCCTGCGGCCGCACGCGGTTCAGTCGGTCGCGCCCGGCGCCGCCTATCGAATGGAATGGTTCGGCCATACGGAGCCGGCGATCACCCAGATTTCCGGGTAGCGAACGCTACCGCCGCGCCGGGAATTCACCCGTCGGCGCCGCGTGCAGGGTCGCGCCGAGCCTGCGGTTGAACTCCTCGGCCTGGAACTCGGCGTTGACCACTTCTGTCTTGTCCTCGCTCGGCAGCGGACACTGCGCGTCGGCGCCTGCGCCGCCCACGCGCGCGAGCGTGGCCCTGAATGCGTTCTCCAGTTGCTCGCGGTCATGGCTTGCGGCGAACACGTTGGTGATCCAGACGTCGGCGCCGCTCTTCGACGCCGCGACGCAGAAGGTCCAGCGCGGCTGAGCGAGAGCGGAGGCCGGAAGGCCGAGAGCGATCGCAACCAGCGCTATCGTTCGGCGCATCGCCTTCTCCGTTCGCGTAAGTCTCACCGCGGGCGATGGTAGGGGCCAATCCCTAACGGAAGGCGAAGGCGTCGCGCCCCGCCTCCCCGGCTTTCACCTCATTTCAACACCGCTCTCCCGCCCATGCGCCGCCGATAAGGCGGAGATCGCGTGCGAGCGAGATCCAAGGAAACAACCCCCATGTCGGAACCCGTCAGACGCGCCCTGCCCCCGAGCGTTTTCGCCCGCCTCGCCGATGCTGCGCGCTATCTGATCACCGGGGTCTCCCCGGACACCTGGTTCGGGCCGCTGCAGCCGCTGGCTCCCATGGCCCCGCCCGAGGTCAAGGGGCGGCAATGGGACTATCCGTTCGGCGCCAACCTCAACTATATCCCGCGCTCGGACGATGGGGTTTCGTTCGGCGAATTGCGCGGGCTCGCCGACGCATTGCCGCTGCTCCGCTCCGTCATCGAGACCCGCAAGGACCAGATCGCCGCGCAAAGCTATGCGGTGCGCGCGCGCAACCGCAACGATTCGCCGGCAAGCTCGCAGGCGATCGACCAGGTCACAGGCTTCCTCGCCCGACCCGACCGCCGGCATTCGTTCGCCGACTGGCTGCGCATGCTGCTCGAGGACATGCTGGTCATCGACGCGGCGACGATCTATCCACGCTACAACCGCGGCGGCTCGCTCTTTTCCCTCGACGTTATCGACGGGGCGACGATCAAGCCGCTCATCGGCGAGGATGGACGCGCCCCCGAGCCCCCCGACCCGGCCTATCAGCAGATCCTCAAAGGGATCCCCGCCGCCGACTTCTCCGCCGAGGAGCTCATCTACATTCCGCGCAACCTCCGCGCCCACCGGCTCTACGGCATGAGCCCGGTCGAGCAGATCGCGCTCACAATCAATATCGCGCTCAGGCGCGACGCCGCGACCCTCGACTATTACAGCGCCGGCTCGACGCCGGACGCCTTCGCCACACTGCCCAGGGAATGGACGGCCGACCAGATCCGCTCGTTCCAGGACTATTTCGACGCGCTGATGAGCGGCAATCTGGCGCGCCGGCGCCAGACCAAGTTCATGCCGGCCGACTTCAAGCTGATCGAGGCCCGCCAGCCGCCGCTCAAGGATCAGTACGACGAGTGGCTGGCGCGCATCATCTGCTACGCCTTCTCGGTGCCCGTCTCGCCATTCGTCAGCCAGGTCAACCGGGCGACCGGCGAGACCATGCGCCAGCAGGCGACGCAGGAGGGGCTCGTGCCCCTCAAGGCCTGGGTGAAGAACGCGCTCGATCATGTGATCCACGTGTGCATGGCCGAGCCGGGGCTCGAGTTCGTATGGGTCGGCGACGACGCGCTCGACCCGCTCGAACAGGCCCAGACCCTGCAGATCCTGGTCGGCGCGGGCATCAAGACGCGCGAGGAGGCGCGCGCGGACTTAGGCCTTGCGCCGGCAGGCGGGGCGGCGCCCATCGCCGATGGCAAAGCCTGAAAGGCCTGAGAAAGTTCGATCCGCGACACGACGCGCGGGCGCAAGTTTGCGACGACGGACGGGTCGGCGAGGTCGTTCATTGATCCCCTCGAACAGGCGCAGACGCTCAAAATTTTCATTTCACCCGGGCGTCACGGCGCGCGCTACGCGCCAACTTCGGCGTGGCGATCCCCGCCGACCCCAGCAATTCCGGGCGCTAGAACAAAAAGAGAACATTTGCTTGACCGCTTACGCCGGTCATGGCATATTTAGCTACAGTGGGAGAAGTGACGGAGGCGATGGCGCCCCGGCCCTTCCCGCCTCTCCAGACAACGCCTTTCCTTATGCACCCGCTCCGGCGGGCGCCGTTCGTTGCTTCAATCCGGAGCCTCAATGTCCGCTCTCGACCTGTTCCTGCCGCTCGCCAAGGTCGACCTCGACCGGCGCCTGGTCACCGGCGTCGCCACGGCGGAGACGCCCGACCGCTCGGGCGAGATTTTCGACTATTCCTCGAGCAAGCCCTATTTCGAGAAGTGGTCCTCCGAGGCCGAGGCCGCCAGCGGCGGCAAGTCGCTCGGCGCGGTGCGCGCCATGCATGGTCCCGTCGCCGCCGGCAAGCTGACCGACATCGGCTTCGACGACGATGCAAAGCGGATCACGGTCTGCGCCAAAATCGTCGACGACGACGAATGGCGAAAGGTTCAGGAGGGCGTCTACACCGGCTTCAGCCAGGGCGGGCGCTATGTGAAGCGGTGGGCGGATCCCGATTCCGGACTCACCCGCTACACCGCCGAGCCGCACGAAATCTCGCTCGTCGATCTGCCTTGCGTGCCCGACGCGACATTCGACGTGGTCAAGGGCGGCATGATCGAAAGGCGCGGTTTCGCCGCTCGCGACGAAGCGAGCGACACGGACATCGATCGGGATCCAGACGCGAGCGACGATGATTGCGACGCCGACAAGGGCGAGTTCTTGGCCGGCCAGCGCGAGAAAGACGCCGAAGAGGGCGTCGCCATGCCCGACGGCTCCTATCCGATCCGGTCCGCCAAAGACGTCGAGAACGCCGTGAGGGACTACTTCCGAACCGGCAAGAAGGCGGACGTCAAGGCGCATATCGTTGCGCGCGCCAAGGCCATTGGCGCCGAGAGCGCGCTGCCCGACGACTGGAAGGAAAGCGCCGGTAAGGCGGCCGGTCTCTCGGGCGCTGTTGGCGGGGCGCACGCCCCCGACGCGCTTGCCAAGGCGCTCACCTACGCCGCATTGAAGCTCGACCGCGCGACGGCCGAAAACGCCCGGCTGCGCAAGGCGCTCGACGAACTGCGGCCGACGCTCCTGGACATGAACAAGCGCGTCGCTGCGCTCGAAGCCCAGCCGCTGCCGGCTAAGGCGGCTTTGCGCTCTGTCACCAAGATGGCCGACGGGGCGGACGAGACCGTGGTCAGCGCCGACGACGCCGTTAGGCGCCTGGCCTCCTTGCCGGCTCACGAGCGGGCGCTCGCACTGACCAAGCTCAGCCTCGCCAATCCCGCGCCGCCGCCCTTCTGAACAGCCAGGCTGGCTGGAGCCAGCGGTCTATCGTCCGCTTCGAAACCCCGTCGTGCAGCGACTTCCCTCCCGGTCGCCGCCGACGGAATCGCCGACGCCGCGGCGTCAGGCGAGGCGGCGGTCGAGGCTCAGCGGACCATCGCCTTGCTCACGGCGGCGATCGGTACCCAGCTCGATGCCTCGGCCGCCGCGGATCTTTGCAGCCTGCGCAGCCGCGCATCTTTGACGGCGCGCGCCCTAACCTTCAGCCGCTCTCGAGGAGACTCCAATGACTTCCTTCAAGTCCATCTTCTCCCTTGCCGCCGTCTGCGGCGCGCTCGCCGGATGCACTTCCACCGGGCAGCTCACGCCAGTCGCAACGGCTGACATCACCGCCGCCTACAATAACGTGTGCGCAGCGCTCCCGGCGCTCGGCCCCGTGTCGGCGACCATGAACGCCGACGCCAAGAACGCCTACGCACAGGCGCAAACAGTCTGCGCCGCGGGCGCGCCGACCAACGTCATCGCTGCAGGCGTCGATATTCTGGCGCTTGAGAATGCCCTTCTGCCCTATTTCAAGAAGGCCGTCGCGCTCGCCCCAGACCGAGCGAGCCCTGAGCGAAAACTCCAGGTGAAGTTCGGCGAGGTCCATCTCCACACGCCGAGCTTCGGCGAGTAACTGCCGGACGCGCTGCCTACGCCGGCGCAGACGTCCTTTGCCGCCCCTCGCTTAAGCGGTGATGCAGCACGGATCGAGCCCGCGCTCGAAGGCTGAGGATCCAGGCCTTCCGCATACGCCCTTCCGGCCAGGCGCAAATCACGCTCAGCCAATCAACTCACGCGCCTATCCCTCGTTAACTCCCATCCGCGCCAAAGGACTGATCTCATGAATATTGCGCTGACGACCCAGGAAACGCTGGGTCTGATGAAGGAATCGCTCGCCAAGAACGTCACGATCCAGACCGGCCTTACGGCTTATGATCTGCAGGCGCCGGCGAAGAACCTCTATCCGACGATCACGCCGCTCAGAAATTCGCTGCCTCGCGTCGCGCGGCTCAATCCCGGCGATGCAGCGCATTGGCGTTCGATCTTCGCCACGACCGGTTCGGGCTTCGATGCGATGGGCTGGGTTCCGGAGGGCCAACGTTCGGCGAGCATGTCTTATTCCGCCGCCTCCATCACGCTCCCTTACGTAACGCTCGGCGAGGAAGACACGGTCACCTTCGAAGCGGAGGCCGCCGCTCAGGGGTTCGAAGACATCAACGCCACCGCCACCCTTCGCATCCTGCAGAAGACGATGCGCAAGGAAGAGACGGCGCTGCTTGGCGGCAACACGTCGCTTCAGCTCGGCAAGCCCGGCACGCCGACGCTCAGCGCCTCGGGCGCGGGCGGAACGCTGCCGGCTGCGACCTATTCGGTCATCGTCGTCGCGCTGACCTTTGAGGGTTACCGCAATTCCACGCTTGCCGGCGGCGTCGCGACAACCATGACCATCACCGGCAACGACGGCAACACCTATACGTTGAATGGCGGCTCTTCGCCGCGGAGCACGAACGCTACCCAGGCCGTTGCAGCTGGCCAGACGCTGTTTGCAACCGCCCCAATCGTCAATGGCGCCGTCGCCTATGCGTGGTATGTGGGCGCCGCCGGCTCGGAGACGCTGCAGGCGATCACCACGATCAACAGCGCCGCCTTCAACGCGCCGCTTACGACCGGCCAGCAAGCGGCCACCGTCGTCACCGCTGACAGTTCTCGCAACCAGGGGGTGGCGTTCGACGGATTGCTCACGGACGGCTTCAACCCCGCCACCAGCTCGTATGTGCAGGCGTTGCCGTCAGGTGTCGCAGGGACTGGAACGGCCCTCACAGCCTCGGGCCGGGGCTCGATCCTGGAGATCGACAATATGTTGCTGCAGATGTGGAACCTCTATCGGCTGTCGCCGACGGTGATCTACGTCAACGCGCAGGAGCAGAAGAACATCACGGCGAAGTGCCTGACCAACAGCTCTGGGCCGCTCGTTCGGTACAATGTCGACGCCTCTCAGTCGGCGCCTTACGAGTTCACCGCCTCCGGCGTCGTGCGCTGGTACTACAATCCGTTCACCGGCGTCGAGATTCCGCTGACCGTTCATCCAGACCTGCCGCCCGGCACGATCCTGGCGTACTGCGAGCGACTGCCGGCGTGGTATCAATCGAACGAGACTCCTAACGTCGCCGAGGTTCTGACGCGTCGCGATTATTATCGCGTCGATTGGCCGGTCCGCACCCGTCGCCGCGAGTTTGGCGTCTACACCGAAGAGGTCCTGGCCGTTTACGCCTCGTTCGGCATCGGCATCATCACCAACATCGGCAACGGCTGACGCTCAGCTGCGCGTGGCGGGTCACCGCGAGGGACGCGGCCACCCGCGGCCATTTCCGCATTAGCCCGTCTTTGCGAGCGTCGCATGTCGCCATTCGATCTGACCAATCTCGCGGCCCTGAAGGCCTGGCTCGGATTGCCCTCCGCGCCCGGCCCGAGCGACGCTACGCTCAGCGCCCTTGTCACCGCGGCGAGCCGTTCGGTCTACGCGGCGCTGAGCCGCCCCAGTCTGCTGCCCCGGTCCTTCACGGAGACGATCAATCTCGAGACCAGTCGCGTCACCTTAAGGCACTGGCCTGTGCTGCAGGTGACCTCGGCGACATGGCATGGAATCGCCGTTCCGCCTGACGAGAACGCCGATCTGGAAGCTTCAGTCGGCTACGCCCTCGAGCCGGGCGACGACGTTCCGCCGGGTCGCCCGCAGGCGCTCGATTTGTTCGGCCATCAATATCGTCCGGGACGGCAGAGTCTCGTCGTGTCGTACAACGCCGGATATGCGGTCCAGAACGAGACGCAGGCAGTTCCTGCCGCCGCTCCCTTCCAGCTCTCGGCTTTTTCGCCGTTCGGACCTTGGGGATCGGACCTCGGCGTGATCTACGCTGCGACTGGCGCGCCGCTGACGCCGGTTCCAGCGTCGCCCGTCACCGGTCAATACGCGGTCAGCGCAGGGACTTATGCCTTCTCTGCAGCCGACGCCGGCCAATCTGTCTCCATCTCCTACGGCTACGTGCCGCAAGATATCGCGCAGGCGACCCTGGAACTGGCGGCGGATCGTTTTCGTTCGGCCGAGCGCATCGGGCTCAAATCGAAGTCGATCGGCGGCCAGGAAACGATCGCCTACGACATGAGCGCGATGTCGGCGCCGGTCCAGGCGATGCTGCAACCCTATAAGCGGGTCACCCTCTGATGTTCGCGCTCGAACTCGAGGGCCTCGAGGAAACAAAGGCCAGGCTCGAAGGCTATCCTGCCGCCTTGCAAGCGGCCCTCGGCGACAAGGCCGCCGAACTCGCCGGGGCGCTCGCCGACCTGGTCAAGAACGACAAGCTTGCTGGCGGCGTATTGAATTCGCGCTCCGGCGCGCTCAGCGATTCGATCGTCGCCAGCGTCTCTGCCGGCGCAGACGGCGTTATGGCCTCGATTGGCTCCGAAGGCGACGTTAAATATGCGGCGATCCAGGAATATGGCGGCAAAACGAGCGCGCATGAGATCCTGCCCGCGAAGGGCGACGTGCTCGCCTTTGTTATCGGCGATGCGCAGCATTTTGCCCGAAGAGTCGAGCATCCAGGTTCGCTGATTCCCGAGCGATCCTATTTGCGTTCGGCGCTCGACGACATGAAAGACGAGATCCTCGCGTCGCTCGCCGACGCCGCGACCGAGGCATGGGAGGGCGCATGACCCGCGAAGCGGCCTTCTCCGCACTGTTTGCCGCCGTTTCCTCGGCCTACCCGTGGGGGCTCGCGTCTCGGAGGATCAAGCTATGGAGCGAAGTTCCAGCCGTGCTGCGCCCGGCGTTCTTCCAGCTGGAATCGGGCCCGGAATCCTATGAATGGGGCTCGCCGGCGACGCCGCGGCGGACGCTGGAGGCAAAGCTCTTTCTTTATTTTGACGCCCGCGACCCGACGACGCCAGGCGCGACCGCGATCAACAACGCTCTCGACGCGATCGACGCGGCGCTTGCGCCTGCGAGCTCCAACGTCGGCCTCGGTCGCCAGACGCTCGGCGGCGCTGTGTACGATTGCAAGATCACGGCCGTGCCGGTGCGAGACACCGGCGATCTCGACGGCGACGGCCTCGCGGTGGTCGCGGTGCGACTGATCGGGCCGTGAAGCCGTACTGTTCCTCGCCTCTCTGAACAATCTTACGGGAACGCATTGCGCCTTTGTGTCGGCAGCGACGCGACCCTCATAAATCTCTGTCCATGGAGCTCATCCTCATGTTCGTATTCGGCTCGGGCGTGCTGATCGGCACGCAACTGAACGTCGCCAATCCAACCCCGATCAACTTCGGGCTCGTCCAGAAGGTCAGCGTCGACACCTCGGTCAGCGTCAAGGAGCTCTACGGCCAATATGCGTTCCCGGTCGCCGTCGGATCCGGCACGCGCAAAGTCACGTGCAAGGCGTCGCTCGCACGCTTCAGCGGTCAAGCGCTGGGGCGCCTGTTCTACAATCAGGTTCCGACCCCTGGTTCGACGCTCTCTCAGTTCGCTGAGTTGCACCCCGTCCCGGCGTCGGCCCCCTACACGATCACGGTCGCAAACTCGACGCACTTCGTCGCCGACCAGGGCGTCACCTACGCTTCGACCGGACTTCCACTGATCGCCGTCGCCTCGTCGCCAGTCGCGGGACAATATTCGGTCAGCGCGGCGGGCGTCTATACGTTCGCCGGCGCAGATTCCGCTGCCGGGGTTCTGATTTCCTACACCTACACGAGTTCGGCGCAGGGAGAGTCTCTCATAATTGGAAACCCGCTGGTCGGACCGACGTCGACCTTCTCGGCGCTCTTGTTCGCGACCGACCCGACCACGAACGCCCAATTCTCAGTGACGCTCAATCAGTGCGTCGCCAGCAAGTTCTCCTTCGACACCAATATCGAGGACTTCGCCAAGCCGGACTTCGAGTTCCAGGCGTTCGCCAACGCCGCCGGTCAGGTCATGACCTTCAACTTCGGAGACGCCGCATGAGCGAGGAGGCGTTCGTCATCTCGCTTGGCGGAAAGACCTGGTCGATTCCGCATCTGCCTTTCCGCGCGATCAAGGCGATCCAGCCTGCTCTTTTCGACGCCTATCTCGGAGCGGGCGGCGCGTCGATGTCGGCCGACTCCGTCGCGCGTCTGAGCGAAGCCCAACTTGATCGCCTCGCCGAAGCGACCTGGCGAGCGATCTCTTTCATCGAGCCTGAGCTTTCCTTGGCGAACTTTCTCGACCTTCCGTTCTCGGTCGGCGAACTGATCCAGGCTTTTCCGTCAGTCGCCAGGGCGGCTGGGCTTCGCCCGGGCAAAGTTGAGGATCAGGCTTCGCCTGCGCTCGCGACGCCGGAGGCGTCGCCAAACGTGGGAAAGTCGATTTCGACGCCCTGATCGCTCAGGTCGTCTCCAATACCGGCTGGCGCTGGGACGAAGCTCTCGACCAGCTGACGATGCCGCGCTTTCTCGCGCTGCGGGCCGAATGGCGGCGCAACCCGCCCGTTCACTGGCTCGTCGCCGCCGCGCTCAAGTATCGTGAGCCGAGCGACGATGCGTCGCCGCGCCAACCGACGATTGCGGAACTCAAGGCGGCCTTCCCGAACGGGGCCCTCTGACGAATCCGCCAAGGTCAAGGATCAGCGATGGCCGACGCAAACGTCTCCGTCAGCTTCAGCGCATCGACCGGCGATTTTGTCTCCCAAGTCAGCGAGGCAAAGGATGCATTGCAGACCTTTGCCGCGCCATTCGGCGAAATCAACCGGCAGTTGGTCTCGTTTGGGACCGCTGCATCCCAAGCTTTCAGCGCCGATCATCTGACGCCCTATCGCGACGCGCTCTCAGCGACCCAATCGCTTCAGGAGTCGTTCGCCACCGACAGCGCGCGCGCCGCAGCGGCGCTGCGGGAGGGGGATGATGCGGCCTATGCCGACGCGGCAAGGGCCGCACAACTCGCAACCTCGGAAGAATTGAGAATCCTGACAGACGCTACGAAGCAGAAGCTCGCCCTTTATTCCGAGGAGGCGCGATTTTTCCAAATCACCCAGCAGCAAAAATTAGCGTTTTCGCAGCAGGCTCTGGACGCAGAATACGCTGGCGAGCTAGCCGCGCTGCAAAGAGATGAGGCTCTCGGCGACCAATCGCTTGCCGCGAAACAGCGCGTCGACGACCTGGCCATCGAAGCGACCCGGCGCCGTGACGATCAGATGGCGGCGTTGACCCGCTCGGCCCTGCAAGACCAGGAGCGCGACTATCAGGCGTTCGGCAATTCTATTACGCAGGCGGTCAATTCCCAACTGCGCGGACTCATTACCGGGACGACCACTTGGCGCACGGCGTTTGCTAACGTGCTTCGGGACTTGCTGGTCAAGTTTATTGAGTGGTGCGAAACGACCGTAGAGCACTACGCCTTGGCGGAGGCGATGAAGACAGCCGCGACCACGTCGGGCGTCGCCGCGCGTACGGGCGCGGAACAGGCGGGCGCCGCGGCCTCGTTGGGCGCGCAGGGCGCGGCCATGGTTCAATCGATCCTCTCCTCGGCGGCGGAAACATTCGCTGGGGTGTTCGGGTTTCTGGCGCCGCTCATGGGTCCGTTCGCCGCGGGCCCCGCTACGGCGGCGCAGGCCACGGTTGCCGGCATGGCAGGCGCCGTCGCGTCCGCGGACATCGGCATGTGGAGGGCGCCGGGAGACATGCTGACCCTCATTCATCACAATGAGCTCATCATGCCAGCGCCGGAAGCCGGAGCCTTCCGCTCGATGCTGACGAGTTCGGCGAGCGGCGGCGCTTCGCCTGGCGCGTCCGTGGCTATTCATCCAACCACGCACTTTAACGTCTCGGCGCTCGATGGCGCCTCAGTCGCCTCCTGGATGCGCTCGAATGGCCCTGGCATGGCAAAGGCGCTCGATCAGGCGGTGCGCCACGGCGCGGCGCTTGGTCTCAAGCGACTCAATGGCCGATGAGCAACCCGACTCTTCCCGGCGTCCATTTGCTGCCGTCGACAGGCGAGTTCGCCTACGACACCATTCCTTATTTCGGCTTCCAGCGCGGTGAGTACGGCCTAGACCAAGCGTTCATCATGAACTTCTTCGCTGGCGCGCCGAGCAACAAAACAGATTATTCCGTTTCTCTCGATCAGTTGCAGGCGCAGCACCCGGAATGCACGACGGTCTCGGTTGTGATCGCCTGGTTCTTTGATTCCGAGGACCCATCTGTCTGTCACGTCTATCCGACGAACAATTACATCGGCGGCGCCTTTAAGCAATGGGTCGCGGGCCCCGTCAACCCGTTCGGAGTTTGGGTCGACGATCACTGGATGGTTTCAGGCCTGACCGAATTGTCGGACGGACTCATCCCGCCGGCGATGCTGCCCGGGACGAGCAATTTCGTTTACGGCGGCACACCGAGCGACCAGAGCGTCGTTCGCTGTATCCGCGATCTCAAAAGCCGCGGCTTCAAAGTTATCTTCTACCCGTTCCTGCTCGGGACCGGTCCAGGGTTCCCGTGGCGTGGCCGGATTACTTCGTCCGGCGACCTCAGCCAGACGGCGACGAACGACGTCGCGACCTTCATGGGGCCAGCCGCGGTCGCTGACTTCACACCGGATTCGATCAATCTGACAGTCGCCTACTCCGGCTATCTGTTCGATTGGACCTATCGCCGGATGATTTTGCACTACGCGAACCTCTGCACGGTCGCCGGCGGCGTCAATCTGTTCGTGATCGGATCGGAAATGCGCGGGATGGAAGTCCTGCGGGGACCGGCCTGGACGAAGACTGGCGCAACGGACGGATCCGGCGCCGCGATCTGGGACTATCCGATGGTCGGGGCGCTCAACACGCTCGCCAACGACGTAAGGACCACGTTCGACAAGCTGGGCTTCGTGAAAAACGCGACGACGCTCGAAAACTTGATTTGCTACTCGGCCGACTGGTCGACCTGGATGGGCTGGCAGCATCCAGGAGAAGACGGACAGTGGCCGCATCTTGACCAACTCTACGCTAACACGAACATCGACTTCGTTTCCTTTGACAACTACCTCCCGCTGACCGATTGGACGACCGGCGCCAGCGGCGGCCTTGACGGTTCCGAATGGATTGAGCCAGCCCCGACCGGGACGTGGCCGCCAACGCCGTCGATTATGAGCGGTCTTGGGCTCAGCGGGCCGCCGACGATCTATTCGACGTCCTATCTCAAAGCCGGGATCGAGGGCGGCCAATATTTCAATTGGTTCTATAACAACAGCGACAATCGCGGCCGCGGCCTCGATCCGAATGGCACCGACCTGCAGGTGTCGTTGCCAGAAGGCGACCGGCTGGCTCAGGCTCGTAACCCGTATTTTACGGGCCAAGAGCTTCTCGCCAACAAGCAGTTGCGTTGGTTCTGGAACAACCCTCATCAGGCGGTTTACGCCACACCAGCTTCTGGCGGGGCATGGGTTCCGACGGGGCCGCACACCGAATGGGTGCCCAATTCAAAATCGATCTTGATGCTGGAGTATGGCTTCGCCGCCTGCGATCGGTCGACGAATCAGCCGAACGTTTTTTTCGACCCAAAATCGACGGAGAGCTTCACCGCCTATTGGTCGATCTGGGACCCGGCCAACGAACTCGGTTATCTGCCGCGACGCGACGATACGATCCAAGCGCTGGCCCTCGAAGCGGTCTATGAATACTGGAACGTGGACGGCGCCAACGAGAGCGTCGGCGGCTTGCCGATGCTCAACTGGAATTTCTGCTGCGTCTGGAATTGGGACGCGCGGCCGTTCCCGACGTTTCCAGCCGAAAATCAGTCATGGGGCGACACCGGAAATTGGGAACAAGGCTTCTGGACTAACGGCCTGCGCGCCGTTCTTCCGCCGCCCCTCCCGAGCCCGCAACCGACGCCGGGCGCTTACGCAACCTTCCCGACCTTGACGACGCTCGCCTGGTCGACCCACCTGAGGCCAAAGTTTTCGACTCTGATCGCCACTCACGTCTCTGGGCGCGAGACGCGAGCCCAACACACCGCCAACCCCTATTTCGACCTGGAATTGACCTATGAGGTGCTGCGTTCGGCGCCCGCGGATGACGAATTGCAGGCGATTGCAGGGTTCTTCGAGCAGGCAAGCGGCGCGGATGAACCGTTCTGGGTCGGGCCTCCGGGCTTGAGCACGATTACGGGCCAAGCGATCGGAACCGGTGACGCCGCGACGACTGTCTTTCCGCTCTTCGCGTCAATTGGCGGTTATAGCGGGCCGGTCTTTGGGACGTCGGGCGTCTCAGCCGTCTATCTCGACGGCGTGTCGCAGCCGAGCGAATGGACGGTTTCAAGCGGATATCTACCTGCGATCACTTTCGCATCGGCGCCGGGCGACGGCGTCGTCATCACCGCCGACTTTGGCGTTCTCTGGCTCTGCCGCTTCGCCGAAGACGTCCAGGACTTCGAGGAGTTTATGACGATGCTTTGGGCGCTCCGGACGCTGCGGTTGTCGACGGTGAGACCGTGACGACGCCCCCGAGCTTCCCGACACTCGCCGGCCTCGGTTGGAGCGTCCATAAAAAGCCAGTGTTTTCGACGCTGGTTGCGAGCCATGTGTCCGGGCGGGAAGTTCGCGACGCTCTCTATCAGAACCCGATCTGGCAGTTCGAGCTGGCTTTCGACGGCCTTTCGTCATCGCCGAATTCGTATTCGGGACTCGGTGCGAATTCGATGCAGGCCCTCCTGGGATTCTTCCTGCAAATGCAAGGCCAATTCGGCACCTTCCTTTACAACGATCCGACCGACAGCGCGGCGACGAAGGAGACCTTCGCCACCGGCGATGGCGCGACTACGGCCTTCGCCTTCTCCCGCTTTATGGGCGCGTTCCTCGAACCGGTCGGCTGGGTGACGAGCGTCTCGAGCGTGTTTTTAAACAATGTCAATCAGCCATCCGGCTGGTCGCTATCGACGCCCAACTCGCTGGTGTTCGCGTCAGCGCCCGGCTCAGGGGCGTCGATCGCGGCGACCTTTACCTACGCATTCCAATGCCGGTTCGATTCCGACGACCAAGACTTCGAGGAGTTCATGTCGAACCTGTGGAGGGTCGACAGCGTCAAATTCAGATCGGTGAGGGCATCGTGAAAATCTGGATCAGCCCATCGGAGCTTGCGCGCGGAACTGTCGGGGACGGCATGCGCCGGACGCGCAGCCTTATCCTTGGCCAAGCGCCGTTTGCTCCTACTGTGTCACAATTCGCGCGGCTCGCAGCAAAGGCGTCTTGATGCTTGCCGTCGGCGCCCTCAATTTTCTGGCCTGCTCCGCCGCCACGTATTTGCTCGTGGCCAGCCTTCGGAAATTGTCCCGGTCATGAAACAGACTACCGCAGGCGTCATCAGCCTGATTAACGCCGCGCGCGCTGCGCAGGACTCGCCGATCGCCTTCGCCGAGTGCTTCACTTTCATCACCACGGCTGGATCACAGTACACGTGGACGAATGTCGACTATGACATCACTTACAACGGATTCGTGTTCAGCGCGAACGGACCCCTCGTTTCTGGGCTCAAGTACAAGGGGTCGGTCGGGCTGGAGGTTGACAAGCAGCAGATCGGTATCGCGGCTCGCCCGACGGACGTGATCAACGGCTCGCCGTTCCTCATCTCCCTGCGTGATGGCGCGTTTGACGGCGCTCCGGTCTATCGCGACCGGGTTTTCCTGACGGCTGCGAACGGAGCTGTCGTGGGCGGCGTCCGGATGTTTCAAGGGCGCATTTCGACCGTCGACAATGTCGGACGAACACAAGCGACCCTAACGGTCGCATCGGATCTCGTCATTCTCGACTACGACATGCCAAAGAACCTGTTTTCCCCGACCTGTCTGCATGTGCTGTACGACGCGGGGTGCGGCGTCATCCGAGGCACCTTTTCGATCAGCGGGACGGTCGCGCCCGGTTCAAGCTCGAACACCATCAACTTCTCCGGCGCTCGCGCGGGCGACGCGCAAGGGTCGATCGTCTTCTCTTCCGGCGCCAACGCCAACGTTCGCGCGACGGTCCGCAGCGTAAACGTGGGCGTCTCCTATTCCCTGATGTATCCGCTGCCCTTCGCACCCTCGCCGGGAGACGCCTTCACCGTCGCTTTTGGCTGCGACCACACGCAAGCCACCTGTCAGGGCAAATTCAACAACCTCGGGAACTTTCGCGGCTTCCCTTATGTGCCGCCGCCACAGCTGGCCTATTGAGGGCGTTCAATGTCTTGGCGTGGACTGTTTTCATGTTGCAAGCACTCTTTCGTTCCGCACGCCGGAGGATTGGAATGCCGATGCTCCCGATCGACGGTCGCGATTTCTCGCGTGCCAAACGGCGGATCCACCGCGACGTCGGCTCACCCGCAGGCCTCGCCGGCTTACTCCCCCAGCGAATATAGGCGGGCGGACGCTAAGTAATGACGGATCTGGCGCGGGCGGCCGTCGTCACGGAGGCGCGGTCGTGGATCGGGACGCCCTACCATCATGCAGCCGACGTCAAGAATCAGGGCGTCGATTGCGCCATGTTGCTGGTGCGCATCTATTGCGACCTTGGCTTGCTTGAGCCGTTCGATCCTCGACCTTATACGCGCGACTGGTTCCTGCATCGGAACGAGGAACGCTACCTCGGTTTCCTTCTCGGGAGATCAAAAGAGGTTCGATCGCCGGGCCTTGGCGACATCGTTCTCTTCCGGATCGGACGGTGTTTTGCACACGCCGGTATCGCATCGCGGGTCGAACCGCTCAATATCATCCATGCCTTCGCTAATTCCGGACGCGTCGTTGAGGACATCGTCCACGCAAATCCGGAGCTGGCCTCGCGGCTCAAGAGTGCGAAATTCGCCAGCTACTGGGGCTGACCAATGGGCTTCCTACGCCGCAACGCTAACGCGAAACCGGATTATACGTCCCTTCAAATTCAAACAGCGACCTCGACGCTACCGATTCCAATCGTATGGGGGCGCAACAAGGTCGCTCCGAACGTCATCTGGTTCGCCAATTTTCGGGCTGTTCCCGGGAGCAGCGGAAAGGGAATCGGCGGGAAGGGCGGCGCGCTCGGCGGCGGCGCCGCTGGAAACAGCTACAGCTACGCTGCCGACCTCATCATGGCGCTGTGCGAGGGACCAATCAACGGCACAGGATTCGTCTGGAAAGACCTTGGGGTCTATGTCCCACTCGAGCTCGGAATCGGCATCTTCAACGGGACAACGCCGCAAGACGCCTGGCCGTATCTGGCTGCGCTTTATCCGTACAACGCCCTTGCTTATCAGGGGACAGCGATCGCCTGGGCGGCAGGCTATAACCTTGGCGATTCGGCCTCAGTCGGCAACCACAACTTTGAGATTCTGGGGCCTCTCTCTGGTTCCTCGGGCGTCAACGATGACGCCGACCCTGCACAAGTCATCAACGACTTCCTGACCAACGCCCAATATGGCGCTGGTTTCGATCCGGCCAGCATCGATGGCGGATCGCTGTTCACCAATCCGGATTCCTTCCAAGCCTATTGCAGGGCCATGGGCTACGCCTTTTCGCCGGTTCTCTCCAGCCAGGAGCAGGCCTCGAGCATCCTCACCCGCTGGCTGCAGATCTTTTCGACGGCAGCCGTATGGAGTGGGGGCCTGCTGAAGTTTATCCCTTACGGGGATACCGCGATTTCGTCAGGAGACGAAACGACCTACAGCACCCAGCTTTCTGTCCCGGTTCCGATTCCCGCCTCATCCGGTGAAGCGCTGCCGGCTCTCGTCACTGTCGCTCCCTCCGGGCAGTTCGTATCGGACGGCGGAGTGGTCTACGCCTTCAACAACGGGCCATTGACTTTCATTGGCGCCAACATCCCGAGTTCTGCTGGCGAATATGGGATGGCGCCCGAGGGAACGTACATTTTCGGTCCCGCTGACCAGGGCAAGCCGGTCGTCATCACTTACACCACCAAGGCCGCCAGCAATTACACGCCGGACCTGACTCCACTCTTCAATCTGACGGACGCCGATTTTATCAATGAGGGCGACCATAAGGACCCTGTCCAGGTCGAGCGTGTTGACATCTTTTCGCTTCCGACCATCCAGCGCGTAGAGGTCAGCTCGCGTTCGAACCAATATTCGGCGGCGCCTGTCGAGGCGCGCGACCAGGCGATGATCGAACTCTTTGGCCCGCGCGTTGGTTCGACGATCCAAGCGCATGAGGTTTGCGACGAATTTGTCATGGGCCCGAAGATCGCGCAGACGATCCTGCAGCGCGAGCTTTACGTCCGGACCAAGTTCACGTTCAGGCTGTCGTGGGAATATTGTTTGCTCGATCCCATGGACATCGTCACGCTCACCGACTCGAATCTCGGTTTGTCGGACTATCCGGTCCGCGTCATCGAGGTCGAGGAGGACGATAAGGGGATCCTTTCCTTTACCTGCGAGGAGCTCGTTTCCGGCGTCTCCAACCCGGCGCTCAATCCGAGCGCGGCGGCCAACGGTTTTCAGCCGAATTGGGGCGTGCCGGCGGTCCCGATCAATGCCCCGCTAATTTTCGAGCCGCCGCCCGGTTTGACTGGCGGCGTGGCGCAGGTGTGGATCGGCGCGTCGGGCATCAACGGCAATAGCGGCACGCAATGGGGCGGCGCGAACGTTTATATTTCCGTCGACAACGTCAGCTATTCGCAGATTGCTGTGCTCACGGCGCCGATACGCCAGGGCGTCTTGACGGCTGACCTGCCAGCGGCCGCGGGATGGGACGGGGTCGACACGCTCTCGGTCAATCTCGGCGAGAGCAACGGTTCTCTCTCCGGCACAAGCCAATCCGGCGCGCAGGCGGGCGCAACGCTGTCGCTCATCGACAACGAGCTCATGGCCTACGAGGTCGCGGCGCTGACCGCCGGTAATTCGTACGATTTGACAGGGCTTGCGCGGGCGCTGAGCGGGTCGGTCGGCGTAGCGCATTCTTCCGGCGCGCAATTCTTCCGCATCGACGGTTCGGCCGTTCGGTATGACCTGCCGGCCAACTTCGTTGGCCGCACGCTCTATTTCAAATTTCAGAGCCTTAACGTGTTCGGCGGCGGAGCCGAGGATCTGTCGAGCGTCACCGCTTATTCTTTCACGCCGACCGTGCCCTCGACCGTCGTCACGTCGCAGCCAGCCAACGCACCTCCAACGCCGCCAGCGAATCCCGTTGCGGTGCAGCTCTTGACCGGCTTTCCACTCGATCTCGGCCCGATCGAAGGTACGGTCACGGTCGCTGACGACTTTGGCGCCGTGACCGGCAGCCTAGCCGACGTGATAGACCTTGGAGTTTTGGCAACCGTCTCGCAGCACCCAATTGCAGCGCAATTGCTGACAGGAACGCCAGTCGATCTGAGCCTCGTCACCGGTTTTGCCTCGGTGATCGACGATTTCGGCTCGGTCAATGATTCGGTCGAGGACATCATCGACCTTGGAACCACACCCTAAGAGGATCCCTTGAGCGAGCAGCTTCAACTCCGCCGCGGCACCTCGAGCCAGGTCGCCGCCTTCACTGGCGCCCAGGGCGAGACGGTGATCGACGCGACCAACAACCGCTTGGTCGTCAATGACGGCTCGACCGCCGGGGGCTGGCCCGCCGCGAAGCTATCCGAGGTCATTACGAATACGCGCACGGCAGTCAGTGACGCGGCCTACAGTGTCCTCGCCACTGACCGCATGATCGCCTACACTGCGCTCAGCGCCGCGCGAATCGTCAGCCTACTTGCTTCGTCCGCCTATCCGACCGGCACGCGCTTGGTCGTCGTCGACGAGACCGGCAACTGCTCGACCGTGAAGACGCTGACCATCACCCCGAACGGCGCGGACATGATCGACGGCGCGCCCTCGGCCGTCGTCAACGTCCCTTACGGCTTTATCGGTCTTGAGAGCAACCAGGCCGGCGAGTGGACGATAGTCGATCAGGGTTTCATGCCGAGGCTCGCGAATATCGCCGCCGCAGCGCATGGCGCCAACATCCAAATCGGCGTGCTTGAGACACTGGTCACGCTCTCCGGCTCATCGACCAACGCCTCAGTCCAAATCCCGCCCAATTGCATCGTGCTTTCCGTCGGCGCGCGGGTGGTGGCGCCGATTAGCGGCGCGACCTCCTACGAGGTCGGCGTTTCCGGCAACCTGTCGCAGTTTGGTTCGTCGCTATCGATCACGGCTGGGTCGACCAACTACGGACTCATCGGCCCGACGGCTTTTTATCCCGCGACGACGCTCATCATCACCGCGCAGGGCGGGAGCTTCTCGGCAGGTCAAGTGCGACTCTCGATTTCCTATCTGCTGGCCATTCCCTCCGCTGCCTGATCTTCCTCTCGATCGAGGTTTCTCATGACTCGTACACTCCTCGCCGCATTGTGGGCGATCGGCCTCGCATTGCCTGTCCAGGCGCAAACCTATCAGGATTCGGGAGGCACCTATGTCCGCGGCATTGTGCCCATCCAGCCTGGAGTCGGGCCATTGTTCACATCAGCGAATCCAGGCAAAATTTCCGGTTCATTTTCGGCTTCGCTGAGCGGCTTTCAGCCGACTCCGGCCTACGCGACGCTCTCCGTTGGAGTGTCCTCGAGCCGGGTCGCCCTTCCGAGTGGGACAGTTGTCGTCGTCTACAATACGGGCTCGAACGTGGCCTATGTGACGCTTGGCGGCTCCAGCGTCACGGCGACCACATCCAATGACGTGGTGCCCGCCGGCGGATGGATGGCCTTCACTGTTGGCCCCAACACTTTTCTGGCCGCCATCGAGAGCGCAGGCGCGACAACACTTACGCTTTCCGGTGGTTCGGGACTACCGACCGGCGCGGGCGGCGGTGGCGGAGGCGGAGGTTCGGGCTCAAACGCCTCAGTCGGACCGACCGGCTCGAGCGCTCCCGGCGCCGCGACCTATAACGGCATGCTGGTCATCGGCGGCAACATGGTCGGGGCGTCAGGATCATCGTGGGGCTCGGCGCCGACAGGTCTCAACGTCCTCGGCGTCAACGCAGACGTTCTCTCGTCTGCGCTGCCAGCCGGCGCCGCCACTGCCTCAAACCAGGAAGTGACCCCGGCCGGCGCGAGCGCAACAAACGCGCAGGCCGTGCAGGGAGTCACGGGCGGCGTTCCGATGCCGACCATCGGGGCCAACACCGGCGGAAGCCTGACTACGATCATCCAAGCCGGCGTTTCAGTCCCAATTAATATCTCAACCGCAACTACGACGCAGCTCGTCGCGGCTATCGCCGGCAAAGCGATCTATGTCACCGCCTGGGACGTGATCGCAGCCGGGACCGGGAGTATCACGCTCGACTATGGGACCGGCTCGAGCTGCGGCACTGGCACGACACCGCTGACCGGCGCCTATGGCCTGGCTGCGCAATTTGGCATCGCCAAAGGCAACGGCCTGGGACCGGTACTTGTCGTGCCAGCCGGCAACGCGCTGTGCGCTTTGACGTCGGCCGCTGTGCAGATGAGCGGCAGCGTAAGCTATACGCAATTCTGAGTGCTGGCCGGGGCTGGCCGCCGCAGATGCTCCACCACATCCGATCCCGAATTCCCCCTTCTCAGCTCAAGGCCACAATGAAGCGCTTCCTTGCTTTCCTCACTGTGGCCCTCCTCGGGCCGATCTGGCGGATGCCGGCCTGGGCGGGGGCGGGACTGACGACGATTGGCGTGGGCGGCATTCTGGCGGTCGTCGTCATACTCACTCCGCCCGCGATTACGCCGCAGCCTAGTCTCGCCTTCTCACAGTCGAACGCTTACGGCTATATCAACCAGGGCATGAGGCCCAACGGTGGGGCCGTCGGGTCGATGGAACTGCCGTCAACCCCGGCCAAGTCGTTTGCACTTTATCATGAGCTAACGATGGGCGGCAGTTGGCTATTCGGGCAAAACAGCAGCTCGATCAATACGCTCGCAAAAACGACTGGCGTCAGCGGCGGCCCGTCGACGATGCTACTTCAGGCGTCGGTTGGTGCTCCATGGTGGTTGCCGACTGTGGGCGGCCAACTCTCCAGTGGCGCCGCGTCGTTCCCTTCTCACGGATCTAATTATAACGGCGGAATTTATACGTGGACTGCGACAGATGGTTGCCCGACCGCAAATGGTGCGGGCGCGCGAGAGCCGCGTGGAGCCGTGATTCCGAACGGACCCGGAGCCGCTATCTATACGATAGACCCGGGTTTTCTTTGTGGCGAGAACGCGAGCGGCCTGGCGCCGCAAGTGGGTTTTGCCTCCATTCCCGGCATTGGCGCGAATCAGGCGACCGGAACAGCGGCGTCGCCCGCGCAGACAGCAACCACATGTGCCTCGAACACTCCGACGAGCACCCAATTTACTGTAACGGTCAATGTGGCCGTCGCCCATGGCGTCTATCCAGGACAGAGCTTCACGCTCGCGGGTTTCACGCCATCCAGCTACAACGAAGCTTACGCCGCTCTCCCAGGAACAAGCGGGATGACGCTTGTCGGGTCATACAGCAATGGGACCGGCACATGCCCCGGAACCGTGACGGCGGAGGGCAATGTCGGGGCCGGTTCTGGTGGCGCGATTACGGTCACTGCACCGTCAGTGACGGCGCCCTATAACCTGCAGACTGGCACCGGCATTACGTTCGAGCCGGGCCAGCGCGTTTGCGGCATGTTCGGCGAGTTCGGTGCTGATTCAGCGTTCCCCGGCGCGCAGTTCGCCAAATATACCGACATCACTGGAACCGATCTGCCCGGCTCCCCGGCCGTGAGCCCATGGCTCAATCAGGGTGCGGTCAATTTCACCGGCTACACGACCTTTGGGACGCAAGCCCCGATGTCTCCAGCACTGACCGTGACGGCGATGAACAGCTACGCCGTCTCAAGCGTCAGCTTCAACGCGACAACCGGCTACGCGACTTTCGCGATGAGCCAGAATCCCGGCTTCATTGTTGGGTCCGAGTTCACCGTTTCCGGCGCCTCGACCTCGGGAGGCGGAAGCTTCAATCTGACCTACGTCGCGGTCGCTGGAACGTCAGGAACCACGATCGTTGGCAACCCGCTCAGTGGACCAATCGGCCTGCCGCAGGCGTCATCCCTGACCGGGGCCTCGACGGGCTCTGCCGGTGCGATGGTTGGCGTCATCATGCCAGGCATGGCGGTGGTTGGGGCGCAGGGGGTTATTAGCCCCTTCGGGACATTCGGGTCTACCGGCGTGGGTGGCGTCGGCACCTATGGGCTTACATCGACTCCTGCGACATACACTTTCGCCGGGTCGATCCCAGCAAGCAGCACGACGCTGACACTTAATAACTCACCTGGTACGCCCCCGGTCGTAGGGCAGACGATCACCCTCGCATCGCCTGCTTACACCGGGACGATTACCGCGATGCTGAGCGGCGCTGGAGGAACAGGGAGCACGTACACAGTCAGCCCAGCCAATGGCGCGACCGCGATCACATCGGCCACCATAACGGCTAACGGGTTCATCGGGACATCAGGCTCACCGGTCAGCATCTATGCAGCGGAGACTTACTACTACACCGCCGCGCCCAGCGGCTCGGCTGCGGGTGGCGGTTCGGTCACAGCCAAAACGCAGGCCGCCATCGGCGATCTGATGACCGTGATCGGGTCATCGTCGGCGTCCACCACTGCCCTCACCGGAAACAATGCGCAAGGTTGGGGCGGAAATATCGCGAATATGGGTATGTACCAGGGCGCGCCATTCCCGATGGATGCGACCGGACATCCGTCAAGTTCGGCCTTCACGAGTCTTTGCACCAAGACGACCGACTTTCAGTCTTTCGCTTCGGCCAACGGCGGCGCTTGGCGGTCACTCTACAAGTTCAACGACGGCGGCATCTGGGCTGATCACAGTGTCGCAGAATTTAAGGCCCACGCGGCTGGCACGGCGCTCACGATTGATTCGACGCAGACCGGATCAACATCTGCGCTCGCGGCAGGAACCGTGATTTCCGGGCCTGGCCTTTGTGCGAACAGCGTGTGCCCGACCATCGCAAGCGGATCCGGAAGCTCTTACGTTCTGAGCGGCAGCTTCACGCTATCAAGTGAAGCCATGTCCGCAGGAAATTATCAGCCCGCAGCGCCGCTGGCTTCGCAGCAGGTCACCGCATCGATCGCGGGCTCGACGCTGACTGTAACCGCGGCGGTCGGCCCATCGACATCAACCTTCACGGGCGCATATAACGGCGCGCAGACGAGCGGCAACCTCACGACCAGTTCGCCGACAGGCACGATCGCGACCGGCCAGTGCATCTGGGATGGCGGGGTCCATATCAGCCCGCAATACCCGCTTTGCATCACGGCCGGGGCGTCATCGCCATGGACCGTCAACGGAGGGACTGCATCGTTCAACTATTACCCCGCGATCTCTTCGGAAACGATGTACGCGACGAATGTTGCGATCGTTCCAGGCACATATGTCATGGGCGCCGGCATCACGACTCCGGTCTTGGTCAAGAGCTACGGGACGCTGACCCCTTGCGCGACGACCGGCTTTCCGATGTGCGGCACCTATGTGATCGACAATCCGGGCAGCCTGTCGGTCAGTTCTGAGACGATGACCCTATCGGGCGTCACCGAGGGAGGCGCCATCGCTCCTGGCGCCGCGCTCACAGTCCAGAGTCCGGGGTCCGGCTCGACCTATCCGGTCACGAACTGGAGCGCCATGACTGGCGTCATGCCCTTCAACGGCAAGTATAACACAGGCCTCCTCGGAGGGACGCCTTCCCACATTCAGGCTCAGGTCTCGGCGACACCGGGTGGCGCGCCGCTTAGCGGCTGCGCACCATGCGCGTGGACCAACATATCAAGCGAGACGATCTCTGGTGGTGCATGGTCCGGCAGCGTCGTCAGTATCCCGGCCGGCGGCCCCTACTGGGTTTCCTTGCGCGCTGCGAACGGAACTGCTTACGCCACGCTGCCGAACGCCGTCTTCGTTGGCGTCAACGTCGCCGGATTTGGCGAAGGCAACGCCGTCGACCAGCTCATCGGGACCGGATTCACCTACAGCCAGACCTATTGGCAGGGTTTCTCGACAATGGTTGGGTGGCAAGCCGCCGGCTCTCCTGCGCCGAACAACGTTTCCGCTGCCTATATCCCTGGACCTTCGTATCTCAACAACTGGGCGCCAGCCCATCCGGCTCAACTGTCGGTCGACCGATACGGAGTCGCCCCAAGCGCTTCTGCATCGCTGAATGACGGCGCGGCGTGGCAATCGGCAAACGCGAGTTCTCTTATGGGCGGAGCGCCTGTTGGCCTCCTCAATATGTATAAGAATGGCAGTGGCGGTCAGAACTGGTTTTATAGCAACGTCACCCAGACGCAGACCATCGGCATCGGCGACGGCTCGACGTCAACCGTCTCGTCGGGCGCCGGTTTCGGCGGCAGCGTGGCGGGTCTATCGTCAACGGTGACGGGGAGCATCAGCGGCAACACGATGACGATCCCTGCGCCGGGGCCAGGGTCTTACTATTACATCAACATCGGCAATGGGGTGAGTTGCGGATCGTGCGCGGCCGGAACCGTCATCACCAATACCAGCGGCACGACGCCCGGGAGCGCGGGAACGTACAGCGTCTCGCCTAGCCAGACGGTGGCGTCGACCACGCTGACGATCAGGCACAACAACCTCGGCTTCAACGGCGCCTGGGGCTTTGGCGCGACGATCACCGGGACGGTGTCTAGCGGAGTGCTGACCGTCAGTGGCGTCCAGAACGGCGTCATGGCTCCGCTCCTGATTGCATCGGACGGGACGAACAGCGCCACCCTCACCGCATGCCTGACGAACTGCAGCCTCATGGGCAATGGTCAGGCAACCTCCACATGGCAACTGAGCAGCGGCGCGCTTGATGGCGACACGAGCACGACGTCTTTCTTGGTCGCGCCGTCTGGTGGGGCGCCATGGCCAACGCTTCAGATAGAACCCGCATCAATCCCGATTTATTTTGCGGGGCCGACGTCGATCGGCGGCGAGCCTCTGATCCAGATTGGAACCTTTCAGGTGCTCGTCAATGGGACGGTCGTCTGTCAGGACAGCGGCACCTTCGCCTATAACGTCCAGGTCGGCAATTGCGTCGGGGCAGGTGTCTCGAGCGCGTGGGTGAATTACGTCACTGGCGGCTTTTCGGTCTCCTTTGCGAGTCCGCCCGCGAGCAACGCCACGATTACCGCCAAGTGGACCAATCTTATGTCCACGAACAGTTCGAATGGCGATGAGCAGATCGACTGGGTTGGCAACACATCACCGACGAGCGGCGCGCTCGCCTCAGTGGCGGCGAAGACCGGCGGGATCAATGCCTATCTCAACGGCCAACAATGCGGTGGCGGCTGGCCCGACGGTATGCTCAGCGCAGCGCGTCAGTTGAACTATTTTTTCTCCACGAGGATGGCGGCGCTTCACGGCGGCATGACGGGTCAACCCGAACTCACTACCGGCCAGTGGCGCGGCATGGGAACCCAGGCGGTGTTGGGCTACTTCTCCTTCGCCGCCAATCTGGAATGCGAAGAATACGACGAGGATGCCGGACGGAACTCGGTTTTCTCCGCGACGATCGGGAGCGCGAGCGGGTCTGGGCCGTGGACATCTGTGATGACGTTGACCGCCCCTGCGACGGGCCCGATGTGGGAAGGCGAGGTCATCGAGTGCAATCCTTATAGTGCGGCTTGCGTGCTCCCTCCTGGGACGGAACTTGTCTCGCTCGCCAGCGGCGCCTGGGGTGCGAGCGGATCGACTTACAACGTGACCTCGGACCAGAACTCGTTCGCCGCGGCGCACACCGCCGGAACGATCGCACTCCACAATGCCATGTGGTATCCGCCGGGGACCGGGGCCTATGTCGGGCCTTACGTCGATCTCTCGATGCAGAACGGCTATGGCGGAGGCTATGCCGTCGAGACTGGTGGTGGCATGAATGGCGGCCTGCGCTATGGCCACAGGGCTGGCGTCGAGATCGGCGCGGCTCTATCCGGACATCCAGAGCACGGTTCCGACCCTACGCTCGACCGGACTTCGTTCACAGGTTGCGATGCGGCGGCGGTGTCTCAGGGTGTCTCGCCGTGCTTTGATATCGGCAACACCTATGCAGCGTCGCACGCAGCGACATGGAGCGGCTCGACGTTCACGATCTCAGGAGGCTTGAGTGCTGGAGCACGTCCATTCGTCCCTGGTATGTCTCTTGGTTGTTCCGGCTGTAACCCTGGCCTAGTGGCTCTCTCTGTTAGCCTTCCTCCTACGCAGTCTTCTGCAACCGGAGCAGGGCAGATCGGTCAGACCTTGACCGTCACCGCGAGCGGCGCAATCGGCGGTGGCGGATCAGGAACGCTGACCGGCGGCTGCTCCGGGACATCCGGCGTCGGCTCGAACTGCATAGACTTCAAGCTCGACATCAACACGACGGGAACCTACGGGAAGACGGCGGCGCTGGTTACTTGCGGCGTGAATAATCTCGAAGGAACCAATACCAATCTGCCGACAGCCGGACCTTACGTCTTCCCGAACGGGACATGCGTTCCGTCAGGTGTCGGCTCGCTTGCCCGAGGTTTCCGTATCGGTTCGCAGCAGATCATGGACACGCAAACGAACGCTCTCGGCTCGGCTTATGATTTCGGCATGGACCCCGGCGTCTATGTGGCCAACGGGCCGGCCGGCTTGATCGTCCAGAACGAGGCGTTCACCTGCAATATCGTGGGCGCGACCATCGTCCAGTGCGTCAAGGGACCGACCTATTTGCACGGCGTATTTTCCAGCATAGGGCAATGGGCGTCTGGATCGACCTTCGCGCAATATGGCGATCCGAACAATGCCTTCAGCTTCATGACCGGCATGGTCGGTTATCCTGGGGGGCAGTCTTTCCCGTTCACCGCTGGATCAGGCTATACGACGCCGTCGGGTGTGACGGACTTCGTGACCGGCGCCGTTTGCGCGCTCAATACGACGGCCGGGACGACGCCGCAGGCTCCGGCTATGGGTTTCAACCTTTCTGGCGGGTCGATCGTCGACACCTACCTGACCGTCGTTGGCTCAAGTCTCTACTCGACATGCAGCTTCCCTATCAGCTTCACGTTTACCGGCGTGATCAGCGGCTACAACGGATCGCTGCATACGGCCAACCTGGCGGTGACAGGGATCACCAGCGGGACAGGCCCTGGAACCATCGTGCCGGGCGAGATCCTGACCGGGGCGAGCTTCACCGGCTATGCGGTGGTCAAGACCGGCCCGTTCAATGGCCTAAACGGAACCTATGTCATCGACACGACGAACAGCAATATCACGGGAAGCCTGGCGTCGGAGACCGTGACGTCTGGCCCGACAGGCGGTTCTGGCGCCGCGATCTCGACCCCTCCGCTAGGCTGGAGCACTGGAGTATTCACGCCCGAAGGAATCGGCGTCACTCAGACCAATGACGCCGACAACAATCTCACCGGAACCGAACTCTATGACAACTCCGGTGTGAGCGGGAACCCGCTTGCTGGCAAGTTCAACCTTCCGACTGGCGGGCTCGAGTCTCCAGGCTTGCCGGTCCATCCGTTTGGGATGCGGCGCGGCGCTGGCGTTAGCGGCTAAAGAGCGATTTGTTAAGTTGAAGCATAGCTCGCGGTCGTTCAAGTGGTTTGCCTATTTTGCCCGCGTAAAATAATCGAGCAGGATGCTGATGGTTCGCCAAGTCTGTTCGATTGTCCGGGCGTCGGCCTTGCGCAGCAGCGCTTTGGCGCTGCTCTTTTTTGGCTGCCGAGCTTGATGGGGTGGACGCCCCTGATTGCATCGCGCTACCGGTTGTTCTGTTGGCTCTCACTTGACGAGGGTCAATATCGAAAGTTGTTAGTCCGTGTGGACGAATTTGATCAGGCATAGGGCTGCGGCGAGGAGACGAATGATCTGAAGTTTCGGGCGGTCTTTTCGCACCGTAGCGCGACCCGCTTGAAGCGCTTGAGCCTGCCGAGGGCCTGCTCGATGCGGGCGCGGGCCTTGTAGAGGGTTCGTGCGAAGAAAGACGGCTTGTTCTTTTCATTGGCTTTGTGCGGGATGACGGGAGCGATGCCGCGCGCTCTCGCCACGTCCCGGTTGGCCTTGCTGGCATAGCCTTTGTCGCAGATGACGGCGCGGGGCTGAATGTCGGGCCCGATGTCGAGCAGGGTTTCGAAGTGACGCCCGTCGAAGGCTTCGCCGCCCGTCAGGTCGAAGGCGATGATATCGCCGGAGGCGTCCGATTTTGCGTGGATTTTCGTGGTGAAGCCGCCACGCGAGCGCCCAAGGGCTTGGCCTTCTTGCCCCCTTTTGCTCCGGCCGCCGCCGACACATGCGCGCGCACGATGGTCGAGTCGAACATCTGAATGAGATGCGCCGTGGAACTCATCGACGCGAGCGTGTCGAAGAAGGCCTCGAAGACGCCAGCCTTGCTCAAGCGATCGAAGCGTTTCCACACGCTGTTCCAATGACCGAAGCGATCCGGCAACGCACGCCAGCGAACGTTCTCGACAGTGAAGAAATGAAGCGCCTCGAGGAAGCGGCGATCGTCATCGGCTTTCCGTCCCCGCCGCGGCAGGCAGGCCCGGAACACCGCAAGCGTGTGCCCCCAGTCGTCCTCATCCATCCTAGTCGACATTGACCCCGGCCTCCGATTCGAATCCGAGACCTATGAATCATGCTTGATTCAGAAGAGGAATCCCAAAAACATCAGCTGTCGAAATTTCGTCCACACAGCCTAGAGTCGGGTAGCCACCCGTCTGAAGCGTAAAGTCCCGAACAAAATCACCGGAACCGTCATAGACACTGATCGTGGTGTTAAAGATATTAGATATGTAGTAATCTGTACCAT
>DASXES010000057.1:0-15669 GCA_036489975.1 Roseiarcus sp.
GAGCAACGGGCAGACCGAAGGGCAGATCAACAAACTCAAGACCCTCAAGCGTGCCATGTATGGCCGCGCTGGCGTCGATCTGCTCCGCGCTCGCATGATGCCGTTGTAGGAAAGGACTTGCACCAAGAGTCAAGCAGACCCGTCCAAAATGGCGCCTGACACCCTTGGTGTCGAACAGGTCCTTCAATCCATAGGGAAGGCCGTGGAGTGGGCCGAGGTTGACGCCGACGTGCAGCAACGCGTCGGCAGCGTCGGCCTCCGCGAGCGCCCACTTCGCCGTGACCGTGGCGAAACATTCGAGCCTTGGTCCCAACGAGTCGATCCGGGTGAGGTAAATCTCGGTCAGCCACCTGCTCGTCAACGCGCCCACGCCAATCCAGGCCGCGAGCTCTCCAATTGACGCGAAGGCGATGTCCGCTTCATCCACGGGCAATGATCGGTCGGGAATCCGCGAAAATCGCGGCGAACCCGGCGCCGGCATCCGGAAGGTCGGCAGTCGCGGATCGAAGCGGGTCGCCGTCGGTACCGAATTGTCGAGGCGGATCTTCCGGCGAGCGATCGCCGAAGCGATCTGGCCTTCGAGGTTGTCAACCATCTGGTCGCGTTCGGCCGCGGTATAGGCGATTCCTACGAGGCGTTCGGCGCTTTCGATGTCCGTGATCGAGACCACTTCGCTTTCCTACAGTTTAGAGGAGTCGCGATTCGAGTCGAAGTTCAGCGCCGACAAAGGCCCAAGCAACGGACTTCGTAGTCAGCGGAAAAGGAATAACGCTGACCAGCGGCACCACGCAAGTTTCAGGCCGTTATGGTCAAGGCCCGGCGTTTTTGTAAATGAACCACCGCCATATTCGGGCGGATGGCGCTAGAGGCTCAAATGTTCGAGCACACGCTCGTGCGCTTCCAATCCACACGGACCTTCGTCGTCGATCTCACCCATTTTGAGCACCGCCCACCGATCGGCGGCGCGGAGCGCAAAATCAAGATTCTGCTCGACTACGAGCATCGCGGTTCCGTCCCTCGATCGTTCATCGCGCAGAACGCCGACGATGCGATTGACAACAGACGGCTGCAAGCCTTCTGAGATCTCATCAATGAGCAGCAGGCGCGGCCGGAGCATGAGAGCGCGCGCGAGAATCAACATTTTTTGTTCGCCGCCCGACAGCGTACCAGCCTTTTGTCTGAGCCTATCCTTGAAAAACGGAAAATAGCTGAAGGCGTGATCGAGCGCGGCGCCGAGCTCGCCGTCGCTGCGCACGGCGAGCCGAAGATTGTCGCGGATTGTGAGGTCCTGGAAAAGCGTTTGCTCCTGCGGCACATAGCTCAAACCCCAGGCTATCATTCGGGCAGGCGTCAGATAGGCCTGATCCACGCCTCCAAGTTGAATGGCGCCGCTGCGAAGGGGGATGAGTCCAAGGATCGTCTTGAGCAACGTCGACTTGCCCATGCCGTTCTTGCCGAGCACGGCGACGATCTCACCAGGCTGAACAGACAGGGTCACGGACTTCACTATGGAAACCGCGCCATAGCCGCTCGAGATCTCGTGCAGGCTTAGCAGCGAGGCGGTTGGCCCCTCAGACATGACCGCCGCCGGAATATATGGTTCTCACCATCTCCGAGTTGACGACGTCGTCCACCGCGCCGTCGAGCACGAGCCGACCCTGATGCAACACCACGATGCGGGATGAGATTTCGCGCACGAAATCGAGATCATGTTCGACCAGGATGATTGCGTAGCCAGCCTCTTCTGTGAGATGCCGCAGGACCGCGCCGATGGTCGCGCGCTCCGTGTTGGTGAGGCCCGCGGTCGGTTCGTCAAGCAGGATGAGCCGCGGTTCGAGCGCGAGGACCATGGCGAGTTCAAGCGCCTGCTTCATACCGTGCGACAGAAGGCCAGCAGGCGAGCCGGTCAGATCAATGAGGCCGGTGAGCCGGAGGATCTCCACGCTCGCCACCGGCAGCGATAGGATAGGCGCCGAGCCAATCCCGCTCGGCGTTTCGGAGGTCGTGCGGGCAAGTCTCAGGCACTCGGCGACGGTCAGGCTCTCGAAGATGCTTGCAACTTGAAATTTGCGGCCGACGCCCAGCGCGACAACGCTGTCGGGCGTTAGGCCCCTGATCGACTGTCCCGCGATCTCGACCACGCCCTTGAAAGGTTCGGAGCCGTCGCTGAGACAACGGATTAGGGTCGTCTTACCCGCCCCGTTCGGACCGACAATGCTCACGAGCTCGCCGGGCCGGATCTCAAGATTGATGTTCTCGAGCACGGAGAGACTGCCAAACGATCGCGCGAGGCCGGATACCTTCAGAAGCGTGGCTCGCCTGTCAGCGGCAGTACGCGGGACGGCGACCGTGACGCGGGAAACGCGGGTTTGTCTTAAAGATCCGGAGATCGCGAGCGAGGCCGTGCGGGCGAGGCCTGCTATGCCATCTGGCAGGAAGATGATGATGATGACGAAAGCCGCCCCAAGCACCAGCTGCCAGAGGAAAGGCAAGTCCCCGGACAGGCTTGCGCTGAGATAATCAATCGCGACGGCCGCGCACACCGATCCAATCAACGATCCCCGACCTCCAAGCGCCACCCAGATTACGAGTTGTGTGCCGAACAGAAAGCCGGTGTTCTCGGGCGCCACGACGCCAGACGCGTGGGCGAAAATAAAGCCAGTGAACCCGGCTACGCCCGCGAGCGCGACCATCAAGATGATTTGGATGCGCTTCGTGCTAATTCCGAGATAGGCGCAACGGACGTCGTTGTCACGCACGGCGACGAGGAGCTTGCCCGCGTCCGAGCGAACGAAGACCCAAGCTGCCAGTGTCACTGCGATCATGACGATGCCGCTCAAGCGGAAGAAGCCCTCAAGCTCGAGCGGCAAAGTGTCGTAACCGACGAGCCCGCTGCTCGATCCGGTCAGCAGGCCGCCGGAATAGACGAGCTGAGTGACAACGATTGGGAACACGAGCGAGATCACCGACGCGTAGAGCGGTGTCGAACCGGGGTAAAAGGACAGCCAACCGACGACGAGCCCGAGCACCATCGGCACGACGATGGCGAGCGCAAGCGCCGCCGCCATCCAGGCCGGAGTTGAGCCGATGCTGGTCATCGTCATCGCGGTCGCGTAGGCGCCGACGCCGAAGAACGCCGCCTGGCCGAACGTAAGAATGCCAGTGAAACCCCACAGCAGATCGACCGTCACCGCGAGGGTTGCGTAGAGCATCGATCGGGTGAGAACGTTAGCGGCAAAGGCGCCGAGCACGAGCGGAGCTATCCAGACGATGAGCGCCGCTCCGGCGGCCGCTGCGGCCGGCGCCCGCCACTCGGATGCAATCCCCCACCCGGGACGGTCGTCGAGGAGGGCCGCGTCCTCAGGCACGCGAGAAACCCCGCGAATTGATCCTGAGCACGAGCGCGGCCAATACCGCGATCGAGATGCCGCCTAGTACGGGACTAACAAAGGTGCTGACGAGCACTTGCACTCCGCCGAAGACGATACAGGCGGCCGCCAAAGCGAGATAGGAAGTATCCGCGACCATCACCAACATGAAGGCGCCGATCAGCCAAGCGACGCCCATATTTGGATCGACGCTCGTCAAAGGCGTCAACAGGACGCCGGCGAGGGCCGCAAGGCCGGCGCCAATCATGAAAATCACGAGCCGGACTCGGTCGGTGTCGATGCCGAGCGAGCGTGCTAACGTCTCATTCATGATCACCGCGCGGGCGGCGAGGCCGAGCCGCGTCCCTTCGATCGTGAGGGCAAACAGAGCGCCGATAACGAGTGCGGCGAGCAGCACGAACAGGCGGTAGACCGAATAGTCGACGGACAGCACCCTTATCGTGCCGGACATGAGGTTCGGGATGAGCTGAACGTCGCGGCCAAACTCCAACGTGATGAGTTGGCCGATCACGATCCCGAGCCCCCAGGTTGCAAGGATCGCGTCAAGCGGACGGCGGTAGAGAGGTCGGATGATGAGGAGCTCGGCAATCCCGCCCAGCAGAGCCCCCACGACAAAGGCGATCGGCAGGCCCGCCCACGGATTGAGCCCCATCTTCACGGCGACAACGGCGCAATAGGCCCCGATCGTCAGCCACGCGCCGTGCGCGAAATTGATGATCTTGAGCACGCCGAATATGGCCAACAGGCCGACTGACACCACGAACAGGATCGCGGCGGTGGTCAGGATGTCGAGCAGAAGTAGCATGAAGGCTAGTCGTGGGGGAAGCGGCCGAAGTCGCTTCCCGTCACCCTTACTTCAAGTTCGGGCACTGATCTCCCGGATCGACATCCTTAAAGGTCGCGGCGACCTTGACCGTGCCGTCGCTCTGCACCTGGCCGAGGTACATGGTGAGTGGCGCGTGGTGTTCCTTGTCCATCTTGATCTCTCCGCGCGGCCCGGTGAAGGAGACGGTCGGCAGCGATTCGATCACCTTCGCCGGATCGGTCGAACCCGCCTTCTCTACTGCGAGCTTGTAGAGATAGACCGCTTCATATTCGGGCACCGAAAGGTCGTTCGGCGTCTTGAGGTCGGCGCCGAATTTTTTGCTCGCGGCGTCGAGGAACTTCTTGTTCTCAGGCGAGTCGATGCCGGTCACATAGGAAGCCGACAGATAGATGCCGGTCGCGTCCGAGCCCATGCTCTTGGCCGTACCTTCGTCGACAGCGAGATTGGCGTAAGGAAGGTTGATGCCCGCGGCGCGCATCTGTTTGGTTAGCGTAACATTCGGCGCGCCGCCGGCGGTCGAGGTGATGATCGCGTCAGGTTTTGCGTCCTTGAGCTTGGATAGGATAGGCGTCCAGTCCGCGCCGTCCATGGGCAGGTATTCCTCGCCGACGACCTTGCCCCCAACCTTCTCGATGTACTTGCGCGTGAATCCGAGCATGCCACGGCCGAACGCGTAGTCGCTGCCAATGAGGAAGTAGGTCTTGGCGCCTTTGTCCTTGACGAAATTGTCGATGATCGGGGGCACTTGTTGTTCAGGCACCCACGCATCGACATACATGTATTTGTTGCAGGAATGGCCTTCGTAGAATGACGTGTAGATATAGGGGACGTGCCCCTTGCCGACCGCGGGCAGGCCGGCGTTGCGCGCCGCGCTCGTCTCCATCGAGATCAGCGCGTCGACCTTCTTCTGGTAGATCAGAGAATCGAAGGCCTTCTGGGCGCCGGCCGCGCCCGAGGCATCGTCGGCCACTTCGAGCTGAAGCTTGCGCCCGAGAACGCCGCCGGCGGCGTTGATCTCGTCAACAGCGAGTTGCGCCTCCTGCACGACCGAAGGCGCGACAACGCTGTTGGCGCCGGACAATCCGACGGGCACGCCGATGACGATCGGCCCTGAATCGGCGGCATGCGCGACTGTGGCGAGAAGCAAAGTTACGGCGCTGGCGGCAAAGAGTTTGGCTGTCACGTTGGCGTCTCCCTAGGGTCGGATCATGAGTGGCTGAGGGTCGGTGCTTTTCGATGCCGGGTGGCCTGTTCGTACGCAAATGCTATGCCGAGCAGTTCGGCTTCGCTCCATTGCGGGCCTATCGCGATCAGATTGAACGGCGAGCCCGAGGCGTAGGCCCCTGCTGGCACAGTAACGCCCGGGAGCCCCGCGATGTTGATCTCGCTGACCGTCGTCTCGTGGATGATGTCCTTGGCCTCACGCGCAGCTAGCTGCTCGCGCATCTGCGGGAAGATCGCTGCGTCCAGCCGGCGGCGCGCAAAGACCTCGTTGAAGATCGAGAGGTGCCTTTCTCTGAGCGCGATGAAGGCCGACATGTCGGGCGGCTTCGTCGGGTCTGCAAGGCAGGCATTGAACTCCGCGAGACGCGACATGTAGGGGAGGACCCCCGTCGGCGCGAACGGATCCTCGGCCTTGGTCGCGGCCGCAAATTCCGCGAAGGTCTTGATGGCGGCGTCAGGTCCGAGCCGCTCGAGATATTTGCCGAGATCGTAAGGCAGTGACTCGAGGCCGCGGGCGTCATATTCCTCGCCCTGCACGGTCGGCGTCCGTAAGTCCGCGAAGCCGGAGCCGGCGAATGGGTCCTCGACAAGAATTGCGCCTTGCGCTTCGATCTCGCCCAGCGCGCGCCGATAGAGCGTTGTCGCTTCCTCCGAGAGCGGCAGGTTGCGCCATCCCTGTCCGTATGTGCCGATGCGCTTGCCGCGCAGCGCGTCAGGTTTGAGACCGGCCGCGTAGCCGCCCGGAGGCTTGTGGCCAATCCCGGCGACCGTCTTGGGATCGGCCATTGTGAAGCCCGCGAGCGCGTCGAGCGCCAGCGCTGCGTCCCGCACACACCGGCCAATCGGCCCGACCACGTCGCGCAGACCCGAAAGCGGCAGCACACCGACATTCGGCACAAGCGCGAAGGTCGGCTTGATGCCGACCAGCCCTTGCGCGGAAGCCGGGTTCTGGATCGACCCGCCCGTCTCCTCGGCAAGGCCCAACACCGCCAGACTCGCCCCGACCGCGGTCGCCGTTCCGGCGCTCGATCCCCCGGGCAGGAACTCGCGCCCGGCTGAGTTATAGGTGGGGCCCGCCCAGCTGTCGTTGGCGTGGCTGCCTGTGGCGCTCAAGACCGGAATATTGGTCTTACCCAAGATCACCGAGCCGGCCGCCCGCATCCGGGCTACGACCGGCGCGTCGGTAGCCGGATGAAGATCGACGCCGCCCGTCTTGCCGTGCAGAAGCCGCCAACCGCCGGTCGTCGGGAATCCGGCCATGTCCATGGCGTCCTTGACCACAACCGGCACGCCGTCGAGGGGCCCCAGGGTTTTGCCGGACGCGCGCCGGGCGTCGCTCGACCTCGCGTCGTCGAGCGCGGTGGGATTCATGAACACGATCGCATTGTAGGGCGGGTTGTAGACAGCGATGCGATCGAGAAACGCCTCTGTCAGGCTTTCGCTCGTGAACGCACCGCTTGCGAAACCAGCCTGAGCGCGCTCGACCGTCATTTCGACGACGTCGATCGCTCTCGCGGGCTCTTGTACCGGGCTCATGACCGATGCGCCGCCACGATCGACTTCGCGATCGAAGCCCCCAGCGTGTATTTCGGATCGACCATGTTGCCGAGCCGCATCTTTCCGCACATCGTGAGCAGCAGATAGGCATCGGTCTCGTCGAAGCCGAATTCAGCCTCCATCCAGCGAATGAGCTCGCGATAGGCAATACGGGAGGCGTCCTCCATTGGTCGCGCCGAGCCGATCGTCATGAAGAATTCAGATGTTTCGAGACGCGGCCAGGCGATCGTCCATCCCTTTATGAGATCGACCTGCACGGTGGTGACGGTCGGATGTTCGAGCGCCACGCCGCACAACTCGCCATCCCCCTGAATGGCGTGGCAGTCGCCGAGATAGAGCAGCCCGCCTGGCGCGTTGACGGGCAGATAGATCACGCTGTCCGGCGCGACGTCCGGCAAGTCCATGTTGCCGCCATAATAGTCCGGAACGAGTGACGAAATCGCCTCGATCTCCGGCGCAGTTCCGATGGTGCCGATGAAAGGCTCATAAGGCAGCGTGATCTTGTCGCTCCATTTGACGCCCCCCTCGACCGTGACCTCAATCTTCTTCACGTATTCTTGCAGCGGCTTGTTGAGGAGGGCGGTGGAGCCTGTGCCGACGAGGCCGCCGAACTCCGGGATCAGCGCAGTCGTGCCGACCGGTTGGGGTCCGCGCGGAACGATCGACTTGATATAGACGGCGAGACAGTCGCCCTTTTTCGCGCCGTTGACGAAGATCGGCCCGTTCTGCGGGTTGAGAAATGGGAAGTTGAGCTTCTCGCTCGGCTTGTCAGTCGCGAATTTGATCGCGCCCTCAAACGCGTCATGCGTTTCGCACGAGACGACCGCGCCAGGATCGACCGTGAGCGCGGGCTTCGCGAATGGGCCGTAGGTGTAGTGGTACTTGCCTTGCACTTCCTCGGTGATGGAATGCTTGGCGCCGGGCTTGCCTTTCGCCACAGCGTTGCGGGCCATGATGGAGTGTTCAAACCAGGACACTTGCAAACTCCTCTTACGTTTCAGACTGCGAGATAGCGGCGGACGACTTCGCTGTCCTCGAGCATGGCGGGCGTCAGTTCGGCGACGACCCGCCCCTTGTCCATGACGTAGCAGCGCTGCGCCATGGCGCGGATCATATCGATGTTTTGTTCGACGAGGACGACGGTCAGCCCCGTCTTCTGGTTGAGTTCAACAACGATGCGCGCGACGTCGTGGACGATGGACGGCTGAATGCCTTCGGAAGGCTCGTCGAGCAGCAGCAGCGTTGGCTGGCCGACGAGCACCCTGCCGATCGCGAGTTGCTGCTGCTGGCCGCCTGAGAGGGTGCCGGCCGCTTGCCGGCGTCGTTCTTTGAGAATGGGAAAATAGGCATAGACGGACTCGAAATCAGCCGTGCTGGCGCCGCGGATGCTTAAGCCCACCCGAAGATTCTCTTCGACGCTCATGCGCGGGAAGACGTCGCGCCCCTGCGGCACGTAGCCGATGCCCCGCCTTGCGCGCACATGAGGCGTTTCGGCACCGATGTCGGCGCCGTTGAACCGGATGGTTCCTTCGGTCGTCGGGAGAAGGCCGATCACCGCCTTCATCAGCGTTGATTTGCCGACGCCATTGCGGCCGATGACGGCCGTCACCTCGCGGTCTCGCACCGAAAGATCGACGCCCTGCAGCACAGGCTTGCCGCCGTAGCCGCTGCGCAACCCGTCGACGGTGAGAAGCGCCGTGGGGTCAGGAGAGGTCTGGGGGTCAGGCATGGTGCGGCGCTCCGTGACCGTGCCCGAGATAGATCTCGGCTACGCGATCGTCGGCCATGATCTCGTCGATCGACCCTTGTGCGAAGATCCTGCCGAAATGGAGCACGGTGACGCGGGTTGCGATCTGCCGCACGAAATTCATGTCGTGCTCGACCGCGAGCACCGTCATGCCGTCCGTCTGCAGGGCGCGCACCATCTCTCCGGTCGCGTGGGTCTCCTCTGGCGACATGCCGGCGGTCGGCTCATCCAAAAGCAAGAGCTTTGGCCTGAGGCTCGTCGCCATGCCGATTTCGAGCCATTGCTTTTGGCCATGACTGAGGTTGCCGGCGAGTTTACTTGCGTCGGCTGTGAGATTGAGAAAATCGAGCTGCCGCTCGATCTCCTCCCGCAGCCCTAGGCCTGCGAGATGATGCTGGAGCGCGATCTCGAGATTTTGCCTCACACTCAGCGCCTTGAAGATACCGGGAACCTGAAATTTGACGCTGATGCCGCGACGGATTCTGTCGTGCGACTCAAGCTTCGTGATGTCGCCACCATCGTAGAGGATCTGCCCGCTCGTTGGCTGATACTCGCCGAGGATCAGGCGGAAGAGGGTGCTCTTGCCAGCGCCATTCGGCCCGATCAGGCAGTGAAGTTCGCCAGGCTCGAGGACAAAGTCGACATCAGCGGTGACCTGGAGGCCGCCGAAGCGTTTGTTGAGCTTGCGGGTCTCAAGAAGCGCCATCACGCCGTCTCCCGAGCGCGGTGCCGCATGAGCCGCCGCGGCAGAAACGCCAGCGCCAGGATAAGCCCTTCCGGCGCGAGTAGCACGGTGACCACGAGCAGGAGACCCATCACGACGAGCGCATACTGGCTCCCGTAGACGGTCAACGCCTGAAAGCCCCCGATGAGGAGGATCGTGCCGAGCAACGTCGCCGTCAGGTCGCTTCGGCCGCCGACCGCGACCCAGACAATCGGGAGGGCGGCCGCCGTGATGCCCATGCTCGAGGGCGTGATGTACTGGCCCCAGGTCGTGTAGAGAACGCCGCTCAGGCCAGCCAGCGAACTGCCGATCACAAAGGCTGCGAGCTGGTACCTGCGCACATCGTAGCCGAGCATCGTGGCCCGCTCGGGATTCTCGCGGATCGCGACCAGCACGTTGCCGAACGATGAATTCACCAGGATCCGCAGCGCGAGATAGACGATCACGAGCAACGCGAGCACGAAATAGTAAAGAGGCAAGTCGGGCGCTAGCACTAGGGGACCGTCCGCCCCGGGCCAAGGGATCGTCAAGTTTGGCATGCCGTTCATGCCGTTGAAGCCATTGAGCCTGGCGATGCCGATATGCCACTCGGGCCCGGCGGTCTGCGCCATGAAGCGTTCGAGGACAAGCGTCACCGCCAGCGTCACGATGCCGAGGAAGACGCCGCTGATTCGGCCGAAGAATAGGAAATAGCCGAGCACCGCGGCGACGATGGCCGACAAGGCGACCGCGGCGAGAGTGGCCCAGAGCGTCAAGCCATAGTCGGCGCCCCAGTTGAGCGTGATGACGCCGTAGGCGTAACCAGCAATGCCGAAGAAGGCCGTTTGTCCAAAGCTGAGAGCGCCGCCGTAGCCCCAGATGACGCAGAGCCCGAGCGCCATGAAGACCCAGTTGAAGAAATAGACCGTGTTGCCAACGGTGTAGGAATCCGTCAGTAGCGGATAGCCGATTGCGAACGTGAGGACGACGGCCGCCCCTATCCAGAACCGCCATCCGCGCCCGAGCGTCTGCGGGCCTTCGAGTCGCGACGCCAGCCGGAAAAAGAGTGATCGTCGCCCCATCGCGGCCTCAGGTTCGTTCGCGCAGGACCAGGCCGGAGATGCCCCGCGGCAGCACCCGGATGACGATGATGACGGCGACGAGCAGGCCGATCTGGCCCGCCAGCTGGCCTTGCCACGTGGTCATCGCGGCCCGGATGAAGCCCAGGATCACGCCGGCCGGGGCGGTACCGACGAAGACATCCCCGCCGCCGGTCACGACGGTAACGAAGGCTTCGGTGATGAACTGCGCTCCCATCGTCGGAACGAGCGTCATGGTTGGCGCGTAAAGGCCGCCTGTCGCGCCGGCGAGCGCGGCGCCGATCCCGAACGTCAGGCTGTAGATGAACCGCGTGTTGACGCCCAGCGCCTCGGCCATGTGAGGAACCTGAATCGTCGCCCGGGCGAGCACCCCGAAGCGCGTGAAGTTGAAGAGCAGGTAGAGCCCCGCCAGGATCGCCGCGGCCGTCGCCATCAAGACAAACCGGTAGACCGAGTACGATAGAGAGCCGATCTGCACGCTGCCGAGCGGCGTCGAAATGTCGGAAAGACTTGGGCCGAGCAGGATCAAAGTCCCTTGCGAGGCGATGAGACTGATGCCCCAGGTGGCGACGATCGTATCGAGCGGGCGCCCGTACAGGTGACGGATGACGAAGCGCTCGAGCAGAATGCCGATGAAGCCTGCGAACAATGCGCCGCAGACGATCGCCAGCGGCAACGGCGCCCCGAGCTTGGCGACGGTCACAGTCATGTAGGCGCCGGCCATGATGAACTCACCATGGGCGAGATTGATGACGCCCATCATGCCGAAGATGATCGCAAGCCCGCTCGCGCACAGCACCAGAAAGGCGCTCGCGTCTCCGAATTGGTAGAGGAAGCCGACTATCGTGTCGAACATAGAGCGAAATGCCGGGCCCAAAGAATATGAAACCGACGGGACGTCGTCCCGCCGGAAATTTGCAGAGGTTGTTCTAGGGGTCTGCCCCGAGACGGTCAGCCCTTGGGCGGCAGATTGCTCGGCGTGTACTGGGCGTTGGGATTCTTCTTGGTCAGATCGCAGCCCACTTCGCCGAGCCAATAGGGCTTGATGTCGTTCCAGACTTTCGGGAACGAGATCGAATGGTCTTCATTGACCTTAGCGAGGTAGATCGTGTGCGACATGTGCTGGCTCTTGGGGTCGATGCAGACATGGCCTTCCGGCGCGTCGAAGCAGACGTCGCCCTCTGCGATGATCTTGCGCAGATCATCGCGCTTCGTCGATCCTTTCGCCCGCTCCACCATTTCCTTGTAGAGGTAGACGGCCAGATACGAGTTCTCAGCCTCCTGGTTGATGTAGGGCTCCTTCGGGAACATCGCGTGCCATTTGGCGACGAAGTCCTTGCTCTTCTGATCGTCGACCTCTTCGATCCAGTTGGTCGTCACATACATGTTGGCGAGGCTCGGCGGCTTGAAGCGCTTGTGCTCGTAGGCCTGCCCGACGTTGACCGAACTCCCCATCGGAATGTGCAGATTCGCCGCTACGGCTTGCTCGTAATACGAAGATTGCGCTGTCCCCACGAGCAGCGTGATGAGAATGTCAGGCTTGGCCTTCTGGATGTTCTGGATGGTCGAGGCAAATTGCGACACGCCGAGGGGGATGAATTCCTCGCCGACCATCTCGCCGCCGTTCTGCTTGACGATGTTGCGCACCCACTCGGCCGAGATCTGACCGAAGTTGTAGTCGGCGGCGATCGTATAAACTTTCTTGCCGAATTTCTCCATCATCCACGGGATCAGCGTCGAAAACTGCTGCTCGGGAACAGCGCCCGTCACCACCATGTGGGCGTCGCAGACGCCGCCTTCATACTGGTTGTTGTAGAAAGCGAAGCCGTTGAGCTGGTCGACAATCGGGCGATACGCTTCGCGCGAGGCGCTCGAAAAACCGGCGAAGACAACGTCCACTTTATCCTTCTGCAACACGCGACGCATGAATTCCTGGAAGCGGGTGTTGTCGGACTGCGTATCGTAAATAACGAGATCGATCGGGCGGCCGGCTATGCCGCCGGCCTTATTGATCTCGTCGGTCGCGAGCTGAATGCCGTGGACCTTGCCGATGGTCGCGAGCGCGAAGTCGCCCGACTGATCCTCAAGCACGCCGATCTTGATTGGTTCGGCGGCCTGAGCCGCCATACTCAACATCATCGCCACCATCGCGGCGCTCAACTTCAGCATCTTTCGCATGTGCAGACCCTCCTCGGTCATGTGAAACTGATAGCGCGAGGCCAGCGGGCCACGCGCCCGGAAAATTGCTCTCCGGCTGGAACAGGGATTCGCAGAATTCCTCGAGATCGAGGCGGCGTCGCATGCTTTCGCGGCGAAGCTCGGCATAGGCGTCGTCGTCGCTCAGGCCGCGCGCCTGCACGAGCGTAACGACAGCCTTGATGAGAAAGCGCCGGCCGCGGCGCTTTCTGTCGCCAATGGCGAGGCGGGTTTCGGCGGACTTCAGTCGCCTATGGTTGTTGACGCCGAGGAAAAGCGCGGAATAGACCGTTGCGGCTTGGATGGGCTTGCGGAGTATGGCGGTTGCGCCGGCTTCGGCTAGGAGCTTGAGCCGACTTGGCGCTTCGATGCCCACGATGCCGATAACCGGCGCAGCGGTGAGATTCGCGCCGGGCAACAACAGCGGCGCGGGATTGATCTGCTGATCGGCGTCGACAAACACGATGTCGCGATCGGGATCGAGGTCGGAGGCGCTCACGCTTTCGACCCGTCGCAGGGATACGCCGAGCTTCAGTAGCGTGCGCTCAAGCACATCGGCGTTGAGGTCGGGACCGGCCCAAAGAAGGCCCTGACTGCGGCGAAAGTTCTGGATCAGGCGATATGTCGTCATGAGGCGACCCGCAACACGGGTCGGATGGCCACAACGCCGAAGCGTGACGAATTGCGGATGAGGTAAGGGTCGGCCGCCGCCGGTCGGGTCGCTTCGCGCAGGATCGTGAAGCTGCCGTCAAGGTTGGATCGCGCGATGCGAGGCGTGAGCGACGCATGCATGGTCTCGGGATCGATACGAACTTCGCCCTGCGGCGCCATAATTGAGCGGCGTGCGACCGCAACCTTGACGGCGGAAGCTTCATCAGTGCCGGCTTCTCTCACCGCACGCGCAAACAGACGCGCCGCCAGATAGGTGGCCTCAGCGTCGGCCGATACGACAGGCCCGTCGGGAAAACGCGCGCGATAAGCTTTGACGAAGCGGTCGTTCTCGGGCGTGTCGAGTGACGAGAAGTAGACACTCGATGTGATGTGGCCGTCGACGGCCTCAGGTCCGATCGCTTCGAGCTCCGGCTCTGAGAGTGTACAGCTTGCGACCGGGATCTCGCGCGCCTGATCGATCCCGCGGCTGCGGCAGGCGGCGCGCAGATCGCGAAGGAACTGGTAGGACGATTCGCCAATCAGCGTGTTGAAGACAAACGACGGGCGCGCAGCCAGGATCGTTTCGATAACCTGGCCGAACTCGGTGCAGCCGACTGTGAAATAACGTTCGGCGACAACCGCGCCGCCGTTGGCGCCAATTGCCTCGCGTAGGATGCGGTTATTCTCCCACGCCCAGATATAGTTCGAGCCTACGCAAAAAGCCTTTGGGCCGACGCAGTCTAGCAAATATCCTACGAGCGGCAGCAGATGCTGGTTTGCAACCGCACCTGTATAGACGACGTTGCTCGAGCTTTCGAAACCCTCGTAGTGGGATGGATACCAGAGAAGCGCGTCCGCCTTCTCGAACAGCGGAATAATCTCCTTGCGGCTCGAAGAGGTGTAGCATCCGATGACGTGCTTGATCCCGCTCGAGAGCATCTCCGACGCCATCGTGGAATAGCGCGCGAGTTCGCCCCGCGGATTGGCAATAATCGGATCGAGCTCGAGGTCGCCATGTTCGGCTAGGCCCTCCGCAATGCCGAGGAGCGCACCGCACAGCATGCTCCTCGACACGACCGTGTAAGGTCCGTCCGACGAAATGAGAATGCCGAGGGGAACGCGCAATTTTGCCACAGGCAGCTCAAGCTCCAACGCATATCGGCGCCACCAGTCAAGCTGCTGTGGGCGCCATTGCCGTGGCTTTAGGGTTTTCTCTGGCAGGCTCGCTCATGGGCCGCTTTGCCCCGCGCCTGCCTCGAATTCCGACGCCGGCTGGAGTCGATTTCCGTTCGTTGATCCAAGCAATAGCCGTGCCACTGCGCCGGCTACTCGAACCGGGCGTACCGCCCGGAAGAGTCACGCGCAACGCGCCGAGGGAAAGCCTGGAAAGTTTGCAACCTCCCAAACGCGCTTCGGCGCCCATCCGGCGTCCGTGTTTTCGGCGCTGCGGCGTCTAGTGGATAGAATCTGACACTCAGAACCCGCGCTTTCCGCGCGAACCCTGGAATTCATTGGGACCTCCCCAGACTCTTCCGTTTGATTTTCACCACTAGGTGCTCAATCCATGGGCAATTCGATTAGAACTCAAGCGTGCGGATCATCCAATCCCGATCAGTTCCAAATTGTGCCGTTTTGCCTAAGGTTGCTTACGTTGAGACCGGTAACTTCTCTGGGGTCGGCTTGACCTGTTAGCTCTGGCCGGCCGATTGCACCTCCTTTGATATCGGAGGGTAAAGTGAGATGGAGAGATCGGCCTATCGGTTGAGGACGGCAAGAATCATGGCGGCCCTTCAAACCGCGGTTGTGAGCCAGGAGGCCGACACCTACACGCTCTTTCGTCGGATTTGTCCTGACTGCGGTGTTCTTCGACCGGTCAAGGACTACACGACCCGCCGCATCCGTACCGTCTTTGATACGGTGGAGATTCGCAATCCCCGCTGGATGCTGTGTCGCGATTGCCATCCTGTTTTCGCCCTCGCCTTTGCGCCGTTCTCCGAAATCTGCCCTGACCGCGCGACTCCTGAACTGACGGAGTTGACGGCTCGGCTGGGCAGCATGATGCCGTATCGGCAGGCCGCGGGCGTCATGGCCGAATTCTTGCCCATTGAGCCGACGGTGTCACACGACATCTTGGAGGGGTCTGATTGACTCTCGGTGCAAGCGGGGTGACGGGTGGGCTGCCGATGATGCGCTGGCCGGCTGGCGCCTTGCGACGATATCCGGCAGCAAGGGGCGATGAAAACATCGATGACATGGTCACTCGCGGCAGGTTTGAA
>DASXES010000080.1:0-14625 GCA_036489975.1 Roseiarcus sp.
GTTCGTTGATTCGCAACCCGATCCTACCGGCGAACCGCCGGTGACCGCCGCAAGCCGCTCGCTCGCTACAGCGCTATCAACAGCGCGCTTCGCAAGCGCCTTGCTCCCGCCGACCTACACCATCAGATGGGACACGACCGGCGGAACCGGCGGAACCTCATGGATTGCACAAGCGAGCAGCGCCGCGCTCCGAGTTGGGCCCGAGGACTCCATGTCACCCCGTCGAGCAACCTCCGGCCAGAATCTCAACATATGTGTCAGGTGTCATTCTGCAACTTGCTAGTTTACTCTTTAATAAGATTGAAGATTCGTGGGAAAATTCCCTGATGAGCCGATCTGCGGCGGCAATTGTCGGAATTCATCAGGAGGAGGCAACCTTTTGATGTCACGATTGTTGAACTTCGGGGCTTCTGTGGAGGCGCGCATGGCGCACATTGAGACACAGACGTGGGGCGTTGAACGCGGCGCAAGAGTACCGCAGTCATCTAGCTTGCGCGAAGTTGATCAGGATTTTGGCTTTTCTGAAGATGACTTTGACTATCCGCCAACCCTGCATCCCGGTCGCGAGTTGTTCACGTTCAGTCTTTTTGCCCTCATGATCATGTCGCTTGGGGTCTGGGGCGGCTGGAAGCTCATCTCGTTAGCGATTTCATCGCTGTGATCGCGGCGTAAGCATCTGCACCGACCGTATTTTTCCCCGATAGCCAAAAGCCCGATAGTCAAAAGACTGGGCCCTTCACCGAATGCGTCGGGAGTCGAGGCCTTCCGCCAGGATCCATTTACTTCACTCACCTTGTAGTTGGCCCGCGAACCCGGCCCCCCAAATTCCCAACCGTTCCGCCGGAAGCGGTTCCACGTGGGCCGCAGGCAAAACCCTCGAGTTCAGCCTGGGCGACCGCATTCTCCGCCACCGACGCTCGGATTAACCGGCGAGTCGACGTCGGACCAGCCGCCTCATCGAGAATTCCTGACATACGCCGCAAGATCGGTCGTCCTTGTGCGCAGGCGAAACTGCGCGAGCGGTCAGGTGAGCGGCCCCGGCTTAAGGCCCAAACCGTTATTGACCGGCCGTTCGGGCTATGCTCAAAATGACCAAACATATGATCTTTGAGAGCAGTTCATGGGAGGAATGGCGACGAATCCCGAACCTCGTTCGATACACATTCGACGCGTGAAAGACGTGCGCTGGCCGACAGCGCGGATCATTCGACAAAGCGCAGCGGCATGACTGGTCGCCTGGAAGGGAAGACGGCGGTTGTCACCGGCGCCGGCCAGGGCATAGGAGCGGCGATTGCGCGCTGCTTCGCGGCCGAAGGAGCCCGCGTCGTCGTGGCGGAGGTCAATCCCGAGACAGGCGCCGCGGTGGCGGCGGAACTTAAAGCTGCTGGCGCGCGGGCGCTTTTCGCGCCAACAGATGTAACGGATCCCGCTTCGATCGCCGCGATGGGCGATGCGGCGCGCGCGGCCTTCGGGACGCCCGACATCCTCGTCAACAACGCCGGCGTGAATGTCTTTCGCGATCCCCTTGAAATGAGCGATCAGGAGTGGGATCGCTGCATGTCCGTCGATCTCGAAGGCGTCTGGCGCTGCACGCGCGCCTTTCTGCCGGGGATGATCGAGGCCGGCCGCGGGTCGATCGTGAATATCGCCTCGGCCCACGCTTTCCAGATCATCCCCGGATGTTTCCCCTACCCCGTCGCCAAGCACGCGGTTTTGGGGCTCACACGCGCGCTCGCGATCGAATATGCGGCGCGCGGCATTCGCGTGAATGCGATCGCTCCGGGCTACATCGAGACGCCGATTGCGACCGAATATTGGAATACGTTTCCAGATCCGGAACTGGAGCGCAAGCGCGCTTACGAACTGCATCCGCCGAAGCGTATCGGGCAACCTGAGGAGGTTGGCTGGACTGCGGTTTTCCTCGCGTCCGACGAGGCGCCGTTCATCAACGCCGCCACCATCGTCATCGATGGAGGCCGCTCGGTGCTCTATCATGAATGACATGGGCGAGCCCCAAGGCGGGTCCGTTCAAGCAGGGAGGAAACGATGAGGCAGAAATCACTTTCGCGCGTTGCGTTGACGCTCTCGCTCGCCGGATTCGCGGCGGCGCTCGCCGCTTCGACGGCTGCGAAAGCCGACGAGGTCAAGATGGGCTACATCAACAAGATGGGCGAGCATCCCTGGTTCGTCGCTGAAGTCGCTGGCGCCAAGGCCGAAGCCGGCAAGCTCGGCGTGAACCTCATGACCCAGGATGTTCAGTTCGACGCCAACCTGGCGCTCACCACCTTCGACACCATGGTCGGCGACGGCGTGAAGGCGATCGCCATCGTCGTCCCGGACAAGGCGTTGGGTCCCGTCGTCGCGGAGAAGGCGCAGAAAGCCGGCATCCGGCTGATCGCCGTCGATGACGACATCTACACCAGCGACAAGAAGATGGTGCCCTATGTGGGCATGAACGCCGAGACCATCGGCCGCCAGGTGGGGTCCGAACTGGCCAAGCTCTACAAGGCCAACGGATGGGACAAGTTCACCGACGTCCGCATCGGCAGCATCGAGGATCAGAAGGCCGACACCTGCATGCGGCGCAACCGCGGTGCCGAGGCCGCTTTCCTCGAGGCCGCGCCCTCGTTCGACAAGGCCAATATCGTGCGCATTCCTTACGACAATCACATGGAGAGCGCGGTCACCGCGGTGACGACCACGCTCACCGCCCATCCCGAGGCCAAGCACTGGATCTTCTACTCGTGCAATGACGACGGCGTGCTGGGCGCGGTGCGCGCGACCGAGAACCAGGGACTTGCGCCAAGCGACGTGATGGGGATCGGCATCGACGGCAGCCGCGCCTGTGACGCATTCGGTTCGGGCAAGCCGACTGGGTTCCGCGGCACGATGTATATCGACTCGGCCAAGGAGGGCGCGCAAGCGATCCAGCTTCTCTACGCTTCGGTCAAGAACGATGCGGCGCTGCCGGCCACGACCTATGTCAACGCCGACCTGATCACGGCCGACACCTTTCCGTCCTACAAGGACAAGCTGTGTCACAAGTAGGCTCGACGGGGCGGCGAGGCGAACCGCCGCGCCGCGATCCCGGCGATCGAAGCGAGAACGGCGCCGCTGAGCAAGCGGCGCCCGCTCTGGCCGCGCTCGGTGTCTCGAAGCGTTTCGGCGTGGTCCGCGCGCTCAACGACGTGACGCTCGCAGCGCCCCCGGGCCAGGTTCTGGCCCTGATGGGCGAGAACGGCGCCGGTAAGTCGACGCTGGTTCGCATCTTTGAAGGCGTCTACCGACCCGACCAGGGGACGCTTGCGGCGGGCGGCGTTCAGCAGGCGCTTCGCTCGCCAGCTGACGCCCACGCGCTTGGAATCCGGGTCATCCATCAGGAGCCGGACATCATTCCCGATCTCACAATCGCGGAGAATCTGTTCCTTGGCGATTTTCGCCGCACCCGAGGCCTCTTCCTCGATCGAACCGACCTTGCGCGCCGCACTCGGAGCCTGCTCGCCGAATTCGGCCTCGAGGCTGACCTCAGCCCTTGGACCCGCGCCGGCGACCTCAGCCCAGCTCAGCGACAGCTTATGGAGATCATGCGCGCGCTTCGCAGCGGCTTGAAGGTGCTGGCGCTCGACGAACCCACCTCGTCGCTGACGGAGGACGAGGCCCAGCGCCTGTTCCGCGTGGTGCGGCGTTTGAGAGACGACGGCGTCGCGATCCTCTACATCTCCCACCGGATGCGCGAGGTTCGCGACCTCGCGGACCGCATCGCGGTCTTGCGCGACGGCCGACTCGTCGAGGAACGGCCGACCGCGGCGTTTCCCGAGGCTGAAATCGTTCAGGCCATGGTCGGGCGGCCGATATCGGACCTCTACGAACGCGGCGCCCGTCGCTTCGGTGAAATCGCTCTTTCGGTGCAGGGCCTAACCACAGCGCGTGTCCACGATGTCAGTTTCGAGGTCCGCTCGGGCGAGGTCGTCGGCCTCGCGGGGCTCATCGGCGCGGGCCGCTCGGAATTGGCAGAGGCGATCTTCGGCCACGATCGAACGCTCGCCGGCTCCGTCGCAGTGGCCGGCCGGCCGGTGCGGCTGCGGAGTCCGGCCGACGCCATCGCCGCCGGAGTGGGCTTTGCGCCCGAGGATCGCAAGTCTCAGGCCCTGCTCCTGCTGCGCAGCGTCAAGGACAATCTCTCGCTCGCGATTCCCGACCTCATCAGCCGGTTAAACTTCGTCAACGAAGGTGACGAACGGCGCATCGCGGGCGCGCTCGTCGACCGGCTGCGCATCAGGACGCCGAGCGTCGATGCGCCGGTGGCGAATCTCTCCGGCGGCAATCAGCAGAAGGTCGTGCTCGGACGTTGGCTGGCGCGCCGTCCCAAGGTGCTGATCCTCGACGAGCCGACGCGCGGCGTCGACGTCGGGGCTAAGGCGGAAATTTATCGCCTGATCGCCGAACTCGCGGCGGAAGGAATCGCGCTCTTGGTGATTTCCTCGGAAATGCCGGAACTGCTCGGACTCGCCGACCGGATCCTGGTGATGGCCGGCGGCCGCGTTGTCGCGGAATTGCCACGCGAAGAGGCAAGCGAGGAGCGCATCCTGAGCCTCGCGATGGCGGACAATCTCACTCAAAGCGCGGCGGCGACGACGCAATGACCGACCTGAAGATGGCGAGAGCATCCACCGCCCCGGAGAGTCCCGTCCGCCGCTCCGGTCTAGGCGGCATGATCGAGCGCGTCGGCACGCATAATTTCAGTCTTCTCATCGCTCTCGCCGCGCTGGTCGCGATCTTTGGCTTTTTGCGCCCCGACGTCTTCTTCCTCTTGCGCAACATTCTCAATATCGGTCAGGCGATCGCCATCCTCGGAATTCTAGCGACGGCTCAGACGATCGTGATCATCTCGGGCGGGCTCGATATTTCTGTCGGCGCCGTGGTCGGCTTGTCGACCGTCTGCATTGCGCTTGCGGTCGGATGGACCGGCTCCCCTGCCCTCAGCATTCTGTTCGGTGTGGCGGTCGGAGCGATCGCCGGCGCCGTCAACGGATTGATCATCACGGTCGGTCGCATCAACGCCGTCATCGCCACGCTCGGCACGATGGCGGTGTTCCGCGGCGTCGCGTTCATCATCTCGAACGGCCAGTCGATCAGCATTTTCGATCCCGCCTTCCGCTTCATCGGCGACGGAAAGATCCTTGGCGCGCCGGTCACGATTCTGGTGCTCGCCCTCGTCGTGGCGGTCTTCTTCGTGCTGATGCGCGCCACCATCACCGGCCGCAACATCTACGCCATCGGCGGCAATCCCGTCGTCGCGCGTCTCGCGGGCCTCAACGTGCGCGCCTATCAGATCGGCATCTATACATTGAGCGGCGCGACCGCCGGCTTGGCGGGGATGCTGCTCGCCGCCCGAACCGGATCGGGACAGCCGATCTCCGGGTCGGAGGGCCTTGAACTGGAGGCCATCACCGCGGCGGTGCTGGGCGGATGCGCGCTGACCGGCGGCAAGGGGACGATCATCGGCGGCCTTCTCGGCGTCCTCATCATCGGCGTTCTGGACAATGGCCTGATCCTGACCAGCGTGCCGACGTTCTTTCAGATGGTGGCGAAAGGCGTGCTGTTGATCGCGGCGGTGATCATCGCCGAGCAGCAGGCGCGACGATACGGGTAAGGGGCGCTGCGGTTGATGCCGAGGCGGGGAGAGTCACGGGTTGAAAATCACCAGCATTCGCTCAGTCATCGTGCATGCGGAGATGCGCAACTGGATCTTCGTCCGCGTCGAGACCGATCAGGACGGATTGTTCGGATGGGGCGAAGCGACGCTCGAGTGGAAGACGCGCGCAGTCGCAGGCGCGATCGAGGATCTTGCGCCCCTCGTGATCGGACGCGATCCGCGCGACATCGAGAAGCTTGTGAGGATCATGAAGAAGCACAGCTTCTGGCGCCTTGGCGTGATCGGCATGAGCGCCATCTCCGGAATCGAGATCGCGCTCTGGGACATTCTGGGCAAGTCGCTTTCGGTTCCGGTGTGGAGGCTGCTCGGCGGCCGTGTGCGCGACCGCGTGCGGGTCTATACGCATCTCGGCCTTGGCGACATGCGCGCGGTCTATGAAACCGAATCGGCGAAGCAGCTCGTCGAGCGCGCGCATGACGTTCTGGCGCGCGGCTATCGGGCGATGAAAGTCGTCATTATTCCCTACACCCACTATAGCGCCCTGCTGCCGCAGGTGGACCGCGCCGCGCGCATGATGGCCGCGTTGCGCGACGCAGTTGGGCCGGAAATCGAGATCATGGTCGACTTCCACGGGCGCCCGGCTTCCGCGAGCGCGGCGCTCGCCTATATCGACGCGCTCGAGCCGGCGCGGCCGATGTTCGTCGAGGAGGTGCTGCCGCCTGGCGATTCTCTGGGCTTGCGCGAAGTCGCCTCGAAAACGAGCGTTCCGATCGCCACCGGCGAGCGTCTCGTCGATCTCGCCGAATTCGACGAATTGTTTCGCTCCCGCGCCGTCAGCATCGCGCAGCCCGACATCTGCCATTGCGGGGGCTTGTGGGAAGCCAAGAAGATCGCCGCCATGGCCGAAGCCGCGGGGATCGGCGTCGCTCCCCACAATCCGCTTGGGCCGATTGCCGGCGTCGCCGCGCTGCACTACGCCGTGTCGACGTCGAACCATGTGATTCAGGAGGAAATGGTCGGCGCCGTTCCCTGGTATTTCGATGTCGTGCATGGGCCGATCGAGATGGTCGACGGCTTCTGGCAGGTTCCGACCGGGCCTGGACTCGGGATCGAAGTGGATATGAAGGAATGCTCGCGCCATCCCTTCGCGCCGGAAACGCCGCACACGCTCAACGCCGTCCTCGACGACGGCACGATTGCCGACTGGTAGCGGCATGGCTGCGCCGACGGTTAGTGCCAATCGCGCCTCCAGAGGGAAAATGGTCGCCGTGAAGCTCAGCGTCATGGGCGACGCGGCGAGGACTCACGAGGGCAAGATCCACGGGTCCGTCGTCGAGGCAATCGGGCGATGGATCCTCGGCGGGACTTACGGTCCCCACGACCTGTTGCCTCGGGAGGACGATCTCGCGGCTGAACTCGGCGTCAGCCGCACCTCCGTTCGCGAAGCCGTCAAGGTGCTGTCTGCCAAAGGGCTCCTGCAATCGAGGCGGCGTGTCGGCGTCAGGGTCCGCGACCGGGACGACTGGAACCTGCTCGATCCTCAGGTTCTCTCCTGGCATCCCGACGTGGGGGGCGACGAAGCGTTGATCGGAAGCCTGATCGAGGCGCGACGGATCATCGAGCCTGCGGCCGCGGCGCTGGCCGCCAAACGCGCGACCGCCGCGAATCTCGCGCAGATCGAGCAGGCCTATCTGGGAATGGAGCGCAATCTTCGAACCAACCTGGAAGCGTGCTGCGAGGCGGATCTCAAATTCCACGTCAGTGTCATCGCCGCCAGCCACAACGTCGTCCTCAAGGGGCTGGCCGGGACGATCGAGGCGGCGCTCCGCGCGACCTTCGCCATCACCAACCGCCGGCTGGCCTCCGCCCAGTCTCGCGCGCTCTCGGCGCACCGGGCCGTGCTCGAGTGCGTCCGGATGCGCGACGCCGACGGCGCCCGCGCGGCTACCGTCGCGTTGCTCGAAATCGCCGCGCGTGATCTGGACGCCAAAATGGCTGGCGCGCCTGTCAGCGCGCCGGGTCCGGCGAGAAGCCGAAAGCTTCGGATGACGCCCGCGGCTCGCGGCGCGGCCCTGCCCGAGTGAGCCCCTGCGATCGAGGCTGGGCCGTCATGGCCGGCCATGACGGCGGCGTCATGCGACGAGACAATCGGAATGCGACAATCGCTTGCAGGAAATCAGAAACCTCGGTAAGATTCTCCCATGACCAATCCCGCCCATCTTCACGCCAAAAGCGAGGACCGCCGCAGCAGCGCAGGCGCGTCGTGGGACCCAAAGCGGCTCAAGAAATCTCTGTCGCGAAAGTCGCTCATAACTCATTGAAAGGCTTATTTCGGACGAGAGAAACCAAGGAAATCCAAGCTTTTCCAACCCTCGAATCGAAGGACTAGAAGGAGAAAGAGGGCCCGTCCGAGAAAACCCAAATCGCCGCCTCAAAGGCGCCGCGGGCAGAAGCGGCAGGCCGCGGTCATGGCCTCCCGCGGCGCAAGGACCCTCAGTCCATTAGCCGTGGGGCCACCTGGCAGGTTATGCGCGTCGACCGGATGGGTGACCGGCTCGAAACAGAAGAAGTCGGCCTTATTCGAGGGCGAATAGAAGGATGTAGGCGGAAAGCGGCGGCTCGGCTTCGACGTCAAGCGCCAATTCCCCGCTCGGGCCAGAGGATTGCTGCGCGACCGTCCCAGCCAAGGAAGGCGTTGTTGACCCAGCCGGACGGGAGCGCGCGCGGAGCGGCGAAGTCCCACTCGCCGCGGGAGGCCGCCGACGCTTCGCCGGCGGGCAGATGATCGTGCGTCTCCATGGCGACCCGCCCCGCCTTGGCCTTGAGCACCGTTCCCGCGCCACGCACGATCCAGGGGTGAAAGCCGAGGCCGAAAGGCAGCGGTTCGGGGGTGAGATTGCCGGACGCGGAGCCGCATGGTTAGCGCGCCCGCCGTCAGGGAATAGCTCGCGCAAGCTTCATATCGAAACGGGCCTGGGCCGTTGGAGCGGAGCGACAGGTCGGCGCTCGCCGTCGTCGCCCAGTCGAGCGTCCAGCGGCTTGAAAACCCGTTGCCGTGGATCGGATGCGGCTCGCCCGGCAGGTTCGGAGCGAGCGGGTGGAACTGGCCGTTGAAATGGAATCCGCCGCCGGAAATGCGATTCGACCATGGGACGAGCAGGTTCAAGGCGAGATCGAACGGGCGCGCGCGCCGTGGCTCGTGACAGGGGCGGAACACATGCGTCCGCCCCGACGGGCCCACGAGGTCGTAAGCGGCGAGACCGGCACCAAGTTCAGGAACAATGACGACTTCGGCCAGGCCGTCGTGATTGTGAGCGCGCTCGCCACCGTCACGCCAATCCTTGTCGATACGGACGCCCTGCCGGGCGCTCGCGTCGGAAGGCGCTGGCGACTCCGGCAGGGCTCGAACCTGCGACCTGCCGCTTAGAAGGCGGCTGCTCTATCCAACTGAGCTACGGAGCCGAACGCAGTGGGCTAACCGGACCTCATCTAGCGTTTCAATGCGACCAGGGAATGATTCGGTTCGGCGCGAAATTGTCGGAGTAGGACAGGATCTTGCGCACCTCCGACTTTGGCTCTTCGACCCGGTAAGCGATGCCGTTGCGATCGGCGTAGGCGATCGCCTCCTCCTTGGCGTCGAACCTGAGCTTGATTTGCGATCGCATGTCGGACGAGCTCGTCCACCCCATCAGAGGTTCGATCTCACGCGGCTTTTCAGGCTCGTATTCGAGCAGCCAGCTTTCCTTCGCTTCGCCCGACTGCATCGCGCTCCGAGCGGGTTGATAGATGCGAGCGGTCATTCCGGCCCCTAGTTCTTTTTCCGAATTATGCTGGTCGGGGCGGCAGGATTTGAACCTGAGCTAACTCCTTGAGCTAACAGGCAGGCATTCCGACGGTCCCAACAATTTAGCACGGCGCGCCAGAGCAAGCGCGCTGTGCGTCCTCACCTGTAAGCCATACTTCACTCAAAGTGGCAATGCTATGACGGCCTCTGCGCTACTCGCATAGCTTTGGCAGTTTAGCCGCGTTGCGACCCGCCGTTGCGCCGAACCGCGTTGAGTCGGCTATCGTCCGCGATTTGGAGCAATGAGCTGGCGGCGTCGAGCCAATTCGCCCTGTTACTCAAGCTTTCGGTGCCATGATAGCCAAAAAACGCCGGGAGGGTCGACCATCCCTGAGGAGAGTCAGGAGGGCCCAGGAGGGCCGACAGTCGCGCCCCTGTCGGAACAAGCGCTAAAGGGCGACAATCTGCTGCTAAAAGGGAGACAGTTCCCAATCGAGCTTCAAAGGTCCAGCGCATTTCCCGCATCGTCCACGAGACAGCGGCCGCCAAGTCTAACCGCTCGCGTCGAGTCCTGGGGCAGGACTCGCCTCTTCCCCCGTTCGTCCCTCCGCAACTCCCAGGCCGTCGAGAAACCCCGTCCGGCCCACGCCGGCGCGATAATCGCGCGCGGGAAGCGCCCCGAGATAGAGCCGAGCTTGGCGGCGTGCCTCAGGATCAGCTCGCCGTCACCGGCCTCGGGCCATTGAACTGAATGCGGGGCTTGTTCGCCGGCTCGAGTAGCGCCTTGCGCTCGAGCAGGGGGCGGCCTGAGACGGCGCGGCCATCGAGGTGCAGAAGGTTGGTCGCGGGAGTTAGGCTTTCCTCGGACATCCGCGGGACGATAGCGCGGCGACAAGAACAAAGCAAGAACGATAGAAAACGCCCCGCGCAGGTGCGGTGGGAGACTGCGCGGGGCGCGGGAGAGCCGGTGGATTCGATCCAGCCCCGCTCGAAACCGTGAGGCGCGCTCTTTGTTCCGCGTGCGCAATGCCGGACCCGGTCGGTCAGTCGACACTGTTCCAATCGCGGTGAGCGAAGAACGAAATCGCGATGGAGGCGACAACGATCGACACCACGCCGGCGAGCGCCAGGACATCCCAACCAACCAGAGGGAACTCACAAGCTGCGCCCTTGCAATCGCGATCAGCGAGATAAATCATCGTGCAGGCGATCCCCACGACGAATAGGAACGCCGCCGCCAACAGGAACGCCAGCAGAGACAGCCAAAATCGCGCTGAGGTTGCGAGGCTGCGTCTTCCGAATCTCCTCGAATGCATAGGGCGATGAACACGAGGTCGACCCCAACGTTCCGGCCCGGAAATGCAAAAAAGACTCCCCTCCCCGATGCCCTAAGCCTATCCTCTCACCACCTATCATCGTCCCGCCTGGGACCGCCCCAGCCCCCCGAACGCGTGTTGCATCTCAGCCACGCCTGCGCATTTCGTCGCCCCAGCTCGTGGAGCCTGTCCCTTAACGCGCGCTGGCGGTGTCGCCGCCCCGTCTCGTCGACGTCCGTCAGCGAACGCGAAGGCCGGATCCGGGGCCGGAGGCGCGGGCTCTGCGCGGGCGCGGCGGCCGTCCTGCCCTCTCGGCGAGCCGCCTCCCGGGCCGCGTTGCCGATTGTCACCAGGAAGCCGCGCTCATATTCGCCGATCGTTCCCTTCATCCCAGCGACGAGAATCGCAAGGTCGTCCAACATTGGGCTGCGTCGCTCGATCCAGGCGATCGCCGTCTGCTCGCCTTCGCGGAAACTGTCGCTCTTGCTCATTTTCCGGCTCCTTGTGCTTTCCAGCCCATGCCCACGGGCGCGCCGGCGCGGCTTAGCGTCTCGGCATTCGCCTGCCGCACGGCGTCGCGCCAATCGCCCGCAGGCCCGCCGCACCCGGCGCGAGTGCTTCCAGCGCCGCCGTCGCCCTCCGGAGCAGCTTACGCCGCCGCCAGCGGGCCGCCAGCGAACCCGGTCCCAGCCTCGTTCGCAGCCTTCCACAGCGCCAGCGCATCGCCCTCTGGGGCGCCGCGCTCGCCCGGCGAGATCGATGTCCTGAGGCCCAGCGAAGGCGAGCGCCTGCTTGCCCCATCCGTCCTCGCCTTTGAGCGCGAAAACGACGTTCTGACCGCTGATCGGATGCATCCTCTGCGCCGAGCGCACCCAGGCATGGACGGCGCTGGTGTTGAAGCCGGAGTCGATCCCGAACGCGTCACCTTCCTTGACCGCCCGAACGCGTCGGGAAAACTATGGCCGACCACGCACTTGCGAAGCGCCTCGAAGACCGGGCTGTCCGGCGAATCCGTGTCACCATCGATATAACCCGCATCCACAACCCAAGATTCCCTGTTTTCGGCGAACGCGACTATTTCGAAAAAATTCCCCGCCTCTGGACGTCCGCCGCGCCGACCAGAAGGAGCCCCCGCGGCAGAATATGTCCGCGCCTCAGATCCTCGCGTCGCTCGAGCAGCCGCACATGGTCGGGCGCCGAGCCGCGGAACCGATAGGGCAGCCCAAGCTTGAGATTCGCGAAATCTTTCGCCGTCCTCATGCCCCTTGGCGATTTGACGAGGCCGCGGCCGATCGCCTCGTAGGTCACCATCGGCGAGATGAACGCGTCAATATGAAAACCCGGATGGCGCTCGGCGCCGAAGGCGGTCGGCCGCCACTCCCAGGCCCTGATCATCGCCGGCCGCTCGCCGTCGCCAATCGGATAGCCGCAGGCCTGGTAGATATAGGCGGTCCGGCGCGGGTTCTCTTCGTCGACGCGCAGATGCTTGATGTCGTGGACGAAGAGTTCACGGCATTGCGGACACGCGTGCCAGAAGCGCTGATCGCTGGCGCGGAACGATTCGATCGATCCGGCAATGATCAGGGTCGAGACCGTCGCCGCGCGAGAAGTCGACTTCGGGCGTCGAGATTTCCAGGATCTTATATTCCCCAGATCGGCAAAACGCCGTGAAGCGGCCCATGAACAGGGTTTCCGGGTCGGCCCCGTTCTCCAAGTTTTTCCCACTTTGAGAGTTCGTCCTTCACGCCTTTTTGATGGTACGACTCGAAAGCTCGGTCGCGGCGTTGGCGTTGGCGAGCCAAAGGCGCCCGCGCGGGAATACATTTTCGTAGGTCGAGCTGCCGGAGGCGCTGCGGCTGGTCGCCAGTTCAATCACCTTGCGGCCGGTGCGCCGCTGCCAGGCGTCGATCAGCGGTTGAACCTTGCCTGAATTCAGGTCGCGCAGAAGGTCCATCGACGGCGCGGCGTGAGTACGTTCGCCGAGATCCACCCTTCGCTGGAAGATCCGTCTGCAGCTCGGCCATCTCTCACGCCTCGCGCCGGCGCGCTTGTTGCGGGCCAGCCTGCGCGCCGTGAGTCGGTCCATGGCCTATTGAGGCGCGTACGCTTAAATGCCGCGCAGGGCCGTCGACGCGCTCGCCAGGCCGCCAGTCGAAAAATGCGTTGCCTACAGGCGACACGCCGCCAGGCGCGCTAATTTTCGGCCTTCGCGAGGCTCGCCTCCCCCTCATTTCAGGGCTCGCTGAATATGCTTTTCCACGCTCGGCGCGACGACGGCCGCCTTCGTCGCGAAGAAGGCCCCTGGCCACGTCCCCCCTTCACTGCTTCCTTCGCCACGTTCAGCCCGTCGAAGCCGCGCCGATCCGAGCCGCGCCCTCAATCCGCCCTTGGCGATGAACGGCGACTGGAACGAGCGCTTGAACCGATGCGCCATCGCCCGCATCCAGATGGGACGCCCCCGTCACGCCGCGCGTCACGACGGTCCTGAACTCCTCGGCCTTCGTCGCCGGCCTGCCAGAGAAGACGATGGCATAGCTCAGCGACGCCGGCCTCGCCGGTCCGACGCTAGACAAGGCCTCGCGCCCAACCGCATAGGCGCGCATCGTCCGCTGGCGCTTGGTCACCGAGGCGAGCTTGATAAGCCCGGTCTGCTCGCGCATCGCGCGGCGCACCTTCGTGCGCGTGAGATCGCTCCCCTCGTTCAGTCCGCTGGTGATCGCCTGCAGGATTTTCGCCCGCATGCGGTCAACCTCGCGTTCCATCTTTTTGAGCCCGGACGAATCGATCCGAATATAGATCATGCTACCTGGACCCAATTCCGCCGCGCCGCGTCGGAGCTGCCTCCCCGTCCATGCGCCCGAGTCCGCCACCAATCAGGGGCACGGTAAATTCCCTGTCGTCGCCGGCCGCCACGTCGATCTCGGCTCTCAGCCCCGGATCGAGATCGACATGGACAGTGTGATCGACCCTCGCCTCGCCGCTGGCGTTCACGCTCTGCGCAGGATAATAGGCGTATGTTCAACCTGCGGACCATGGACGTCGCGGCCCGTCATTGGCCCATGCGGCGCGCCGCCAGCCCCGGCTGGCGACGGCGGACCTGTCAACCATTTCTTGAGTTCCTGCTCGAACAGCGCCGACGCCGCGGCGCCGACCAGCGCGCCGCCGACCACGCGCCCGATCAGCCCTCGGCCGCCGCCGCGCCCGCGCCGCCGCCGAGGCCACGACCGATGGCTCCCAGGAAGCGGGTTATTCCTTTCCATATCCCCCAGCCGACGCCGCCGGCCAGGGCAGCGCCCCCAAGCCCTTCGGCCACCGGCGCCGGGGTCGGGTGCGCCTTGTTGAACGTGTTCAGCGCCGCCGACGCGTCTTCGATGGCCTTCGCGAGATTATGCATGATCGGCCCCGCCGCCTGGACGAGCGGTCCGGTCACGGTCGCGCCGAAATTGGCGATCGCGCCCTGCAGCTCGGCCAGCGCCGCGGCCGGGTTCTGCCCGATCGCCGCCGCCAAGGCGTCGCTTCCGGCAGCCTTCTTCATCTGCGCAACGTCGCGCTCGATCAAGAGTTTGCGAATTCCGACGCAATCCGGCCAGTGATTCCGGTTTGATGTCGGCCGCCGTTCCGATTTGATCCCGGCCACCATTCCGAACTGAAGCCGGCCACCTGAGCCGGTCATGGCTCTCATCGTTTGCTCCCCGCGGTTCAGCAACTGCGGCACTCCTGACCCGTCGATGGTCGACGAGGAGATCGGGATGCCGGCGAAGCGGGAATTGAGCATGCGACAACTGCGACATCTATTGCGGCTGCACCACGATGGAGTGAGCGCGCGCGAGATTGGTCGGCGTCTTGGCGTACCGCGCTCGACGATGCAG
>DASXES010000098.1:0-6324 GCA_036489975.1 Roseiarcus sp.
CGTTCGTTGATTCGCAACCCGATCCTACCGGCGAACCGCCGGTGACCGCCGCAAGCCGCTCGCTCGCTACAGCGCTATCAACAGCGCGCTTCGCAAGCGCCTTGCTCCCGCCGACCTACACCATCAGATGGGACACGACCATATGCGCCAGGACCAACTCGATGCGATCGGATTTCGGCGTCATATCGAGGAGTGCGGAATGCTGTTTTTGTCCGCCCATCCGACGCTGGTTTATGACCAGAAGCCTGGCGACCATTTTTGCAGCGTCAGGACCGAGATCATTATCAATCAACGCCAAAACGAGGTCGATTCCCGCCGTCATTCCAGCCGACGTCCAGACCGGACCGTCATTGATGTAGATTCTGTCCTCTTCCGCCCTGACATCCGGAAACCGAGCCCTGAAGCTGGCTGCATGGGCCCAGTGCATCGTCGCGCGTCGACCATTCAGAAGGCCCGCTTCAGCCAGCACGAATGCTCCGCTGCAGATCGAGGCGATCCGCCTCGACGCCTTGGCGGCCTCCTGCACGAACGCGATTGTAGTCGCATCGGAGGACGGCATGTCCATCTCGGTGATCGAACCCACGATGACTGTGTCGAAGGCGGGATCTCCGAACGCCTCGGTTTCCAGCGTCATTCCCGACGAAGACCGAACGAGACCGCCATGTTCTGACAATAGATGGATGTCGTAGCGCTGGTCAGCCGGGGGCAGGTTCATGATCTCGAACGCCGTCAGCGCCGCAAGGCTCATCAACTGAAACCGTTGTGGCACGATGAACCCAACCCGATGCATATCAACTCCTCGCGTCTGGAATTCATACACTACCCTAAATTAATGCCATCCACGAGCCCGGCTCCGAAATAGCCGCGCGATATCTGCGCGGGCAAGCTACGCGCGCCCGGACCGACCGATGTCACGAATGGTGGCAAGAACGACCTACGCCGAAAACCCTAGAGGCGGTAAAGTACAAACAACAAACCGACCACAACCTGCGTGGCTCATTCGTCGCGCATTCCCTGAGCTGCAGTGGAAAAGAGCGTTCTCGGTTGTCATGCACGCGAGTCCTGTGGGCGCTCTGGCCAATACTCACAGATACGAATTTTCGAAGAATTCGCCCGAGGCGGGTCTTCTCACAGCATGTCCGACAGACGCGCCGGCCTCAGCGCTCCATGGGAAAGATAGGATGACGCATGTCTTCTGATACTGGCAAATTCTCCGAGCACCGTATTCCGCGCGGCGAAGGAAGCCTCTACGCCCGAGACTATGCAGGTGCCGGCCCGGCCTTCGTGCTCATGCACGGCTTCCCCGACAATCTGCACATCTGGGACGATGTGGTCCCGTATTTGGTCGCCAGCGGCGGGCGCGTCGTCACGTTCGATTTCCTGGGCTTCGGCGCTTCCGACAAGCCTGCGGTCGCCTATAGCTTCAAGCAGCAATTGGGCGACCTTGAAGCGGTGGTCGACGGTCTGGGCCTGGGAAAGATCATCCCCGTTGCTCACGATTCCTCCGGGATGGCGACGCTCAACTACGCGCTCACCCATCCGGACCGAGTGGACTCCGCGATCATGCTGAACTCGGCCTATAGCGAGGACGCCACGATTATTTGGCCCGAGATGATCACGCTCTTTGCGACTCGGAGCATGCAGGCCCTTGCCATCGCGATCGCCCAGAGCCCCGAACAGTTTGGCTGGTTGCTGAAATGGCAGCAGCAGCTGGGGAGAGTACGATCCCTACTTCCCCATCGCGATGGCTGAGCGGCGTCGATCTCAGCTCAAGAATGCGTCCCTTACCCTCATACCGGCGGGCCATTGGCTGCAGGCCGATGAGCCCGCGCAAGTAGCGAAGGCGATGCTGTCATGAGCCCGCGCGCGCTCGACAAGTTCACCGTTCGCGTACGCCGCTTGACCAAGTTCGCTCGCGCCGTTGGCCTCGTCACGGTACTGGCGGTGATCAGCCCGACCGCTTCGTTCGCTCAGTCAGCGCCACCATCATCGAGCCTCGACGTCCCGACCACCAAACTGCTGGCGATCGGTACGTTCACGGCAAAGCGGACGCCGGACCAATGGAAACCACTCCTGCCTGCTGAAGTGCGCGACACGGTGCGGCTCTATCTCACTGGGAAAATCGACCAGTGGTACCTCAAGCAGGACCAGAGCGGCGTCGTCTTTATGATGAACGTCACCGACCCGAAAGAGGCTCTGGAACTGCTGGGCAAGTTTCCTTTCGGCCAGGCGGGGCTGATGGAGTTCCAGATCATCCCGCTCGGCCCGATCGCGCCGCTTCGCGTGCTTCTAACCGACCCCACGAAGTAGTTCGCGACTCCCTCTCTAGCGCCAAAGGAAATAGCAAAATGCTCGACAAGAAGAATCCGCGGGTCCACGCCGAAATACTCCCAGCGCTTGCCGCCGCCGTCGGTCCGACGACCAAGATCCTGGCAATCGGCTCCGTCACGGCGAAAGGCACGCCGGAGGCGATCGCGCCAGTTCTGCCCCATGAGGTTCGCGCGACGGTTCGCAATCATCTCGCCGGCAAGATCGAGCAGTGGTTCTTTCAGACCGAGGGCTACGGGGTCGTCTTCATCGTGAACGCCACCAGCACCGCAGAGGCGCACGAACTTCTGGAGAAACTTCCTCTCGGCGTGGCCGGCATGATGGAATTCGAGCTGATCGCTCTCGGGCCACTCGCGCCATTGGCGATGCTCATCGGTGAGCCGCCTCGCTCGTAATGTGATCCGCGGGCCTCATCGGAAGCTTGGTAGTGCTCCAGGCTCCATCGAGACCGCCTCGACCACCTTCGTGCGTCCCTAACAGCCTCACGCATTGCGCGCTGTCGATCGATGCTGCGCCGTCGCTCCAGCTCCCCACATCAGTACCGCGCGAGGAAACAGAAAATGCCTGACGTCAAGAATCCGCGCGTCCATGCCGAGATATTGCCCGCGCTCGCCGCCGTCATCGGTTCGACAACCAAGATACTGGCGATCGGTTCGATCACGGCGAAGGGCACGCGGGAGGCGATTGCCTCGGTTCGCCCCCATGAGGTGCGCGCGACGGTTCGTTATCATCTCGCCGGCAAGATCGAGCAGTGGTTCTCCCGGACGGAGGACCGCGGCGTCGTCTTCATCGTGAGTGCCTCCAGCACCGCGGAGGCACACGAATTCCTAGAGAAACTTCCTCTGGGCGTGGCAGGCATGATGGAATTCGAGCTGATCGCTCTCGGGCCGCTCGCATCGCTCGCAATGCTCATCGGCGAAGTCCCGCATTCGTGGCGGCTCGCGGATATCGCTGGCGGCGCTCCGACCACTCTCGCGATGGATCTCGTCGACCAAGCCAGCGACCGGAAGGCGCGGGATCACGCCAACAGTCGGAGCGGTTCATGACGTCGCGGCGGCAGCTCCTGCTGGCTGGCGGCGGCGTTGTCGCTGCGCTCAGCATCCCAAAGATGGCGCCCGCCAACCCGCCAGTTCATCATAAAGGATCAGATTCCATGACAACCGCGACAACGAAAGACGGCGCGAAGATCTACTTCAAGGACTGGGGCGCTGGCCCGGTCATCACCTTCTCCCACGGATGGCCGCTCACCGCCGACGCCTGGGACGCCCAGATGCTGTTCCTGGGGAACAACGGCTATCGCGTTATCGCCCATGATCGCCGCAGCCATGGTCGATCGGATCAGACGTGGACCGGCAACGACATGGATACCTATGCCGATGATCTCGCCACGCTCCTTGATACGCTCGACATCAAGGATGCAACGATGGTCGGCCATTCGACCGGAGGCGGCGAAGTCGCGCGCTATATCGGCCGCCACGGCACCTCGCGCGTGTCGAAAGCCGTCCTGATTTCCGCGGTGCCTCCGCATATGGCGCAGACGCCCACGAACCCCAACAGCGCGCCGATGAGCGTGTTCGATGGCCTGCGCTCGAGCCTGGTTGCGGATCGGGCGGGGTTCTTCAAGGAACTGGCGATGCCGTTCTTTGGCTATAACCGTCCGAACGCGAAGGTTTCGCAGGGCCAGATCGACTCCTTCTGGCTTCAGGGCATGATGGGCAGCCTCCAAGGCGAGTACGACTGCATCAAGGCTTTCTCCGAGAGCGACTTCACGAATGATCTCAAGAAGATGACGATCCCGACCCTGCTCCTGCAAGGGGATGATGATCAGATCGTTCCAATCGACATTGCCTCCAGGCGTTCGGTGAAGATCCTGCCGAAGGCTAGCCTGAAGGAATATGCCGGCGCTCCGCATGGCATGTGCATCACCCACGCCGAGCAAGTGAACGCGGACCTGTTGGCTTTCCTCGAAGCATGACCTGGCGAAAGTCATTTGCCGATCGTGCCGTGGCGAGATGCCTCGGGGGTTGGGCAATTCATACTCAATCTGAGCGAGGCGGAAGATGAACGAAACACAGCATGACCTTCCGATTCTCGTCACCGGCGCGGCCGGACGGATCGGCTCCGTGGGCCGCACCGTGACGGAGCTGCTTCTCGCCCGGGAGTTTCGGGTGCGGGCGCAAGTACGAACCGATGACGAGCGAGCCACGAGGTTGCGCACGCTCGGCGCCGAGGTGGTGGTTGGCGATCTGCTCGACATCATGGCCGTACACCGGGCGGTCGAAGGCTGCGACCGCATCTGCTTCGCCATGTCGGTCGCCCCGACCTATCTCGATAGCGGCTGCCAACGTTGCCGTGGTCGCAAAGCACCATGGCGTGAAGGCGTTCGTCAATCTCTCCCAGATGACCGTCAAAGAGATGGACATCTTCAACACAACCGCGAGCCCGCAGCAGAAGCAGCACTGGCTGGTAGAGCAGATACTGTCTTGGTCAGGCCTGCCGGTGGTGGAAGTGCGACCAACAGCCTTCATGGAAGGCCTATTTCTCCAGACTGCCAAAGCCGTCGCCATGCAGGACAAGATTCTGGCGCCTTTTGGAAAGGGCAAAAACTCGGCCATCGCCGCGTCAGACGTTGCTCGGGTGATCGCCGAGATCCTCGCTGATCCCGCCGAACACATTGGTAAGACGTACCATCTGACCGGCCCGGTTTCGCAGGACATGGACGCCGTCGCACGCGAGTTCTCCGCCGCGCTTGGCCGCACGATCTCTTACGTCGACGTTCCGCTTGAGTCCATGAAAGGACAACTCGCCACCTTCGGGATGCCGTCTCACGTCGTTGCGCACGTGGCGACGATGGCGCAGCTTCATCAGGATAACCGGTATGACCGGTTCAGTGATGATGTGGAGCGGCTGACCGGCGTAGCGCCGATGAGCGTTCGGGAGTTCGTGCAGAGGAAGACGCAAGCGTTCTCACCGGTCGCGCCCCCGAGCTCGCCCGAATGAGCACGGCAACGTAGACCGGAGTGCAGCTTCGCAAACGAGCGTGGTTGCGGGGGCCCGCAACACCCGATTCTTGCGATTGGTTGAACGGGCCATCCCCCCGACTGGCAGCATAGATCGACCGTTGCCCTCCGAAGGCTGATGTCAAGGGTGCCGTGTTTTGAGTGTGATGAAGAAAGACGCGTAAAGTCAGGTTGTTAGGTTAGCCTCAGCGTACCACCCAAGGCCGGCATTTTTCCGCGTAAGCACCGCGTAAGCAGCTTCCGGAAAGGCACAGCGGACTCGGGCGTAGCAATCCAGCGAGGTTGCTGAGGTTTTGAGAGTTGAATTGTCTGGTGCATTGACCTGTAGAGGTCAGTGGGACTAGGCAGTGAGAGATGCGCCCGTAGCTCAGCTGGATAGAGCGCCACCCTCCGAAGGTGGAGGCCACACGTTCGAATCGTGTCGGGCGCGCCATCTCCCCTCTAAAGCCCTCAAGATTCGAGATTTGGCGTGGCTGGATCTTTTTGCGGTCTGACGATTCCGCGCGACATCTAATCGGCCCATCGTCGCGACGCCAAAAGGGGTCAAGCTCTGTCGCCCCTCAGAGAAGGCTTTAGACCTCCTTGATCGTCGTCCGGTATCGTTGACGAAGGAGGCGCCCAGATCGTGCGCGTCTAGCCAGGTTAGTTGGCGTCTTTTGGCAGGTAGGCCGCAAACTCCCCCTGCAACGGAATGCTGTAGGAGTCGGCGAGCGCTTTGATCTGGAACCCAACTGACTTGCGCAAGGCTCTGAGAGCCGACTCGAATGCGAGCCAGTTGGGGTTGCGGCTGTCACATCGCAACGTCGTGAGGTCGAACTTCTCGACTGCATCAAAGGGTCGTGTCCCATCTGATGGTGTAGGTCGGCGGGAGCAAGGCGCTTGCGAAGCGCGCTGTCCATAGCGCTGTAGCGAGCGAGCGGCTTGCGGCGGTCACCGGCGGTTCGCCGGTAGGATCGGGTTGCGAATCAACGAACGC
>DASXES010000117.1:0-29165 GCA_036489975.1 Roseiarcus sp.
GGTTCAGAATGTTCAAAAACATCGCCATGCGCACCCCCTGAAGGGCTTCCGTCCGGCGCATCCCAACCCCTCCAAAAGGGGCCGGATCTACCGGACAGGTCGTGCGCTACCTAAACCGGACATATCGTCTGCTACCGACACCGCCACCATTGGGTCTTGACAAAAGCAGAAATATTTGATATAAATTTCTGTTGATTGGAATAGTTCTCGCTCGAGGCGGGGAGGGCGAGACTGCCGCTGTTTGAAGCGCCGCCACACAACTCACCGCGCCAGTTTTGAGATCGGGAAGTTTTTTTGTTTTTTCACGCGTAACCCGTTGAACAGTCCGGATTCCACCAAACAAATCCAAGCGAAAACAAGCAAATTTGTTTGGTTTTGTTTGGATTTGCTTGGCGAAAATTCCCGCCCAGGTTGAATCCGGCGGACCTCGCGGAAGCTCGATGCGCTCCGGCTCGCCCGTCGAGCGTCAGGGCTGCTCGGCGCGCGCATGTCTTTCGTGCCGCGCCTCGACCTCGCGCACGATCGCGCCGAGGATGCCGTTGATCTTGAAATCCTTGGGCGTGTAGACCGCCGCGACGCCGGCCGCCTTCAACCGCTCCGCGTCGGCAGGCGGAATAATGCCGCCAACGATCACGGGAACCGCGCCGAGGCCCGCCGCACGCAGGAGCCTGATCACCTCCTCGGTCAGCGCGACATGCGAGCCCGACAGGATCGACAGGCCGACGCAATGGACGCCCATCCTGGCCGCCTCGACGATTTCGGCCGGCGTGAACCGTATGCCTTCGTAGACGACGTCCATGCCGGCGTCGGTGGCGCGCGCCGCGATCTGCTCGGCCCCGTTGGAATGGCCGTCGAGGCCCGGTTTGCCGACCAGGAACCGGATCCGGCGGCCGAGCTTGAGGGAGACGCGCTCGACCTCTTGGCGGAGCGGGTCGAGGTCGGCCGCTTCCTGGCGGGCGCGCGGCGAGACGCCGGTCGGGGCGCGAAAGACGCCGAACTCCGCCCTCAAGGCGTCGCCCCATTCGCCCGTCGTGGCCCCCGCCTTGGCCGCCTCGATCGAGGGGGGCATGATGTTCGCGCCGCTTGCGGCCGCGGACCTCAGCGCTCGCAGCGCCTCGCGCACGCCGCCCTCGTCACGCTGGGCTCGCCACGCCTTGAGCCCGGCCACCTGCTCGGCCTCGGCCTCGGCCGAGGGAACCAGAATCGAATTCTCGTCCGCGGTCAGCGGCGACGGCTCGGAATTGGTAAATGCGTTGACGCCGACGACGATCCGCTCACCGCGCTCGATCGCCTCGAGCCGGCGGGTGTTGGAGTCGACGAGCTTGGCTTTCAGAACGCCGGTCTCGATCGCCTTGACCGCGCCGCCCATCGCGTCGATGGCGACGATTTCCGCTCTCGCTTCGCTCTTCAGCGTGGCGACCAGCGCTTCTACTTCCCTGCTGCCATCGAAAATGTCGCCGAATTCGAGCAGGTCGGTCTCATACGCCATGATCTGCTGCAGGCGAAGCGACCATTGCTGATCGAACGGCCGCGGCAGGCCGAGCGCCTCGTTCCACGCCGGCAATTGCACCGCGCGGGCGCGCGCCTTCTTCGACAGGACCACCGACAGCATCTCGATGAGGATGCGGTAGGCGTTGTTCTCGGGCTGCTGCTCGGTCAGCCCCAGCGAATTGACCTGGACGCCGTAACGGAAGCGGCGCTTGGAAGGATCCTTAACGCCGAAGCGGTCCCGGGTGATCTCGTCCCACAATTCGACGAACGCGCACATTTTCGCAAGCTCGGTGACGAAGCGCATGCCGGCGTTGACGAAGAAGGAAATCCGGCCGACGACCTCGGCGAAGCGCGCTTCATCGACCTCGCCGGATCGGCGGACCCGATCGAGCACCGCGATCGCCGTGGCGAGCGCGTAGGAAAGCTCCTGGACCGGCGTCGCCCCCGCTTCCTGAAGATGGTAGGAGCACACGTTCATCGGGTTCCACTTCGGCGTCTCCCTGGCGCCGAACAGGATCATGTCTGTGGTCAGCCGGAGCGAGGCTTCGGGCGGGAAGACGTAGGATCCGCGGGCCAGATATTCCTTGATGATGTCGTTCTGCGTCGTGCCCTGAAGCGCCTTGCGGGGCGCGCCCTGCTCGTCGGCGACCGCGATATAGAGGGCCATCAGCCACGGAGCGGTGGCGTTGATGGTCATCGAGGTGTTCATGGAGGCGAGCGGAATGTCCGTAAACAGCGCCCGCATGTCGCCGATGTGGGAGATGGCGACGCCGACCTTGCCCACTTCGCCCCGCGCCAGGATGTGATCGCTGTCGAAGCCGGTCTGGGTCGGCAGATCGAAGGCGATGGAGAGCCCGGTCTGACCCTTGGCGAGGTTCTGGCGGTAAAGCTTGTTCGACTCGCGCGCCGTCGAATGGCCAGCGTAGGTGCGGAAAATCCAGGGCTCGTCGCGAGATGTCGCCGGCCCCGCGGTCGTTGGTTTGTTCGGCTGCGCCATGATTCACCCGCTGGGAGGCGTGGCCGGCCGGCGTCGCCTTCGCTCGCAGGAATTGTGCATAGCACAATCAGAGAAAAAGCAGAAAGACGCGCGCTGCCGCCCCCCGCCGCCGAAATCGCTTGCGGGCCGGCAATTCGCAGCCTCCGCGTTCCCATTCGACGACAAGATGGGCGGTCGGCCTTTTTGCCTCAGCGGTTGGCGACCGCGCTCGCCGCGACGACCATCATCAGCAATCCCCCGGCGACCGCGATCATCGTCAAGTAAGGCTCATAGGCGCCATAGGGTTGAAGCCACCAATCGCGCACGCAGAGGCCCGCGTAAGCGCCGAGCGTTGCGTAGAAAGCGTTCCAATAGGGCCCCATTCCATAGCGGCCGACGATGTAATCTATGGCAAATCCGACCGCGAAGAACGCGACGAGGGCGCTGAGCAGAAATGCGGCGAAGTCGAAACCCTCGAGATCCTGCACGAGTTGAAGCAATGGCCAGTGTGACATCGCCACGGGTCCTGTCCCGGCTCGGGCCGCCCAATGTCCGCAGCCAACCCGTCTTGTTTTAGGCCGGATTCCCTGCCGTCTCGTAAATTCCTTCGCAACCATCGACGGTGACGGATTGTCGAAAGTCGGATTGATTTTCGCGCGTCCAGGCGCAATGGTGATTGTGCGGCGCAATAATGGAGCCAATTCCAATCCGAGCCTCGCCGCAGGACCTGAGGGAGCCATGAACACGCCAGTGGCCACCGAGCCGCTCGAAGCGGCGCAGATCAAGGACCTTTACGAGATTGGCGAGATTCCGCCGCTCGGCCACGTTCCAGCTTCAATGTACGCCTGGGTGGTGCGCAAGGACCGGCATGGGCCGCCGGAGAAATCCATGCGGGTCGAGGTCGTCCCAACCTGGACGCTCGACAGTCACGACGTGCTCGTTCTGGTGATGGCGGCGGGCGTCAACTACAACGGCGTGTGGGCGGCGCTCGGCGAGCCGGTCTCGACCCTGGACGTGCACAAGAACCCGTACCACATCGCCGGCTCCGACGCGTCAGGCGTCGTCTGGGCGGTCGGCTCCAAGGTCAAGCGGTGGAAGGTCGGTGACGAGGTCGTCGTTCATTGCAACCAGGACGACGGAGACGACGAGGAATGCAATGGCGGCGATCCAATGTTCTCGGCGTCGCAGCGCATCTGGGGCTATGAGACGCCCGACGGCTCGTTCGCCCAGTTCTGCCGCGTGCAGGACCGGCAACTGATGGCGCGCCCGAAGCACCTCACGTGGGAGGAGTCAGCCTCCTACACGCTGACGCTCGCCACAGCCTACCGGATGCTGTTTGGCCACGAGCCGCACCGGCTGAAGCCGGGCGACAACGTGCTCGTCTGGGGCGCCTCGGGGGGATTGGGCGTCTTCGGGGTGCAGTTCTGCGCGGCGGCAGGCGCGAACGCGATCGGCGTCATCTCCGACGAGACGAAGCGCGACTACGTGATGTCGCTCGGCGCCAAGGGCGTCATCAATCGCAAGGACTACAATTGCTGGGGGCAACTGCCGACGGTGAATTCGCCCGAGTACACCGCCTTCATGGCCGAAGCCCGCAAGTTCGGCAAAGCGATCTGGAACATCACCGAGAAGAAGGACGTCGACACGGTCTTCGAACATCCGGGAGAGCAGACCTTCCCCGTGTCCTGCTTCGTGGTCAAGCGCGGCGGCATGGTGGTGTTCTGCGCCGGCACGACGGGCTTCAACATCACCTTCGATGCGCGCTTTGTCTGGATGCGCCAGAAGCGCATCCAGGGTTCGCATTTCGCCAATCTCAAGCAGGCCTCCGCGGCGAACAAGTTCGTGATCGATCGGCGGATCGACCCTTGCATGTCGGAGGTGTTTCCCTGGCTGGAAATCCCGGTCGCCCATACCAAGATGTGGAAGAATCAGCATAAACCCGGCAATATGGCGGTGCTTGTCAACGCGCCGACCACCGGGTTGCGTACCTTCGAAGACGTGATTGACGCCGCGCGGAGATAAGGTCGCGCCGTCAACGGGATTGGGATTTGCCTTCGTCCGTGCCAGCCGGTAAAGCGACACTTCCTCTGCCGTTGCGCATGGACGATGCGGGGCGGCGGGTCCTGACAGATTTGCGCACGGTTGCTCATCGCTGGTCGTCTCGGCGACCGGACGTAAGGGCCGGCGTTGGGCGAACGAGAGCGAATGAGCGCAATGACTGTCGCGGAGGACAGGGACCAGCGAAAATTGGAGGCGGCCAAACGGGCGCTTCAGTTGGTCAGTCCGGGCATGAAACTTGGCCTCGGCAGCGGCTCGACGGCCCATCACTTCGTCGATCTCGTGGGCGAAAGAGTCAAAGCGGGTCTGGACATTCATTGCGTGGCGACCTCTGAGGGGACAGCCGCGCAGGCTAAGGCGCTCGGCATTCCGCTCGGAACTCTCGACGACATTCCGGAGCTCGATTTCACGGTCGACGGGGCCGACGAAGTCGATCCCAAGCTCAATCTGATCAAGGGCGGCGGCGGGGCGCTGTTGCGCGAGAAGATCGTCGCCTCCGCCTCGAAGCGCATGGTCGTCATTGCCGATTCAACCAAGATCGTCTCACGGCTGGGCGCGTTTCCATTGCCGATCGAGGTCGTTCCTTTCGGCCTCGCGGCGACCCGGGGACATATCGAGCGCGCTTTCGCGAAGCTGGGGTTGGCCGGGCCGATGCGGGTGCGCGGCGAATCCTCACCTTTCATCACCGATGGTGGGCACTATATTCTTGACTGTTCGCTCGGCGCTATCCCCGATCCCCGAGCATTGAGCGAGATCTTGTCGCCGATCCCCGGTGTCGTCGAACACGGACTGTTCATCGGCCTTGCGCGCGGCGCGATCATCGCCGGGGCCGACGGCGTCGAAGTCCTCGGCGACCCGAACTGAAAATCGAATCGCACCTCCAGGAGTCTTTCATGCCTGCCCGCGCCGGAATCGCCAAAGGCCGCCTCGCTTTGTTCCTGTTCGCTGCCTTGAGCGTACCGGCAAGGGCGGCGGGAACGACTCCACCTGCCGCGCCTGCGCCGGCGGCCCCCACGGCTGCGGCTCCTGCGCCCGGAGCGCCGTCGCCCGCCGCGCTCGCGGCCGCGGACACGATTCTCGGCGTTATTGGCCTCAAGCAGTCGATCGCCATTGTCGTTCCACGCATGATGGCCGAGCTCGAAACCAACGTCACCCGGACCCGACCTGAAATCCGGGATTCGCTGCGCGCGACGCTGAAGGCGATTCAGCCCGAATTCGACCAGACCGCGAAGCAGACCTACGACCAGGCGGCGACGCTGCTCGTCTCGCAAATGTCGGAGAAGGAGATCACGGACGTTGCGGCTTTCTTCAATGGTCCTTCGGGCAAGAAATATGTCCAGGTCATGCCAGTCTTTCTGCAGAAGTTTGCCGACATCTCCGGCGCCTGGCGCGAAAAGCTGTCGACCGACATTCTCGAGCGCGCCCGCCAGGAGATGAAGAAGAAGGGCGTCGACTTTTAAGGGCCCTTCGCCGAATGGCGACAGAGACATAAGCGATGGCGTTCGACGTCGACTTCTTCGTCATTGGCGCAGGCTCCGGCGGAGTGCGCGCGGCGCGCATCGCCGCCAGCCACGGCGCCACAGCGCTGGTGGCCGAGGAAAGCCGCATCGGAGGGACCTGCGTCATTCGCGGCTGCGTGCCGAAAAAGCTCTACGTCATCGCCAGCCGCTTCGCTGACGACTTCCGCGACGCCGCAGGATTCGGCTGGGATGTCGGCGAGCCGAAGTTCGATTGGCCAACCCTTGTGGCCGCCAAGGAGAAGGAGATCAGCCGTCTCAGCGACGCCTATCGGGACAACCTTGCGCGGTCGGGGGCCAAGCTTGTCGAACAGCGCGCGACCGTCGTCGATCCCCATACGGTGCGGCTTGCCGACGGCCGCAAGATCTCCGCGCGCCATATTCTTATCGCCTGCGGCTCGCGTCCAGTCATGCCGACCGGAATCGCCGGGCTCGAGCACGCGATCACCTCGAACGAGATCTTCGATCTCAAGGTCTTTCCGCGTCGCCTCCTCGTGGTCGGCGGCGGCTATATCGCAATCGAGTTCGCTTCGCTGTTCCAGCGCCTGGGCGCTCAGGTCACGCAAGTCATGCGCGGGCCGAACGTACTGCGCGGCTTCGATGACGACATGCGCGACGGCATGCGCGACGCGATGGGAAAAGCCGGCGTCGTCTTTCGGTTCGGCTGCCTGCCGGCGCGAATCGAAAAGGGGTCCGACCGCGCGTTGCGGGTGACGCTGTCCGACGGATCGGTCATCGAAGCCGACCAGGCGCTGATCGCGACTGGCCGCGCCCCCAACACGAAAGACCTCGGCCTCGAAGCAGCCGGGGTTGAACTCAGCCCCGAGCATGGGGCGGTAAAGGTCGACGAGAACCTGACCAGCAATGTGCCGTCGATCCACGCCATCGGCGACGCTACTCACCGGATCGACCTCACGCCGGTCGCCATCCGCGAGGGGCATGCGCTGGCCGACCGGCTGTTCGGGCCGGGCGCGCCGACGATCCGCTACGACACGATCGCAAGCACGGTGTTTGGCACGCCGGAGCTGGGCGCGGTCGGACTGACGGAAGCGCAAGCGCATGAGCGGCATCGCAAGGTCGACATCTACAAGACCAATTTCCGGCCGCTGAAGGCGACCGTGTCCGGCGGGCCGGAGCGCACGATCATGAAGCTCATCGTCGACGGCTCGACGCAGCGCGTCGTCGGCGCGCATATTCTCGGCAGTGACGCGGCCGAAATGATCCAGCTGGTCGCCGTTGCGATGACCATGGGCGCGACCAAAGCGGACTTCGACGCGACCGTCGCCGTTCATCCGACCGCGGCCGAGGAACTGGTGACCATGCGCTCGGCCCATGCGCGCTTCGAGGACGGCATGGAGATCCCGTGAGAGCCCCGCGCCGGTCGGCAGGAGCAACTCGTGGACTGGACGGGATCGGCCTTGGGCGGGCGGGCGCCTCGATGTCGTCGATCCCAACATCGGCGCCGCCAACGGGCGTCTCTAAGCGTGGGCAGGGAGACTTTGTTTTGACAAACGATGGCCGCTGGCCCTATGCGAAGCCTGCAATCCGGCAGCTCGAAATGAGCTTTTTGTCTGCGAGCAAGCCGCTATTGTCAGCATCGCCGAGGAAATGAGCCCTACTGCGCCTCCGGCCGCATCCTGACGTTGCGCCCCGATGGGCGCAAAATGAGCCCAATTTGCCAGCGTCTGCATATCGACGCGGCTTGCTCGGAACGATGTCTGTCTCTTTCTGGACAAGGGGAACCCAGCGGATGTCAATCGTGAGCAGCGCGAAGGGCGCGTTGAAGTCCGCCGCGCCCGCCTTCCTTCTGGAGGCGGCCCGGGACCTCAAACATTCCAACGACCGTCTTCCAGGTCATGAGGTCTATACTTCCCTGATCAAGGGGAAGACCGGCCTCGAAATCGGCGGGCCGACGCTTTGGCTGTTCCGATATAAGATCCCAATCTACCAGTCGGCCGCCGCTCTGGACGGGGTCAATTTCTCAACCAACACAATCTGGGAAGGCGACATCGGCGCCAAAGCCGGGCGATACGCCTATTACAAAGGCAAGGCCGGAAGACAGTTCATCAGCGAAGCCGGAGACCTCTCGAAGATCAAGGACCAATCCTACGACTTCCTGATTTCGAGCCACTGCCTGGAGCACGTTGCGAACCCGATCCTGGCGGTGAAGGAATGGAAGCGGGTCGTCAAATCCGGCGGGCTCATGCTGCTTTTTCTGCCCAACAAGGCCTGCAATTTCGATCGTCGCCGGGAGTTCACCACCTTCGAGCACCTCATGTCCGATTATGAGAAGGGCACGCCCGAGACCGACATGACGCATCTGGACGAGATCCTGGAGAAACACGACTACACGCTTGACGCCCATTCCGGCGGTCCGGAAAAATTCCAGGCGCGGGCCCTGGACAATTTCACCAACCGGTGCCTGCATCACCACGTCTTCAATCTCGACCTTCTCAAGAAGGTTTTCGACTTCGCAGGCATTGAGACGCTGCGGCGCGAGGAGATCGCGGAGAGCTTCGCCATCGTCGGCCGCGTTTGAGGCGGCCCGAAAGGCGAAATGAGCGCTGCGCGGCCCGCACGGTTGCGCTGATGGGCTGGCTTTGGCAGCGCGTCGCGAGTAGCTGACGTCAGTCGCCATTGGGGGACGGACGGCCGAAATGTGCGCCGCGCCGCCTCGCAACGCCCGGGCAAAACAGTTGACGGCAGCGCGGCGATTGAACACAGGCTTCGCTTCGCGACGCCACTGGATGAGCCCGTGAACAATTCGACCGCGCCGGACAGCGACGCGCGCGCCCGGCCTGGAGCACCAGCCGGCGGGCGGGAGCCGGTTGCCGATCCTGTCGCCGAGCTTGAGGCCGCGCGCCAGGCGCAAGCGATGGCGGAGGCGCGGGCTGCGCAGTTCGAGGCGGAGCGGGACGCGGCGGTGGCGGCGCGCGATTCTCTCCGGTCCCTCGCCGCCCACTTGATCGGCGAGCGCTTCTATCTCGCCGGCCAGCTCATACGGGCCTATCAGCGGCCGTGGCGGCCCCTCAAATTCGCCCTGAGCCACCGGCTCATGAGCTTGATCAGCGCGGCGAGCCGGCCGGTCTCAAAGCAAGTTTCGGCCCGCTTCGCGCGCTCGGCCGAGAAGCGCAGTCCGACGCGCTTTGACAGATTTCTGACCCCTCCAGGCGCCCCGGCGCCGAAGCGCGCGCCGCTTCTCGGCCCGCGGCTCACGTCCGGAGAGGAACGACCGTTGCGAAACGACGCCGCGGCTGGGGTGCGTCTTCCCACAAGCGATCATCCGCTCGTGTCCGTCATCATCCCTTCCTTCGGAAAGCCGGCGCTCACTTTGCAGTGCCTCAAATCAATCGCCCGGTTTCCGCCGTCGACTCCATTCGAAATCATCGTTGCGGAAGACGCTTCAGGCGATCCTGGCGTCGAACGGCTGAGGGAAGTCGAGGGGCTTCGGCTGGAGATCCAAGAGACCAACCTCGGTTTTCTCAAAACCTGCAACCGAGCCGCACGGCTGGCCAGGGGTGAATACTTATTCTTCCTGAACAACGACACGCTCGTCTGCGAAGGTTGGCTGGAGCCGCTGCTCGCGGTTTTCGACCGGTTTCCGGATGCGGGGCTGGTCGGCTCGAAACTGCTTTTTCCCGACGGGACGCTTCAGGAAGCAGGCGGGATCGTCTGGAACGACGGCTCGGCCGCGAACTATGGCCGGTCGGACGACTCGGACAAGCCCGAATACAATTATGTCAGAGAGGCCGATTACATCTCGGGCTGCGCGATCCTCGTTCCTCGCGCGCTCTGGGAAGAGCTTCGCGGATTCGATGAGATTTTCGCGCCCGCCTATTGCGAGGACAGCGACCTTGCTTTCCGGATCAGGGCGGCGGGACGAAAGGTCTATTATTGTCCCTTCTCGGCGATCGTGCATCTGGAAGGGTTGAGCCTCGGCAAGGACGTAAGCTCGGGGATCAAGGCCTATCAGATCGCCAACACGAAGAAGCTCTACGAACGCTGGCGCGACACGCTGTCGAGGGAGCAGTTTCCGCCGGGCTTGGAGATCATGCGCGCGCGCGACCGAAGCCGCGACCGCAAGACCGCACTCATCGTCGACCGCTACATTCCCCAGCCCGACCAGGACGCCGGCTCGCGGACCATGCTCGCGATCGTCGAATGTCTGCGAGACGCCGGATATATGGTCAAGTTCTGGCCGGACGACCTCAACTATGAGGCAGGCTACACCGAGCAGCTTCAGGGGCTCGGGGTGGAGGTCTTCTATGGCCTCGGCCCCGTGTTTGACGATTGGATCAAAGAGAACGGCTATGCGGTCGCGCTTGCGGTCTTGAGCCGGCCAGCCGTGGCGACGCGCTATATCGGTCCCCTGCGAAGGCATTCGCGGGCGACGATCGCCTACTATGGCCACGACCTTCATTTTCAGCGGCTCGCCATGCAGGCTGAGAGGACGGGCGACGCTCAGCTGGCCGCCGAGGCGGCGGCGATCGAGGAAACCGAACGCTCCGTCTGGCGGCGCGCCGACGTCGTGCTCTATCCCTCGCCGGAGGAAATCGCGGTCGTGAGATCGGTGTCCGCGCGGGCGGCCGCCATCATTCCCTATGCGTATGACGACTTCGGCGATTGTCCGCGCCCGCCGGCCAATCACGAGATCCTGTTCGTCGCCGGGTTCGCCCACGCGCCCAATGTGGACGCGGCGGCGTGGCTGGCCGGCGAGATCATGCCGTTGATCTGGGAGCGGGTCCCCGACGCGAGGCTGGCGCTGGTCGGCGCCAATCCCTCACCGGCGGTGCGCGCGCTCGCTGGCGATCGCGTCGAGGTCGCGGGCCGGGTCAGCGAGCAGGCGCTGAGGGCCAGCTACGCGCGGGCGCGGGTCGCGATGGTTCCGCTTCGCGTCGGGGCGGGGGTCAAATCGAAGGTGGTTGAAGCCTTGCGCGAGGGCCTGCCGCTCGTCACCACCAGCGTCGGCGCCCAGGGCCTGCCAGGGCTTGAACATACGATCAGCATCGCCGACGACCCGCAGGGCCTCGCGGAGGCGGCGCTCAAGCTGCTGCTTGACGACGCGGCCTGGACGGAGGCTTCGGTCCGGCAGATCCAATATGCGCGCGGGCATTTTTCCCGCGACGCCTTCCGGCGCGCCTTCCTCGAGGCGATCGGAGACCGGACGGCTTCGCCCTAACGCGGGCGGCGCCAGGACGCTGGCCCTCCCGACTACAACCAGAAGGCGAGCTGTCGCCAAACAAATCCAAAGCAAAATCCAAGCATAACCAAACAAATTTGTTTGACTATGCTTGGATTTGTTTGGTGGAATTGTGACTTTTCAAAGGGTTGCGTGCGAAAAAAACAAAAACAAATTTCCTGACCTACAACTCGCGCGGTGATTGTGATGGAAGGTCATAAACGCATCAATCTCCTTCGTTACCCCGCCGCGCTCCTCCTCGGGCCGGTTCGGCGTAATTCTGTTTGTCCGGATACGATAGCGCATATTTATGATTCAAGCAAAGAAATGATTCAGAAAAATCGCGAGGCTCCTACTCCGGCCGGGATGCCCGCGAAGGAAGCATCCAGTACGGGTTTGACGATCCTCTGGATTCCCGCGTCGCGCGGGGGTGACGACGCCGCCGACCGCGGTTCCATCTGAAAGCGCGCTGCCCCGTGGCCGTCGTGGACGCCGCTGTCTGTTCCGCCGGCTGGAACGGCGCTTCCGCCGATGTTGCTTCGTGCGAACAGACGGCGCGCGGCCCCTCAGAGAACGCCCGCCACCCAGACCGCAATCGCCAGACTCGCAGTCAACCCCGGCGATTCGATGCCGAACAGGTTGATCAGCCCGGCGACCCCGTGGTCCTTTTCCGTCTGCAGCAGGAAATCCGTAGCGGAGCCCCCGGGCCGCTCGATCTTGGGCCTGACGCCCGCGTAACCCGGCTGCAGCGCGCCGTCCGGCAGGTCCGGCCAATAGGTTCGGATTGCAGCGTAGAACGACGCCGCCCGCGCCGGATCGACATCATAGTCGATCGCGTCGATCCATTCGACGTCCGGGCCGAACCTGGCTTCGCCGGCGAGATCGAGCGTGAGATGCACGCCGAGGCCCCCCGGCGTCGGCATGGGATAGATGAGGCGCGAAAAGGGCGATCGGCCCTTCAGGGAAAAGTAGTTGCCCTTGGCGAGATGAAGCGGCGGGATTCTGTCGGCCGGCATGCCCGCGATCGAACGGGCGAGCGCTTGCGCGCCAAGTCCGGCGGCGTTGACGACGTGAGCAGCGCCGATGCGCATGGGCGTCGGCCCGCCTGTTTCGATCGTAAGCCCCCTTTCGCCGGCGCGCCCGGCGAGGACGGGCGTCTCGAACGCGATCATCGCGCCATGCGCCTCGGCGTCGCCGCGCAACGCCAGCATGTAGGCGTGGGCGTCGATGATCCCGGTCGAAGGCGACAACAAAGCCCGCTCGGCATGAAGCGCCGGCTCGAGCGCGCGCGCCTCCTCCCCGCTGAGCCAGACGAGATCGGCGACCCCGTTCGCATCGGCCTGGCGTTTGATCGCCGCGAGCTTGTCGACCTCGCTCTCGTTCACAGCAACGAGCAGCTTGCCGCATCGCTTGTGGGCAACGCCGAAATCTTGGCAGAACGCGTACAGCATCGCCTTGCCGTCGACGCAGAGCCGGGTCTTGTCGAGCCCCGTCGGATAATAGATGCCGGCATGGATGACTTCGCTATTGCGCGAGCTGACTCCGGAACCGATCCCGCTCTCGCTTTCGACCACGATCACCTCACGCCCGGCGCGCGCAAGTGTCCGCGCGATGGCAAGCCCGATGACTCCAGCGCCGACGACGAGACACTCGACCGATTCCATCCCCTTCCTCTCTGCTCCGCCGGGAGCGTTCTCCGCCTTCAGCGGACGCTGGAAGCGCGGCGGTTGCGCAAGCGCATCGAGGAAGTCTTCGGCTGGGCGAAGACGGTCGGCGGCCTCATGCAGATCAAGGTGCGCCGTCTCGCCAAGGTCCGCGCCGCTTTCGTCTTCGCCACAACATCGCCTGCCTGCCCAAGCTTAGGCCCCGAGGGGCGAAGCGCGTCCGGCGGCATGGAAAGCAAGAAAACAATGACCCGAAGTCACGCCAAAACCTCGAAATAGGCCGCGCCCGCCGGCAAAGAATCGCGCCTGCACTCCTCGTTGCGCAAACGCCGTGACTTTTTCAGCAGCCGGCTAGTCCACAACCTGAACGATGCGATTGCTGCTCGTGTCGATAATGACCCGATGGCCGTTGACGATCGCCTTCCCGTAGCCGGGCCGATCGGGGATCGGGGTCGGAGTGACGTTGCTCGGGATCGTCTGACCCCGGGTCGCCGCGCCGAAGATCGTGACGCGCGGACCAGAGCCGATGGCTCCAAAGTCCGGAGCCAACGGTGTGGACTTTCCTGACTTGGCCGCAGACGGCGCCCCCGAAGGGGCGAAGACGCCGCGAAGCGTCTGGTCCTGGGCGTGCGCCAGGGATCCTGTTCCAAACAAGACGACACATGAAAGAATGAGCGCGCGCATGATGCTCTCCGCTGCGCGACCCCGCCGAACGAGCGCGGGCAAACCACAGCGCCCGCCTCCGAGGCCTCGTTCAGGATTTAGCACGCGGCGTCGGCCAAAGCCAGGATCAGCCCACGCGGCTCGCCGGATCAGAGATGAGACAGCCACACGTCGATGACCGCGCAGCGCTGCTCATCGATCACGGCGCGCAAACCCTCGGCGACCGCCGCCTCGGCGTCCTGCGGGCGCTTGACCACCCGAGCAAAGGCGCTCCCCGCCGCGGCGGCGACGCCGGAATAGTCGGGCGGCGGATCGAAGCTCAGGTCCAGATCTCCGGCGCGGCTGGCGAAGCCGTCGGGATGGACGGCGAGGGCGGAGAATTTGGGCGCCTTCCAGCCGCGATTGTTGTAAATGATCTGCAGGAACGGGGTGCGGTAGCGGCGCGCCATCCAGTGGACGGTGGACGGCTGCGAGAACATGTAGGAGCCGTCGCCGCTCATGACGACGAAGGTCTTCTGAGGGGCGGCGAGCTTCATGCCGATGGCCGCGCCGCCGCTCCAGCCGAGCGAGCCGCCGCCGCTTGCGAACATCGTGCCCGGGCGTTCGCGCGCCATGTGATCGCAGATCGCCGGATAATTCGTGATGCCTTCATTGAGAACGACCGCCTCGGGCCCGACCTGACGGCGCACGCAGGCGGTCAAAAATTCCGGCGTGATCACGTCGCCGCCCGGCGCTTCGAGGCGGTCGAGCGCGGCTTTCCGCTCCTGATGCCGCGCGGCGTAATGGCGCCGGCGGCTCTCGGCCGCCTCCTCGTCGATCTCGACGCTGTCGAGACGCGCGTTCAGCTGCACGAACGCGGCCGCCGCATCGGCCCGGTAACATCGCCGCGCCTTGATCGACCAGAGCGGCGTCGATTCCTTGAGCGGATCGACGTCGATGATGGCGATCTCGGCGCCGTCGCTCGGCTTGCTGACGGTGGGAATCCACGGCACGTCGCTATCGACGACGAGAACGAAATCGGCCTCAGCCAGCGCGCGGTTCTGGAACGGGTGGTTCCAGTGGTTGCCCTGATAGAGCGGATCGTCGTGCGGAAAGTTGACATAGCTTGGCACCGATTCCAGCACAGCAACGCCAAGCCGGCCGCACAAGCGGACGAGTTCGGTCACGGCCTCGGGATTGCGGCCCACATAGGACGTGACGATCAGCGGCCGCTCGGCCTTTTGCATCGCGTCGACCAGGCTCGCGACAGCGGTTTCGGGAAGCGGCGCCGCCGCGATCGGCGCCCAGTCGGCGATGTCCATGGCGACGCGCTTCGCTTCCGCTTCCATGATTTCGCGCGCCCCGACGAGATAGACCGGCCCCTTGGGGTCGCTATGAGCGAGCTGAAGCGACCGATGCACGATCTGCTTGACGTTGTGCGGGCTGCGCAGCTCGTTGTCGTATTTCATGTACTGGCGAACGATGCCGCGCTGGTCGGGGACGTCCTGGACCCATTGGATGAATTCGTTACGGCTGCCGGTCGCCTCGCCCTCCTGGGTGGCCGGCGAAAGACCGGCGAAGACGAAGACCGGAACGCGCCCCTTGGCGGCGTTGTGCACCGCCCCGCCCAGCGACTGGGTGCCGCAGTCGACGTGGACGACCACCGCCTGGGCGCGCCCGGTCAGTTGCGCGTAGCCGTGCGCGCAGGTCATCGCGACCATCTCGTTGGGACAGGTGACGATTGCGGGGATCGGCCGGCCCGACGCGCGCGCTTCCGCGATCGCCTCGATCAGCGCGGGATGATCGCTGCCGAAATTGGCGAAGATGCAGGAGACGCCCGCTTCCTGAAGCGCCTCGAGCATTGCGGCGCTCGCGGTATGCATTCGATCTGCTTTCAACATGGCGCCCGACGATCGGTCTCGCCGGACATGGCCCTCACTTGCCGGCATTCTGGCTGCGGAACTTGGCCGCCAGTTGATCGGCGCCGCTCGCCAGCAGGCCAATGTCGGATCCCACCGCAGCGAACAGGCAGCCACGCTCGATATAGCGCTGCGCCAGCTCCGCGTCGCCGGTCAAGATGCCGGGCGCGCAGCCGGCGGCCTTGATGCGTCCAATCATGTCGTCGATGATCTTGACGATTTCGGGATGGTTGGGCTGGCCGAGATAACCGAGCGCGGCGGAAAGATCGCCCGGGCCAATGAACACGCCGTCGACGCCCTCGACGCGTGCGATGCTTTCGAGGTTCTCAAGCCCGCGCCTGGTCTCGACCTGCACGAGCAGACAGATTTCGGCGTTGGCGCCGGCGTGGTATCCCTTGATCCTGCCATAGCGCGATGCGCGCGCCTGCCCGGCAAAGCCGCGGAAGCCCTCTGGCGGGTAACGAACGGACATGACGGCGCGCCGCGCCTCCTCTTCCGTCTCGACGTAGGGAATGAGCAGCGATTGCGCTCCTATGTCGAGCAGGCGCTTGATGATGACCGCGTCATTCCAGGCGGGCCGGACGACGGCGTGCGCCGTTCCGCCGCGCATCGCCTGAAGCTCGGCGAGCACCATCGGCAGTTCGTTGGGCGCGTGCTCGGTGTCGAGCAGGATCCAGTCGAATCCGGAATCGGCGAGGATTTCGACCACGAGATGGCTCGACAGGCTGTGCCACAGCCCGATCTGCAACCGGCCGGACTTCAGCGCCTGCTTGAAGGGATTATGAAGAGCGTTCATCGCATCCGCCGGAGTTTAGTGGATTTCGGGATCGGCCGTCGCCGCGCCGCGCTCGAGAAAATCGAAGTCGCACCCCTCGTTCGCCTGGCTCACATGCTCCGAGAACAGGCGTCCATAGCCCCGCTCATAGCGAGGCGCGGGCCGCTTCCAGGCCGCGCGGCGCCGGTCGAGCTCCTCGTCGCTGACTTGCAGGCTCAGGCGGCGGCCGGGGATGTCGAGTTCGATGACATCGCCGTCGCGCACCAGAGCCAGCGGGCCGCCGATAAAGGATTCCGGCGCCACATGCAGGACGCACGTCCCGTAGGCGGTGCCGCTCATGCGCGCATCGGAGATGCGAACCATGTCGCGGACGCCCTTCGCCAATACCTTTTTCGGGATCGGCAACTGACCCCATTCCGGCATGCCCGGCGCTCCGATTGGACCGGCGTTCTTGAGCACGAGGACCGAATTCTCGTCGACATCGAGGTCCGGATCGTCAACGCGCGTGGCCATATCATTATAGTCTTCGAACACGACGGCCTTTCCCGCGTGCTTGTGCAGGTGGGATTCGGCCGCGGGTGGCTTGATGATCGCGCCGTCGGGAGCGAGATTGCCGCGCAGCACGGCGAGGCTGTCGGAGGCGACGAGCGGGTTGTTGAGCGGCCGGATGACGTCCTCGTTATAGATCGCCGCCCGCTCGACGTTCTCGCCGATCGTCGCCCCGTTCACCGTGCGCGCGCCGGTCTTCAGCCTGCCGCCGATCGCCAGTTGCTTGAGCACCGCAGGCAAGCCGCCGGCGTAGTAGAAATCCTCCATGAGATAGGCGCCGGAGGGCCGAATGTTTGCGAGCAGCGGCGTCTCCCGCGCAATTCTGTCAAACGCCTCCATGTCGAGCTTGAGTCCCGCGCGGCGAGCCAGCGCAATCAGATGCACAACCGCATTGGTCGAGCCGCCAATCGCGAGGACGGCGGAAACGGAATTGTGGATCGCATCCTCAGTGATCAGATCCGATGGCTTGAGATCGTCCCAGACCATGTCGACGATGCGTTTCCCCGTGCGCGTCGCCATCACGGCATGGCGGGAGTCGGCGGCGGGGATCGAGGCCGCGCCCGGCAATGTCATGCCGAGCGCCTCGGCGGCGCTGGTCATGGTCGAGGCGGTGCCCATCGTCATGCAATGGCCGGGCGAGCGCGCGATGCCCTGTTCGATCTCGCCCCAGTCCTGCTCTGTGATCGTGCCGGCGCGCAATTCCGCCCAGTATTTCCAGACGTCGCTACCCGAGCCCAGCGCATTGCCCCGCCAATTGCCGCGCAGCATGGGCCCCGCGGGCATGAAGATCGCGGGCAAGTTCATCGAGATCGCGCCCATGAGCAAAGCGGGCGTGGTCTTGTCGCAGCCGCCCATAAGCACCGCGCCGTCAGCCGGATAGGAGCGCAACGCCTCCTCGGCCTCCATCGCCAGAAAATTGCGGTACATCATGGTCGTCGGCTTCTGGAACGGCTCGGACAACGTCATCGCCGGCAGTTCGACCGGAAAGCCGCCCGCCTCCCATACGCCCCGCTTCACCTCCTCGACCCGTTGCTTGAAGTGCGTATGGCAGGCGTTGATGTCGCTCCAGGTGTTGATGATCCCGATTACCGGCTTGCCCGCGTAATCGGAACGTTCGTAGCCCATTTGCGCCGTGCGCGAGCGATGGCCGAAAGAGCGCAGGTCGTTCACCCCGTACCAGCGATGAGAGCGAAGATCTTCCGGGCGCTTGCGGGCCATTGTCGAACTGTCCTTCCTCGGATGGGCTGGCGGGTGGGCTGAGAGGTGATCCTACATCAGGCTCGGCAGGTAAAGCGCAATGGAGGGAAAAGCGATCAAGATTACGAGACGCAGCATGTCGGTGGCGATAAATGGCAGCACGCCCTTGAAGATGGTGGCGAAGCTTATGTCCTTGACCGCCGTCTTGATGACGAACACGTTCATGCCGACCGGCGGGTGAATGAGTCCGAGCTCGACCGTCATGACGATGATGATTCCGAACCAGATCGGATCGAAGCCGAGCGCCGTCACGACGGGAAAGACGATCGGCACAGTCAGAATGATCATTGCCATGGCGTCCATGAGACAGCCGAGTACGAGATACATCAGCATGATGAGCGCCAGCACGCCGTAGCGGCCGACGCCGAGGCCGGTCATGAATTCGGTCAGCTTTTGCGGGACCTCGGTGACGGTCAGGAAATAGCCGAACAAAAGAGCGCCGATCAGGACGGTGAACACCGCAGCCGCGGTGCGCGTCGCCTGCAACAGCGCCGCAAGCACGCCCGCGGACTTGAGTTTCCCGCGCGCGATCGAGATGAGGAAGGCGCCGCACGCGCCGACCCCGCCCGCTTCGGTCGGCGTGAACAGGCCGCCGTAAAGGCCGCCGATCACGAACATGAACAAAACCAGCGCAGCCCAGACGTCGCGCAGCGATCGAAGCCGATCGCTCCAGTCGCTGCGCGAGCCAGCCGGGAGAAAACCCGGCCGCAAGATGCCGATGGCGGTGATCGTCAGCATGTACATCGAGACCGCAAGCAGCCCCGGAAGGATGCCCGCGATGAACAGCTTGCCGATGTCCTGCTGGGTGATGAGGCCGTAGACGGCGAGCACCGTCGAGGGCGGAAAGATGGCGCCGAGCGTGCCGCCGGCCGCGATCACCCCGGCGGCGAAGGATTGCGGATAATCGTATCGCCGCATCTCGGGATAGGCGACGGTGGCGAAGGTCGCGGCGGTCGCCACGGACGAACCGCTGATCGCGGCGAAGCCGCCACAGGCGGCGATCGTAGCCAGGCCCAGCCCGCCGCGCCAATGCCCGACAAAACTATTCGCCGCACGGAACAATTCGCGGCTCATGCCGGACGCCGAGACAAAGGCGCCCATGAGCAGGAACATCGGGATAACGCCGAAGGTGTAGTCGGTGACCGTGCGCATCGAGGTCTGGCCGACCATCTTGAGCGCGGGCTCCAGGCCGACGATGGAAGCATAGCCGGTCACGCCGACAAGGCCCATCGCCATTCCGACCGGGACGCGGAGCAGAATCAATGCGAACAGGGCGACGAAGCCGAGCCCGGCCGCCGCATCGGGACTCATCGCGCATCCCTCATTCGAGCGCCTTGGCGATCGGGTCGGGGTTGAGCTTCTCGGGGTGAAAGACAAGTCGCCAGGTGCGCACGGCGATGAGGATCACGGCGGACACGTCGCCGGCCCATGCGACGGCGAAGAACGGCCAGGTCGGCAAATGAAGATCGAAGGTCAGGACATGATCGGCCCGGGTCGTGCGCACCTTGTCGAACAGCATCGTGGTCTGCACTGTGACGACGAACAAAAGCACCAGCGTGGCGAACACGTCGATTGCGCGCTTGCCCCGCGGGCCAGCCGCGGCCCATACGAGATCGACCGTGATGTGGCCGCCGCGATAGCTCGTAGCCGCGATGCCCCAGAAGATCAGGATACCGAGCAGCAGCCGGCCGAAATCGTACGAATCGGGAATTGAGGTGTTGAACAGATAGCGAAGCAGAACGGAAATGAAAATGTCGACGGCGACAATGCCGATGAAGGCGGCCGCGGCAAGCTCGATGCCGTCGATGAACCGGTCCATCGCATTGACGGTCGTCCCCGCGCCGCGCCGACCCTCGGCTGCATTCATGGACTGGCGCCGTATTTCGCGATGCTGACCTTGAGTTCGGTGAGCGCGGCGTCCGGATCGGCGCCCGCCTGCTTCACCGCCTTGGCCCAACTCGCCTCGAGCGGCTTGACTGTCGCCCGCCACGCGGCCGTCTGGTCGGGGGTAAGCTTGTAGACATCGTGATGAGCGGGATCGGCTCTCATCTTGTCGCGGCCAGCGGATTCAAAGTCGCCCCACGGACCTGCGATCTTCACCGCCCAGTCGGTCGTGCAATGGTCGTCCATGACTTTCTTCTGCGCCGGGCTCAGCGATTCGTATTTGTCCTTGTTCATCGAGAAGGTGAACACGGTCGTATAGAGCGGCGCGTCCATATCGTGTTTGACCACCTTGTCGATGCCGAAGAGATAAAGCGAGCCCCAGGGGAAGGTGATGGCGTCGGCGACGCCGCGCTCGAGAACCTCGCGCGCCTCCGGGGCCGAGGCCTGAACGTTGGTCCCGCCGAGCCTGGTGACGAGTTCAGCGATCGTGCTCTGCGCCGGGCGCACTTTCATCCCACGCAGGTCCTCGGGCATCACGATCTTCTTGCGGGTCGAGTGCAGCGCGCCGGGGTCGTGAATGAAGGCGAAGCAGAAATGCGTGTCCTTCATCTCGGTCGGCGCATATTTGCGATACCAGGAATCGAGCGCCGCGGTCCCTTTGCGCGCGTCGCCGAACATGAACGGCATCTGGCCGATGGCGATGATCGGGAAGCGGCCTGGCTGGTAGCCGGGATTGACGTAAGTGATGTCGGCGATGTCGTCGCGCGCCATGTCGTAATGATCGAACGCCTTGCCGAGCTGTTGCGAGGGAAAGATCGTGATCTTGATCGTGCCGTTCGAGGCCTTGGCGATATCGTCCGCCCATTCCTTGGCCGACTGGGTCAGCGGGTGCGCCGGGGGCACCCAGAGCGAGAGCCTGAGGTCGACCTCCTTGTCCGCCGCGAAGGCCGGAGCTGCGCTTCCGAGCGATAGAGCGATCATGAACGCCGGCGCCGCGCAGGATCGGCGGACGGCGGAGAGAAGCGCTCGGATCGCGCCGCGCTTGTTCAAACTCGCCATATGTCCTCCCAAGAGCGCATCGTGTTGTAGGATCATCTCACAGGCCTCGGCGCGAATCGTCAAGCGCGACCGCTGGCAGCGCATCGGGCTGGCCTCAGACCTTTCTGTTCTTTGCGTCCCAATTGCGCTCGAGGTTGGCGATCAGCGCCGGACTGAAATGACAATAGGCCTGCTCGCGCGCGTATACGGAGGCGTAGCGCCGAAAGAGATCGAGCGGCTCCTGCCCAACCCTGATGGCGCGCCGGTTGCCGATGGCGCTGACCGCGCCTGCGCTCGTCAGCCCATCGACGACGCGATCGACGGCCGCGTCCATCCCGCCTGCAGGGACGATCTCGTCGCAGATCAGGCGCCCCTCCGGGCTGTCACAGGGGAGCTTGCGCTCGTAGAGGATCGCCTGCCGGGTCATGCGATCGCCGATAAAGCGCGGCAGGCGCAAATTGGCGAAGCCCGGGATGATTCCTTCCTTGCGCGCGGGGAGCGTGAGGAAAGCATCCGACGCGGCCACGACATAGTCCATGACGAGCGCCGCCTGGCAATGTCCGCCGATGGCGAACGTCTCGATCGCGCCGATCCAGAGCTTTTCGACGCCCCGGCCATTGACGTCGTCGGGAACGCTGTCCGGCGCGGCGACGCCGCGCAGGAGCTTGTGCACATAGCCGAGGTCGCGGATCATGAACCAGAGGTAGGGGATCTTGCCGAGGTAGAGATGGGTGAGATTGATGCCCGCGCCAAAGATGCGCTTGCCCCGATATTTCTCGTTGTCCACCGCGGCCCCGCGCATGACGGCGATCTCGGTCGTCCGGTCCAGCGTCGCCACATCGACGGCGAGTTCGGTGTGAGCCAGGGTCGTGTCATCCTCGGCGTTGAGAAAGCGCGGATTCGCCATGTCGAGATGGACGGCCCTGCCGCGTCGCGTGAGGCGCGCGGCGCCGAGATCGAGCGCGCCGCGCGAAGCGAATTCGGCGACAAGCGCGCCGCCTTCGGGTCGCGGCAGAAGCATGGCGTGGCAGAGATGCTCGCCGATGCGCGGGCGCGCAAGCACGTGGGCGAGAAAAAGACCCTGATCGATCTCGACGCCGTCCTTGTCGCCCTGGCGGTAATCCGATTCCGCGCGGATTTCCTCCCGGGTCGGAACCAACCCCGGAACAAGCGCGGCCGCGGCGTAGGCGAGGTCATCGAGGCGGCGGAACGTCGAGGCGCGCTCGGTCAAGAGATCGTAGATCCGCTCGACATGGAGGCTGAGAAACGATTCGCGAGAAGCGCGCGTGACCGATAACAGCGCGTCCGCGGCGGCTTGTTCGGTCTTGTTGCGCTTCGGCTTCGGCGGCAAAGTCCGAAGGAGCGCCCCCGAGCGGCGCCAAAAGTCGCTGTGCTTGCGAGCGTCGGACTCATAGTCGCCAGTCGTAACCGGGAAGGACCCGGACCATTCCTGCACCGCCTGCCCGGGCAGGCCGGCGGCCCGCATCGACGCCGGGGCGGATTCCGTCGTTGGCTTCATGCCTTGGGCCTCTTGTCGATGACCCGCTTCGCCTTGCCGAGCGATCGTTCGATCCCGCCCGGCTCGGCCACACTCACTTTCGCGCTAATGCCGATATGCGACTTCATCTCGTGCGCGAGCCCCTTCGCCGCATGCGCGCGCGCCTCGTCCGATTCGTCCGGCGACCGCGCCTCGACCCGAACCTCCAATTCGTCCAGCCGGTCCTCGCGGGTCAGTATGAGCTGATAGTGCGGGGAAAGGCCCGGAACGCCGAGCAGGAGCTCTTCGATCTGAGTTGGAAAGACATTGACGCCGCGCACGATCATCATGTCGTCGGTCCGCCCGGATATTTTTTCGATCCGTCGCATCGAGCGCGCGGTGCCGGGCAGCAATCGGGTCAGATCGCCGGTGCGGTAGCGGACGACCGGCATCGCTTCCTTGGTGAGCGAGGTCAGCACAAGCTCCCCCCTCTCGCCATCGGGCACGACGACGCCAGTCGCGGGATCGACGATCTCGGGATAGAAATGATCCTCCCAGATGTGGAGGCCGTCCTTGGTCTCGACGCATTCGCCGGCGACGCCGGGTCCGATCACCTCGGAGAGACCGTAGCTGTCGAGCGCATCCATGTCGAACGCCTCTTCGAGTTCGTTGCGCATCGCATTGGTCCACGGCTCCGCGCCAAAAGAGCCGAGCTTCAGCGATGAGCGGCGCGGATCGAGCCCCTGGGCGCGAAACTCGTCGACGAGGCACAAGGCATAGGACGGCGTGGAGAAAAGGATGTCCGGCGCAAAATCATTGATCAGCTGAACTTGTCTTTCCGTCATGCCCCCGGAAATGGGCGCCAGCGCGCAGCCGAGCCGTTCGGCGCCATAGTGATAGCCGAGTCCGCCGGTGAACAGGCCGTAGCCGTAGGCGTTGTGCGCCATCATGCCCTTTCGCCCGCCCGCGGCGCGGATCGTCCGCGCCACGACTTCGCTCCAGACGGCAAGATCGTTTCGCGTATAGCCGACCACCGTGGGCTTGCCCGTCGTGCCTGATGAAGCGTGGACGCGCGCCAGCTGATCCTTCGGCACGGCGAAGAGGCCGAACGGGTAATTGGCTCGCAGATCCGCCTTGGCTGTGAAGGGAAAGCGCTCGAGGTCGGCGAGCGCGCGAAAATCGTCGGGATGGACGCCGTGCTGGTCGAACTTGGCGCGCATCGCCGGGACAGCGTCATAGGTGCGACGCAGGGTGGCCGCGAGCCGCCGCGTCTGGAGCGCAGTGATCTCGTCGCGGGACGCCGTCTCGATCGGATCGAGCAGGTTCTTATCTGGCGGGGGGCCGAGCCTCATGCGGATCGCCCGTTCGATGCGGGCATGTCTCCTCCGAACCCGCCGCGTTATCCGGCGCGAGGCCAATGTCACAGGCGCGGGCGCCTGCCGTCAAGCCGAACGCGGGCCCTCCCGCAAACCCGCCCTAATGTTCGAGGAAGCCGAGCAGCGTCGCGTTAAAGGGCTGCGTCGCTTCGAGTTGCCCAAGGTGGCCGGCGCCCTCGCCGACGACCAGGGCAAGCCGATAGCCCGGCTCGTCGGCGGCGCCGGCGCGCTCAGCGACAAGAAGCCGGAAAAAGCGCCGGCAGCTACTGGCCCTGCCCGACGACGCTGTTCGACTATGTACGACGCGCCATGCCGCTCAATGCGCCGCAATCCCTTTACCGCCAGACGACCAACTCGCGCGATGATGTCATTGGCCGCGCGGGCTTGATCGCGCGACTCCCGCTGTCACTCGGTCTCCGCGAGCCGCGCGGACTCGACGCGACAAGAGTCGCCGGAACTCCCCTTTTGGTATCGGCTCAAGGAGTTGGACAAGTGGCGTCGCGCCGCATTGCGAGCAGCTGCAACGTTCTGGGCGCGAATGGCTTCGTAAATGGCGACATGCTCGGCCTGAATCTTGCGCAGATAGCGGACACGTTCGGGCTCGCTGCCGCGGGCGACATTGAGGATCTGGCGGGGAATGATGAAATTGCCCAAAAACTCAAGAAACTCGGGAAAGTAGCGATTGTGGACGCTGCGAAAAATCGTCAAGTGGAACAGGAAGTCCGCGTCCACGGCGTTGCCGCCAGCCTCGATTTCGGCCTCGATCGACTTCAGGGCGGCGCCGATCTGTGTGAGATCGTGACCGGTCCGACGCTCCGCCGCGAGTCCCGAGGCTTCGATCTCGAGGCCCATGCGCAACTCGAGGATCTGCAGCACGTCCTTGACGGATTTGACGCCGTCCGGATCAATCCGGAATGGCCGCCGCTGCACGTCGGCCGGCACGAACGCGCCCAGGCCCTGGCGAGTGACGACCAGACCGTCGGCTCGGAGCGCCGACACGGCCTCGCGCACCACGGTACGGCTGACGCCCGTGGCTAGCGACAGTTCCTGTTCGGTCGGCAGGCGAGCGCCCGGCTGCAGGCGTCCGCTGAGGATCTCGGCGGCAAGCCGTCGAATGAGTTCCTGAGTCCGATTGAGCGCCGGGCCTAGAGCAAGCGAAAGAGTCTTGGCTTTCTTCACGCGTCCGCCGATCGATTCGCCACCTGACATTTAATCCACGCACCGGGCTCGGCACAAGGGCGGAAAAGCCCCGCGCGAGTCGCCAACTAACCCGCGAGCTCACTGCGGTCCAAAGCCCTCTGCGGCCAAGCCAGTCGCTTCGCTCGACGAACCTATCAGATATAAGGTCATCATACGGATCTCCTTGTCGACCTGCTGCTGCCTGGATATCGTGTTGCAAGAGGCGGCTCGGTTGGCCGCCCAAATCGAATCGATTGAGGAAGCGAAACAATGTCCTGGACAACTCCTGTTATCGTGGAAGTGTGCGTTGGCATGGAGGTCACCAGTTACCTCTCGGCCGAAATCTAATCATAGACATCGACGACGAGGCCGACGTCCGTGGGCGGGCCAGCCGATCCCGTTCGCGCGCCTCTCTTGGATCTCACCTCGGATCAAGATGCGGCGTTTGATGGGCTTGTAGCGTGCGCGATGACCGCGATGGAGACCTCAGCGCAGAGCCAAATCCCGGCGCAAGAGGAGCCATGAAGCGCGCAACCTTACGCCGGCGGCTGAGAGGTCAAGGCCTCAAACCAGAACCAACTTCGTGGCTCAGGGTCGCGTCGGCAATCGCGTCGCGAATGGAGCCTTGGCGCCGGTCGCGGCCCCGGTATAGACTCCATCGAAAAGCAGTTCGTGGCGCCGCCAAGGGAGGATCAAATGGTCGACATCAGCAGGCGGCGGATCTTGCAATCGGGCGGCGCGGCGGGGCTTTCGCTCCTCGGCGGCGTCGCGCGAGCGGAGACGACCTGGAAAGGGCCGGCGCCCGAGCCGGGCGCTTCGATCCGCGTCCTGCGCTGGAAGCAGTTCATCCAGGCGGAATATGACGCCTTCATCGCCAACACCAAGAAGTTCTCCGACTCTACCGGCGTCAAAGTCCGCGTCGAGGCGGAAAGCTGGGACGACATCCGGCCGAAATCGGCGGTCGCCGCCAATGTCGGCGCCGGACCCGACATCATCATGGGCACCCTCGACGATCCCTTCAAATTTCCCGAAAAGCTGCTCGACCTCACCGACCTCGCGGAATACCTCGGATCGAAATACGGCGGCTGGTATCCGGTCGCGCGCAAATACGGGATGCACGGCGATCGATGGATCGCGCTGCCCCAGGGCGCGAGCGGGGGCTGCCTGAACTACCGCATCAGCACCATGCGCGCTGCCGGCTTCGACGAGTTCCCCAAGGACACAGCCGGTTACCTCAAGCTATGCCAGGGGATGAAAAAGGCCGGCAAGCCGCCGGGCTTCGCGCTTGGCCACGCCACCGGCGACGCCAACGGCTGGACCCAATGGTGCCTGTGGGCCTTCGGCGGCAAGACGGTCGACGACAAGAACAACGTTGCGATCGATTCGCCCGAGACGATCGCGGCTCTCGAATACGCCAAGCAGCTCTACGCCACCTATATCGACGGCGTGTTGTCCTGGCTCGATCCGAGCAACAACAAGGCGTTCCTCGCCGACCAGATTGGGCTCACGCTGAACGGGATCTCGATCTACACCGTCGCCAAGAACTCGCCCGATCCGGCGCTGAAAGCGATCGCGGCCGACATGGACCACGCCAACATGCCGATCGGTCCGGTCGGGAAGCCGACCGAGCAGCAGAACATTCTCAACACCTACGCCTACAAATACAGCAAATACCCGAACGCGGTGCGCGAGTATCTGCGCTTCATGTGGGAGAAGCCGCAGATCGACTATTGGGAGACCCAGTCCAACGGCTATATGGCCCCGCCGCTGCCGGCCTGGAACGACAATCCGATCTGGACCGCCGATCCTAAGGTGACGCCATTCCGCGACGTTCTGAAATTTGCGCTCGATGACGGCTATTCCGGCTCGCTTGGAGACGCCTCGGCCGCGACCATGGGCGACTTCGTGGTGGTCGACATGTTCGCCGAGGCGTGCACCGGGAACAAATCGCCCAAGGCGGCGGCGCAGGCCGCGGCCGAGCAGGTGAAACGGTACTACAGCGCCTGAGGAGGACCGGTGGCGGGGACAAGGGGGAGGCCGCGCATTCGCCCGATGAGCGCCTCGCCGCCGGACCGACGAGCCGGCGAGCGATGACTTCCCTTACGCCGGTCCAGCGAGCGGCCCGCCGAATTCCGGCGCGCCGCGGATTTGCGCTTCGCCTGCTCGACGATCGCAACGTCCTCGGCGTCCTCATGATTGCGCCCGCGGCGGCGTTTTTGCTGGTGTTTCTCGCCTATCCGCTGGGCCTTGGCTTCTGGCTCGGCATGACCAACGCGACGATCGGCCGGCCGGGCCGCTTCATCGGATTGGCCAACTTCATTTCCCTCGCCCACGACGACATATTCTGGCTCTCGGTCTTCAACACCTTGGTCTACACGGTCGTCGCCAGCGTTCTCAAGTTCGGTCTGGGGCTCTATCTGGCGCTCCTCCTCAACCGGCGGCTGCCGATGAAGGGGCTGCTTCGCGCGGTGGTGCTGTTGCCGTTCGTCACCCCGACCGTGCTCTCGGCGATCGCATTCTGGTGGATCTACGATCCGCAGTTTTCGATCATTTCATGGTCGCTGATCCAACTCGGCCTCATCCATCACTACATCGATTTTCTCGGGCAGCCATGGAACGCGCGCTTCTCGCTGATCGCCGCCAACGTGTGGCGCGGCATCCCGTTCGTGGCGATCACCCTGCTTGCGGGCCTGCAGACGATCTCGCCGTCGCTCTATGAGGCGGCGACGCTCGACGGCGCGGGCCCGTGGCAGCGTTTCCGCTTTGTCACCCTGCCGATGCTGTCGCCGATCATAGCCGTCGTCATGACCTTCTCGGTGCTGCTCACCTTCACCGACTTCCAGCTCGTTTACGCCATCACCCGCGGCGGGCCGATCAACGCCACGCATTTGATGGCGACGCTTTCCTACGAACGGGCGATCACCGGCGGGCGCCTCGGCGAGGGGGCGGCGATCGCCGACGCCATGGTGCCGTTCCTGCTGGCGGCCATCCTGTTCAGTTACTTCGGGCTGCAGCGGCGACGCTGGCAGCAGGGCTCGCGAGACTGACGATGGCGGAGAACGGCGATGCGTCCGAAGGCATGGACTATCTCGAGAGCATTCCGCGCCGGGTGTTCACGCTCTATCTCCCGCTGATCGTCTTTATGTTCGTCCTCCTGTTTCCGTTCTACTGGATGACGACGACGACCTTCAAACCGGACAACGAGCTTTACGACTACAAGCGCTTCAATCCCTTCTGGGTCCATTCGCCGACGCTCGAGCATATCAAGAAGCTGTTCTTCGAGACGAGCTATCCGTCATGGCTCCTCAACACCATGATCGTGTCGGCGGCGGCGACGCTGATTTCGCTCATTTGCAGCGTCTGCGCGGCTTACGCCATCGAGCGCCTGCGCTTCTCAGGCTCGCGCTACGTCGGGCTCGCGATCTTTCTCGCTTATCTCGTGCCCCCCAGCATCCTGTTCATCCCGCTCGCCGCGATCATCTTCAAGCTCGGCCTGTTCGACAGCCTGTGGGCGCTGATCCTGACCTACCCAACCTTCCTGGTGCCGTTCTGCACGTGGCTGCTCATGGGTTATTTCCGCACCATTCCCTATGAGCTCGAGGAATGCGCGCTGATCGATGGCGCGACGCGGCTTCAGATCCTGTGGAAGATCACTTTGCCCCTGGCGGTTCCCGGCCTGATCTCGGCTGGAATCTTCGCCTTCACCCTGTCATGGAACGAGTTCATCTACGCGCTGACCTTCATCTCCTCGACCGAGAACAAGACCGTTCCGGTCGGCGCGATCACCGAACTGGTCGAAGGCGACGTCTACCATTGGGGGTCGCTGATGGCGGCGGCCCTGCTCGGTTCGCTGCCGGTGGTGATCATGTATTCGTTCTTCGTCGAGTACTATGTCTCGAGCCTGACCGGAGCGGTGAAGGAATAGCCCGATCGTCGAGCCTCGGGCGCTTGGGGGCCTCCCGCCTCGTTTGGATTGTGTTGGCCGCCTGCTCTTTCAGTCAGGACCACGTCGAATCGGGGATTGGAAAAGCTTGAATTTCCTTGGATTGAACGAAGCCGCTACCGCGGCGTGATCGGCGAGTTTTGTTGAGTTCCTTCTGCCTGAGAGGATGTGGGTGTTGACGCGCATTCCCCAGACAGGAGTTTTGAGATGGCCGAGGTGAGCCCTCTTCGTCGCCGCCTGA
>DASXES010000129.1:0-17670 GCA_036489975.1 Roseiarcus sp.
CTCCTGGTTCGGCCGCAACCGCCGTCTGGCCAAGGACTACGAGAACCTCGCCGACACCCTTGCCGCCTTCGTAACCTTGGCCGCAATCCAATTCGGAATCAGACGCCTTGCCCGACCGTAGGCTTTTGAGTCAGGCTCTAAGGGGTTCGTCCATCTGACCCTTGGCCGTTAGAGTAATCAGCTGACATGGCAAGCTTATCGGACATTCTTACCACACGACAAGCCAGGCGCATTCCGCGCCACAAATCGTGACAAAGCGCCGCCAACGATTCACCATAGCAAAGTGATTCGCGCCGATCTCGAGCTCCTTGCCGACCCCATTGCCGACCTTGGGGAGAGCGATCCTATGCCAGTCCGAACGCGCGCGAGAGCAAAACGGAGCGCCCGGAAAGCCGTAGAACCGCAAGCCTTTCAGCACTTGGCGCCGATCCCGGCCTGGGCGCGGTCGAGCGGAAGGGCAGAGCAGGGCGATCCTATGTTTACTGCCGGCGCCGCACTTGCGTTGCTCGACGCTCATCTGCGCTGCGATCCGCCCGCCGCCGGGGCGCTCCGCTCGCGCCTGGCGCTTCAAAGCGCCGCCGCCTCCGCCAAACTGCTTCGCCTCAACACCGACGAAGGCGCGCTGCGCGACCTGCGCTTCGTCGCAGGCGAAGGGCTCGCGCCCGCCGCGACCCTGTTGGCGCTGGAACACGACCTCGCCGGTCGGCCGCCCAGCCTCGATCCGGATCGGCTTCGCGCCGCCGTGGCCGCGCTCGATCTCGCTCTGCCGGATTCGAACGCGCTCGCTTCTCGCCTGAAGACTTGCGCAGGGGAGGGCGATCCGGCCCCTGCAGCCGTCAAGGCCGCCGCCGTCGCTTTTTTCGCTGTCCCGGACGCTCCGGCACCCCGTCCGAACTCCTCGCCTTCCGAGTGTTCGACACGACGATCGCCATCCGGCTCCGCTGGCGGCGGCCGCTGCCGCTCATCGCCACTGCGCTTCGGCGGGGGCGCGCGGCCAAGACCTAGCGACCCAGCTTGGCCGAACGCGGCGGCAGGCGCGATCGCGCTCGCCGCCGCCGCTGCCCTCGACCTCGCCACCGGTCTCGACCGCCGCGCCAAAACCTTGATCGCCGTGGCGCCGAAACTGCGCGCCAAACCGGCAGCAAAAATCATCGACCTGCTGCTCGCCCAAAACTGCGTCGCGCCCGCCGAAGCCGCCCACCACGCGCCGATGACCGACCGCACCGCCCGCCGCCTGTTCGACCGACTCGTCGCGCTCGGCGCCGCCCGTGAATTTTCGGGTCGGCCAACGTTCCGGCTGTATGGCTTGTGAGCGCCGCGGCGCGCCGCCGCCAACGGAGCGGAGACGAAAGCCTTGACGTCGAGCTCCTTGACTTACCGCCGGCCGCGCGCTGGCGGGAATCGATGCTCAGAGTCGAAGCGGCCATCTTCGCTTCCCCAAAACCCGTGCCGCGCGAAAGCCTCGTCCGCCTGGTCGGCCAAGCTTGCCGGTTCGATGATCTGATCGCTGACCTTATCCACGAACCGCGCGGCCGCCCTTATGACCTCGCGCTTGTCGCCGGCGGCTATGCCTGCAGACCAAAACCCGCTTCGCCCCGGCGATCCTCGTCGCCCATCCCGATCGGGCAGGGGATGGCGTGGCCGAGTTCACCCGGACCGAGACCTTCGCTGACTGCGATCGCGTATTTGCAGCCGGTGACGCGGGGGGAGATTTCGAAACTGGCGGGGCGAGAGCTCAGCCGCGACGTCATCGCCTCCCTCAAATGCCACGAGCTCATCGACGGGGCCATCCGCGCCCCCAACCCGGCACCCCGTTCGCTTACGTGACGACGCGAAAGTTCTTGGAAGCGTTTGCCTTCGCCTCCTTGCGCGACTTGCCCGACCTCGAGCGGCTAAGGCCGAAGGGTTCTTGGAAAGAGAGCCAGGGGAGAATGATCTCGATAGCGCGCTTGGGTTGGCGGAGGAGCAGGATGCCATGGAGGACAACGACGCTCTTTGATGCCACCGAGTCCGTCACGCAATGATAGCGGTCGTTAGACCGCACCTACCGCGGTGTGGCGCTGGGTTGGTAGTCTGACGTCGCTGAGTCGAGAGCGAGTTAGACACGTGTCGGACACTGAGCTTTTGCACAAGTCGAAGGGTGAGCCGGTTCGCCGGCTTGAGATCTTCACCGGATCTGGCCGAAGGCGCGCGTGGACGCCGGAGCAAAAGGCGGCGATTCTCGCAGAGAGCTATGAGAGCGGGGACAAAGTCTCGGCTGTCGCAGGGCGATATGGTCTGACGCCGCAGCAACTGTTCGGCTGGCGGCGCGCTGCGCAACGGCGAGCTGTCCGTCGCCAAGGCGCCGCCGCGGGCAGCGTGACTTTTGCGCCGGTGATTGTGGAGGCTGCGGCGCCATCTTCGGCAGCCTCCTGCGCAATTCCATGCGGGACGATCGAGATCGCGCTCGGCGCAGCGGTGGTTCGCGTCAGTCCTGGAACCGACGTTGCGACGCTGACGAAGGTGCGGCGCGCGGTGAAGGCCGCGACGTGCTTGCGGTTCCCTCTGGCGTTCGGATTCTTGCGGCGACGAAGCCGGTCGACTTCCGACGCGGCGCCGAAAGCCTGGCGGCGCTGGCGAAGGACGAGCTTCAACGCGATCCGTTCTCTGGGACGATCCTCGTCTTTCGCTCGAAGCGGGCGGACCGGTTGAAGATTTTGGCCTGGGACGGCTCCGGCCTGATTTTGTATTGGAAGCGTCTCGAGGAAGGCGCGTTTCGCTGGCCGCCGATCAGCGACGGCGTCATGCGGCTGTCGGCCTCGCAACTGGCCGCGCTCGTCGATGGGTTGGACTGGTCGCGCCTTCACGCGCGCGACATTGCAGCGCCGGAGGCGGCGTCGTGAAGCTTGTGTGAAGCGGCTGATTTCTCTCCCCAACCACGAGCAAATCTGATTCTCTTGCAGGCGTGAGCTCAGCCCCCGCCCAACATTCACGCGCTTGAAGCGCACCTGGCTGCGGCGCTGGCCGAGCGGGACGCCGCGATTGCGGAGCGGGATGCGGTTCTCACCCAGAACAACCGCCTCATGCATCTGTTGCGCCAGCTTCAGCGAATGCAGTTCGGGCGCAAATCCGAGAAGCTCGATCCGGATCAGTTCGCCCTGGCGCTGGAAGACGTCGAGCAGGCGGTCGCGGCCAGCGAGGCGGCTGACGACAAGCAGAACAAGGCCGCCGCGGCGCCGCGGGCCGAAAAGCGCCGGGCGAACCGCGGCGCGCTGCCGGCCCATCTTCCGCGCGTTCACGTCACGATCGAGCCCGAGGACCGGAACTGCCCGTGTTGCCGCTCGCCGATGCATGCGATCGGAGCGGACGTCTCCGAACGGCTGGACGTAGTCCCGGCGCAGTTCCGGGTTCTCGTGACGCACCGACCCAAATATGCGTGCCGGGCCTGCGAGGAGGCGGTGGTTCAGGCGCCGGCGCCCGAGCGGCTGATCAAAGGCGGCTTGCCGACAGAGGCGATGGTCGCCTCTGTCCTAGTCTCCAAATATGCTTGGCATCTGCCGCTCTACCGTCAGGCCCAGATGCTGGCTGCTCAAGGGCTCGACATCAAGCGCTCGACGCTGGCGTTCTGGGTCGGCTACGCGGCCGGGGAACTCAGGCCGGTCTACGACCGCCTTCGCCAACTCATCCTGACCTCGGCCAAGATCGCGGTCGACGAGACGAAGGCGCCGGTGCTCGATCCGGGCCGCGGTCGGGTCAAGGAGGGCTATTTCTGGGCGGTCGCCCGCGACGATCGATCATGGGGCGGCGCGGACCCTCCGGCCATCGCCTTCGCCTATGCACCCGGCCGCGGGGCGATCCACGGCCTGAAGCTGCTCGACAAGTATGCGGGCGTTGTTCAGTGCGACGGCTACGCCGCCTACAAGACGATCGCCGCCAAGGCGCCCGACGGCCGGATCACGCTCGCCTTCTGCTGGTCGCACCTGCGGCGTCGGTTCTTCGATCACGCCAAGGGCGAAGCGCCGATCGCACGCGAGGCGCTGGAGCGGATCGCCGCGCTCTACGCGATCGAGAAGACGATCCGGGGATCAAGCGCCGACGAGCGTCGCCGGGTGCGCCAGGAGCAAAGCAAGCCGCTCGTCATGGCGTTCAGGACCTGGCTCGGGCAGCAACTGGCGCGCGTCTCCGGCAAGTCCGGCCTGGCTGACGAGCTCCGCTATGGTCTGAACCATTGGAACGGGCTCGTCCGATTCCTGGACGACGGACGCATCGAGCTCGACACCAACATCGTCGAGCGCGGCATCCGACCCCTCGTCCTCAATCGCAAGAACGCGCTCTTCGCCGGCCATGACGAGGGCGCAGAAAACTGGGCCTGCATCGCTTCGCTGATCGAAACCTGCAAACTGAACGACGTCGAGCCCCAGGCCTATATCGCCGGCGTGCTCGACAGGCTCGTCAATCTCTGGCCGGCCTCCCGCATCGACGAGCTCATGCCCTGGGCATGGGCGAAAGCTGCCGCGACCCCCGATCGCCTCGCGGCCTGACGGGACCCACCGCGTCAACCCACCAACCCCGTGGGACGTAAGCGCCGCTTACGTATAAGCTCCGCCGCGACGTCCTTGATCAGCACGGGGTCGTCGGACGGTTGCGCCAGCATCTGGAGGCCGCCTTGCGTGAGGCGGCCGTGAGCAGGAACCGCGGGCGCGAGCACGATCCGGCGGAACATGCCGGACTTGACGATCTCGGCCAGCTCCGCGGCCCAATGCCCGCGCAGCAAACTGTCGATCTTCTTGAACGCAAGATCCGCGCCCGAATAACAACCGAGGCTATCGCGCGTGCAGGCGACGGCGGTCTCCTGATCGCCATCGCGGCAGGACAGGTTCAGGGCATAGGAGCCTTCGGGCACCGCGATCGTCCGATCCAACAGAACAGGCAGCGGACCGACGGCGCCGGTGAACTGAGCCGCGGCGTCCAGCTCCGGTCAGGTCGTCGGCGGTCAGGCGCAGGATCGTCATGCGACGGCTTGCGCCGCCCTGCCCTTCGAGGAAACGACCTTCACCTCGAGGCCGAGATCCCGCAGGCGCGCGATCTCGCCGGGATCAACGCGGTCGTCGGTTATGAGCTCGTGGACCGCGGTCAGCTCGCAGATTTTGCAGAACGCAGCGGCGCCGAACTTGGAGGCGTCCGCAAGAAGAACGATCCTGCGCGCGGCCGAGATCATGGCTCGCTTCATCGCCGCTGCCTCGAGCGAGGTCTCCGTCAGAGCCGCGCCGCTGATCGCGTGAGTCCCGATGAAGGCGACGTCGACTCTCAAATTGCCGAGGAAGCTTTCGCCGGGCTCGCCGAGCACGGTCAGAGATTCCGGCCGCAGCGTGCCGCCGAGACTGAGAACGCGGATCCGGCGCGAGGCGGATAAAGCCTGGCCGATGCCAAGATCGTTGGTGACCGCGGTCAGCGCGATGTCCCGCTCGACCGAGGCGCGAGCGGCGGCGAGCACGGTCGAACTGCTGTCGAAGATGACGCTCGCGCCGGAATGAAGCGTTGCGGCCGCCGCGAGCCCGATCGATTCCTTTTCCGGCCGGTCGAATTCGGCCGTGATCGCCGCCTCCGGCTCGAAGGTCGATTGAAGCTGCTTCTGGATCAGCGCGCCGCCATGCGAGCGCTCGAGATAGCCGCGCGCCTCGAGATGCTCGAGGTCGCGGCGGATCGTCGAGAGCGAGGCGCCCATCGCCTCCGCCAATTCCTGGATCGAGGCCGCCCCGCGCTTGCGGACGTGCTCCAGCATGAACGCCCGGCGCTGCGCGGGTATGAGCTCGGGGCGGCGGGTCGGGGCCATGGATTGTCTTGTCGGGCTGAGGGATTCGTACCGATGGTTCGCTAGCATGACGAGCGTGACCGCGCCGAATACGAGCGGCGGGACCCGTGTCCTGAAGCCGGAATCTCCCGTTCGAGAGCAGAATCTTTGTCTACGCTGACGCCGGGTTTTGGTAGAAAATGGGAGATTACGATTTCTGTCAAGCGCATGAGTTACAGCGGAGCGAAACACGAGCACGCCGCGCCGAAAACTCGGCGCGCCAATAACACTTAATGACAGGTTATGACGTTTCTCGCCTTTTGATGGTCCGTCAGTTGCGCTAAGGTCCTCGCGACAACGAAGGCGGGGAAAGTGACCAGTCCCAGGATTGCAGTGACGTCGGGCGACCCGGCCGGCATCGGTCCGGAGATCATGGCGCGCGCGGCCTCTCGCTTGCGCGAACGCGTCTCGGACGGGGAGCTTTCCCTTCTCCTGATTGGCGCGCGCTCGGCCCATCGCGAGGCGCTGAAGCAGCTTGGCTTGGACGACCCCGCGACGCCGGTCTCCATCGCGAAGCCTGGCGCCGATTTGCCCCCCATCGGTTTTGTCGACATCGACGCCGCCCGCGTCCACGCGCCGTCCGGCCAATCGACGGCGGAGGGCGGCCGAATCGCCTATGACGCAATCGCGACCGCCGTGCGCTTGGCGCTCGACGGCGTCGCCGGCGCCATCTGCACCGGGCCGATCAGCAAGGAAGCGCTCAACTTCGCAGGCCATCATTATAGCGGTCACACGGAACTGCTCGCCGACCTCACCGGCGCGCGCGACAGCGTGATGCTGCTGGTTCATGGGCATATGCGCGTGAGCCACATCACCACCCATACCGCGCTCGAAGACGTGCCGAAGCGCGTCACGCCGGAACGGATCGCTCACCGGCGAAGCGCTCCAGGCGCTCAATGTTCCGCGCCGCCGCATCGCCATCGCGGCGCTCAATCCGCATGCCGGCGAAGGCGGCCTGTTCGGACGGCAGGACATCGATGTCGTCGAGCCGACGATTAAGCGCCTGCGCGAGCAAGGCTACGATGTGCACGGGCCCGTGCCCGGCGACACCGTCTTCGTGAAACTGCGTGCGGAACAGTTCGACGCCGTGGTCGCGATGTATCACGACCAGGGCCACATTCCGGTCAAGCTGCTCGGCTTCTCCGTCGATCGCAAAACCGGCCGCTGGGAGGCCCTGAGCGGCGTCAACGTCACGCTCGGTCTTCCCATCATCCGGACGTCCGTCGACCACGGCACAGCCTTCGACATCGCGTGCCGCGGAATCGCGAGCGAGACGAGCCTCATCGAGGCGATCGATCTGGCGATGACCCTGGCGCGCGCGACAAACCGTGGGGGCCTAGAGGGGCTCGGCTTAGCCAGCGGGAAATTGGAAAGGGCTTGACAACCCGAATTTGAATATGATTTCTAGCAACGATGTTGCTAGAAGCAACATCGTTGCTATCGCGTGGAGCAGTTGACTTACACCGATCACCGAGTGGGCCGACTCGGACTGTCGATGTGGGGAACGCTTTAGGGAGGAGCCAATAATGAACACACGAGCGATCGATGCAGTCCTTCGTCGCGCGACGAATTCCGGGGAGGTCCCGGGCGTTGTGGCCGTCGCGGCCACCGATAAGGGCGTCTTCTACGAGGGCGCCTTCGGGACGCGCGAGCTCGGCCGCGACGTTCCGATGACGACTGACACGGTCGGGTACATCGCCTCGATGACCAAGGCGCTGACCTGCGCGGCTGCGATGCAGCTCGTCGAACGTGGGCGCCTCACCCTCGACGGGCCGGCCGCCGACGTCGCGCCCGGACTGGGTCAGACGCAGGTGCTCGAAGGGTTCGATCCGGCCGGCAAGCCCAGGCTGCGAGCGCCCAAGCGCCCGATCACGCTCCGGCATCTGATGACCCACACGGCCGGCTTCGGCTACGAGATGTGGAACGCCGAGATCTCTCGCTACCAGCAAGTCACCGGCACGCCGAGCATCTTCACCAGCACGAACGCGGCGCTCACGGTCCCGGTGTTGTTCGATCCGGGCGAGCGCTGGAACTACGGCATCAACATCGACTGGGTCGGCAAGTTGGTCGAGGCGGCCAGCGGACAGAAGCTCAGCGTGTTCCTCGAAGAGAACCTGTTTGCCCCGCTCGGCATGACGAGCACCTCGTTCGCGCTCTCGGCCCCGCAGCGGTCGAGGCTGTCGAGCTTTCACTCGCGGAAGGCTGACGGCTCGCTCTCCCTCCTCCCGTTCGAGTTCGACCAGAACCCCGAGCTCGAGCAAGGCGGCGGAGGGCTGTACTCGACCATGCCGGACTATCAGCGCTTCACCCAGGCGATGCTGCACGAAGGGACGCTCGACGGCCGCCAGGTGTTGAAGCCGGAGACCGTCCGGACGATGTCGCAGAACCACATCGGCGACATCGACGTCGTCGGGCTGAAGACCGTCATGCCCGAGTACACGAACGACGCCGACTTCTTCCCCGGGATGAAGCAGAAGTGGGGCCTCAGCTTTCTGATCAACACGGAGCCGTCGCCGGAAGGCCGCTCGGCCGGCAGCCTGTCGTGGGCCGGTCTCAGCAACTGCTACTACTGGATCGACCAGAAGAAGGGCGTGACCGGAGCGATCATGACGCAGATCTTCCCCTTCTTCGATCGCCGCGTCATCGATCTGTACCACGCCTTTGAGGCCGAAGCGTACCGCGGGCTCTGATCAGCTCGCACGCTCGTGGTTTTCGCCTTCGGGCTCACGGCCGGCGCAGCGTTGCGCGGGAGAGCGACGGGCTCCTGCGCCTGCAAGTCGGCTTTGGTCCGTATAAAGCTGCTGCCAACGAAACGGGAGGAATAGTTTGACATGAATATACGCAATCAAACGAAAGCGATACTTATCGCGACTGTGATGTCCTTTGTCGCATTTAATGTTGCAGATGCTGATGAAGCAAAGATCAAGACAATTGGCCAGATTCTCTTTGGTATTGACGCTTATCAGCAGCAACACCAGAAGTTTTTCGAGGCTTACGCTAAGGAATTGGGTATCAATGTTCGCACGATCAACGGAGAAAATTCTCCTTCTGTGCAGGATAAAGCTGCCCGCGACCTTGTGAACGCCGGCGTAGACGCCATTATTATTCAGCCCGCGGAGCCGTTGTCCTCCACAGGGACTTTGCAGGCGATTCAGAACGCAAAGATCCCCGTGCTCTACTGGGGCAACGGCGAGGTCCCCCACATCAAGGCGCCGTATGTCGCTCTGGATGAGCGGAAGCAAACGTTTCAGGCCGGCGTGAACGCGGCGAACTACATGAAGGAGCATAAGCCTGGGCAGCCGTTGAAGCTCGTCGTCCTCGACGTTCCTGGAGTGGCGATTTGCACGGATTATCGGATGGGCGAGTTCATCCACGGCGTGAAATCGGTGGATCCTTCCGCCGAGGTCGTATCGAGGGTCGACGGCGGCGGGGTCCGAGCAAAATCGAAGCAGGTCATGGAAGACGTTCTCAACAGCGGCGTCCAATTCAACATTCTTACGGCATGCAACGGCGAGTCGTTGCTCGGCGCGCTTAGCGCCCTGACGGCCGCCGGCCGAGGGCTGGCCGAGAATAAGGTGCCCGTCTCAGAGTATATTTTCTCGATCGACGGCAGCCCGGCTGAAGTTCAGAAGTTGGTCGATCCAAAGTCGTCCGTAATGCAGGTCATGATCCTGAGCCCGTATGAGAACGCCAGGCATTTGCTGGATCTGTTGATCAAGTACCACGATGGCAAGATCAAGGATGACTATCGGGCCGGAATTGGCGGAACGCTGATTGGGCCGTCGTGCAAGGAAGCCAACGATCTCCTGCAGAAGGAATATCAGGCAAGCGTGAAATGCTGAACGGCGCTTCGGCCGAGAAGATCGGCGCCGCGTTGCAGATCCGTGATCTGCAAAAGCGGTATGGTGGAATCGTTGCGCTCGCGGGCGTCGATCTCGACGTCGCCCGCGGGGAGATCCACGGGCTTCTCGGCGAAAACGGCGCGGGAAAATCCACACTTTTGCGCATAGTCATGGGGGTCGAGGCCGCCGATAGCGGTCAGATCTTCATCGACGACCGCGCGATCAGCGTGCGCAGCCTGCAAGAAGCTCAGGCTCTTGGAATCCGGATGATCTTCCAGCACCAGAGTATCGTGCCGGAGCTGTCGGTGGCGAAGAATTTTTGCCTGGGCGAGGAGACAACGAGGTTTGGTTTTCTGCAGCCCGCTGCAGACATCGAGCGGACGCGGCGTGGACTGGCCCGCCTGGAGCTGGACGTCGCCGCCACTGACAGGATGTCCGAACTCTCCTTTGCGGAGCGGCAAATGGTTGAAATCGCCAAGGCGCTCGAGGCGACATCGCGCGTGCTGATCCTCGACGAGCCGACGGCGTCGCTGGGGCCGGAAGAGGCCCGACGGCTGTTCAAGCTTCTCAGGCAACTGCGGGATACGTTCGGAACTACCATCGTCTATGTCTCCCATCGCCTCGAAGAGATCGTCGATATCTGTGATCGCATTACGGTTATGCGCAACGGGAAGGTGACGTCTCGCGCAGACGTCACGGAATCGACGACGCCCCGGCAGATTGCGCAGCTGATCATCAAGGAGGGAGGAAAAATCGCCGCGCGGGCGGAGCGGGCGGCCACCCGCGGCCCCACGACTTTGTGTGTCGACGATCTGAGGGTCCCGGGCAAGCTCGATGGCGTGAGCTTCGAGGCTTTTGAAGGTGAGATTCTAGCGATTTTCGGACTGATCGGCTCCGGCCGGACAGAGCTTTTGCAAGCGATCATCGGTGCCGAGCCACGCGCTGCCGGCAGGTTCGAATTCGCCGGCCGAAGCAAACCCTTTCGAAGCATTGCCGCCGCCGCCCGGGCGAAGATCGGGTTCGTGCCCGAGGATCGGCACAGCCTCGGTCTATTCATGGACCTGGACATCAACCAGAACGTGCTGTCCGCCTCCATAGCGCGTTTCAGCCGCCGAGGTTTTACCCAGGGCCAAAGGGCCTCGCGCGCAGTGGGTTCGGTGATGAGGCGCCTGAGCGTCAAAGCGCCTTCGGCTTCGGAGCTCGTGAAGAATCTGTCGGGGGGCACTCAGCAGAAGATCGTCATCGGGAGATGGCTGCTGGCTGATACGCGCTTGTTGCTGCTTGACGAGCCAACGGTTGGCGTCGATGTCGGCGCTCGCGCACAGCTATATGAAGTTATTGACGAATTGCGGAAGGAAGGGATGACGATTCTCGTCGTTTCGTCGGATATCGATGAGGTTTTGCTGATCGCCGACCGCGTCCTGGTGATGAGAAAAAGGAAATCGGTCGGCATCCTCGAAGGCGCGAACATTACGCATGGCGCTTTGTTGCGGCTGGCATTCGGAGAGGCCCCAGATGAAGCCGCCTAGATTGGTCCTGAGAGAACTGAGCACGGTTGTTGTCCTCATTCTCGTCTATGCCGTCTTCGCGATCCTGGCTCCGCAGATGCTCAGGCCGCGGACGATCGTGACGATCCTGCAACAGATCGCGCCGGTGGCGATCGCCGGCGCAGCGATCACCCTTGTGATGGTCGCCGGCGCGCTTGATCTGTCGGTTGGCGGAACGATAGCGCTCTCAGGAGTTGTTGCGGCCGGCCTTGCCGCGCAATCTTTCCCGGTCGTGCTGGCGCTCTTGATAGGGGTTTGCATCGGCGGCCTCGTCGGCCTTCTGAACGCCGCCCTGATCGTGGGGCTGAAACTCAATTCGGTGATAGCGTCGCTAGGAACCCTGTACGCGGCAAGGGGGATCGCGTTTCTTCTGAGTGACGGGCGCGCGCAAAACTTCATTCCCGACTCTGACGGTTTTTCGTGGGCCGGCAATGGCGTGAGTTTCGGTGTGCCCAATCCAGTTTGGTTTATGGTCGTCATCGTTGGGGCCCTCTTTGTATTGCAGACATTCACCGTGATAGGGCGCTACGCGGCCGCGATTGGTTCGAACGAGCGCGCCGCAGCGCTTTCGGGCATTCGCGTTGGGCAAACCCGAGTCATCCTGTTTGTGCTTGCTGGTCTCGCCGCTGGCGTGTCCGGCGTGATACTGGCCAGTCAACTCAACGGCGATCCGAAGGTGATCGAAGAGGGTTGGGAGTTCTCGGTCATTGTGGCCGCGGTGCTCGGCGGAACCAGCCTGAACGGCGGCAAGGGACTCGTCCTGGGCACCCTTGTTGGCGCCGGGATCGTGGGCGTGATGGCCAGCGGCCTGAACATCATCGGCGTTCATCGATTCTGGCAGTACGTTGTTCAAGGCCTTGTTCTTGTGACAGCGGTCATCATTGACGATCGACTCGGGAATTTGGGCCGATTCATTCCGAGAATTCGTCATCAGCGTTCTTTGAAGCACCAAACCGCCGACTGAGGGTCGATCGTTCGTCCTAAAGAATCAGCCTGACAAAGCGACCGCAGGCGCGCGCCCGGGGGCTGGACATGAGTCCGGCGCCGCCGAGTTTCGCCGCGCTTCGCGCGAGCGAGCCTTTGTGGCCTGGCGCGAGATCTCCAAGTCGAGCGCTGCTGGCTAACTCGTCTCGGAAAAATAGGCATTCGCTCAACCTGACGATACCCGGGCGCGGCCTCTGGTTGACCAGGCGCCCATGGCGACATTGCGCCCATCGTTGTGGTCAGGATGCGTTCAAGTGGCCGCACCCAGCTTGTCTGTCGAACGGGCTCGCCCGGCGCTCCAGATAACGGGGAAAACAGCCGCTGCGACACTTGACAATCCGAGCCCGAATGTGATGATTAGCAACGCTGTTGCTAGAAGCAACATAGTTGCTGTCAGATGCGAGTTGAGGTCACGTTGATCACCGAATGGGCCGGCTCCGGACTCTCAATGTGGGAAAGGCTTTGGGGAGGAGCCAATGAGAGGCCGGTTCGCGCAGACGCGTTGCGGCTATCTCAAAACCGCTGCGGCATCGGCGCTTTTCGCTCATTGCGAATCGCAAAAAATGCAGCGCGAGCCTTTGGGAGTTGAGGTCACATGACGCCGCTGAATGATGAAGTCCGTCGCTACATGGGTCTCTCTACCGGGCCGATCGAGGCCAGCGAGCCTGTGGAGAAGGGCGAGGTGCGCCGCTTTGCCCAGGCAATCATGGATGAGCATCCACGCTATGCCGAAGAGCGTCCCGACGATCGGTACGGAGCGCCGATTGCTCCGCCGCTGTTCCCGGCGCTGATGTTTCGTCGTCCGCTCGGAAAGCCGGATCCGCTCCTCCATGCAGGAGATCCCGACTACGACGGACTTTCACTGGCGAGTCACACTGGGCTTCCAGATTTGCCGCTGCCCGGAAGTGCACTTGTCAGCGCCGGCGTCGAGGCGGAATTCTACCGCTATGCCCGGCACGGCGAGTCCGTCGTCCAGCGATCTGTGTATCGGGACATCTACGAGAAACAATCCAGTCGGGGAGGGCAGTTGCTCTTCACGGTGATCGACAGCGAGTTCAGAACCGGAGGGGGGGAACTGTTGCTTCGCTTTAGCTACAGGTACGTCAGGCGATGACTGCGCATCAGCTTTGCTTCGAGGACGTAGCCATCGGCGACGAAATTCCGGAACTCGTCAGGGGGCCGCTGACCAGCGTTCACTTGATGCGATGGTCTGCGGCAACAGAGAACTGGCACCGCATTCATTACGACTTTCCGTTTGCGGTGGAGCACGACAAGTTGCCGGGCCTGCTGATTCACGGCGATCTGAAACTGCAATTTGTCTTCAAGTGCCTCATGGACTGGGTTGGCGATAACGGGTGGGTCTGGAAGGTGTCGGCGCAGTTTCGTGACGTGAACCTTGCCGGGGAGACGCTCACCATTTGCGCTCGCGTCCTGGAACGGGAGCGCGCGAAAGATTTCGGCATTGTGAACCTCTCGATCGGTATCCGCAACGAAGACGGCGACGAGTCGATCCGCGGTTCGGCGGTGGTCGCGCTACCTTATAGGGGCGGTCCGGCGGTTCCATATCCGTTCCAGCCCGCTGAAACCGCAAAGGTGGCGGAGGAAGCATGATTTCGGCAGTTGAACGAGCAATGGAGATTCTCGAGGCGCTGAGTGCCGACCCGCGCGGCGCCACGGTTGGCGAGCTGATCGATCGGCTCGGCATCGAGAAGAGCGTAGTATCGCGGGTGCTCAGCACGCTGGAGGGTCAAGGTTATGTGGTGCGCGAGCCGCAGACCAACCTTTTCCGCCTCGGCTTGCGCGTGGTCGGGCTTGCGCTGCGCCATCTCGAGTGCATTGGCCTCTGGGAGATGTGTTTGCCGATACTGCAGCGGCTTAGCGACAGCACAGGAGAGCTCACGCAGCTCGCGATCGCCGACGAAACCGGACTGACCTATGTCGCCAAGGCTGAATCCGACCAGCGTATACGCGCGGTTTCAGTCATCGGCAGCCGTTCAATATTGCACGCCTCTACTGCGGGACGTGTCTTTCTCGCAAGTCTGCCAGAGACACGCGTGCTCGAGCTCGTCGGACAGGAGGGGTTACGCAAGCTTACGCCAAATACGATCGACAGCTTCGACCGTTTGAATGCGGAATTAGCACGCGTTCGCGCGCAGGGCTATTCGGTGATTGTTGAAGAGCTGATCGAAGGTGCCAGCGGTGTCGGTGTACCGATCCGCAGCCCTGGCTCGGACAAGGTGATTGGTGTGCTCGTGCTGAGTGGGCCGACCTTTCGCTTCCAGCGGGAACAAATTGAAAAGGCGCTGTCCGAATTGTTCGAGGCGGCGCGCGAACTGGGGCGTGTGCTGCCTGCTTTAGCGCCGTCGCAATTCAACGCCAGGCACGATCGGCCGCTTGCGCTCGGCGTCCGACAACGCGCCAGCTAGACTGAGGAGTGAGGATAGCTTTGACCGCGAAACAGCGAAAAGAGGCGCTACCGCCGCTCAAGGGCCTGCGCGTGCTCGATCTGACGCGCTATGTCGCCGGGCCCCATTGCACGCAGCTTCTTGCGGAATTTGGCGCCGACGTAGTTAAGATCGAGCGTCCGAAACGGGGCGAGGATTTCAGAGGGATGCAGCCGACCTGGAACGGCGAGAGCCTTCTTTTTCTGACACTCAATCGAAACAAGCGCAGCATCACGATCGATTTTGCCTGCGAGCAGGGTCGCGAACTCGTCAAGAAGCTCGCGGCGAAAGCCGACATTCTCATCGAGAATTTCCGGCCCGGGACCATGGAGAAGCACGGACTGAGCTGGGAGACCTTGCACGCGATCAATCCCCGTCTGATCATGGCGAGGGCGTCAGGATTCGGTCAGAGCGGACCTTATGCCAAGCGACCCGCCTATGACGTCATCGGCCAGGCGCTCGGCGGCTTGATGCACATGACGGGTTCGCAAGATGGACAGCCGACGATGACCGGCACGGTTGTGGTCGACTACTCGACTGCGTTGTACGTGACCATCGGTGTTATGATGGCGTTGCGGTCGCGCGACCAGACCGGTGTCGGTCAACTCGTGGAGGGCTCGCTGCTGGGCAGTGCAGTGAGCCTCCTGATGGGATGGATCCCGGAATATGCCATGCTCGGGCATGAGGCTCGACGGCGCGGCAACCGTGACAAATATTCGGTCCCGGCGAACTCGTTTCGTACCCGGGATGGAAAATGGATTCACATCCAGACCTATACCGACAAGCAATTCGCAAACTTGGCGCAGGGCATCGACAGGCCAGAGCTCGCCAGCGATCCGAGCTATGCCACCTATTCGGAACGGTTCAAGCTGGTGGACGAAGTCGAACAACTGGTATCGAAATGGATCGAGCAGCATTCCAGGGAAGAAGCGCGGCAAATGCTGGAGAACGCCGACGTTCCGCATGCGTCCATTTCGACGATCGAGGATGTTTTCGATGATCCACAGGTTCGGCATTGCCAGCTGATTACGGAAGTCGAACACCCGGGCGGTCAAAAGGTGCCAGTTCAGTCGACGCCGATAAAGTTGTCTGAGACGCCGCCATTGTGCCGCGGACGCGTTCCGGGAATTGGCCAGCACACCGACGAAGTTCTTGCCGAGTGGCTTCAACTTACCGAGCAGAGGATCGACGAGCTGAGGGCAGGCAACGTCCTGTAGCGCGGCTAGCCTTTGATTGAGGAATTGTACGGTCCAATGGCTCAGGGCCGCACTAATGAAGCCAAACGAAGCAAAGATTTCCAGGACGAGGGCCGCATCGTTCCGCTGTGTCCTCGAGGCCGAGCCAAGCCAGATACTGCAGTTTCAAGAAGAAGAGGTGAGATATGGACGACGCCGTTATCGTATCGACAGCCCGGACGCCAATTGGAAAGGCTTACCGGGGTGCATTCAACAATACCGAGGCCCCGACGCTGGTCGCGCATGTCATCAATGCGGCATTGACGCGCGCCAAGATCGAGGCAGGCGAAATCGAGGACGTGGTCATCGGGTGTGTCATGCAGCAGGGTACCCAGGGAGCCAATCTGGCACGAAACGCGGCGTTGCGGGCCGGGATGCCTGTGACCGCTTCCGGAACGACGATCGATCGCCAATGTGCGTCTGGCCTGCAGGCGATCGCGGTGGCGGCCCGGTCGGTGGTCTGCGATGGTGTCGTTTCAGCCATTGCCGGCGGCTGTGAATCGATCAGCCTCGTGCAGAATGAGCATATGAATGCGTTCCACGCAAAGGATCCGGAGCTCCTCAAGATCAAGGGCGACGTATACATGCCTATGCTCGATACCGCGGAGGTCGTCGCCAAGCGGTATGGCATTTCACGAGAGCGGCAGGATGAGTACGGACTGGAAAGCCAGCGGCGCACGGCGGCAGCGCAACAGGGTGGGCGCTTCAACGAGGAATTGGTGCCCTTCAGTGCCAGAATGTCGGTCGCGGATAAGGCGACCGGCAGCGTAACCTATCGGGATGTGACGCTAGCGTACGATGAGGGTATCCGCCCGGACACCACCGCAGAAGGACTGGCCGGGCTCAAGACTGTACGCGGAGAAGGCTTCACCATTACCGCGGGCAATGCGAGCCAGCTTTCGGACGGCGCCAGCGCGTGCGTCATCACAAGCGACAAGCTGGCCCAGCAGAAGGACCTCAAGCCGCTCGGTATCTTTCGCGGCTTTGTTACTGCGGGGTGCGAGCCCGATGAAATGGGAATTGGGCCGGTGTTCGCCGTCCCCCGTCTCCTGAAGAGGCACGGCCTGACTGTCGACGACATCGATTTGTGGGAGCTCAACGAGGCCTTCGCCGTGCAAGTCATCTATTGCCGCGACAAGCTCGGGATCGATCCGAACAAACTGAACGTCAATGGAGGCGCGATTTCGGTCGGACATCCCTATGGCATGACGGGAGCTCGCCTAGCGGGACATATCCTTATCGAGGGCCGCCGGCGCAAGGCGAAATATGGCGTCGTGACGATGTGCATGGGCGGAGGAATGGGCGGAGCCGGTCTCTTCGAATTCGTGCACTAATTTTTTCACCTACGCTCCGGACGGTTGGTATCGAACGGTCTGGCGCTAGCTTTCGAGGGACAATTGGATCGGTTTACCTGATCCGGTCATCCAGGCTTGATTCCAGCGGTCGAGTTACGCTTACCGTCTGTGAAGATTGCCGAGTCACCCTGATTTCCAGGTGTCTCTACAGGTTCGAAAGTGTTCCTGCTTGCCGGATTAGCGGTTCGGCCGTCGAATATCTTGAGCCGTTGCCGATTTCGACTTCAATGTGGGTGGCCTGCTGCCGGTCCTGTGGACAGGCGGTTAAGCTAATCCGACCTTTCGTTCGAAGTCAATCGGGCTGACGTAGCCGATCGTCGAGTGCCTGCGAACAGCATTGTAGAACCTCTCGATGTAATCGAACACGTCAGCCCTTGCGGCGTCGCGCGTCCGATAGACTTTGCCTCTGATCCGTTCGGTTTTCAGCGAGGAG
>DASXES010000011.1:0-57250 GCA_036489975.1 Roseiarcus sp.
GCCACTTCTCGGCGTTGCTCGGGGCTCAGCCGACCAACGCCCGAAAACCAGACGGAAAATTCATCGGCCTTCATCGAATCAAGCTCCTCAGCCCAGACCCTAGCCTAACTCAAATCAACAGGTATCGCTATAAGCGCCAAATTGTCGGCGCCAATCGTCGACGCCAGTTGCCAATCTGCCACTCGGCCGCCTCGATCCGAAGCAGCGCGCCTAAAATGACTCGATGATCGGAACCGATCATCGACTTGACGGCCGAAGCGAATGCGCCCGCGACGGTCGCGCGGAACCGGGCGCGCGATGAGTCGCGCTCAACAGAGTGGGTGTGAGAGCGCCATTTTTGCGCCTCTTGGCCTTGATGGCGAATTTCCTGTGGGCGATAATCTCATTGTCAAAACCAGAAATTGAAGCTATGGTCCTTGTCGAGGCAATCCAGGCCGGCGGGAATGGACGGGTTCTTAAAGCCCCGGCGCGCGGCGCCGCTCAAACCGTCCCGGGCAGCCTTGAAGCGCAAGCTTTGACAAAGGCCGGAGATTTCTTTAATCTTTTTCGACCGTAAGTCATTGAAAAATACCGATTTAAAGAAAATAGAAGAAGATGCGGGGAGGCCTGCTTCGCTTGTTTTAATAGCAGCTGCTTGCGCGGAGCCCGCTTGCTGGTTGAATTCGGGCCCACCGCCCGATCCTTTCGACCGGGATCTGAGGAAAAGTCTGGTCCGCCGGGGCGCAACCCCGGCCCGTGACGAACGTCGCGACTGCAGGTTTTGGGGGCTACGGGTTGAACATGACGCCGATCGTAGAGAATGCGAAGTCCGGGATTGCTGGCAATCAGGACATCGCCGTGCTCGTCCCGTGCTTCAACGAAGCCTTGACGGTTGGAGGGACTGTCGCGGCTTTTCGTCAAGCGCTGCCCTCGGCCACAATCTACGTCTACGACAACAACTCGACCGATGGCACCGTTAATATGGCTGAAGCCGCGGGCGCTGTTGTTCGCCACGAAACGCGCCAGGGAAAGGGAAACGTTGTCCGCCGCATGTTCGCCGACATTGACGCCGACATTTATGTGCTGGTGGACGGCGATGCGACCTACGAAGCCGAAGCGGCTCCGCGCATGGTCAACCGGGTGATTGAAGAAAATCTCGATTTCGTCAATGGAGCCCGCGTGTCGCGAAGCATGGAGGCCTACAGAAGAGGCCACCGCTTCGGCAATTACGTCTTGACCTCAATGGTGCGAAATATCTTCGGCCGGCAGTTCACCGATATGCTGTCTGGATACAAGGTGTTTTCTCGCCGTTATGTTAAATCCTTTCCCGCGATGTCGCGAGGCTTCGAGATCGAAACCGAGCTGACGGTGCATGCTTTGGAACTGCGCATGCCGTCCGCGGAAGAATTCACCGCCTATGGCGAACGTCCCTCGGGGTCGGTGAGCAAGCTCAGCACTTTTCGTGACGGCGCCAGAATCCTCCGCCTGATCTTCGATCTCGTCCGCAACGAGCGTCCGTTGCCGTTCTTCGGCTTTGTCGGCGCGGTCCTCATCATAATCGCCCTCGTGCTCGCCGTTCCGCTTGCCGACACCTATTTCAGAACAGGACTGGTGCCTCGGTTGCCGACGGCCGTCCTCGCCATAGGGCTGATCATCATCGCCTTCTTGAGCTTCCTTGCCGGACTGATCCTCGATGTCGTGGCGACGATGCGCGGCGAGACGAAAAGGCTGACCTATTTGTCTTATCCGCCCGTTTCCGCCGGGCGAGGCTGAAAAGTCGCTCGCTGCCGGTCGGGCCCTACGCCGGGGCTTGCTGGAGCGCGCCCCCGACGCAAGCGATGGCGAAGGCGTATTGGCGGGCGACGTCGTCGAGCCGGTCGTAGCGCCCCGAGGCTCCGGCGTGGCCTGCGTCCATGGCCGTGCGCAACAGGATCGGCCCGCCTCCGGTCATCGTCGCGCGCAGCCGCGCGACCCATTTGGCAGGCTCCCAATAGGTCACGCGCGGATCGGTCAGGCCTGCGAGCGCCAGGATCGCCGGATAATTCTGTGCGCGCACGTTGTCGACCGGGCTATAGGCGCGGATCGTCCCGAACGCCGCCTTGTCGCGGATCGGATCGCCCCATTCCAGCCATTCGGGCGGGGTCAGCGGCAGGCTCGAGTCGAGCATCGTCGCCAGCACGTCGACGAACGGCACATCGGCGATGATTCCGGCGAACAGGTCTGGCGCTAGGTTGGCGACCGCGCCCATCAGCATGCCCCCTGCGCTGCCGCCCTGCGCCACGACCTGGCCCTTGCGGGTGAAGCCCTCGGCGATCAGGAAGCGGACGGCCGCAAGGAAATCGCGAAAAGTGTTCGGCTTCTTGCCGAGCTTGCCGTTCTCGTACCAATTCCAGCCTTTGTCCGTGCCGCCGCGCACATGCGCGATCGCGAACACGAAGCCACGGTCGACCAGCGAGAAGCGGTTGGTCGCAAAACTCGCTTCCGCCGCATAGCCGTAGGCGCCGTAACCGGTGATGAACAGCGGCGCCGACCCGTCAAGCTTCACCCCCCGCCTGTACAGCAGCGACACCGGCACGCTCTCGCCGTCGTCGGCCGGGGCGAAGACGAGGCGCGCGACATAGGCCTTCGGATCGAATCCGCGCGGCATTTCCTGCCGTTTGACGAGAGTTCGGCTCCGGCTCACGACATCGTAGTCGTAGGTCTCCTGCGGCGTCGTCGGCGACGAGTAGCTGAATCGGATGAGCGAAGTGTCGAACTCGTAGACCCGCTCGAGCCTGAGAAAATAGGTCTCCTCGTCAAACGCGATCTCGTGCGATTCCCCGCTTTCCAGGTCGATGATAACGAGGCGTGGCCGGCTCGCCTCGCGCATCAGCAGCACAAGGCAGCCGTTGAACAGGGTCGCGTCCGCGATGAAGCGTCCGGTGCGCTCGGCAAGGACATCGCGCCAGTTCGTCTCCTGCGGCGCATCGCGCGGGGCGACGACGATCTTGAAGTCGGGCGCGCCGGCGTTGGTGCGGATAAAGAAACGATCGCCGTGGTCCATCACGTCGTAGTGCAATCCCAGGCGGCGCGGCGCGACGAGCCGGGGCGGAAGGGTCGGATGGTCGAGATCGACGACCAGCGCTTCCGATGCGTCGTGGCCATGCACCGAAATGATCGCGGCGCGGCCGCGGCGAGTGGGCTCGATGCCGATGAACCAGGCCGGATCGGCTTCCACAAACACTTCGACGTCGTCGGTCTGCGCGGTCCCCAGCCGATGCAGCATGACGCGGCAGGGGCGGTGGCTCTCATCCTGCTCGACATAGAGAAACCCTTCCGAATCGCGCGTCCAGACGGCGTCTCCGGTCGTCCCGACGACGCGGTCGGCGAGGTCCGTCTCGCGCTCGAGATCGCGGATGACGAGGGTCAGCATCTCGGAGCCGAGGTCGTCGGAGCTCCAGGCGAATTTGGAATGGTCGGGCGAATGGCGCCCGCCGGCGAGGTGAAAAAACGCCTTGCCCTCGGCGCGCGCGTCGCCGTCGATGAGCACCGTCTCCGGGCCGCCCCCGCGGGGCATACGGCAATAGATGCGGCGCTGGCCGCCGCGACGAAAGCGCGAATAATAGGCCCACGGCCCGTCGACCTGAGGCGGCTCGCTGTCGTCCTCCTTGAGGCGCGCGCGCATTTCGCGCTTGAGGTCTTTCTGCAAGCCGAGCGTCGGCGCCAAAACGGCGTCGGCATAGGCGTTCTCGGCCTTCAGCAGCGCGCGGATGTCGGACGGCAGCCGGCTCGGATCGCGCAGCACCTCGCGCCAGTTGTCGGCCCTTATCCAGCTATAATTGTCCGCCCAGGAGAGGCCGTGGGCGGAGAGAATTGCTGGCCGGATTTCGGCGCGTGGCGGCGCCGGGATCGCGGCCGGCGCGCCCTTGCCCTGCGCCGATCGCTTGCCTGTCATGGCGCCGGCGCGCGGGCGACGCATGGAAGGGCAGAGAAGGCCGCAGGAACCTGCGAGGGCGCTTCGCAGAGAACCGCCGCGCCCGCGGCGCGAAGCTCGTCGGCGCCGCCGTAGCCCCAAAGCGCCCCGAGGGTAGGGATTCCGTGGCGGCTCGCGGCCAGAACGTCATGCTTGCGATCGCCCCACATGCCGCAATCTTCGGCCCTGAGCCCCTCACTCTCGAGAATGTGAGCGATCAGGTCGGCCTTGTCCTGGAAGCGGCCGCCAAGCTCGTCGCCGTAAGCCGCCTCGAAGTGAGGCTCAAGGCCGAAGTGGTTGAGGATACGCTTTGCGTAGACAAGAGGTTTCGCCGTGCAAAGGAAGAGGCGCGTCCCCGCCGCGCGCAACTCGGCGAGCGCGTCCTTCACGCCGTCGTATACGAAAGCTTCGAAAAGACCCTCGGTCGAGTACCGGGTGCGATAGATCTTGAGCGCCGCCTCGGGATCCCCCTCGCCCTTCAGGGCCTCGGCGAAGCATGCCCGCAAAGGCGGCCCGATGATCCAGTGCAATTCGGCGGCGGGAGGCGCGATTCGTCCCAACGTTTCGAGCGCAAGGCGGAAGCAGCCTATGATGCCCTCGGCCGGGTCCGTCAGCGTCCCGTCCAAATCTGTGAGGAGCGCTTGTCGCCGATCGGGCTTGGTCATTGGCAGTCCGGCATTGCGGCTGGCTCGAGGCTGCGGGCACGGCCCGGAGGCCGTTGGCGCCGATCGGCTAACTGCGGATCGGTTCGTGGGCGATCGCCGCACGCAGGAAATAGAAGAGCCCGGTCAGCGCGGCGAGAATGAGCGCGCCTTCGAGCAGGCGGGTGAAGGGCTCGCCAAGCTGAAACAGGCCGCCGATCGCCCAGCCTGCGGCGGCGCCGGCGCCCACCAGCTCGGTGCCTACGAGAATGGCGACGCTGATCAGGGTCATTGCATTGGTCCAGTTGATCGGCGCGACCTCCGCCAAAGCGCTTTCTCCTTCAAATGTCCGCGAAGGGCTCGCAAATGCCCGCGAATATACCAAGGCGCTCGGCGGCGCAAGCATCACCGCTCGGCGCCGGCCTCGCCGCCCTCCCGCCCCGCCTCATAAGCCTTCACGTGAAGTGTGGCGACGCGCAAAAGCGAACGGTCGTCCGGGTTCCCGGCGCGGCGCAGCAGATCGCCGAGGATCTGGTCGCCTTCCACCCGCTTGCCGCCTTCGATGTCGCGCAGCATCGAGGCCTTCAGCGGCGAACCTGCGGCGGTCATTGCCGCCCGCGCCCGCGCCAGCGCCGCTTCGCGCGGAGGAAAGCCCTGCTCGGCCGCGATTGACGCACATTCCGCGAGGAGCCCGGTTGCAAGGTCGGTGGCGCCGGCGGCGACGTAGTCGCCAACCGCCGCCCTCATCAGGCAGGTTATGCCCGCGGCCGTGGCGATGAACACCCATTTCTCCCACATTTCCTGCCGAATCTCGTCGCTAAGCCGCGCATCGAAGCCGGCGTTGAGCGTCGCCGCGGCAATCGCCTCGATCCGCTGCGAGCGGGAGCCATCCAACTCGCCGAAGCTCACCAGATGCAAATCGTTGAGGTGGAGGATGGCGCCATCGGCGCCGAGCGTCGACGAGATGACGCATTGTCCGCCGAGCACGCGCTCAGGCCCGAAGCGCTCGGCAAGCCGGTCGAGGTGGCGCATGCCGTTCAAAAGCGGCAGAATCGCCGTCTGCGGACCGACCGCTTTGGCGAAGGACGCCATCGCGCCGTCAAGGTCGTAGGCTTTGCAGCTCAGCAGCACGAGGTCGAATGGCTGCGCAAGGCCTTCCTCCGACACGATCGGGGGCGACGGGCTGTGGAAGTCGCCGAGGCGGCTGCGGATCACGAGTCCATGCTTTGCGAGCTCCGCGGCGCGACGCGGACGAACGAGGAACGTCACGTCGCGGCCCGCCTGCAGCAGACGTCCGCCGAAATAGCCGCCAACGGCGCCCGCGCCGACCACGAGAATTCTCATTGCGTCCGATCCTCCACCGCAAAGGCGATCCGCCGCTGCGCTCGGCAGCCGCCGCCTGGCCGCGCCAGGGACGCTCGCCGTCCGCCAACCGATGGGGACGACGGCGATCTTTCCCGTGGCGAGGACGCGTAAATGTGCAGGAGATGACGGGTATCGGCAAATCCCCCGTCTCCGGTTCATGCTTGACGCTCTCACATTTGAGAGTATTTTTCCTGATATGGAAAGCGCACCATTGCTCGACGCCGACACACGCCTCGCGGAGCGCCTGCGCGAACTGCGGCGGGCGCGGCGCTGGTCGCTCGACGAGCTTTCCGCGCTGAGCGGGGTCAGCCGCGCTTCCCTTTCCCGGATCGAGAACGGCGAAGTCAGCCCGACGGCTTCCGTGCTCGGGCGCCTTGCTGGAGCGCATGGCGCCACGGTCTCGCGCCTGCTCGCCGACATTGAAGGCGACGCGCCGGCGCTCGTCCGGCGGAGCGAGCAGCCGGAGTGGATCGATCCCGCGACGGGTTTCCGCCGCCGTTCGGTGTCGCCGCCGTCGCTCGACTTCGACTGCGAGATGCTGTGCTGCGAATTGCCGGCCGGCGCGGCTATCGACTATCCCCTTCCGCCGCACCTCGGCCTCGAACATCATCTCTATCTTATGGACGGCGCGCTCGAACTCACGATCGAGGGGACCCTCCATCATCTTCAAGCCGGCGACTGCCTTCGCTACAAGCTGATGGGGGCTAGTCGCTTCGTTTCGACCGGCGGGGAACCGGCGCGCTATATTCTCGTTCTGCGGTGAAGCGCGGTGGACGCAAAGGCCATTACCGTCGCGGCGCTCGATCCCGCCGATTTCCCGAAGGCGGTCGACCGGCTCGCCCAGATCCTGCATGCCTGCGTGCACGAGGGCGCGAGCGTCGGCTTCGTCATGCCATTCGATCGAAACGACGCGCGCGCCTACTGGGTGAACAAGGTCGCTCCGCCGCACGCCGCGGGCGTGAGGCTCGTCCTCATCGCGACCCTGGCCGGGGATCTCGCCGGAACGGCGCAGCTCGATCTCGATTCGATGCCGAGCAAGCGTCATCACGCCGAAGTCTCCAAGGTCCTGGTCGATCCGGAGTTTCGCCGCGCCGGGGTCGCTCGGGCGCTGATGCGGGAGATCGAAAGGCGGGCGGCGGAGAAGGACCGCTGGCTCCTGACGCTCGACACCGCGGGCGACGCGGCTGAGGCCCTCTACCGCTCGCTCGGCTATCGTCTTGCGGGCGCCATTCCGAATTACGCGCGCGACGCTTTCGAGGAACGCTACGAGGCGACGCGGATCATGTACAAAGACTCGCGCTGCGGTTAGCTTCCGTCGTTTGAACGCGGCTGAAGGAGAGCTCTCGCCTTGCTCGCGGAGGATCGGCCGATGGCTGACCGAAACGGCGCGAGCCTCCTCGGCCGCGCCGCCCTCTTGCTTCTGACGGTCTATGCGCTCGCGATGATCGCGCCCGACCTCATTCGGGTCGTTCGCCCACTGGGCTCTTTTGGTCTGGCGACCAACGGCGACGGGCTGATTTACGACGTGCAGGGTCCGTTTGCGAGCGAACAGGATTCCCCGGCATGGCGGGCTGGCCTGCGCGTCGGGGATCGGCTTGATCTTGCCGCGATGCGCTGCGCGCCCGTCGACACCAATGTCTGCGCGAGCATGCTGGCGCAGTGGGGCGGCGTCAATTACGTCATGCCCGGGCGCGAGGCGACGCTTTTCCTCGCCCCAGCCGCGGATCGCCCGGCGCGCGAACTGAGGTTCGCCGCAGAGCCGCGCCCCGCCAACCCCCTGCTCGACCTCATGATCGGGCTCGGCACGATCGCGGGAATCCTGGTCATCCTCGGCGCGGCGTGGCTGGTGTGGACGCGTCCCGGAGCGATGACGTGGGGCTTCTTCGTCTATGTGATCCAGTTCAATCCAGGGGCGGCGTTCCAGTTCTGGGCCTGGCTTCAGCTTTGGCCCTTGGCGCTTCTGACGCAGGACGCGATCTTCCTCGTGATGCAGGCCGTCGCGTATGCCGGGCTCCTCCTGTTTGCGCTGAGGGCCCCGATCGACCGGACCGATGGCCGATGGCGGATGATCGAGCGCGCGCTGCCCGTTCTGACGATCGGGTTCCTTTGGCTCGCGCTGGCCAGCATGGGAACCGTCTTCGGCTATTCTGCCGAAATCTGGGCGCGAAGTTTTCTGTTCGTCGGCTTTGCGGTCAGCGCCGCCGCGCTCGCGATCCTGATCGGACGTCGCGGGGATCTCTCGCCCCGGGACTACCAGCGCGTCCGCTGGGTGATCTGGGGTTGCCTGATCGGACTGCCGGCTTATCTGCTCGGCCAGCTTTTGCAGCAGACCTCGGTGTTCGATGAACTGTTCGGTTCGGGTCCGGCCTCGGAGGAAGTCGCGGGCGCCCTCTTTCTCGTCAACGGGATCCTGTGCCTGTTCGTGGTCGAGGCCGTGCGGCGCCCGACCGTGGTCAGCGTGTGGATACCGCTGCGCCGGGCGACCGCCTTCGGCCTTCTGCTCAGCGCCCCGGTCCTCTTCCTCCACAAGCAGATCGAGACGATCGACGAGTATATCCATATGCCCGACTGGGCCTGGATCGTGGTCGCTTCGGGCCTCGTCTACCTGATTGCGCGCGGTCACGAGTTCGCGACCGAGCTCATGGACCGGCTGTTCGATCGCAACTTCATCCGCGCCGAGCGCCATTTGGCGGAGATGGGCGAGACGATTCTCCGAGCCGACAGCACGGCCGAGATCGAAAGCCTGCTGGTGAACGAGCCGATGCGCGCGCTGGGCCTGGCGTCGGCGGCGGTGTTTCGCGAGCAGGATGGAGTCTTTCGTCGCCGGGCGAGCGCGGGATGGAGCGCCGACGACGCCGACACGCTCGCCGGCGACGATCCTCTTCTCTCCGCAAGGTTCAATCGAAAGCCCTACGCGGTCGGCGCCCACGCGTCCTACGCCCGGCTCCCGCACGATCTCGGGCGCCCCGTTCTCGCCGTGCCGGTCGGCAACGCTCGCCGATGCTATGCGGTTCTTCTCTACGGCGGCCACGAGGCCGGAACCGATCTCGACATGAGCGAGCGCCATCTCATCGGCAGCCTTGCCCATCACGCCGAGATCGCCTACGCGCAGGTCGAGAGCGAGACATTGCAACGACGCGTCGTTATGCTGGAGGCTGAGCTCGCGCAGGCGCCGGAGCCCCGCTGACAAGCATCACCAACAGGTCCCCCAATGCCAAGCAACCGATCTCTCCAGGGCGTCCAGGCCTGCGTGTTCGACGCCTACGGCACCCTGTTCGACTTCGCCTCCGCCGCGCGACGCTGCACGGACGTTCCGGAGGCGAAGCGCGCCCAGTTGACCACCCTCTGGCGCGACAAGCAGCTCCAGTACAGCTGGCTGCGCACGCTCGAGAACCGCTACGCCGACTTCTGGCAAGTCACTGGCGACGCGCTCGATTTCACCCTCGAGAGCCTCGATCTCGCATCCCCCGCGCTGCGCGAGCGCCTGATGGAGCTCTATCTTAGCCTCGAGCCGTTTCCCGAGGTTCCCGCGGTCCTCGCGACGTTGCGCGAGGCCGGGTTCAGAACCGCCATCCTCTCCAACGGCTCGCCCCGGATGCTGGACGCGCTCGTCAAGCGCTCGAACCTCGACGCGATGTTCGACGCCGTTCTCTCGGTCGACGCGGTCGGCGTGTTCAAGACCCACCCCAAGGGCTATCAATACGCCCTCGACTCGCTCGACCTTGAGGCGAGCGCGATCTCGTTCCAGTCCTCCAACGCCTGGGACGCGCACGGGGCCTCCGACTTCGGCATGCGCGTCGTCTGGTGTAATCGCTATGGCCAGCGCCGCGAGCGGCTTCCCGGTTCGCCCGACTTCGAGATCAGGACGCTTGCCGAGCTGCCGGCGCTGCTCGACAGGCCCCCCGCCTGAGGAGACAGGATCATTGCCGCTGAGGTTTCCCGGATCGATCGCATTTGGCGCTCTCATCGCGCTCGCCGGCTCGAGCCCCCCGGTCGCGGCGGCGGGGCAGGGGATTCCGGCTTGGCTCGAGGCCCATGTGGGCGCAGGCGAGGGAGAGATCGCGCCCGTCGTGCTCGCACGGGCCCGCGCGCTCCATCAGCGCAAGGGGGTCCGCAATCCCTGCTATTTCGCGTTTGACGCGACCCGTCCCCATGACCTCGGCGGGGGCGGACTGGGGCGCCGTTTCTACATCATCTGCGAGGCGGAGCAGTCGTTTCGCGCCATCTCCGCCGGCCATGGAGGCGGGCGGGACCTGGGGGCCGCGGACTTCTCGAATGGGCGCCGCTGCGTGAAGAATTTCGGCAACGCGCAGGATTCCAATCTCACGACCGGCGGGGATTATGTGACGGGCGAGACCGTCGCCTCCTTCAAGGGCTATTACCGGGCGGCCGGAGGCGAGGCGATTTTCTCGCGCGCGTTTCTCAAGTTCGACGGCGAAGGCGAGACGGCGAACGCGAGAGCCCGCGCCATCGGCGGCCATCCCGCCGTGCTGCTGAGGAGAATCTGCCGCCTGAAAGATCTGTCAAGCCCGCACGCCGACCCGGAGGGCTACGTGCCGCTCGGCAAGCTCGTGAGCTACGAGGCCGGGCGCAGCGACGGCTGCACCAGCTGGACGCCCTCGGACGCGGCCGACATTATGGGCATGGTGAGGAACGATCCGACCACGCTCTACATCTATCCGGAGTCGCGCGACATCGAGGCGGTGGCGCGGGCGGTTCAGGCCGGCGAGGCGCCGTCGCGCGCCGGCCTCTACTGGAACGCCGCGTGCCTCAAGGACATCGGCGCCCCAAAATTCTGGCGCAAGGAAACGCTCGAGCCGCTCATCGCGCGCTGGCGGGCCGAGCATCCCGCTCCCCCGCCCCAGCCCCCGCCGATCTGCCGGGGGCCATAAGGGGGGAGGAGCTCGCCGAACTGGGGCCGCGAGGCGCAATTGGGTTCGTTCCGCCAAAACATCTATTTATACTTGTATAAACCGTAAAAGTCTCATCGGCTTTGCTGGCCTCGCATCCGCGGGCTATCGTCGTGCAAGAGCAGGCGGTGCGCCTCTCGCCGGCTCGATAGGCTGACCCCGTCCGTAAACTGATCGCCTCTCCGGCTGACCTTGCTTTCTGCCAGCGGCGAGTCGCGGCGTCGGGCGCCAAAGGAAGGGGACCCATGACCATCCAGTTCGTGAGCGTCGTCCCGATCCTGCGCATCTTCGACATCGGCAAGGCGGACGAGTTCTACCTCGGCTTTCTCGGCTTCAAGGTCGATTGGGATCATCGCTTCGACGACAACGCGCCGCTCTACCGGCAGGTCTCGCGCGGCGACCTTGTTCTCCACCTGAGCGAGCATCACGGCGACGGCTCGCCCGGCGTGCGGCTGCGCGTGATGATGCGCGGCGTCGAGGAATTCCATAGCGAGATCAGCGCCAAGGCCTATCGCTACATGCGCCCCGGTCTCGAAAGGACGCCGTGGGGGACGCTGGAAACAGGCGTAATCGATCCGTTCGGGAATCTCATCCGCTTTTGCGAGCCGGCCGACAAACGCTGACGGCCGCTGGCGGCGGCGCTCTTGCCAGTGTCCGGTCCGCCGTCCTGCGCTCCCTCCCGCCCCGCTCATTGGGCTTGCGAGAGCCGCCGGCCGAAGAGGCGAATCGCCTAGTCCAGGGCGCCTCTCGCTTCCACAGCCGATGGGCTCGAACCCGTCGCCTCCTGATAGAGTGAGGCGGCAGGATCGCGAAACGCCGCCACAGCCCCGTCGCGCAAGGCCGCCGCATCAAGCTCGCCGTCCTCGCGCGCGAGGCCGATAATGAATTGCGCGACGGCTTGACGTTTTATTTCGTCAGCGCCGATTTCAAGCGTTTCCGCCGCGGCCGTGAACGCTTCGCTCATTTTTGACAGCGTCTGGGGTGTAAAAATTGCTCCGTGGTCCACGTAGCGTGTAATCGGCATTTTCGTCGCTCCTTTGTGCCGCTGCCTCAAGCACGGCACGGAAAATCGTATTACGCCGTGAGCGCGTCAAGCCCCGCAAACCTTAAATTTTGTGAGGCGACCGAACGGGCGCGCTTCGATATTTCCAAATGGAAGGCTCCTGTTTGGCCGGCCTGGCGCGGGCTCGGCGGAGCCCCCGCGACGGGAACCATGACGGCCATCACTGGTTATGGCCCCAGAGGTTGTGGCCGAGCGGCGGGGTGAGCCCCGCGCCTATTCGGGATCGGAATAACAATTATTCATACCCCGCCCTCCCTCACGGCGAGACGCTCCCCATATGCGGCGCTCGCTGCTGGCTGGGCGCTCCCATGAACGGAGGGAATGCATGCGTGTCTCAAGGCCCCAGGGCGCCGCGGACGGAAATGTCCGTCTTCGCCAGCTCTATCAATCGGTTCGCGAAGCGAGCGCGCGTCTCGGCGCGCCTCTGTCTGACGCCGACGCGACCGTGCAGTCGATGCCGGACGCAAGCCCGGCGAAATGGCATCTCGCGCACACGACCTGGTTCTTCGAGCGGATGATCCTCGAACCGAATCTCGTTGGCTATAGCGCCTTCGATCCTCAGTTCAATTTCCTGTTCAACTCGTACTACGAGAGCATCGGCGCGCGTCAGCCGCGACCCAAGCGCGGCATGGTCACGCGCCCGTCGCTCGAGACGGTCTACGCCTATCGCGACCATGTCGACCGCGCGATGGCGTCGCTCATGCAGGATGATCTTGTCCCCGCCGCCGCGGATCTGATCGAGCTCGGCTGCAACCATGAACAGCAGCACCAGGAGCTTCTGCTCACCGACATCCTTCACCTGTTCGCCCAAAACCCTCTGCGCCCGGCCTACAGGGATCCCGGCCCGATCGCGGTCGGAAGGACCGACAGCGCGCCGCCCTCGTACCGCAAGTTCGATGGCGGAATCGTCGAGGTCGGGCACGACGGCCAAGGCTTCGCGTTCGATTGCGAGGGGCCGCGGCATCGCGCGCTGATCGAACCTTTTGAGCTTGCGGACCGGCTCGTCACCAATGCGGAATGGATGGCGTTCATCGCCGACGGCGGCTATCGAAATCCGCTGCTCTGGCTCTCCGCCGGATGGGCGACCGTATTGTCGGAAGGCTGGAGCGCGCCGCTTTATTGGGAAGAGCGTGAGGGCGGCTATTGGTCAATGACGCTGCGCGGGGCGCAGCCGGTCGATCCAGCGGCGCCCGTCACCCATGTGAGCTACTTCGAGGCGGACGCGTTCGCCACCTGGGCTGGCCGGCGGTTGCCGAGCGAGTTCGAGTGGGAGCATGCGGCGGCTGGCGAGCCGCTCAACGGCAATTTCGTCGACTCGGGGCGGCTCAGGCCTGCGCCCGCCCAAGTCGGACAGCCAGGCTTGCGCCAGATCTACGGCGATGTGTGGGAGTGGACGCGCAGCGCCTTCGCGCCCTATCCGCGCTTCAAGCCGGCTGAAGGCGCGGTCGGCGAATACAACGGCAAGTTCATGTGCGGGCAGTTCGTGCTGCGCGGCGGCTCATGCGCGACGCCGGTGAGCCATATGCGGCCCACTTATCGCAATTTCTTCCCCCCCGACGCGCGATGGCAGTTCTCGGGGCTGCGACTCGCGGGAGACGTTTGATGCTCGACCTCGTCGAAGAGAAACTCAGCCAGCACGAAGCCTTTCGCGCCGACGTGCTGGCTGGTCTTGGGCAACGGCTGAAGACGCTCCCCAGCCGCTGGCTCTACGATCAGCGCGGCTCGGAATTGTTCGAGGAGATCACGCGCCTCGACGAATATTATCTGACCCGGACCGAGACCGCGATTCTGCGCGCCCATGCGAGGGAGATGGCGGATCTGCTTGGCGAAGACGCCGCGCTCATCGAATATGGCGCCGGGGCGGCGATCAAGACGGAAATCCTCATCGACGCGCTTCAGCGGCCCAGGATCTACGCGCCGGTCGACATTGCGGCGGATTTTCTAAAGCACACGATGGAGCGCATTCGGGATCGGTTCCCCGAGCTTCCGACGCGGCCGGTCATCGCCGACTTCACCGCCGATTTTGACATTCCAGCCGACGTTCCCGCTCGCCGGCGCGCGGCGTTCTTCCCTGGCTCGACCATGGGCAACTTGAGGCCGCCCGAGGCCGCGGCCCTCATGCGCCGGATGCGCAAGCATGTCGGCAGCCAAGGCACGGCGATCATCGGCGTCGATTTGCGGAAAAGTGTCGAGACATTGATCGCGGCCTACGACGATGAGCGAGGCGTGACGGCTGAGTTCAATCTCAATCTTCTCGTCCGCATCAACCGCGAACTCGAAGGAGACTTCGCGCTCGGCGCCTTCGCGCACGAGGCGCGCTGGAACGAGAGCGAGTCGGCGATCGAAATGCGCCTTGTGAGCCTGAGGCCTCAGGTCGTTTCGGTGGCCGGCCGGAGTTTCGCGTTCGCCCAAGACGAGACAATCCACACCGAGACGTGCCGGAAGTTCGAGGTTCAAGGCTTCACCGAGGCCGCGCGACGGTGCGGCTGGCGGGTGGACAGGATCTGGAGCGATCCGGCTCAGCTTTTCGCGGTGTTCGGTCTCAGCGCGGACACGCTGGCGCCGCGCGCTTCGGCGTAGAGAGCGTCGCGCGCGAAAGTTTTCGCCAAGAACGCATCGGCCCGCAAATGCGCGCGCTCCCGGTGAGCGGCTGGCAGCGGCGCTTGACTTTTATATCGCCATGTAGCTATATAGCTATATGGAGATTCATAGCCGACCCGCCGATCCGCTGAGCTTCGCCTTCCGCGCGCTTGGCGACCCGACCCGACGGGCGATTCTCGCCCGGCTCGCCGGGGGCGAGGCGAGCGTCTCGGAGCTGATGGAGCCGTTCAAGCTCAGCCAGCCGGCGATTTCGAAGCATCTCAAGGTGCTCGAGAGGGCTGGCCTCATCGAGGGCGGGCGCGACGCGCAGAAACGTCCCCGCAGGCTCGCTCCGCGGGCGATGAAAGATGTCGCAGACTGGATCGAGCCCTTCCGTCAGCAGTGGGAGAGCCGGCTGAACAATCTCGACGCCCACCTTAAGAAAATGAGAAACCAGGAGAAATGACATGCCATCAGCTTCCATTGCTGCGCCCAGGACCGGTCTCGTCATCGACCGCGCGTCTCACACGATCAGGCTCACCCGCGATGTCGACGCGCCGCGCGCCGAAGTTTTTGAGGCATGGACAAGCCCGGAGCATGTGAGCGCGTGGTGGGATCCGGCAGGCGAGCCGCTAGCCGAGTGCGTGATCGATCTGAGGCCCGGCGGCGCGTTCAGGTTTGTCGCCCGAAGCCATCCCGAGATGCCTTTCGCCGGCGTCTATCGTGAGATCGCCCCGCCGGGCCGGCTCATATTCGAAGCGCTCGGCGCCACGGGCCGGGTCATTCTGCGGGAGGCTGACGGCCGCACTCACATGACGGTCGAGATCGCGTGCCGGTCCGAGGCGGAACTCGATCAGTTTCTCAGGATGGGCGTCGACGCCGGCACCGCCCGCACGCTCGACAATCTCGTGGCCTATGCGCGCCGCTTCGCCGGCGCCGCATGAACTGGAACGCGCGTCACCTGGACCGCGAAACTCAAGATTAGGTCAGGCGAGGCTTGTTCCGATGGAACAGGTGCAGGCGGCTCGGGATCGGACTCTTCCTCCGCTTGCGCACACGGACTGGCGGCGGCCGGGAGGAGGGGACTTCAACGGTCACGGGCTCGACCGTCAAAGTGGCGTCGGGCTGTTCGCTGCCCGCCAGCTTCTTGAGTTTCTCGAACTCGCCGATATCAAACTCGTCCTCGTCTAAGTCCGGTCTATGTTTGGCGACCGCGGCCAAGGCGACGAACGCCACCAACGAAAAAAAACAGAACGCGCCGTAGGCCTCAAAAAACAGCGTTAACATACCACTACACCTTGCCTGCGTTCTCCTTTAGCCCCCAGAAAAGTAAAAATAGCAGGCTTTAAGTTAGCCGGACACTAACAAAGATGTTGAGGTGATTTGTCAGGAAATTGACACCGTACACTCTATATTCATATCCCACATATATATGCATAAAATATCGATCCTCAAGGCTTAATTTGCCTAGTTTGCAGTGTTAGCTAGAACGATTTAGATGGATACTAGCATGCCAGCTCTGCAACCTTTCGCAGTGCAACAAAACGAGCGTGCCGTCACCACTTTTCCTTGAACGGCCGCGCCTCGACCTCGAAACTCCAGGCGGAGCGATCTTGGTCGACGAGGTCGGCGCCGATCGCCGCGACCCCGTCCGGGGCGATGTAGAAGTCGTCCGGGCGGTCGGCGAAGCGGGAGCGCGTGACCGGTCCGCCGACCACGCCGTCGACGACGATCAGCGCGACGTGGATCCCCGCCGGCCAGAGATGGCGGGCCATTGATTCGGCGAGGGCGCGCTGCGCCATCTTGCCTTGCGCGAACGATGCCGCGCCGGCCGCGCCGCGGCGCGACGCCGTTGCGCCGACGACGATGATCGAGCCCGCGCCTTTGCGCCGCATGGCGGGAATGGCCTCGCGGCTGGTCAGGAACAGGCCGAGCGTGTTGACGCGCCACGAGCGCTCGAGATCCTCGGCCTTGACCTCCTCGACATGGCCCCAGACGCCCGAGCCGGCGTTATAGATGAGCGCGTCGACGTCGCCGAGATCGGCCCGCGTGGCGGCGAACGCAGCCTCGACCGATGCGGCGTCGGCGGCGTCGCAAGCGTAAGACTTGGCGCCCGGGAGTTCGGCGGCGAGCTTGACGGTGAGCTCGGCGCGCCGGGCCATCAGCGCGAGGGCGTAGCCGTCGGCGGCGAAGCGGCGGGCGAACGCTTCGCCATTGCCGGGCCCCACGCCGACCACCGCGCATACAGGGCGCTTGCTTCCGTCCGCCATCGCTGAGTTCCTTCACGACTGATGGCGCGCATCGAAGCGAGCGCCGCCGGTTTCAGCCTGACCTTGCGCCCCTGAGCCCCGGCGCGCAACGATCGTTTTCCCGCCGTGCTTGACGGTTCGCCCCGAACGCGCCAACTGAGCTTAAACGTGTCGCCGGCGGCCTGCCGGACAAGCGGCCCATTGAGGAAACGCGAGGATAAGGCGATGACGATTCAACCGTGGGTGAAGTCCTATCCGCCGAACGTGCGCTCGAACGCGCCGCTCGACCTCTCGTCCGTGCAGAGCGTGCTCGAAAACGCGGCCAAGCGCTTCGGCGCCCAGCCGGCAATCGACTTCATGGGTAAGCGCATAACTTACGCGGAATTGGACGCGCTCGCCAACCGCGCCGCGGCGGGGTTTCAGAAGCTTGGCGTCAAGCCCGGCGTCCAGGTCGGCCTCTACCTGCCTAACACGCCTCACTATGTCGTCGCTTTTTTCGGCGTCCTGAAAGCCGGTGGGACGGTCGTCAACTACTCGCCCCTGGACGCGCTGCGGACGCTCGAGCTCAAGGTGAACGACAGCGAGACCGACGTCCTCGTGACGCTCGACCTCGCGTCCCTCTATCCGCAAGCCGAGAAGCTTCTCGCCTCCACGCGTCTCAAGACGCTTGTCATCGGCGAATTCGCCGAGATGACGCCGACGCCCGGGCCGGTGAAAGCGCAGATGGCCGCGGGAAAGATGCTCTCCGAGGTGACATACGACCACGCCCATGTCGCGTTCCGCGATCTGATCGACAACGACGGCCGCTATCAGAGGCATCCGGTCGGCAGGCTCGATGAACTCGCGGTCATCCAATACACCGGCGGCACCACTGGCTCGCCCAAGGGCGCGATGCTCACGCACGCCAATCTCACAGCCGCCTGCTCGCTCTATACCGAGGTGATGACCCGCGGCGAAGAGGGCATGCGGGTCGGCGAGGAGCGTTTCTTGTGCATCCTGCCGCTGTTCCACATCTATTCGCTGACCGTCGTCATGCTGCTCGGCTTCCGGCTGGGGGCGGAGCTTGTGCTTCACCCGCGCTTCGATCCCGCGGCGGCGCTCAAGGATATCGTGGAGAAGAAGATCACCGTCTATATGGGCGTGCCGACGATGCATGTCGCGCTGCTGAGCGTGCCCGGCGTCGAGACGATGGACTTTTCATCGCTGCGCCTGTGCGGTTCCGGGGGCGCTCCGCTGCCAGTCGCGGTACAGGAACGGTTCGAAAGCATCGTCGGCTGCCAGTTGAACGAAGGCTGGGGCATGACGGAGACGGCGCCGGTTGGAACGTTCAATCCACGCGAGGGCGCCAGGCGACGCGGCTCCTGCGGCCTTCCTTATCCCGGCACGGACATGAAGTTCATCGACGTCGCCAATCCGGAGCGCGAGGTCAAGCTTGGCGAGCGCGGCGAGATCTGCGTCAAGGGCCCGAACATCATGAAGGGCTACTGGAAGAAGCCGGAAGCGACCGCGAACGCGATGACGGCGGACGGTTTCTTTCGCACCGGCGACGTCGGCGTCATGGACGAGGATGGCTTCGTCTATATCGTCGACCGGACCAAGGACATGCTGTTGTGCGGCGGGTTCAACGTCTATCCGCGCAACATCGAAGAGGCGATCTATCAGCACCCCTCAGTCGAGGAGGTGAGCGTGATCGGAATCCCGGACGACTATCGCGGCGAGACGCCGAAGGCCTTCGTCAAGCTGAAGGCCGGCGCAGCCCCGCTCATGCTCGACGAGATGAAGGCGTTCCTGAAGGATCGGCTGGGAAAGCACGAGATGATCAGCGCCATGGAGATCCGCGACGAACTGCCGAAGACGCCGGTCGGCAAGATATCGAAGAAGGACCTTCGCGAATACGAGGCGCGGGCGCATGCGGGGGCGTGACGGCTTGAGGCTGCTGGTTCGAGGGCATCGCATCGTGCTAGTTTCACCCCGATGAAGCCCGCCGAAAGTCCTTCCGCGCTGAAAGTTCAGGCCACGCTCGGCGAGAAGTTCGAGGTCATGGAGTTCGACGCCAGCACCCGCACCGCCGCCGACGCCGCCGCGGCGATCGGCTGCGAGGTGGCCCAGATCGCCAAGTCGCTGATTTTCCGCGGCGCGACAAGCGGGCGCGCGATCCTGATCGTCGCCTCGGGCGCCGACCGGGTCGACGAGAAGAAAGCCGCCGCCGTGATCGGCGAGCCGATCGCCCGCGCCGACCCCGATTTCGTGCGCGAGCAGACGGGCTTCGCCATCGGCGGCGTGCCGCCGGTCGGCCACAAAAATAAGCCGATCGTCGTCATCGAGGAAGCGCTTATGCGCTTCGCCGAGATCTGGGCGGCAGCCGGAACGCCGAACGCGGTCTTTCGCCTGTCGCCTTCCGAGCTTGTCGAGTTGACCGGCGGGCGCACCGCCGCAGTCGCGCGCAGATAGGGACGCGGGCATGAAGGCAAGCGCGGCGGGAAAGATCAGAATCGGCGTCGGCGGCTGGACCTTCGAGCCGTGGCGCGGCGTGTTCTTTCCCAAGGGCCTGGCGCATGCGAAGGAGCTCGCCTATGCCGGCTCGAAACTGACCTCGATCGAGATCAACGGCACCTATTACGGCTCGCAGAAGCCGGCGAGCTTCATCAAGTGGCGCGACGAGACGCCGGACGATTTCATTTTCTCGGTCAAAGGACCCCGCTTCGCCACTAACCGCCGCGTCCTCGCCGAGGCCGGCGAGTCGATCGAGCGTTTCTTCAAGAGCGGCGTGACGGAGCTCAAGGCGAAACTTGGGCCGGTCAACTGGCAGTTCGCGACCACCAAGCAGTTCGACGCCGACGATTTCGCCGCGTTCTTCAAGCTCCTGCCGAAATCGGTCGACGGCCTCGCCATTCGCCACGTCGTCGAGGTGCGCCACGAGAGCTTCAGACATCCCGACTTCATCGCCCTCGCGCGCGAGCATGGGGTCGCGGTCGTGACAGCCGGCGATTCCAAATACCCTCAGATCGCCGACGTGACCGCGCCGTTCGTCTACGCGCGTATCATGGGAACGACCGAAACCGAGGCGCGCGGCTATGCCGACGCCGCGCTCGATCAGTGGGCGGCCCGCGCGAAAACCTGGGCTGCGGGCGGCTCGCCAAAAGATCTCGCAACCGTCGCGGAGCCGAACTCCGGCGCAGAGGGCCGCGAGGTGTTTCTCTATGTCATCAGCGGCCACAAGGAGCGAAACCCTGCCGCTGCGATGGCGCTGATCGAGCGGGTCGGGTGAAGCAGGTCGACAAGCCCGCGCTCAGCTGCCGAGATCACACACCCTCGTAGACCAACCTTGTGAAGAAGCCGGGATCGATGACGGAGGCGCCAAACCTGGCGTCAAAGGCGGCGGTCGGTTTTGCCGCGACCGTCTCGTCGCGCGATCTTCCCTGCTTCTTGAGGGCCGCGACGCTCTCGCGGACCGCGGTCAGCATATCGCGGAATTCCTTGAGCTCGGCTTTGTTGCTGACAGGATTTCCATGTCCGGGAATGATGATGGTCTTGTCCGTCGTCGCCGCGAGGTTGGCGTCCGACGCCGCGATCATGCCGTCAATGCTGCCGCCGGTCGAATAGTCGATGAATGGATAGACGCCGTTCCAGAACGTGTCGGCCACGTGCACGATATCCGCTTCGGCGAAGGTGACGGAAATATCGCTGTCGGTGTGGGCGGGAGCGTAGCGTTTGAGGGCGATTGACGCGCCGTTGAGCTTGAGACTGTGCTCGTCTGCAAAGACTTCGCTCGGAATCCCGCCGCTCGCCAGCGGAAGAAAATTGTAGTCCCAGTCCTCGACGCGTTGAACCTCGGACAGGTACTTGCGGGTGTTCTCCTGAGCAATGATCTTCGCGCCGACCGAGTTGAGCCATGAATTGCCGTCGGTATGGTCGAAATGCCAGTGCGTGTTGATAAGGTGCGTGACGGGTTCGGGGCCGAGATCGGCAAGCGCCCTTGCGATTTGAGGACGCGACACGCCGATGCCGGCGTCGACGAGCACCTTGCCGTCCGGGCCCGTCAGGACGCCGACGTTTCCGCCGGATCCTTCAAGAACGCTGATGTTGTTCCGCAGCTTGTGCGTCACGATGGGAGACGCCGCGGCGCTGTCCTTGAACAGGGTGACGAGGCCTCGCGCCTCCGCGAACGCCTCGCGAGGCGTGAGCCAGCCTCCTGCGGCCGTGAAGGCCGCGCCGCCGACGCAGCAGAAACAAAAGCGCCGGCGCGATAACATTGGACGAAAAGGCGAGCTCAATGGCGTTCTCCCTATGGCCTCTGCCGACGGGCGCCTCCCCCGCGCGCAGGGCGCGCGCGGTTCCTGAGGCGCCGCTACGCCTCAACTCTTGATGAACGCGAGCAGGTCCGCGTTGATCGCGTCCGCCTGGGTGGTGATCATGCCGTGCGGAAAGTCCTTGTATGTTTTCAGAGTTCCGTGCTTGAGCAGCTTCGCCGACAGCGGCCCCGCGGCGACATAGGGCACGATCTGGTCGTCCTCGCTGTGGATGACCAGAACCGGGACATTGATCTTTTTCAGATCCTCGGTGAAGTCGGTCTGCGAGAAGGCGACAATGCCGTCGTAGTGCGCCTTCGCGCCGCCCATCATCCCCTGGCGCCACCAGTTCAAGACCGCGGGCTCGATCGTCTTCACGCCCGGCCGGTTGAAGCCGTAGAACGGGCCGGACGACAGATCGTAATAGAACTTGGAGCGGTTGGCGGCGAGCTGCGCCTGGAGATCGTCGAACACGCTCTTCGGCAGGCCTTTGGGATTGGCCTCGGTCTTCACCATCAGCGGCGGCACCGCGCTGATGATCGCAGCCTTCGCAACCCCGCGCTCGCCGCGCCGCGCCAGATAGCGCACCACTTCGCCGCCGCCGGTCGAATGGCCGACATGGATCGCATCCTTGAGGTCGAGATGGGCGGTCACCGCCGCGAGATCGTCGGCGTAGTGATCCATGTCGTGGCCCCCGCCGGTCTGGCTCGACCGGCCGTGTCCGCGCCGGTCATGCGCGATCACGCGATAGCCGTGGCCCAAGAAGAACAGCATCTGCGCGTCCCAATCGTCGGCCGACAGCGGCCAGCCGTGGCTGAACACGATCGGTTGCCCGCTGCCCCAATCCTTGTAGAAAATCTCGACGCCGTCGCTCGTGGTGACTGTCGGCATGTTTCCTCCCGTGGCGGCAATCTGGAAACGGAGGCTCCCAGGCGCGGAACGCTAGCGGAAGGACCACGCGAAAGCGACCGGCAAGCGAGGGCTCCATGCCTCAATAAGAGGCATGAGCCTGATTCGCTCGGCCGTTTGCTCAGGCCCACTCGCCTTTGCGGAAGACCGCCGTGCGGGCGCCGTTCGCATCGAGGCCGTCGATGTCGATCTGGTCCGAGCCGATCATCCAGTCGATATGGATCATGCTCTTGTTGCCGCCCCGCTCGGCGATTTCTGCGGGGGTGAGCTTCGCGCCGTCGACGAAGCATTTCGCATAGCATTGCCCAAGCGCGATGTGACACGCGGCGTTCTCGTCGAACAGCGTGTTGAAGAACAGAAGCCCGCTCTTCGAGATGGGCGAGGAGTGCGGCACGAGCGCGACCTCGCCGAGGCGCCGCGCGCCCTCGTCGCTATCGAGCACTTTGTTGAGCACGTCCTCGCCGCGCGAGGCCTTCGCTTCCACAATGCGTCCAGCTTCAAAGCGGACCGCGATGTTGTCGATGAGCGTGCCCTGATAGGAGAGCGGCTTGGTGCTCGCGACATGGCCGTCGACCCGGCGCGCATGCGGCGTCGTAAAGACCTCTTCTGTCGGGACGTTCGGATTGCAGGTGATTCCGTTCTTCGCCGTCGCCGCGCCGCCCTGCCAGTCGTGGCCGTCGGCAAGCCCGATGGTGAGGTCCGTGCCCGGCCCGGAATAATGGAGCGCGTGAAATTTCCGCGCGTTCAGCCATTCCGTGCGTTGTCTGAGCGCTGCATTGTGCGTAGCCCACGCTTGAACCGGGTCGGCATTGTCGACACGCGAAGCGGAAAAGATCGCTTCCGCCAGCCTGCCGACCGCGACCTCCTCCTCGTCGCCCGGAAAGACACGGGCGGCCCAGGAGGCGGTCGGGAAGGCCACGATGTTCCAGTTGATGTCGAAGCCGGCGATCTTCTCGAGCGCCGGCTGGTAGGCGATGGAATTCGCCTTGTTGGCGCGCGCGACTTTGGCCGGGTCTTCGTGCGAAAGCAGCATCGGATCGTCGCCGACGATGGCGAGGCGCGCGGTATTGGCGGCGAAGGCTTTGCCGACGCCTTCGTAGAGCCAGGCCGGCGCGCGGTCGAAGCTCGCGTCGGGAGCGAAGCGATAGCGCGCGAGCGTGATCTCCTCGTCGGACAGGATCGGCGTCACCAGCCCCGCGCCGGCCTTGTAGGCCTCGGCCACGATGCGGCGCGCCAACGGCAGCGCCGAGACCGGCGCGGTGAGGAACAGGTCCTGCCCCGGCTGAAGCCTGAGACCCACCTTGACCGCCGTCTCGGCCAGCCGCTCGAGCTTTTGCGGGTCGATCGACGGAAAATTGCGCTGATGGGTGGTCATATGCGGGCTCCGGAGAAGTTGCCCCCTCGTCACGCCAGCTCCGCAGGGATTGGCTCGTGGCGCGCCGCTGGGCGGCTCTTGTCGCCGCTTCATGCGAACAAAGCGCCGATACTGCCCGCTATCTATCAAATCAACGGAAGGGGGGCCAGCCGCATTCCGGGCCAGCCCCGCTGTTAGCGATTGGCCGTCGTCTCGAGCGGTCGATTGCCCGTCCGGCCCCGTCCATTTGCGACTCGGTGAGCCGTGTTCGCCGCGTGCGCCCTCGGACTGCGCGCGGGCGTCGCGGCCGCTGACTGGGTCTGCTTCGGGTCCATCAGCGCGACCTGGATCACTTTGGCGCGATAGAGGGTCGCCGCGACGTCGCCGGAATTGTCTTCTGACCGGCTGGAGGTATCCGGCTCGCCAATGTCATAGCCCCTGGCGCGCAGGAGGGTGACCAGCGACTTCGCGTCCTTGCAGGTGTCGGCGCTATAGCAGGAGACTTTGCTCCCGTTGATCTGCCCCGGCTCCAACTTCTGCCGGGTCGCGACCGCCATCCCGATCGCCTTCAAATCGTCGCCTAGCGCATCTGCGGCGGATAAGCCGGCCTGGCTGGTCGTGGTGACCATGACCACCTGTGGGGCCATGGCCTTGAGATCCGCCTTGAGATCCTCGGCGAACGCGCCCCCATAGCCGAGCACGTCGCGAATGCTGTCGAATGCGGCGGGCCTGGAGGCCTGTTCCGTGAGCGCGGCGTGCAACAGATGACGATAGACGGCAAATTCGATGCGGTCGTGCTTGACCCCCTCAGCCGCGCGCTCCAGCGGCGATTCCGTCAGCGTATCCTTGTCCTGTTTTGCCCATTCGTCCGCGACGAGATATTCGCCTAGAAGAAAGGCGAGAGCTGCGGCGCAGATCGCGAGCGCGACCCACAGCGGAGCCATGAAATAGCGGGAATAGCGTCGCTTGTGATGGGATTCGCTAAGCATTGAACGCTCTCCGGTATTCTTGAAGGGCCAGCTTTGCGAGACCAATCCGGTCATCGAGATGCGCAAAGCGCGGCGCAGGTCGCTCGAAGACGCGCATGAACTCGCTCGTCGCGTTCTCGACGTTCGGCGTCTGCCGGACAGCGCGGACACTGGCCGCTTGCGAACCGCGCAGCTCGTTCAGGAGAAAGCCGTAGTTCGCAGCGTCGTTCTGATAGTTGAAGCCGTTCTCTCGCAGCCATTCCTCGAACTGGGTTCTCCGGCTCGCTGTCCACTGACACCAGCCAAGGCCGCCGCGGCCGCCCATCACCGGATTCTGCTCCTGCAGTTGTTTAAATCCCCCGCATTCCCAGCCGATATTGCCGAGGATGCCAGCGGCCTGAGTCTCGGAAAGGCCCAGATCGCGCACGAGATCGCGCATGATCCCCGGCGCCTTTTGCCGGAACAGGCCATAGATCCCGGTCGGGGCCGGCTTGGGTTTCGTGGCGGTAGCCGGGCCCGAATTCTTTCCGGTCGTGGGAGAGGGCGAAGCAGTCGACGTCGACGCCTCGTCGTCGTCTGGCGGATCGCCGTTGTCCTCCCCTTTCATTTTCGGGTTCGTTACGAGGCGCCCATTGTGGAGGGCGTCGTCCTTCCTGCTCGAGCCGAGCGACGAACCGAAATAGTAGGCCATGACGGTCGTGAAGGCGGTGACCAGGGCTCCCAGAACGACGTTGAACACATCCCGGTTGATCACCTGTTCACGGGCGGTCAGGATGGCGTGAAGCAGGTACCAGATCATTCCGACGAGGACGAAAGCGAGGATCGGCGCGACCCATGCGAGCGGACTGTGCTCTTCCGCGAGCTGCATCTGTGTTGAGCGCGCAATCTGCCGGTCCTGGAAGTCGAGCAATTGGCGTTGAAACTCTTCCGCCCGAATCCGCTCGCGCTCCTCCGCGTCGATGCGATACCGCTCGAACTCGACCCGCTGGCCTTCCTCGTTCGTGCGGTCCCGCTCTTTCAGTTCCTCCAACGCGATGTCTTGCAGATCGCTCTGCAGCTGCGCATTCGCGGCCGGCTTCTGCATCTCGGCCTTTACCGTTTGTGGATCAGCGGTCTTTGGATTCTGTAGGCCAGTCGCCTTCTTTATCGCCTCGAGAACTTGATCCTGAACAGATCCAGACTGCTCAAGAAGCGGCGCCCCCAGCTGCTTGATGATGTCAGGAAAGAGCTCGCCGACGATTCCCAGCAGCGGAAGCATAGAAACCCTCGCGTTGAAAAAGGTTGATGAGAATAATCTCGTGAAACGAAACTCCAACGGTCGCAGGCTTACCCAAAGTCACGCCTTTGTGATGTGATCATCGTCACAGGTCGGACACACAAGGACATGTTTGGGCCCAGCGCCGCTGTGATGGCGCCAACGAGCGCCCTCCGAGACGGATCGAGGCGCGACGGCTGGCGCCCGTGGGACGCGCGGGAGAACGCAACCTCCTATATGTGTGGGTGAACGTAACAGCGGAACAACAGCATGGCGCGCATCTTCATCACCGGTTCATCCGATGGACTTGGGCTCATGGCCGGGCGGCTTCTCGCCGATCAGGGACATAAGGTCGTCCTGCACGCCCGCAACGACGCCCGGGCGGCGGACGCTAAGAAAGCCGCGCCCGAGGCCGAAGCGGTGGCGGTCGGCGAACTCGCGAGCCTCGCCGCCACCAAGGATGTGGCTCGCCAAGTCAACGCGCTCGGGCGCTTCGACGCTGTCATTCACAACGCCGCCGTCGGCTTCGGCGAAAGTCATCGCGTGACCGAGGACGGCGTTCCCCATGTCTTCGCCATCAACACGCTCGCGCCCTATATCCTCACCGCGCTGATCGAACGGCCGAAGCGGCTCGTTTATCTGAGCTCGGGCATGCACGCGCGCGCGAGCGCCAATCTCGACGACATCCTGTGGCGGCAGCGCCCTTGGGACGGATCGTCGGCTTATGCCGAGAGCAAGCTGCACGACGTGCTGCTCGCTTTCGCGGTCGCGCGCCGCTGGCCAGGCGTGCTCTCGAACGCGATGACGCCCGGATGGGTGCCGACCAAGATGGGCGGGGCGGGCGCGCCCGACGACATCGCCCAGGCGCATCTCACCCAGGCGTGGCTCGCGACCAGCGACGATCCCGCCGCGCTGACGGCCGGCGGCTATTTCTTTCACCTGAAGCAGCGCGAGCCGAATCCGCAAGCCGGCGACATCGCCCTGCAGGACAGGCTCGTTGACATCTGCCGGGAGATTTCCGGAATCGAATTGCCGTCGTGAGGGCGGCGGATCTCGGCGCGCTCCCCGTGCATGGGGCCTTCCGTCGCGCAAACCGCACTAAAGCCTGCGGCAGGCTCTGGATTCACTGATTTCGCGCGTTTTTTCGTGAAAAACCGGCGTCCGCTTTTTCGTGAGCCGCGCTCTAGCGCATGCGCGCGTTGCCTGTGTGGTGCGTCGCGCTGTAGCCGTTCAGCAGTTCGTCGTAGAGCTTGTCGACTTCCTGCGCCTGACCGCGCGAGAACTCGCCCCCGATCGCGCCGGCGGTTGGCTGGTGCTTGACCCCGTTCTGAATCGGCCAGCCGCCCCCGTGGAGTGGCGGGGAATTCTGCGCGACCGCCGCCTGCGTCAGGCAGGACAGGGCCAGGCCAAGGGCGGCGACGATGGGCGTTCTATGGAACATCGCGAGACTTCCCGATCTCGATTGAAATGCGATTGTTGGTGACCTGGGAGCGACAATGAGACTTCGACTGTCGGCCAATATATAAGCGTTATCGTCTGAAACCGAAGCCCCGGCTATCTTCGTGAACGCCCTTCGCGACCGGGCAGGGCGTGGAATTTCGGCGGCGGCTCGCGCTGGCGCCGCCGGCAGGACAGTGAGCCGCTGGACGGCGCCGCAGAAGGCTGGACACAATGAAACGCATCGCAGCTCTCTTAACCGTAGTTGCTTTGATCGCATGCTGGGCGCCCGCGTCTTCAGCAGCCGCGCAGACCGTCTCGCAAAGACCCGTCAAGCCAAAGAGCGCGCAAGGTCACAAGGTCCCGATGCGGCATGACCAGCTCACGCTCTATCCCCACGGAAAGCCCGCGCGGCGCGAACCGGCGTACAGCTATACGCGCCACCGGTTCGATCACCCGATCGCAACCCACAACACGTTTATGGGCGTGCAGCGGTGGTGAAGGCGCATTACGACGCGCCCGGTCTGGGATCGCCTGCTCGACGCCTCGGAGAGTTCGGGAGCGCTAGCACCAGGACTCGATGATCGGGACCGATCATCGCCTTCACGGCCGAAGCGCGATGAGTGGCGCTCAATTGGAACGGGTATGAGTCGCCGGCCATACCAGTTCCGGCGCCAACTTGTAGGGATAGTCGGGCTCGACGTAGCCGTGAGCCTTCTGCCTCTTCGGCAACGTCGGCTTCTTCCGCGGCAGCTTGTCGTAAGGAATCTGCGACAGGAGGTGGGAGATGACGTTGAGCCTGGCGCGCCGCTTGTCGTTGGAGCGCACCACATGCCAGGGCGCCCAGGCGGTGTCGGTCGCCTGGAACATCTCGTCGCGCGCGCGCGAATAGTCGTACCAGCGGCCATAGGATTTCAAATCCATCGGCGACAGTTTCCAGATCTTGCGCGGATCGTCGATCCGCGCCTTGAGCCGGCTCGTCTGTTCCTCCTCGCTTACCTCGAGCCAATATTTGATCAGGATGATTCCCGACTCGATAATCGCCTTCTCGACCGCTGGCGTGAGTTCGAGAAAGCGCTGCGCCTGCTCAGCCGTGCAGAATTCCATCACCCGCTCGACGCCGGCGCGGTTGTACCAGCTGCGATCAAAGATGACGATCTCGCCAGCCGCCGGCAGATGGCGCATGTAGCGTTGAATGTACATCTGCGACTTCTCGCGCTCGGTCGGCGCGGGCAGCGCCACGACCCGATAGACGCGCGGGCTGACGCGCTCGGTGATCGCCTTGATGACCCCGCCTTTGCCGGCGCCGTCGCGGCCTTCGAACAAGACCACGACCTTCAGCCCCTTGGCGACGACCCAGAGCTGCAGCTTGACCAGTTCGCCGTGCAGCCGGGCGAGTTCGCTCTCATAGTCCTTTGCGCCGAGTTCGTGGTGGCCTTCAGAAGCGTTCTCGTTCCTGGCCTTTTTGGCCTTGTTCAGACGCTTTGTCCCAGCCATTCCTTCCTCCCGTTCGTTCTCTAACGCCGATCCATCGACCGAGCGGCTTCGCGGCCGATCTCGATCCTGCTGTTCCAGAGATCTGCAGCAGCTTTCACGACTGCCCGGCTGATCGACGCATCAGGCTGCGTCCCTCAACCCCCGAAGATCACCTTGCGGAAGCGGATGCTGGCGACGGTGAAATAGACAATTCCGATCGCCAGCATCGCCGCCAGAGGCCGCCAGACGAGGGTCAAATCGGCGCCGCGGAACAGCACCGCCTGCGCGAACTGGACAAAGTGCGGCGTCGGGCTGATCGTCTGCATCACATATTGCAGCCAGACCGGCATGCTCTCCATTGGGGTGCTGCTGCCCGACAGCAATTGGGTGACAATCAGCACAGGCATGGCGAGGAGGCCAAACTGGCCCATGGTCGTGGCCAGCGTGCCAAGCAGAATGCCGAGCGCCGCCACGACAAGCGCATAGATCGCTGCGCCAAGCAGGAACACCAGCAAAGACCCATTGATCGGCGAGCCGATCCACCAATGCACCACCACCTGCAACGACAACATAGCCGCAACGAGAATCACGAGGGCGTTGGCGATCATCTTGGCCAGCATGATCTCCGACGGCACGACCGGCATCACCAGCAGATGCTCGACGGTGCCCTGCTCGCGCTCGCGGATCAGCGCCGCGCCAGTGAGGATGACGGTCAGCATCGTGATCTGGTTGATGACCTGTGTCATCGCCGAGAACCACGCCGTCTTGAGGTTCGGGTTGAAGGCAGCCCGAACGACCAGATTGATCGGCGCGCCGCTCGAATCCTCCCGTCCCGAAATGAACCGCTGGATCTCAGTGGCGATGGCGTTGCGCAGCGAGCTTGCGCCGTTGCCGGCCTGGGCGATCGCCGTCGCATCGACATTGATCTGGATGCCGGTCCTGCGCTGGGCGCGAATGTCGGCCTCGAAATTGGGCGGGATCTCGACGACGAAGAGGAGCTTGCCCTGATCCATGATCGGGTCGATTTCCGAGGCTTTAAGCTGCACGGGCGGCTGGAACGTCGGCAGCCGCAAGCCCTCGGCGATGCGCCGCGACAGGTCTGAGCCGTCCTCATCGACGATGCCGACCGAGAGGTTGGTTGCTTCCGTCACGGCGCCGGTGGCGACCGTGTTCACTGAAATGCTGAACGAATAGACGACCAGCAGCAACATCACCGGGTCCGCCCGGATGCTTCTGAGCTCCTTGATGACCAGGTGGAAGATGTTGACCACATGATCGACGAAGGTCAGGGGCTTCGCTTCGACGAGATGGGGAGCTTTTGTGGAGGAGGCTTCGGACATCTCACGCCTCCTGCTTGCGCAGCAGAGCCAACGACAGGGCCAGGAACACGAGCGCGATGAGCGCGATCGCGGCAATGTCTTTCCAGAGGCTGGCGATCCCGAGCGCCTTGGCGAATACGCCGACCGAAACCTGCTGGTACCAGGATGAGGGGAAGGAAAGGCCGATCACCTTCGCCCCGCCCGAGAGCGAGGAGACCGGCGCGAGCATGCCTGAGAAATTGACGGCCGGCACGATCGAGAGAATCGCCGTTGCGAACACCGCTGCGACCTGCGTTCGGGTGAAGGACGAGATCAGCACGCCGAAGCCCACGGTCGCAATCACATAGACGAGCGTTCCCAGGAAAAGGACGAGGAACGGTCCTTTCGGCGGCACGTGGAAAATGAAAATCGAGATCAGCAACAGGGCGAAGAAGGCGATCATCGAGACCGCGATATAGGGCAGCTCCTTGCCGATCAGGTACTCGAACCGGGTGATCGGCGTCGAGCGGAAGTTGGCGATCGAGCCGGTCTCCTTCTCACGCACGACCGCGATCGCCGACATGATCGCCGGAATCAGGCACAAGAGCAGCATGAAAATGCTGGGCACCATCGCGTTGACGCTGAGAAAGGCCTGATTGTAGCGAAAGCGCGTCTGGATATCCTCGTCCGTCCAGGCGTTGGCGCTCCCCGCGCGACGCTGGCTCCGCGTCAATTCCTCGCCCCGCTTCCTGACAACGCCGGTGACGTAGTTCTTCGACGTTTCGCCGCGGAACGTCATCGCGCCATCGACCGTCGCGTCGACTTCCGGCGTGCGCTTGTTGAGAAGGTCGCGGCCGAATCCGGGCGGCACTTCGACCACGATCTGCGTGTTCCCGCTTCTGAGCCGTCTCTCGGCCTCGCCCGCCGACGTGATCGGCGGCTGGACCGAGAAATAGCGCGAGCCCTCGAAGCCCTGAAGCAGCTCGCGGCTCTCGGGCGTGTCGTCCTGGTCGAATGTCGCGGTCGCCAGGTTCTCGATGTCGAACGAGATGCCGTAGCCGAAGGCGAACATGAGGATGATCGGGCCCAACAGCGCGAATGCCAGCCGGATCGGATCGCGCAGGAGTTCGACCGTCTCGCGCCGTGCGTAGGCCCACAGCCGGCCGATCTTGAAGCGCTTCGGCCGCTCGTTCGCCTCGACTTCGGCGCCCGACGCCGGCGCCTCGGCTTTTTTCGACATGTCGATGCCGGCGGCTTCGGCGAGATAGCCGACGAAGCACTCCTCGAGCGAGGCGCTGCCGCGCTCCTTGACCAGTTCCTGGGGCGCGCCGACGGCGAGCACCTTGCCCGCATGCATGAGCGAGATGCGGTCGCAGCGGTCCGCCTCGTTCATGAAGTGGGTGGTGACGAAAATCGTCACGCCGTCATCGCGCGAGAGGTCGATCAGTGTCCGCCAGAACGCGTCGCGCGCGATCGGGTCGACGCCGGACGTCGGCTCGTCGAGGATGAGAATCGAGGGCTCGTGGAGCACCGCGACCGCGAGCTGAAGGCGCTGCTTGATGCCGAGCGGCAGGCTGTCTGGCCGGGCGTTCACGAAGGCCCGAAGGTCGTAGCGATCGAGCAACTCCTCGATGCGCCCCGCAACCTTCTCCTTCGGCAGATGATAAAGCTCCGCATGGAGCTGGAGATTCTGGGCGACCGTCAGTTCGCCATAGAGCGAGAAGGCCTGCGTCATGTAACCGACGTTGCGCCGCGCCTGCATGTCGTTCGAGCCCATCGGCTCGCCGAACAGCTTGCATGTGCCGCTGGTCGCGGGCAGGAAGCCCACCAGCATTTTCATGGTCGTCGATTTGCCGCAGCCATTGGAGCCGAGGAACCCGAAGATTTCGCCGCGCGCGATCTTGAAACTGACGTGATCGACCGCGACAAAATCGCCGAACTGGCGCGTGAGCCCCTCGGCCTCGATCGCCGGCGTCTCGTCCGGCGAGGCCACGCGCGGACGCACGACCACTTTCTTGTGCGAGGCGCGTTTGGCCTCTGGCATCATCGCGATAAAAGCTTCGTCAAGATTGGGCTCGCCGGTCTTGGCGAGCAGCTCCTTCAGCGTGCCTGTCGCGATGATTTTTCCATCGTCCATCGCCATCAGCCAGTCGAAGCGCTCGGCTTCGTCCATATAGGCGGTGGCGACGATCACGCTCATCTGCGGCCGGCGCGCGCGGATGGAGTTGATGAGATCCCAGAACTGGCCGCGCGACAGCGGATCGACGCCGGTCGTCGGCTCGTCGAGAATGAGCAGATCGGGGTCGTTGACGAGCGCACAGCAGAGGCTGAGCTTCTGCTTCATGCCCCCGGACAGCTTGCCGGCGGGGCGCGATTCGAACTTCTCCAGGCTCGTCGCCGTGAGAAGCTCGGTGATCTTGGCGCGACGCTCCGCCGCCGACAATCCGAACAATCGGCCGAAGAAATCGATGTTGTCGAAGACGGAGAGCGTCGGGTAGAGGTTGCGGCCGAGGCCCTGAGGCATATAGGCGATGCGGCCGCGAATCTCGCGCAACGTTTCCTGGTTGGCGATGGTCTTGTCGAAGACGAAGACCTCGCCGGTCTGGATCTTCTTTACCCCCGCGATGAGGCCTAGCAGAGTCGACTTGCCGACGCCGTCCGGGCCGATCACGCCGACCATGATGCGCGACGGGATGTCGATGCTGACGTCCGTGAGCGAAACCGTCGCGCCGTATCGGTGCGATACGGACTTGACCCGCGCGATGGGCTCGCCGGTCATTTGGCGGCGGGAGCCTTTGTTTCGGCCGCGTTGCTGTCCGGGGTCTTGGCCTGAGGCGCGGCGCTGTCGGCGCCCGGTGCTGCAGAGGCTTTACCCGCCGGCGGCGTGGGCAGCTTGACCTGGAGGTCGGCCGGCCACTCCACATCGGCCTTGGTGCGAACGAATCCCAAGCCCCGGACGCCGGTCTTCACCCGGGTATAAAATTGCTGAAGAACCTGCGCATCGATCTTGAGCTTGATGCGGAACATCAGCTTGGCGCGTTCGTCCGTGGTCTCCACCGTTTTGGGGGTAAACTGCGCGTCGGCCGCGACAAAGCTGACCTTTGCCGGAACCACGTAGTCGGGAACCGGATCAAGAATTGTGCGCGCCTCGTCGCCGATCGCCAGCCGGCCCGCATCCGCCGCGGGCAGGAAGACCGTCATATAGACGTCGGTCAGGTCGAGAATGGTGACAATCGGCGCGCCGGCGGCGACGACCTCGCCGGCCCGCGCGAGCTGATATTGAACCCGTCCCAACCGCGGCGAAACGAGCGTCAGATCGTCGATGATCGACTGCACGCGATCGACCTCGGCTTCCGAGTTCGCGATCTGGGACAGGGCCTGATCGCGCTGCGAGGTGAAGTTTTGCACCGCGGCGGCTGCAGAATCGAGGTTGCGCTTGCGCTGCTCGAAGGTTTGCTTCGTGATATGCCCGGCTGTGATGAGCTGCTGACCGCGCTCGAAATCGGATTTGGCGAACGCGAGCGCGCTCTGCCGGGAGGTGATCTCCGCTTCCGCTGACGCAAGCGCGTCGTTGGCCTTCTGCACATCGGCCTTGGCGGCGCGCAGCTGCGCCTCGTATTCGGGCGAGGTGAGTTTCGCGATGACCTGTCCTTGGGTGACGCTCGAGCCTTCCTCCACGGTCACTTCCGAGAGCCGCCCGGGGTATTTCGACGAGACGTCGACCTGGGTCGCTTCAAGGCGGCCGTTCGCCTTGGCGATGCCCGCCGGCAGCGTCTGTCCGCGCAGGCGAGCGATCAGATTGCGGATAATGCCCTGAGCGTGCGCCGAAGGGGTGAATGAAACGCCATCCCTCCGGTCCGCGCCGAAAGAGAGCGCGCATGCGCCCACGCCCGCCAATAGAGCCGATGTTGCAACGCGCCGACGAAACGTCATCCTAGGGTTTCCCGCGGGCCAACCAACAACGACGCCACCGCTCCCACCGAGCCTCGTGGGGCGATTCCCAGAGCACGGACGGGGTCCGCCCGCCCGGTCAGAGGGTTGATTAAACCATTCTTGTGAACATGAGTCACGTGAACGACGGCCCGGATCGGTCTGCCGGGTTAAGGGCCGGCCCGTGATACAGGAGAAATTGAACGCGATTCGGACGGCTGGTCTCGCCGGCAAATGGGGGCGGCTCTGCCGTGGCGGCTGGCCGCCTGGACCAGCCTCCGTCCCGACGCCCCTTCTGGAGACTGCCCATGTTTGGAGACCGCCAATGCCGAAGATGAAGCCTGATCCCAATCCCCGGACGCCCTACCAGCATCCGATGCCGCAGGAGACTCTGCCCGATCTTGTCGTTCGGCGCGCGATCCCGGACGATGAACGGATCTGGGTCCCGCAGGGCGAGAGCGTCTGGTTCCGGCCGCTTTGCCTCAACCGGTCGCAGGGCTACTGGATGAACCTGCTTCGGGTCCGCAAGTCGGGCGTGCTGAGCCGCCACCGGCATCCGCAGGCGGTGCACGGTCTCGTGCTCAAGGGGCGCTGGCGCTATCTTGAGCACGACTGGGTGGCGGAGGAGGGGGCCTATGTCTTCGAGCCGCCGGGAGAAACCCATACGCTGATCGTTCCGGACGATGTCGAGGAGATGATCACTTACTTTCAGGTCAACGGGATCATGCTCTATTGCGACGCTTACGGAGAGCCGCTGGGCTTCGAGGACGTCTTCACCAAAATCGATCTGTGCCGGGAGCACTACGCGAGCGTCGGGCTGGGCGGGGACTATGTCGACCAGTTCATCCGCTGACCGGGCTCCGAAAGCGGCCGGCGGCTTCAGGCCGGGACTCTTCGAGAACCGAGAAGTCCTCGTCACCGGCGGAACGTCCGGCATCGGCGCGGCCATCGTGGAGGCCTTCCTCGCGCTGGGCGCGAGCGTTCTGGCGACTGGGGTGATCGGCGCCGAGATCGAAGCCGCAACGCGGGTTCCGGCGCTCAAAGGGGCGCGGTTCGTCAAGCTCGACGTGCGCGACGGCGAAGCGGTTCGCGCGATCGTCGGCGCGCCGCCGCGGCTCGACCATGTCGTGAACTGCGCGGGCGTCATCCGCCGCGGTCAGGAACTCTCGCCCGAGGGTTTCGCCGATGTCGTCGACATCAACCTCAACGGCTCGATGCGGGTCTGCGCGGCGGCGCGCCCGAGGCTTGCCGAGGCAAGGGGAACCATCGTCAACATGGCCTCGATGCTGTCCTTCTTCGGCAGCGCGGCGGCGCCCGGGTACTCGGCGTCGAAGGGAGGAGTGGCGCAGCTCACCAAATCCCTTGCGATCGCCTATGCCGGAGACGGAATTCGGGTGAACGCGGTTGCGCCCGGCTGGATTGCGACCCCTCTCACCCAGGCGCTGCGGGACGATCCGGCGCGGAACGCCGAGATTGCGGGGCGCACGGCGATGAAGCGATGGGGAGAGCCTTCGGAAGTCGCGAGCGGCGCGCTCTTTCTTTCGTCGCCCATGGCGAGCTTCGTGACCGGCGCCGTGCTCGTCATCGACGGGGGGTATCTGATTACCTGACAGCATCCCGGGCGCTGGATCGAGAAGCGCGACGAACCGTCGGGGCGGCCTTCCCTTCGAGTGTCTTCGCCAGCGCCGCCGCGACCTGGCCCATGCAGGCTGCGGCGGAGCGCGCTTCCGCCTCGCTCGCCTTGGGGCGCAGCACGAGGCTGAGCCGGGCGGCGAATCCGGCAGGGGAGCGGCCCACCGGCGCCTCGATCCGCCTCGAAACGCTTTCGCCCCCGCCATCCCACACGGCGCGGCGGCGCACGACGAGAAAAGTTCGCTCCGTGTCGCTGACGAAAAGCGAGGCCGAGGCGTCCGTATCGTCGCGCAGCACGGGCATGAGGGTCTCGGCCTTATCCGCCATCGCCCCAAACCCGTAGCGGGCAAGCCGGAGTCGCGCCGTGATGGGGCCGGGATGCAGGCGCCTGCCCGCGTCCCGCTCGAGAAGCCCCGACGCGTCGAGAATCGCCGCGACGGCAAAGGCCGTCGAGCGCCGGAGCCCGAGTTCGGCGGCAAGCGCCGCGACCGTGCGCCCCGGCGTCTCGGCGACCCGCGCGAGAAGCTTCGCGACCGCCGCGACGCCAGCGGTCTCATCCGCCGGCATAAGGAGACCTCGCCGCGCGGTCGGCCGCCGAGCGATTGTAGCGGTTGCCCTTATAATGGACGCGGTACGAGCGCGGATCATAGGACGGACCGAGCCCGCTCGCGAGGATGAGGTCGTCCGGCAGGTCCCAGCGGACGTGTTCGTCCGACCACAGGTCGGGACGCACGGAGCGGGTCGCGTCGCCGCGCGTGACCACAATTTCGGTTGGCACTTCCACCCGTCGCGGAACCGATCGGCCGCGCAGCACTTCTATGAGCACCTCGACCGACCGAAGGCCCATCGCGGGCGGATAGTCCACCGCCGCCTGCGCGACGCCGTGCCGGATCGCAAGCTTATAGGCGAGATTGAGATCGCCGCCGGTATGCGGGGGCAGGGCGCCGCTGCGGCCCGCGGCCAGATAGGCCCTGAGAGATCCCACCGCCTGCAGCCCGGAATCGCACCACACGCCGTCGATCGGCTCGCCGCGCCCGGCGAGCTTCGCCGCCACGATCTCGCGTCCGCGCTCATGGCGCCAGCCCGTCCAGCAGACGTCGAGGATGCGAAGGCCCGGATAGCGGGCGAAGACGGCCTGGGCGCCTTCGAGGCGCCGGCGCGCCGGCTCGGCCTCGATCAGCCCCGGCAGCAGCAGCAGCGAACCGCGCCCCCGCAGCCGCTCGGCAAGCCAGCGCGCCGTGATGTCGCCGATCATGCGGTCGTCGCAGGTGACGAACGAGACATGCGGCAGGATTTCCGCGCGCCCGCGATCGACGACCACCGTCGGAACGCCGCGCCGTTCGGCTTGGCCGAGGATTTCGACCAGCGCCTCGGATTCATGGGCGCTGAGAACAAGTCCGTCTACCCCGGAAGCCAGCAAGGCTTCGATATCGCGGGTCTGGCGCCGGGCGTCGAGCCTGGCGTGCCGCACGGAGAAGGACGAGATGAGGTTCTCGTAGCGCACCGCGGCATATTCCGCGCTATGGACCAGCGCTGTTCGCCAGGCGTTGTCGATCGAGGCGTTGGAGAAGCCCAGCCGGAACTTGGGCGTGCGACGGAAACGCGCCGTGTCCGCGACCTGTGCGCAATCGGCGATGCGCAGCAGCGCGTAGCTCGAGCCAGGCGCCCGGTTGAGCTGCTTGCGCCGCGGGGCGAGGCGCCGCTCGTCCTCCGAGCGCAGCATTTCATCCCGGCGCGCCCCAAGCGCCGTCGTGGCGGAACCGAGCGAGATCGAGCCGCGAACCGAGAGGTCGACAAGCTGCGCCTGCGCGAGGATGCGCAAGATCCGGTTGAGCGACGAGCGCGGCGCGCCGAGGCGCTTCGCCGCGTCTCCCGTCCCGACGTGGCCCTCCAACTCCGCCAGCAGGAGCATGAGCCCGACCGCGATTTCCCGGCCCGGAACGGGCGCCCGGGCTGGGGGCCTTGCTCGCGGCGCAACGCCCGGTTTCCGCTTGCGCTTCATGTCGGCCAATGTCCCATATGCTGGACTCGAACGCCACATTGCCGATACCCGAAGAGGGATCGAACGCCTATGCTACGTGGGAGGAGCCGTCGAACAGAACGGTGAATGCGCGCAAAGCGGGCACGAGCCCCGGCGCCGCGACGGGAGGATAAGCGGATGGCGGCCATTCTTTTCCGCAACGTGCAGGTGTGGGACGGCTCGGCGGACGAGCGCTTTCCGGGCGAGGTTCTCGTCGCCGGCAACCGGATTGCGAAAGTCGCCCGCGGCGCTGGCCAAATCTCGACGGATGAGGCGGGAGAGACGATCGACGGATCGGGCCTCACGCTGATGCCCGGCCTCGTCGAGGGCCACTGCCACCTTTCCTTCTGTAATCCGATGCGCAACCAGGACCTTGGCGAGATCCCGCCCGAAGAGCATTTGCTGCAGACGTGCCGCAACGCCACGTTCATCCTGAACCACGGGTTCACCTCCTGCTATTCGGCGGCTTCCGCGAAGCTCAGACTCGATGTCGTCGTGCGGCAGGAGATCGAGAACGGATATCTCGCGGGGCCCCGCTACCGCGCGGCTGGGCCCGAGATCACGGTGACCGGCGGTCTCGGCGACGAGCGCAAGCAGCATATGAATGCGGAAAGCTTCGGCATGATCGCCGACGGACCGACGGAAATGCGCAAGGCGGTGCGGCTCTGCTGCCGTGAGGGCGTCGACAATGTGAAGATCAATATCTCCGGCGACGAATTCGTCTCCACCGCCCGCGCGGAGGTCACTTCGATGAGCGAGGAGGAAGTCGCCGCCGCAGTCACGACCGCGCATGAATGGGGCAAGCGCGTTTCCTGCCATGCGCGCGCGGCCGCTTCCGTCAAGCGCGCCGTTCGCAACAGCGTCGACGTCATCTATCACTGCGACTTTGCAGACGCGGAGGCGCTCGATATGCTCGAGTCCGTCAAGGACAGGATCTTCGTCGGCCCCGCGTTCGGGCTTGTGCACAATTCCGTATTCGAGGGCGATCGCGTCGGCATGACCCGCGAGGTGGTCGAGGCGATGCATCTGCCGCGCAAGTTCGAGGCGACCTGCCGGACCTACCATGAGATGCGCAAGCGCGGCATGCGCGTCGTCATCGGCGGCGACTACGGCTTCCAGATCACGCCGATGGGGCAGAACGCCCGCGATATCGGGCATTTCATCAAGTTCTTCGGCTATTCGCCAGCCGAGGCCCTGCGCTGCGCGACGTCCGTGGGCGGCGCCCTCATGGGCCGCGAAGGTGAGCTTGGCGTCGTCAAGGCGGGCGCGCTCGCGGACCTTCTGCTGGTCGAGGGAAATCCGCTCGCCGACCCGTCCGTTCTGGTCGGCCCGGATCGTCTGGCCATGATCATGAAGGACGGAAGGATGCACCGCGACCCGCGTGACCGCTTGCCCGCTCACGAGCGTCGCGCCGCGGAATAAGGCAGGGCGGCGCGAAACGCGGGAAGGAGAGATGACAGTGGAGAGCGGGTCGCTCGCCCTCGAAATGGCCGGCATCAGCAAAAGCTTTCCCGGGGTCCGCGCGCTCGACGAGGTGAACTTCGCCTGCTTGAGGGGTGAGGTGCATGCGCTCTGCGGCGAGAATGGCGCGGGCAAGTCGACGCTGATGAAGATTCTCGGCGCCGCCTATCAGCCAGACAGCGGCCGCATCCTCATCGACGGGCGCGCTGTCGCCTTCTCCCATCCGGCCGCCGCCCGGAGGGCCGGAATCAGCGTCATCCACCAGGAATTGAGCCTGCTGCCGTATCGCACGGTGGCCGAGAATGTCTTTCTCGGCGTCGAGCCGACCCGCTACGGCATGCTCGACCGGGCGCGGATGCGCGCCGATGCGAGCCGGCTTCTGCGCCGGCTCGGCTCGTCGATCTCTCCGGACGCCGAGGCTGGGCGCCTCTCGATCGCCCAGCAGCAGGTGGTCGAGATCGCCAAGGCGCTCGCAGTCGACGCGCGCATCCTGGTGATGGACGAGCCGACTGCGGCGCTCGAGCGCACCGAAGCCTCGCGCCTCCTCGACCTGGTCAAGCGCCTCAGCGCCGAGGGCGTCGCCCTCATCTACGTCTCGCACCGGATGCCGGAGATACAGGCGGTCGCCGACCGGGTGACGGTCCTGAAGGACGGGCGGACCGTCATGACCGCGCCGATCGGCGAAGCTCCGACTTCGCGCCTGGTGCGCGCCATGGTCGGCCGTGACCTCGCCGATTTCTACCCCCCGCGCGCCGTGAAGCCGCCGGGGGCGCCAGCGCTCACGATTCGCTCCGCCGGCAATCGGCGCCTCATGAACATCGACCTCGTGGTGCGATCGGGCGAGATCGTCGGGGTCGCGGGCCTTGAAGGCTCCGGCAAGACCGAGCTTGGCCGCGCGATCGCCGGCGACGAGCCGTTCGAGAGCGGGACGATGGAGGTCGCGGGCGCAGTCGTCGCGCCGCGCCGCCCGCGAGCCGCGATTGCGGCTGGACTGGGCCGCCTGTCCGGGGACCGCAAGCACGAAGCGCTGCTCATGCAACAGTCGCTGCGCGACAATGCGACTCTCATCCAGCGCGCGTTCGCCCATTCGCTTGGGAGCCCGACGGCCGCGCCGATGACGACCGACGAGACGGACGAGCGCCTCAGGGGTCTCGATGTCCGGGCCGCGAATTTCGGGCAGGAGGCGCGGTTGTTGTCGGGCGGCAACCAGCAGAAGGTGATCATCGTGCGCTGGCTCGCGCGCGATCCCGAGGTGCTGATCTTCTCCGAGCCGACGCGCGGGATCGACGTCGCCGCCAAAGCGGCCATATACAAGATCATGCGCGATTTCGCCGACCGCGGCCGCGCGATCCTCATGATCTCCTCCGACTTGCCCGAGATCGTCGGCGTCAGCGACCGTATTCTTATCATGCGCGAGGGCCGGGTCGCGGGCGAGCTTCCCGGCGGCGCCGCCGAGGAGGCGATCATGGCGATCGCCGTCGGCCACGAAGAAGGAACGGGAGCGACGCTTCAATGAGCCGCGCTTCAATGAGCGAGGCCGGGGCTGTCGCAACCCCGCTCCGGCGGCGCGGACTGAGCCCGCCCGTCATCCTGCTCGTTGGCTCGATCGCGCTTTATGTCGGCGTTGCGCTCTTCACCGGCCAGTCGATGATGCTCCATCTCGACGGAATCGTCGGGCTGCTTCAGCGCATGGTGGGGCTCGGGCTGGTCGCGGTCGGCCAGACGTTCGCCATCCTTGCGGGTTCGATCGACCTTTCCGTCGCCAACCTCATCAGCGTCGCGGCGGTGCTCGCCTCGTTCATCATGCAGGGGCGCCCGGAGATGATGGCGCCGGCGGTCGCGGCCGTGCTCGCAATCTCGGCCGCGGTCGGCGTGATCAATGGCGCGCTGATCTCGCGATTGCAAGTCAATCCACTGATCGCGACGCTTGGCGTCGGGCTTTTCCTGCAGGGGATCCTGTCGGCGAGCTTCACCAATTTTGCCGGCTCCGTGCCCAAGGAATTCCAGGCGGTCGCTTATGGAACGATCAGCTTTGCGCCCTTCTCGGTGATCGGCCTTTTCGTTCTCGCGCTGCTCGGCTGGCTGCTCTTGCGGGCGACCAAATTCGGCGCGCATCTCTATGCGGTCGGCGGCAACGCGGAAGGCGCCCGGCTCGCCGGCATCCGCACGGATTTCGTCATGATGGGCGCGCACGCGCTGTGCAGCGTTTGCGCCGGTCTGACCGGGCTATATCTCGCGAGCCGCTTGCGCTCGGGCGCGCCATGGGTCGGGCGGGACGGCGTCTACGACCTCGAATCGATCGCTGTCGTGGTCATCGGGGGAACCGTGCTCGCCGGCGGCCGGGGCGGCGTCTGGGGCACGCTCGCGGGCGTACTGCTCTTCGCCGTGCTCGACGCCTCGTTCAACATGCTAGGCGTCTCGGCCTATCCGAAGCTCGTCCTGCGCGGCGCGATCGTGATCGCCGCTGTCGCCGTCTACACCGTCCGTTCAAAAGAGCTCGCGGCATGACGCTCGCGCTCAAGGACGATGTCCACCGGCCAGCGCTTATGCGTCGGATCAATTTTGCGGTCGTCGTCTTTCTCGTCTTCTATCTCGTCATCGGCCTTCTGCAGCCTGCCTATCTCGAGCCGGCCGGCATCATGAACTTCCTCCGGCGCGCCGCGCCGCTCGCCATCCTCGCCGCGGGGCAGGTTTTCGTCCTTGTCAGCGGCGGTTTCGATCTCTCGGTCGGGTCGCTTGTCACCCTGACGGTGATCGGTGGCTCGATGCTGACCGCCAACGATCCCTCCAACACAGGGTGGGCGATCGGCGTCCTTTATGGCATCGGCCTTGCGGTCGGGCTGATCAACGGCGCGGTGGTCGCCTATTTGCGCACGCCCTCGATCATCGCCACCCTCGGCGCGCTGCTTGCGATCAATGGCGTCGCGATGACCTGGTGCGGCGGCTCGCCGCGCGGCTACCTGCCGGAGAACTTCCGGATGTTCGGCCGCTTCGTGTTCCATGACGTGCCGCTCGTGAAGATCTTCCCCTTGGCGATTCTCGTGTTCGCCGTCGTCGCGGCGCTTGCCTGGTGGGGCCTGCATGGGACCGTGTTCGGGCGCCGCGTCTTCGCGGTCGGCGACAATCCGCGCGCGGCTGAGCTTGCAGGCGTGCACGTCGACCGGGTGCGGCTCGGCGTCTTCGTTATTTCAGCGCTTGCCGCGGTGACGGCGGGAATCCTGCTTGGCGGATTCGGCGGCGTCTCGGTCGACGTTGGCGTCGGACTCGAACTGCAGGCCATCGCCGCCTGCGTGGTGGGCGGGGTGCAGCTCATGGGCGGGCGCGGAACCGTCGTCGGCGCGATCGCAGGCGCGCTCATCATGACGGCGTTGTTCACGCTCCTCACCCTCCTCGGCTGGCCGCAGCCGCTGAAGGATACGGCGCAGGGGCTCATGCTGATTATCGCGGTCGCTCTCGGCGCCTGGCGCCGAAGGCGGACGGGATAGGCGCAAGCGCTCGACGACGCGCGCGCCCCATGGCCGCGCCGAACGTTCGGGCAGGTTTGTTGGAACGGCTGGAAACTCCAGCCACAAGGGAGGAAGCGTAATGAGACTGACTAAGTGGATAGGTCCGGCCGTCGCCGGCGCCGCGCTGATGGGGGCGGCCGCGCCTCATGCATTCGCGCAGAACTTCGACGATCCCAAGGAATTCGCCGCAGCCCAGGAACTCCTGAAAATGACGCCGCAAGGCCCGGCGGGAAAGCCCTGGGAGCAGAACCTCGGCGGCAAGGAAGTCGACACCTCCAAGTACAAGAAGCCCGGGCCCTACCGGATCTGCTTCTCGAACGCCGGCGTCGACAATCCATGGCGGGTCGTCGGCTGGCTCGACATGCAGGCGCAGGTCGACGTGCTCAAGGATGACATCAAGTCGTTCAAGGCGGCCGACGCGCAGGGCAAGGACGACAAGCAGATCTCCGACATCAACGCCTTCGTGCAGAGCGGCGATTGCGACGCGCTCATCGTCTCGCCGAACACCACCGCAGCGCTCACGCCCGCGGTCGAGGCGGCGTGCAAGAAGCTGCCGGTGATCGTGTTCGACCGCGGCGTTCTCACCCAGTGCCCGGTGACCTTCGTCAATCCGATCGGCGGCTACGGCTGGGGCATCCAGACGGCGAACTTCATCGTCTCGAAACTGCCCAAGGGCGGCAAGGTGCTGGCGCTGCGCATCCTGCCGGGCGTCGACGTGCTCGAGACCCGCTGGTCGGCGGCGAACCGCATCTTCAAGGAGAATGGCGTCGATGTCGTCGGCGCGGAATTCACCAACGGCGACAACGCCAAGACGAAGCAGATCGTGGAGGACTACATCAACAAATACGGAAAGATCGACGCGATCTGGATGGATGCTGGCGCAACTGCGGTCGCGGCTCTCGAAGCCTTCGAGGATTCGGGCCAGCCCTATCCGATCATCACCGGCGAGGACCAGGAAGACTTCCTCAAGAAGTGGAAGGAGAAGGGTCTGACCGCCATGGCGCCGACCTACCCGACCTACCAGTGGCGCTCGCCGGTGATCGCGGCGGTCAGGATCCTCAAGGGCGAGCCGGTCATCGGCCCGACCTGGAAACTGCCGCAGCCGACGATCACTGAGGCCGATCTCGACCAGTACGTCGACGACAAGATGCCCCCGCTGCACTATGCGATGTGCGGCTGCAAGGACCTGCCTGGCTATCCGCAGCGCTGGGGCGGGAAGTAACGCGACACGGGGCCGGCGCCCTTTCTCTCGTCCGCTCGGGAGAAGGGCGTGGCCGCCCGGAAAATGACATGGGGCGGCTGCTGGCTCAGGCCAGCGGCCGCCGATCGCGCAAGCCTGTCGCGTCACGCCGGAAAGGATCGACGCCTACGGCCGCTTCCGCTCGAAGACCTTGCGCAGATTCTCAAGTCCGTCCCGGGCCAACGCATCCTGGCTTTGCGCGAGCGGGCGCCAGATCGAGACCGCCCGCGCGATCTCCTTGATCTCCGGGGTGAAGGCCTCGATCACCACCGGACCGTCGTAACCCGCGTCGCGCAAGGCGTCCGCGATCGCGTTCCACGGCAGGTGATCCTCGCCGGGCGTGCCGCGGTCGTTGGAGCAGGCGTGGAATTCGACGATATGGCCGGCCGCGCGCCGGATCGCCGAGGGAACGTCCTTTTCTTCGATATTCATGTGGAACGTGTCGAGGAGCAGGCCGGCGTTTTTGGCGCCGATGTCGGCGAGGAGCTTGAGACCCTGGTCGACCGTATTGACGAGATCCGTTTCGAACCGGTTCAAGGGCTCGATCGCGAGCTTGACCGATCGCTTGGCCGCGTAAGTCGCAGCCGCCTTGAGGCTTGCGACGGCGCGCCTCCATTGGGCCGCGCGCTCACGCGCATCCAGCATCCGCGTGGCGCCAACCGCGGCGTACATCGGCCCCGAGACGAAGGGACTGCCGAGCCGTGCGGCGAAGTCGATGCAGCGCTCAAGGTAGGCCAGTCCGTTCCGCCGCACCGCCGCGTCTTCCGAGGAGAGGTCGCGAGTCGGTCCGAAAGCGCCGCAGACCGTGAGCGCCATTTCGGCCTTGTCCGCATGAGCGCGAACCAAATCGGGGTCGATCGCTTCAGGCTCTTCGACGCAGACCTCGAGGATGTCGAAGCCGAGAGCCTTCGCCTTGTCCAGGAGGTGCAAGGTCTTATTGGAGAAAGGTGAAACCCAGATGAAAGTGCTCGCGCCATACTGCATCGCCGACCCTCGCGCCGTCTCTTCCCGTCCGGCTCGTCTTGGAGCCTGTCGACGTGGCAATCAAGCGGCCCGGGCTCGATGCGCGATTCCTTGGAAAGCGCAGCAAGCGACGGAGGCTGGCCCAACGGGGGATACGAAATGTGACCGGTGCAGCGGGAGACGGAATACGAATTGCGGCGCTTGCAGCACAGGATCGCGAGAGGGCACTGCGAGGGCGCCCCGGTCCGAACGGCCGATCGGTAAAATCCTATCCCGCTTGCCTAATCTTCCCGCCAGGACTTAATGTCGTTGGTGACGCCGACGACGCCAGGAATCGTCAGGGCGTCTGCCTCGGAGCACGATTTCTCGTAGGTTCGACGAACCTGACCCGTGAGGGTCACCCAGCCGTGTCTTACCGTCACCTCGATGCAGTGGCGAGGAACGGCGAGATCCCAGTGGAGCGCGGTGATGACCGCCAGCCGTATCTCCTCGTCACGCCGCCGCTCCCATTTCCGGTTTGACCCGTCCGCCGTTTCGTTGCTGAACTCCGCAAGCGTGTGAGCGGTAGGCTCAATGGGAACGCCGGACGACGCCTGCTTGAAATTTTGCCCCACCGAACTTTCCCTTTCCGCGTTATGCGCGGCCCGGCCGAAGACGAAGTTATGCCGGGCCGGGCCTTGCCGAAAACGAACAGGGAGCCTCGAGGTTCCCTGCGTCTGACCGATTTTTGCCAACACTGGCGCACGGGGACATCAAGCCATGGAACGAATCTCCGGATCCCGGAATTGTCGAATTGGACATCCAGCTCGGGTGGCGCTGGAACATCGGGGTGGGCGGCGAACCAACGCCGCCGGGCGGGGCTGAAATGAGAATTAGCGAAGGCAGGCCGTATCCGCTCGGAGCCACGGCGGATGCAGAGGGCGCGAATTTTGCCGTTTTTTCAGCTAACGCAACCCGGGTCGAAGTCTGCCTGTTCGACGCAAGCGGGCTCCGCGAGACTGGCCGTTTTGAGCTTCCGGAGCTGACCGACGAGGTCTTCCACGGTCATCTGAGCGAAGTGGGCCCCGGAACCTTTTATGGGTTTCGCGTGTACGGTCCATACGAGCCGGAGGCCGGTCACCGCTTCAACCCCAACAAGCTCCTGCTCGATCCTTACGCCCGGGCCCACGCGGGGAAGCTGACCTGGAATCCCGCTGTGTTCGGATACACGATCGGAGCCGAGGGGGATGATCTGACCTTCGACGAGCGCGACAGCGCGCCCTTCGTGCCCAAGTCAGTGATCGTCGATCCAAATTTCGATTGGCGCGGCGAATATCGGCGCCGAAACATCTCCTGGGCGAACACCATCATCTACGAGACGCATGTCAAGGGCTTCACGCAGTTGCACCCGGAGGTCGACGAGACGCTGCGAGGCTTTTACGCGGGGCTCGGCTCGAAACCCGTCGTCGACTACATAAAATCGCTTGGCGTCACGACGGTCGAACTGATGCCGATCCACACTTTCGTCGATGACAGCCACCTGCTCGAAAAGGGCCTGAAAAACTACTGGGGGTACAATTCGATCGGCTTTTTCGCGCCCGACCCGCGCTACGCCTCAGACGTTCCCAATTCGTTGCGCGAGTTCAAGGAGATGATCGCCCGTCTCCACGACGGCGGCCTCGAAGTGATCCTGGACGTGGTCTACAACCATACGGCGGAGGGCAACGAGCGCGGTCCCACGCTTTCCTTCAAGGGCATCGACAACAAGTCCTACTATCGTCTGCTGCCGGACGAGCCTCGCTTCTACATTAACGACACCGGCACAGGAAACACGCTCAACCTCAGTCACCCCCGCGTCATCCAGATGGTGGTGGACAGCTTGCGCTATTGGGTGAGCGAAGCCCGGGTCGACGGATTCCGCTTCGATCTCGGAACGATCCTGGCGCGCGAGCCCGACGGCTTCAACACCGAGAGCGGCTTTCTCAAAGTGGTCGGACAGGATCCGCTGCTTGCCGAGGTCAAGCTGATCGCCGAACCGTGGGATTGCGGTCCCGGCGGTTATCAGGTGGGCGGATTTCCTCCGGGATGGGCCGAGTGGAACGACCGCTTTCGCGACGATGTCCGCGACTTCTGGCGCGGCGAGGCCAGTGCAAAGACGCTCGCTCCGCGACTCTGCGCTTCGCCCGACAAGTTCAACTTCCGCGGCCGAAAGCCCTGGGCGAGCGTCAACTTCATCGCCGCCCATGACGGCTTCACCCTGCGCGATCTCGTGTCCTATAACGAGAAGCACAACGAAGCGAATGGCGAGGACAACCGCGACGGCAGTTCCGACAATCGCTCATGGAACTGCGGCGCCGAAGGGCCGACCGACGACAAGGACATCAAGGCGCTTCGCCAGCGCCAGCTCCGCAATCTTCTCGCAACGCTCATCTTGTCTCAGGGAACGCCTATGCTGCGCGCCGGCGATGAATTCGGCCGCACACAGAACGGGAACAATAACGCCTATTGCCAGGACAACGAGACGAGTTGGGTGCATTGGGACCTGGACGAGGAGAGCCTGTCGCTCCTGAATTTCTTCCGTCAGCTGACCGTGGCCTTTCACCTCCATCCGGTGCTTCGCCGCTCCCGCTTCCTGAGCGGCGAGATGAACCCGGACACCGAAGTCAAAGAGGTCTCGTGGATCGACGCGAACGGCTCCGAGATGACGCCGGAGGCGTGGGACAGCGATCTCACGCGCTGCTTCGGCATGCTGCTCGACGGCCGCGGACAGGCGACCGGAATCAAGCGGCGCGGCGCCGACACCTCGCTGCTCATGGTGTTCAACGCCCATCACGACGTCGTCGAGTTCACCCTGCCGCCGAGCTATGAGGCGCAAGGCTGGAAACGGCTCTTCGATACGGCCGATCCGCAACTGGGCGCGGAACAGTTCGACATCGGCGCCGTCTATGTGGTGACCGCGCGCTCGATGCTTCTGTTCGAGCCCGTGCCGGAGAAGGGCGATCGCCAGTCTGCGAAGTGAGGGGTTCTACTCGGCCGTCAGCACCGCGAAAGGCAGGGGGCTTAGCCACTCTCGAAGCGGGACGTCGGCTGTCGCATAAGAGCCACGAACGAGGTCGAGCCAGCGGCCCTCGGGCAAGCGCGCGACGGCGTCCCATCCGGGCTCGGCCTGCCGGTGTGCGGGATAACGCGCGATCACGACAGCGAGGCGCCGGTCTCCGAAGGCGCGGACATACCCGAAGGCCCAATCCGCTCGGTCGCCCTCGATCTCGATCGGCTGATAGTCGCCTTGCTCGAAAATCTCCGGCTGATCGCGACGCAGCGCGAGCAGGAGCGCAATCGTCATGAGCTTCACGCCGCCGTCGCGCCACTCGTTCATCAGCGTCTTGAACAGCGCGGCGCGCTGCCCGGGGATTTCCAGCTGGCGGGAAAGCTCCGCCATCAGGGCCTCGCGGCGGGCGTAATCGACGGGGCGGCGATTGTCCGGATCGACGAGGCTGAGATCCCACAATTCGCAGCCCTGGTAGATGTCAGGCACGCCGGGCGCCGTCAGTTTGCCGACCGTTTGCGCAAGACCGTTCTCGATTCCGAGCCGCGCTACGCGCTCAGCGAATGGGAGGAATGTGGAAAGGAACCCTTCGGAGGTGAGCGCGCCGCGCATGAAAGCCAGTGCGGCTTCTTCGTATTCCGCGTTGGGCGCCCCCCAGGACGAATGGCGTTTCGCCTCGCGCAGCGATTTCTCGATGGCGGGATGGACGCGGGCGCCATAGGCCTCCAGCTGCCTCGCCTCGGGACGCTCGAGCAATTCCATCGGCCAGGAGCCAATGAGCAGCTGATAAATCATGTACTCGTCATTGCGGTCCGGCGCGGCGACGCCTTCCACATCGCCTCGCCTTGCTCGCAGGATGCGGCTCCAGGCCTCCACGTTGCGGCGCCATTCGTCGGGCATTTCGGAGAGAACCGCGAGCCTCGCGCGATTGTCCTCGCCGCCCTTCGTGTCGTGCGTGGCCGTGGCCAGCATCGCGTGCGGCCAGTTTTGAGCGCGCGCCGCGTTCGCCTTGTGAAACGCGGGGAGGGCGACGCCGAAGCGCTCAGGCGCGCCGCCAACCTCGTTGAGCGCGACGAACCGGTTGAACCGATAGAAGGCGGTGTCCTCGACCCCCTTGGCCATCACCGGCCCGGAGAACTGTTGCAGCGCCATCGCGAACCTGAGCGCCGCGGCCCGGCCGAGCTCCTGGGTCGGCGGCTTTTCCGTTTCCCCAAGCAGGACGTTGTGGAGGAAATCGAAGGCCGAGGGATGCACGTCCGGATCGCTGCGTCGAGCGCGCGTCACCGCCCAGACGATGTCGCGCCGGTCAGCTTCGGTCGGTGAGCCGCTCAAATCGATATAGGTGCGGTAGACGGGAAAGCTTGCGACGATCTGTTTGATCGCGCGTTGCAGAAGCGCGCGCGTCAGGTCGGCTGTCATCGGACTTTGGGCGGCCAGGCGCGCCGCCCGGCGGCCAAGGGCGCTGAGCTCGCTCGCCATTTCATTGTCCATGATCCTAAGCTTGCCGTCGCGCGCGATCGTCTCGAAATCCGCGTCCATGCCGGCGAAGGCGCGATAGGTCTCGCTGAAGGCCGGCTCGGATGCCGAGTCGACCAGCGCTTCGAGCGCCAGGCTCGTGTAGTCGTAGCCGGTCGTGCCCTGAACCGGCCAGTCGGCGCGCAGGGACTCATGCGTCGCCAGGATCTTCTCGACCACGAGATAGAAGGGCCGGGCCGCGCCGGCGCGCAGCGCCTCGAGATAGGCCTTGGGATCGTACAGCCCGTCGATATGATCGATTCGCAGGCCATCGACTTCGCCGCTTTCCAGCATGCGGAAGACGCGCGCATGGGTGTGCGCAAAGACCGGGCCGACCTCGACCCGCAGACCCGCAAGGTCGTTGATGTTGAAGAAACGGCGGTAGTTGATCTCGTCCTCGGCGACACGATGAAAGGCGACGCGCCAGAACTGCTCGCCGATCAGCCGATCGAGGTCGCGCCAGTCGGCGTTGAATCCCTCGACCCGGCTTTCCAGCGCTGCGCGCGCCCCGTCGTCCTCCTGCGAGATCTGAGCGAGTTCGGTCTTCAGGGCCAGCGCCCGCTCAGCCACCTGCGGGCGCCACTGCGGCAGGTCAAGAAACAGGTCCGCCAGCCGGTCGAGGGCCGGATGTTGATGACCAAGGATCGTGGGATAGGTCAGCGGGCAGATCGGCAGTTTATGCTCGTCATAGGCCCAGACGGCGAAGCTCCCGTCGCTCTCGAGCTTGAGCCTGAGCTTCCCGCCTCTGAGCGCCTCGCCATATTGCGCGCCAAGCAAAGGCGCGAGCAGCTTGCCCTGTTGCGCCGGCCAGTCGATATCGAACCAGCCCGCATATCGGGACTGCGGCCCCCATTCCAGAACGTCGAGCCACAGCGGATTGTCGGCGCCCCACACGCCCATATGGTTGGGCACAATGTCGAGAATTCGCCCGAGGCCCTCGCGGCGGAACGCCTCGATCATCGCGGCATAGTCGGCCTCGGTCCCGAGCTCGGGATTGAGCTTATTGTGATCCGTGATGTCATAGCCGTGGACGCTGCCCGGACGCGCCTTGAAGATGGGCGGCAGATAGACATGACTGACGCCAAGCCGCGCGAGGTAAGGCGCGATCGCCGCAGCCTCGTTGAACCCGAAACCGGCGCGCAGCTGCAGCCGGTAGGTGGCGCGGGGGACATTCATGCAGGTTCGATCGTCCAGCGGACGCTCCAGGGGCCGAGCGTCGCTTCCCCCTTGCCGCAGCACCAGAATGGCTGTTGGCCAATGGGGGGCGCTTCGATCTCCCGCGCCGAGAGGTTGGCGTCGAGGATGAGCCGCCGGTCTTGCGCCTGCCAGACGACCCGGACGGCCTCAGCGCCCAGAACGCGCGCCTCGCCGCCCTGCCGGATGTCGGGCAGGAGCGGGCGGACGTGGTCGCGGCGCGCGTCGAGCAGCGCTCGGTAGTACGCGAGATGCGCCTCGTCGACCCGCCCCCAGTCGAGCCTGGACGCAAGAAAGGTGGCCTCCGCGCACGGATCGGGGATCTTCGCCACCCGGTCGGGGTCGGCGAATTCCGGAAAGCGGGAGAATTCCGCGCGCCGCCCTTTGCGCACCGCCTCGGCCAGCTCCCCGTGGAAGTCGCAGAAGAACAGAAAAGGCTCCCTCGCGCCCCATTCCTCGCCCATGAACAGCATCGGGATCTGGGGCGCGAGCAGATAGACGCTGGCAAGCGCGCGAATGACCTCGGGCGCCGCGAGGACGTTCAGCCGGTCGCCGAACGCGCGATTGCCGATCTGGTCATGATTCTGGATGAAAGACACGAAAGCGCCTGGCGGCAGCGCCGCGCTTGGACCCCCGCGAGGCGCGTTGCGGTAAGGCATCATCTCGCCCTGGTAGGCAAAGCCTTCGGCGATCGCCCGCCCCAGAAGCTCCGTTCCGCCGTAAGCGACGTAGTAGCCGCTGCTCTCATGCGTGGCCGCGACGTGCAGAACGTGATGGATGTCGTCGTTCCATTGCGCGGTGTAAAGCTCCGCCTTGGCCTCGCGGCGCGCCAGACGGCGCGGATCGTTGCTCTCGTTCTCAAGCAGCAAGTGGACGGGCCTTTGAAAGCGCGATCGAACGCGCTCGGCGAGTTCGTCGACGAGATCGGGCTTCGTGTCGTCCTTGATCGCGTGGACGGCGTCGAGGCGCAATCCGTCGAGATGAAATTCCTCGATCCAGTATTCGGCGTTCTCGATGAAGAAGTCGCGCACCGGGCCTGAGTTTTCGCCGTCGAACCGGATCGCGTCGCCCCAGGGGGTTTTATGCCGGCTGGTGAAGAAATCGGCCGCATAGAGGGGAAGAAAGTTCCCTTCCGGACCGAAGTGGTTGTAGACGACGTCGAGCAGGACTGCGATCCCCTTCCCGTGCGCCGCCTCGACCAGCGCCTTGAAATCCTCCGGCCGGCCATAGCTCGCATCGGGAGCGTAGGGAAACGCGCCGTCGTAGCCCCAGTTCCAGCGGCCGCTGAAATCGCTGACCGGCATGATCTCGATGGCGGTCACGCCGAGCTCAGCCAGATGATCGAGCTTCGCCGCGGCGCCGGCGAACGTGCCTTCGGGCGAAAAAGCGCCGAGATGGAGCTCGTAGAGCACGATATCGTTCCAGTCGCGCCCCTCCCAGGCTTCCCGCCAGCGATAGGCGCTGGGATCGATCGCCTCGCTTGGGCCGTTGACGTCGTCGGGCTGAAACCGCGACGCTGGGTCCGGAACCTCACGTCCGCCTCCAATCGCGAACCGGTAGCGCGCCCCCGCGCCAAGTCCTTCCACGAACGTTTCGAAAAAGCCATTCGGCCCGGACGTCATGGCGAGCGGCGCGTCTTTTCCCTCGACCACAAGGTCGACTTGAGCTTGCGACGGGGCCCAGAGACGAAAGCGTATCCCACCTCGCTCGAAAGAGGGGCCGTGCGTCCATTCCATTGCGCGGTCTTTCCTTATCGCCGCCGGGATTGGCCCGTTTCGATCGCCCCTAACAAGTTTCCGCGCGCCCGTGCGGTTCCCGGAAAACCTCTGCAGCGCCATTCCGGGCTTCCCTCGAACGAGCGGAGGTCATCGCATGCGATGGCGGGCTTGCGGCGCGGCCAGCCTTGTGCCGTTCTTGGATAGGACGCTGACACGGGAAGGAACAGCATGGCCGCCAGCCCCTATGGCTTCTGGACATCCCCCATCACCTCCGACCTCGTTGTCGCCGACTCGATCCGTCTCGATCAAGTCGCGCTCGATGGCGAGGCGACCTATTGGAGCGAGACCCAGCCGCAAAAGCAGGGGCGGGCTTTCGTCTACCGCATCGGCGCGGACGGGGAGGCGGAACGCCTAACCCCCGACGACCCCAACGCGTTCAGCGTCCGCACGCGCGCGCATGAATATGGCGGCGGGTCGTTCGCCGTCGGCGACGGGGTGATCTACTTTTCCAACAATCTCGATCAGCGGCTCTACCGCCAGGAGGCAGGCCGGGCGCCAAGCCCGATCACGCCCGCTCCCGCCGGCGCCGCGGATGCGCTGCGCTACGCCGATGGAATCCTTGATCGCCGCCGCGGACGCATGATTTGCGTGCGGGAGGATCATAGGGGCGCGGGCGAGGCGATCACGGCGCTCGTCGCGGTCGACCTTTCCGGCAACGTCGCGCCTCGGGTTCTCGTCTCGGGAAACGACTTCTATTCGACGCCGCGTCTCAGCCCCGACGCAAACCGCCTGTCGTGGCTTGCGTGGCGCCATCCCGACATGCCCTGGGTGGCGAGCGAGGCGTGGGTCGGGGACATTCTCGACGACGGGACGATTCGAAATCCGCGCCGGGTCGCGGGCGGGGGGGCCGAGTCGGTCTTCCAGCCGCAATGGTCGCCGGACGGCGATCTCTATTTCGTCTCGGATCGAGGTTCAGGCTGGTGGAATCTCTATCGCGAGCGGGGCGGGGCGATCGAGCCCATTGCGCCGATGGAGGCCGAATTCGGCCGCCCGCAATGGCAGTTCGGCATGTCGACCTACGCGTTCGAATCCGCCGCCCGCCTGATCGCATGTTTCGTGCGGGACGGCGCCTGGACGCTGGCTGCGATCGATACGAGGTCCCAGCGCTTCGAGATCATTCCGACCCCATTTACCGACATAGCCCAGCTCCGCGCCGCTCCCGGACGGGCTGCGTTCATCGGCGGGTCGCCTTCCGAAGCCCCCGCTCTGGTGGACCTCGACCTCGACACTGGAACGCACAGGGTCTTGCGCCGCTCGTTCGAGCCTCGCGAGGAGGTGCGCCGCTATATTTCGGCGCCTGAGGCGATTTCTTTCCCGACCGGCGGCGGGGAGACGGCCCGCGCCCTCTATTATCCGCCATTTTCGCCCGAATTCGCCGCGGAGGGGCACGAAAAGATTCCGGTGCTGGTGAAGAGCCACGGCGGGCCGACGTCAGCGGCTTCGAGCACGCTTTCGCTTTCGACCCAATACTGGACGAGCCGCGGCATCGGGGTCATCGACGTGAACTACCGGGGCAGCACCGGCTACGGCCGCCCCTACCGGATGCGGCTCGAAAAAGTTTGGGGCCTGGTCGATGTCGAGGACTGCGTCGCGGGCGCGCGCTGGCTGGTCAAGAACAGGAACGCTGATCCCGCGCGGCTCATGATCAGCGGCGGCAGCGCAGGAGGCTACACGACGCTCCGCGCGCTTACCGAAGACGGCGCGATATTCAGCGCGGGCGCGAGCTATTACGGGGTCAGCGACCTCGAGGCCCTCGCGCGGGACACCCATAAATTCGAATCCCGTTATCTCGACTGGCTGATCGGGCCTTATCCGCGAGACAGGGAGACCTACGCCGAGCGCTCCCCGATCAACCACGTCGACCGGCTCTCGGCGCCGGTGATCTTCTTCCAGGGATCGGCGGATCGGGTGGTCCCGCCGAACCAGACGGAGCTCATGGTCGCGGCGCTGAAGGCGCGCGGCGTTCCGGTCGGCTATCTTCTGTTCGAGGGCGAGCCGCACGGGTTCCGCAAGGCCGAGAACATAAAACGCGCGCTCGACGCGGAGCTTTATTTCTACGCGGCTCTCGTCCTGCGCTCCGGGCTCAGGTTTTGAGGCGTAGCGGCACTTTTACCGGCGCGCCTCAATGATCTCAGTGCCTTAAGACCCGGTTTAGTTCCGCGCCTCAAAAAAATGCGGTTTTGGCGCTGTCAATAAAACACAAAATATATGTTATTATCAGGCACTCCAAGACACCGCGACACTTTACTCAATCCCTAAATCGACTTCGCATCCCAACGCCCACGCCCAGCCCGTCACCCCGCCTGGCGCGGGAGTGTGATTTGGGGGTTGCGTAAACTGTCACCGTAACCCGATTCACAGCGCGCAATGGCTCTATAGCTAAGCCTCGCTAACGCCCTCGCCAACCGAGAGGTTCACAGACCCAATCTCTGGCCGCCGCGTCGCCCTTGAGAGGTAGTCAGAAAGCCGCCGCCCCAGTCGAATGCTCGGAGCTTCAACCCACCGATAGGTGAGCCACGAAATTGGGATGATGGCGGCTATCGTGCCAACGATCAAAATCAGCTTTGGCAGAAAATATCCTGGGCCCAAAAGCCCGAGAGCTAACGCTTGAGTCAGCAGGACGAGCGGCACAAGCTGAAAGAGATAGACGCTGTAGGAGATGCGCCCGACGAACTCGACTGGTTTTAAGTCAAGCCACCCAAAGTGTTTGGATCGTGAACTCGCGAGAACAGCAGCGAGCAACATTATTGAACCAGTGGTTTGAATAGGGACGAACCAGGCGCCTCCTCCCACGTTCGATATGTTTTGAATAAAGATGACCAACATTCCGGTGAGAAAGACAGGCAGTGGTTTGATTATCCAATCCGTCCAAGACCGATTGCAAGCCAGCAGAACTCCTGCCTGAAAGCAAACAACAAAGCGCATCGGGTTGTCGAAATGCAACGGCATGAAGCTCACGACTCCAGCCGCAACGAAAATTAAGACGCCGAATACTCGGGAACGTCGTGTGACGGCGACGAGGGCTGGTAGAAAAACTGAGCAGATTGCTTCGACATACATCGTCCATATAACCGGATTCGCGTTGTAAGACTGCAGCGTGAGGGCCCGTACCACATAGGATGGGTTGATCCTCAATCCGAAAACGCGGTCCGGGACGATCCAAAGGGTCGCAGCGAACACCAGAATGGACAGCCACATCGCCGGGAAAAGGCGGAAGACTCGCCGCACGAGATAGGGGCCGACCTGGGTCGAGATAGGCTCCTTCTTACGGAGAAACGACAGCGACAGCACATAGCCACTGAGCACGAAGAACAGGATCACTGCGCCGCCAGCGCTGAAGACAGATGCGAGCACGAGCAGCGACTGCATGAAGGTGGTGTGCTTCGAGAATGGCATCGACGATAGACCATGCCCGCCGGCCGCGTTTATCGCGCTGATACAGTGGTTATAGACGACGGCGAGGGCCGCTACGCCGCGCATGCTCTCCAGCCGCGCGTTAAAGCCACCTGCAGCCATTCAGGCCTCCGACTGATCTTCAAAAAGCGCAGCGTAATACGAGACTGCGTCGACTCTGAACAGATCGCCTGCCATCTGTCCACGCCGATGATTACCTGCCAGCAGCCCTCCAACCAGGCGGCGGCCATTTTCCCATCTATACCCTCCGCGCAAACACCGGCAATCCTTGATCTCGCCCGCAACGCTAAAGCAATTAGCGAGCTTTAGTCACAAGTATTCATTAAAACATCCATCAGCGTCAGCGTAAACGCCAAGCTTAAAACACGCGCGCCGACCCGCGCTCGCGCGGCGGGCATTTCCCGAAGCCGCCGCCCAGCACTCGCAAAAAACGAAGTTATCGTCGTCGTCCCCCTCTACAACGCACGAAGTACAACCCCCCAAGATGGGACTTTGAGGGTCAAAGAGCCGGCGCCCAAGAAAACCCACACTTGCCCGCCGTCGAACTCGCCCGGGCGTTCAGGACGGCGGCCACCGGCCTCACAGGAGCAGGGGCTGGACGCGAAGTCTGTTCGATGGCGATTCTCGACGGCGAAGAGGCTGTCTTGACATATGCGTAAAGGTGGACTTGACTTATCTGAGGCATGATCCCGCCAATAATTCCTGTCACTGCGCCGATGGAGCTGAATTTGCCTGCTGGGCGCCCACGGGGAACGGACAGTGGATGCAATTTATCAATCTGACCAATACCTTGGCTTACTGCAGAGCGCTTTGACAGCTTCGCTGTACCCAGAAAGCGCATGGCTTCTGTTGCGGCCTTCGGGCAAAAACCGGTTGATCAGAAACACGATCCTCAAGGCTTTCTCTAGCCGCGGTTTCGCGGTTGTGAAGCTTCAGGCCTTCGATCAGAAAGCCAGAGAACACGGCGAGGACTGGCCGATGATCGGCTTTTCGATGATCGGTAAGCGGCGCCTTGCAAACATTCAGTACTGTCTCGAGACGGTCCATGAGGCGATCATTCCAGGCGATTTCGTCGAATGCGGGGTTTGGCGCGGGGGCGCGTCGATCTTCGCCAAGGGTGTCCTTAATTGCCTTGGCGATGACAATCGCAAGGTTTGGCTCTGCGACAGCTTCGAAGGTATGCCTGTGCAGCGAGATGAGGATAAGATTGATCCCGCGCTTGCCGGCCGTTCCTACCTCGCGGTCTCTCTTGACGAAGTACGCGAGAACTTCCTGCGTTTCGGTCTCCTGGACGACAGGGTGAGATTCGTTAAAGGGTGGTTCTCAGAGACCCTTCCGACTGCTCCTATTGAGAGAATTTCAGTCCTTCGCCTTGATGGAGATTTTTATAGTTCAACGATGGACGCGTTAAACGGGCTATACGAGAAGGTCTCCCCCGGAGGATTTATTATTGTTGACGACTACAATTCCTTTAAGTCATGTAAGCAGGCGATCACCCAATTCCGTGAGGAGAGACAAATTCGAACTGATATTGTGTCAATTGACAGGACGGGCGTTTACTTCAGGAAACCTCCTTCGTTAACCGGATTCGCGCCGGCGGCGCCTGCGCCACTGGGCGACGCACAACCGGGTGGCCGTCGCCGGCCGGGGTGAACGTGACGGGGCTCAGGTCAAGCTTTCGTTGACGGTGAGTTGGGACCCACATTTTGTGTCGATAGCGAATTAAGTTGTCCGGTTTTGGTAGCACATCAAATGTCCGCTTCTTCTGGTTTGTTCTGCTGTGGGATTGTGGGCAACGTGGCGGCGTTGTCCACATTTCCACAGCCCGCGCCGCCGAGCGGATTTAA
>DASXES010000012.1:0-3848 GCA_036489975.1 Roseiarcus sp.
GCCACTTCTCGGCGTTGCTCGGGGCTCAGCCGACCAACGCCCGAAAACCAGACGGAAAATTCATCGGCCTTCATCGAATCAAGCTCCTCAGCCCAGACCCTAGCCTAACTCAAATCAACAGGTATCGCTATAAGCGCCAAAGGTCGGGCTCCTGGTTCGGCGGTCGGTCGGCCCGGTTTGACTATGGGAGGGCGGCCATGGCGCTTCATGAGGAACCCATGAGCCTCGGGCGCCCGAACGTCTATTGCGGCCGGTCGTCCGCCTCCTGCATCCGGCTGTAGAGGCCCTGCGCCTCGGTCGCTGGGCCCCGGCGCTCGCCTACCGCCTCGACCTTCACCGCGAGCCACCGCGACCCTTGCGCGAAGGTGAGGACGTCGCCGCAGCGGACGGAGCGGCTCGGCTTGTCCACCGGGACGCGCGAAGAGCCGCGCGCCAGGCGTACGCCGCCGTCTTCGACGATCCGCGCGGCAAGGCTTCTCGTTTTGAAAAATCGGGCGCGCCAGAGCCAGACGTCGATCCGGCAAGAGCCACCCTCCGCGTCGTCCGTCACGAACCGGCGCGTCCGACGCCCGGGGCGCGACTGCGTTTGCGACGGCGCTTCCGGCGCTCGGCCGGTTTCGTAAGCGCCGCAAGCGCGGCGAAGGGAGTCGCGGCCGGCCGGGTCCCCGGCGCCGCTTCATCGGAAGCCTGGCGGCGCCGGCGAAAGATTGCGCGCGCCGCGCCTTCGCCGTCGCGCACGCGCGCGTAGCCAAGCGCGCGCAGGATGTGATGCGCGTCGTCGCGCCGCCACTTCAAGCTCGCAAGCAGCGCGTCGGTGACGTCGATCGCGCCGGCGCCCTCGGGCCAGGCGGCGCGCGCGAGCGCGTCGAGCCGCTCAAGCTCCACGATCGGCGCGGCGAACTGCCCCACGGCGCACAAGCCCCGCAGCGCGAGCGCCTGTGGGCGCGGAATTGGCCGCGGCAGAGGATTGAGCGTCCGCGCGTCCGGCCGCCAGCCAGGGCTCGCGAGGTCGGCGTAGGCGAACGCGAGGCGCTGCGCTTTCGGCTCGAGAAGCGACGGCAGATAGAGACTGAACGCGCCGAAGCGCACGCCGAGCGCCTTGAGCGTGCGGCGCTCGTTGCGGCTCAGGAGCCTGATTCGCGCTTCCGCCGCCCGGCGGTCCAGCGCGCCGAATCGCTCGACGAGCTCATAAGCGAGGCCGCGCGCGAGTCCCCTGAGCCGGCCGTCCTCGATCGCCTCCTTGAGCTGTTTGAGCGCGGAAAGACGCTCGCTCGCCTCGGCTGCGGCGAAAGCCTCGAGGCGGCGCGCGGCGCGCTCGCGCTGCGGCTCGGCCCCGAACTCGCCGATCAGCCTCACGCGCGGCGCGAAGGGCTCGCCGCCGATGATTTCGCCCGCCAGCTCGCCGCGCCAGGCGACGACGCCGCCGGCTTGAAGCGCAAACGCTTCATCGCTCTCGCTCGCGAGCGCCCCAAGCCGCCTTGCGACCTCGGGCGCGACGACCCGCTCGACCGCGCCGCGCAAGGCGCGATTCTCGAGCGCCGTCTCGCCGCGCTCGGCCTCGAAATGGAAGCCGGCGAGCCGGCCGACCAAATGGCCCTCGACCGTCACCGCGCCGTCCGGGTCGATCCCGCCGAGGATCGGCCCCGCGCGCTGACTGAGGCTGCGCAGGAGCGCGCTGGTGCGCCGGTCGACGAAGCGCTGCATCAACGACTGGTGCAAGGTGTCGGACAGCCGGTCCTCAAGGTTTCGCGCCCGGCCTTGCCATGTCTGCGGATCGGCGAGCCAGTCGGCGCGATTGGCGACATAGGCCAGCGTGCGCACCCGGGCGAGCCGCGACGACAACGCGTCAATGTCGCCGTCGGTCCGGTCGAGGCTCATGAACTGGCCCTGCATCCAGTCCTCAGGCAGCCGCCGGTCGCCTTGCGTCAGATGCTCGAACATCGTGCCAGTGAGGCGCGCGTGCTCGTCCTGCGTGGCTTTGCGAAAATCCGGCGTCTGGCAGACTTCCCAAAGCCGCATCAGATTGGACCGGTCGCGCGTGCGCCGGACGACCAGTTCATCGGTCGAAAGCTGGCGCAGCGTCGTTTCATCCTGGCTCTCCTCCGAGAGCCTGAGAGCCCGCGCGGGCGCCGGCGCGGCTAGCGATCGCATGAGTCCCGGCAGAGACTGAAAATCGAGCCGGTGGTTGCGCCATTCGGCCGCCATCACGGATGGAAAGACATGACCCTCGACCGCCGCAACGATATCCGGGTCGAGATTCGGCGATTCGCCCGTCATACCGAACGAACCGTCGCGGCGAAAGCGGCCGGCGCGGCCGGCGATCTGGGCGATCTCCTGCGAATAGAGGCCGCGCAGGCGCCGGCCGTCGAATTTGCGCAAACCGGCGAACGCGACATGGTCGACATCCATGTTCAATCCCATCCCGATCGCGTCGGTCGCGACCAGGAAATCGACTTCGCCCGACTGGAACAGATTGACCTGCGCGTTGCGGGTGCGCGGACTGAGCGAGCCCATGACTACGGCCGCGCCGCCACGCTGGCGGCGGATGAGTTCGGCGATGGCGTAAACCGCATCCGCCGAGAACGCGACGACGGCGCTTCGCCGAGGCAGGCGCGTCAGCTTCTTAGGGCCGGCATAGGTGAGCTCGGACAGCCGCTCGCGGAATTGGATCTCGGCCTCGGGGCAGAGGCGCCGGATCAGCGAGGCTACGGTCGCGGCGCCCAGGAGCATCGTCTCGGACGACCCGCGCGCATGCAGGAGCCGATGGGTGAACACGTGGCCGCGCTCAGGATCGGCGCAAAGCTGGATCTCGTCGACGGCGAGAAATTCGACCTTGCGATCGAGCGGCATCGCCTCGACCGTGCAGACGAAATAGCGCGGCCTAAGGGGAACGATCTTTTCTTCGCCGGTGATCAGCGCGACCTCGGCCGCGCCCCGCGTTTTCACCACGCGATCGTAGATCTCGCGCGCAAGCAGCCTCAGCGGCAGGCCGATCATGCCGGAGGCATGTCCCAGCATGCGCTCGACCGCCAAATGCGTCTTGCCCGTATTCGTCGGGCCAAGAACAGCAATAAGCCGCGAGGCGTCGCCCCGCGCTGGCGAGCGATTCATGACCATCAATGTGGAGGATGTCGGCGCACGCCGCAAGCCTAGCCGCGCGTTTAGTTGCGAGGATTTCATTGTGCCAGTCCTCACTTTTCCTTGACGGGCGGGCGGGCGGCGCCGCTCTTGCCCTTACGCGCCGAAGGCGCCAACCTTAACCGCACAGTCGCCACAGCAATTTGGGGGGAGGCAAATATGTTCCACGGGCAAGTCGAAGGCACGGATCTCGTCACGCTCGACAAACGCTTCGGGTCGCTGTTCGCCGGCTACATGCGAGTGACCCGCCATTGGACCGGCGCGGTCTGGGCGGAAGGCCCGGCCTGGTTCGCGGCTGGCCGCTATCTCATCTGGTCCGACATTCCCAACAACCGGATGATGCGCTTCGTCGAGGAATCGGGCCAGGTGTCCGTTTTCCGGCAGGGCTCCAACAACTCGAACGGCAACACCGTCGACAACCAGGGCCGGCTTGTCACCTGTGAACATCTGACGCGCCGCGTGACCCGCACTGAGTTCGATGGCTCGATCAAGGTGCTTGCGGACAAGTGGGAGGGCAAGCGCTTCAACTCGCCGAACGACGCCGTGGTGAAATCCGACGATTCGATCTGGTTCACCGACCCGGCTTACGGCATCGACGGCGACAACGAGGGCGACCCGGCGACGCCCGATATCGACGGCTGCCACGTCTATCGCCTCGACCCGAAGACCGGCGCGATCACAAGGCTCATCGACAATATGGTGCGGCCAAA
>DASXES010000037.1:0-93443 GCA_036489975.1 Roseiarcus sp.
CTCGTCGGTCATCGGAGGTTCCTCGGTTGCGTTCGTTGATTCGCAACCCGATCCTACCGGCGAACCGCCGGTGACCGCCGCAAGCCGCTCGCTCGCTACAGCGCTATCAACAGCGCGCTTCGCAAGCGCCTTGCTCCCGCCGACCTACACCATCAGTCGGGACACGACCGGGGGCAGCGCGAAGCGGCTTCTGGGCGCGGCGCCTCGGGAAGCCAAAAACCGTGACAGCGGTCGAGCTCGCGCACGATTTTCACCACCCAATCAATGCGTCCAAGTTCGCCCGCCTCGCCGAGTTGTAGATGGCGCTACAGGATAGAAACAGCGCCTCGTCGAGTCGGCCGACCTACAGGAATTCGCCCGGCGGCTGGGGCATGCGCTCCGCCTAGATCACCTAACGAGGCGGCGCATACGGCTCATCGAAAGGCCTTCGCGCTCCGCCGTTTCAACGACGGAGACGCCGCGGTTCAAGAGGCTGATGATCCGCCACTCGCGGTCGCCTTTTGTGCTGCGCGGCCCTGCTCGCAGCGACGAAGCGGTCGCGGCGAACGACGGCCGGAGACGGGTTTCGGCGGAATCAAGCGACGGGCTTTCGTTCGGGTCCTGTAAACAAACGCAGAACACCATCTGTCGTTTGGCGAGGAAAGTGTCGGTTTTCTATCAGAACCACGGCCTCGCGGCATGATCGCGAGCGAGACGGAACAGCCGCTCCAGCTAGACAAGCCTGGCGCTTGGACGGCGCCGTCGCCATCGCCCCCCTGATCAAATCCGAGGTCGCGATTGAGAAAGCGCGAGGCGCCTGCCGATCCCTGGATCGCTCTTCGTCCCTCGCCAACCCGAAGCGCTACTGCTCTCATGACGCCCCGACCGTTTCGGTCTTCAGTGCAGCGGTGCAGCCTTGAATGGGCACGGCAATCCGTTGAATATGCGCCATGGCAAGAGGTGCGATCAATGAGCACGCTCGATCTCCCGGAAACACGCTACGCCCGAAGCGGCGGGCTAAATCTCGCCTATCAGATTATGGGCAGCGGGCCGATTGACCTGATCTTCGTCCCGGGAATGATTGCGCACTTGGAGTTTCTTCACGACCTTCCCGGATATACGAATTTCTTGCGGCGCCTTGCTACGTTTGCCCGGGTGATAACTTTTGACAAGAGCGGCCAAGGTTTATCGGATCGCTACCTTGGCATGCCGTCTTTTGAGCAGCGCATCGACGACATCCGAGCCATCATGGACGCGGTCGGGTCGCGACGCGCCGTACTGCTCGGCTGCTCTGAGGGCGGTCCAATAAGCATCATGTTCGCGGCGACTTATCCCAAGCGTGTCTCGCATCTAGTGCTATTCGGCAGCTTTGCGCGGTTTGCCGGCGCTCCGGATTACCCTTTCAGGTTATCAAAAGATGAAATTCTTCGAAGTATAGAAGAACTATGGGTGGGCAACTGGGGAACGGGTGTGTCCATCCGCTATTTTCTGCCGAGCTATGCAAACAGTCCCGAGGTCGTCAGACAATACGCTAAGTTAGAACGATTAACCTTCAGTCCCGGCGCGCTTAAGGTGATGTTTCAGTACAATGTGGAGATCGACGTGCGAGACGTTCTCTCCGCGGTCCGTGCGCCAACCCTCGTGCTGCACCGTCAAGCGGATCTGGTGGCGATCGAGAACGGAAGGTTTTTAGCTTCGCACATTCCCGGAGCCAAATTCGTCGAGTATGCAGACTGTAGCGACCACTTAATTTTTCCAGGCGATCAGCTATCTTTGTGCGGCGACATTGAGGAGTTCGTTACCGGCCACCGAGAGGCGCCTGCGCCTACTGTCGACCGGGTGTTAGCGACAGTGCTGTTTACCGACATAGCCGATTCAACGCGGCGGGCGGTCGAGATGGGCGATCGGCATTGGCGTGAGGCGCTTGACGAGCACGACCGCGAAGCCCAGCGACTTGTGATGCAGCATCGGGGAAAGCTGATCAAATCGACGGGCGACGGAATTCTGGCTACTTTTGACGGTCCGGGGCGTGCTGTGCATTGTGCACTTGCATTCCGGACCACAATGAATGGCCTCAGATTGCCGATACGTGCGGGAATCCATACTGGTGAGATCGAGGTGCGCAACGGAGATGTAGGCGGTATTGCAGTTCATGCCGCCGCTCGTGTTATGGCGAAGGCCGATTCCGGCGAAGTTGTTGTTTCCCGAGTAGTCACTGACCTCGTTGCGGGTGCAGGTCTAAGATTCTCTGCCCGTGGAACGCATGAGCTTAAAGGTTTGCCGGGGTCGTGGGACCTCTTCGCCGCGAACGCATAGACTCTCGTGGCATTGCTCAAGCGGCGCCACATGCCTCTCTCAAAACTCGAGCCGCTCACGCTGATTGGGCTCTGACCCGAGACCGTATCTCTTTTGCCGGCAGGCGGCCCGTGCTATGGCCGCGCCGCTCGCCCTCTTGGCCAAGCCTCGTTTTCCATGGAAGGTTCGCCGATGAACGTTTCCGCCCCGCTCGCCGTGCGTTCGAACTCGTTCTTTTCCGCTTCGCTCGCCGACGCCGATCCGGAGATCGCCCGCGCGATCGCGCTCGAGCTCGGCCGTCAGCGCGACGGCATCGAACTCATCGCCTCCGAAAACATCGTGTCGCGCGCGGTGCTCGAGGCGCAGGGCTCGGTCCTCACCAACAAATACGCGGAAGGCTATCCCGGCAAACGCTATTACGGCGGCTGCCAGTTCGTCGACATTGCGGAAAATCTGGCGATCGAGCGCGCCTGCCGCCTGTTCGGCTGTGCTCATGCCAACGTCCAGCCCAATTCCGGCAGCCAGGCCAACCAGGGCGTGTTCATGGCGCTCATGGCGCCCGGCGATGTTTTCATGGGCCTCGACCTCGCGGCGGGGGGACACCTCACCCATGGTTCGCCGGTCAATATGTCGGGCCGCTGGTTCAAGGTGGCCGCTTATGGGGTCGATCGGACGACGCATCGGATCGACATGGATCAGGTCGAGGCTCTGGCGCGCGAGCATAAACCCAAGCTCATCATGGCCGGCGGCTCAGCCTATGCCCGCCATTGGGACTTCGCCCGCTTCCGGGCGATCTGCGACGCGGTCGGCGCCTATTTCGTCGTCGACATCGCCCATTTCGCTGGCCTCGTGGCCGGCGGCGCCCATCCCTCGCCGTTCCCGCACGCCCATGTCGTCACGACGACCACGCACAAGACCTTGCGAGGCCCGCGCGGCGGCATGATCCTCACCAATGATGCGGATCTCGCCAAGAAGATCAACTCGGCGATCTTCCCCGGGCTCCAGGGCGGACCGCTGATGCATGTCATCGCCGCCAAGGCGGTCTCGTTCCACGAGGCGCTGACCCCCGAATTCAAGGCTTACGCCCACGCCGTGGTCGCCAACGCCAAGGCGCTGGCCGAGCCGATCCTCGCCGGAGGCTACAAGCTTGTGACGGGTGGCACCGACAACCACCTGATGCTGGTGGACCTCACGCCCAAGGGCCTGACCGGCAAGGCGGCCGAAGCCGCCCTCGACCGCGCCGACGTCACCTGCAACAAGAACGGCATCCCGTTCGATCCGCAAAAGCCGATGGTGACGTCGGGCATTCGTCTCGGATCGCCGGCGGCCACGTCGCGCGGGTTCGGAACGGAAGAGTTCGCCCAGGTCGGCCGGTTGGTCGTCGAGACCCTCGATGGCTTGGCGCGGAACGGCGAATCGGGGAATGTAGCGGTGGAAGAGAAGGTGCGTGGGGACGTCGCCGAACTCACCCGGCGGTTCCCGATCTACTAGGGCGCCGAAAGGAACTTTTGAAGGGCGGGCTCAGATGCGATGCCCCTATTGCGGCGGCCTCGATACGCAAGTGAAGGACTCGCGGCCGACCGACGATTCCTCCTCGATCCGCCGGCGGCGCATCTGCCCCGATTGCGGCGGCCGCTTCACCACCTTCGAGCGCGTGCAGCTGCGCGAACTCATGGTGGTCAAGAAGAACGGCCGCCGCGCGCCGTTCGACCGCGACAAGCTCGTCCGTTCGGTCCAGGTCGCGCTGCGCAAGCGCTCGGTCGAGCCCGATCGGGTGGAGCGCATGATCAACGGCGTCGTCCGCCAGCTCGAAAGCCAGACCGACGGCGACATCCCGACCGAGCGCATCGGCGAACTGGTGATGGAGGGCCTGAAGGCGCTCGATGACGTCGCCTATGTTCGCTTCGCCTCCGTCTACCGCAACTTCCGCGAGGCGCGCGACTTCAACGCCATAGTCGGCGAACTGGAGGCTGAGCCCGAGGTTGAGCCTGATCCCGTCCCGGCGCGCGAGGCGCGACGGCAGCGCCGGGACGCGCCCGCTTCATGAGCGAAGGCGCAGCCGCAGACCCGCGAGAGGATCTGCGCTGGATGGAGGCGGCGCTCAATCTGGGATCGCGCTCGCTTGGGCTCACGGCCCCCAATCCCGCGGTCGGGGCGATCCTGGTGAAGGACGGCGCCGTCGTCGGGCGGGGGGCCACGGCGCCCGGAGGAAGGCCGCACGCCGAGCGGATCGCCATCGATCAGGCTCAAGAGGCGGCGCGCGGCGCGACGCTTTATGTGACGCTCGAGCCCTGTTCGCATTTCGGCGTCTCGGGCCCGTGCGCCGACGCCATCATCGCGGCCGGCGTGGCCCGCGTCGTCTCGGCGATGGAGGACCCCAATCCGCTCGTCGGCGGCAAGGGGCATACGCGCTTAAGAGAAGCGGGGATCGCCGTCTCGGTCGGCGCAGGGGCCGCCCAGGCGCGCCGCGACCACCTCGGCCATATCCTGCGCGTGACGGCGGCGCGCCCGTGCGTGACGCTGAAGCTCGCCGAGACGGCGGACGGTTTCGCCGCCGCCGGCGCCAATGACGCGCGCCTGCGCATCACCGGCCCCATCGCCGACCTCCGGGTCCAGATGATGCGCGCCAGCCACGAGGCGATCATGGTGGGGATCGAGACGGCGCTCATCGACGACCCGGCGCTGACGGTGCGGTTGCCGGGCGTCGATCGCAAGCCGCTGCGCGTCGTGCTCGACACCCATCTCAGTCTGCCCGAGCGCTCCCGTCTCGCCGCGACCGCCAGCGAGGCTGCAACTCTGATCATCGCCGGCGCGGCGGCGCCGCACGAACTCGCCTCGCGGCTTGAGGAAGCGGGCGCGATGATCGAACGTGTTCCATTGGACGCGGAGGCCCATGTCGATCTCCGCCATGCGCTGAGCGCGCTCAGCCTCCGCGGCATCACCCGCGTCTTCAGCGAAGGCGGCCCGCGGGTCGCCGCCCGCCTCATCGCGCTCGGCCTCGCCGACGAAGTGGCGCTCATCACGGCGGAGAAGCCGCTCGGCCGGCCGGGCGTTGCCACGCTCGACCCTGAGGCGCGCGCCGCCCTGGTCGACGGATCACGCTATCGGCCCGTCGAAACCGCTGTCTACGGACCGGACACGATGCGGCTCTGGGAGCGGGTGGACGGCTCATGGAGCGGGGTCCCTTAAGTCGCGTCCCTTACGCCTGCCCGCCGCCGACATCGTCGCCATGCTGCGCGCTGAGCCGCAGTATGCGCGCCGCGCTCTGCTCGAAGCCCTCGTCGATCGCCTGTTCGCGGAGGCGAAGGCGCGCGAGGGCGCTTACGGTATCGGCCGGCGCAAGGGCGGCGACCGCACGGACGTGTGGTGGAAGTGGAAGCTCGACCCGATGAGCGTCGACGCGGTCGTGATCTACGCCCGAGCGCGGGCACGGGCGCCGCTCGGGCGTCTACACCGATTACACTTTCGCCGTCTGGAGCGCGGGCGAAGAAGTCGGGGGCCGGGAGCTGGCGCCGTTCGCCAAGGCCTATTCGGGGCTCACGGACGCGGAGATCCGCGAGATGGATTCAATCGTTCGCCGCTCCACCGTCGAAACCTTCGGGCCCGTGCGCAGCGTCCAGCCGACTCAGGTGTTCGAGCTTGGCTTCGAGGGCATTGCGCCGAGCAAGCGCCACAAGAGCGGCGTCGCCGTCCGCTTCCCCGCATGCTGTGCTGGCGGCGTGACAAGCCGGTCGCGGAAGCCGACACGCTGGACGCGCTCAGGTCGCTTTTGGCGGCCGGGCGGGCGCGGCGGTGAGGCAAGGGGCTGGGTGCGGCGAGGAACGAAGTACCGACCAAACGGAACCACGCGCCCGTGAATTGTGACGGAAGTCACTTACGCGGCTTGCCTGCTGCAATATCAGATGTCCGGGCGGCAATGAGGATGACTGCGTTACGCCGTCAAGAAATCCGCAAGGGGGCTGGTCATGCCGCTGACCCAAGACGACGTCCTGAACACGCTCGATGATCCGGTGGCGCTGGGCATCGAGTTCACCGCCGACAAGGTTCATGTCAAAGGCGAATATCTGAGGTCCGTTCGCGACAACATTCGCCTCGGCAATATTCTGGTGCAGGGCGGCTCCTCCGATCTCGCCTTCTACGACCAGGCGACCGACATTCTTCTCACGCAGCAGAAATCGCCGCCCGCCAACGACGACGATCGGGCGCTCTTGCTGCACGAATGCGTGCACGCGATGATCGACCTCTACGATCCCGACGGGACCGTGACGCGGCACATGGGAGAGTTGGCCGCCTATCTCACCCAGACCGCCTACACCGTTCGCAAGAACCCATCGGCCAACCGCACTGGGACGGCGCCGTGGGACAAGTTCTGGGGCGATCTCTACATAACGGTGCGCGCCTACAGGCTCGACACCGAGGCTGGCGACGGCGTCACCATCGGCACGGAGACGCTCGAGACTTTGCGGCAGGAGCTCGCCGCGCTGCCTTATGTGAACTATGGAGACTTCGACAAGGACGCGAGAGACGTGTCCAACGGGCTCAGCCGGTCGAACACGTTTCTGTCGACCGAGGAACCTGACATCCGAACATCGAGCGTCGCCCACGAACGCTATCCGGACCCGAGTGACGACTATCTGATCCGCACCCTGATGGAGGCCTACACAAGCGCCGATGTCAGAGGATATGGAAGCCGCCTGCGACGGCTGCGCCGGGATTTTCTCTATTGCTCGCCGCATCGCGCCCGCGAGCTGCGGATGCGGCTCTCAGTGAGGACGCGGGGCGACCGACTCTCCGAACTGTTCTACGATCGCCTGTCGCATGGTGGCCGCGCAATTCTTCTACGTGTTCTTGCGCTGCGGAGCTGACCGGCGCGTTGGACGAGTTGGAGATGTACTCGCGAGCGGTTTATGCGTGCCAGGGGGCTGGTGCGGCCTCGGCTAGAGTGGATCGCCCGGCAGCTGTGCTGCTCGCGATGACGACGATGAAGCGGGTCGTTCTGCGCCCTCACGTCTCCCCGTGGCCGTACCGATCGCCCTCATAATTATCGCCGATCGACATGGCGCAGATACGCGACAGATGGCGGTAGGGCAGGCCGGTCTCTTTGGCCCAGGCGTTGAACTGCTCCTGAATGAGCTTCAGGTCGCCCTTCGAGGTCGGCGCCTCGGCGATGTCGAGGCCGGCGTCGCGTAGGCACGCGGCCACGTCCTTCGACGCGACGAAGGCGTCATAGCCGAGAAACCTCAGCAGCATCTGGCCTGTGGCGCCCCCGAGCCGGCTGCCGCGCTTGGCCAGAACCTCGAGCAGCCCGACCTCGTCGGAGGGCGGCCAGTCGGCCAGGAACTTGCCGAACGAGCCATGCGCCTTCGCCACGTCGAGAATGAAGCGCGCGTTGTCGCGCACCGACATGATTTTCGCGCCGTTGCGGACGATGCGCGCGTCCATGGTGAGCTTGTGCCAGAACTCGTCGGGCTCCGCCAAAAGCCGCCTGGGCTCGAAGCCGAGGAAGGCCTCCTCGAAGCCCGGCCATTTCGCTTCGATCACGCTCCAGGCGAAGCCGGCCGAGAACACCCGCTTCGTCATTTCGGCGAGCACGCTTCGGTCGCCGAGCTCGCGCAGCGCCTTCGGATCTGGCCTCGCCCCCAGCACTCGGGCGAGCGCTTCAGCGCCGCCCTTGCGCTTCTCGGCGCGGGCGCGGATGGTCTTGAACGCGGCCAAGCTTGCGGTTCCTCGTGCGGGTTCCAGACTAGGCGCGGCCTTTTTCAGGCGCAATCGTGGGTCGCGTGGTCCATCACCTGAAATTGTCTTGGCCCCTGGGCCAAGACTTCCTAGCTTGCCCGCTTCCGTTGGCCGAGACGCCGCTCGGCCAACGGCGCACAACTCGGAGAGACGCCTTGATCCGCTTCTATTTCCACCCAACGCCCAATCCGGCGAAGGTCGCGCTGCTTCTGGAGGAACTCGGGCAGCCGTACGAAGTCATTCCCGTCGATACGGCGAAGGGCGAGCAGCACACGCCCGCCTTTCGCGCCATCAATCCAAATGGCAAGCTGCCCGCGATCGTCGACACCGAAGGGCCGGGCGGACGCGAGGCGCGGGTGTTCGATTCGAGCGCGATTCTGCTCTATCTCGGCGAAAAAGCCGGCCGCTTCATCGGCACTCCCGCCGACCGGCCCGAGCTTCTGTCGTGGCTCTTCTTCATCTCCTCGGGCGTCGGCCCCTTCTCGGGGCAGGCGGTGCATTTCCAGCACGCGACGCCGGAGAAAATTCCCTACGCCATCAACCGCTACCGGCGCGAGATCGAGCGGCACTACCGCGTTCTCGATCGCCATCTGGAGGGCCGCGACTTTATCCTTGGCAAGGATTATTCGATCGCCGACATGTCGGCATGGGGCTGGCTTGGGCGCGCCTCTCGGGTGCTGCCCGGCGCGGACGATGCTCTCGCCGCCTTCCCGAATCTCAAGCGCATGTTCGAGAAAGTGGAGGCGCGCCCGGCGGCGGCGCGGGCGAAGGCGGTCGGCACGGACCATCCGTTCAAGCGCGATACGGACGAACAGACGAAGCGGGCGATGTTCCCGTCGAATTATGCGGACATTCCCATGTAACTCAGACGCCGCCAGGACCTATTGGCCTCGGGATCGCCGTCGAAAACGATCTGATCGGCCCATTTGTGCGCCGCCTCTCGCTGTTCGGCGGTTCGCAAGGTCCAGGCCAAGATCGGCGCGCCGGTCAATTCCTTGACCAGGAACGGGATCTTATGGGGCAGGTCGTCGACGCTCCAGGAGAGAAAATCCGGGCGGGCGCGGTCGTAATGGTCGAGGTCAGTCAGGTCGCGCTTGTGCTCGGACGTGAGGAAATCCCAGTCCGAGCCGTCGTAGGAGGCCTGCCCGAGGAAGCCAATCGGGCAGAGGCCTCGCGGCGGGCGCATGTGCGGGCGGCGCAGCTGAAGATAAGCGGCGAGATCATGGTCGAAGCTCTTGAACGCGAGCGGACCGTCATAAGCGGCGGCGAGGGCGCCGGCCCGGTCGGCGATGCGCCAGTCGCCGTCGAACCGGCTCTTGAGCTCGCAGATGATCGGGGTCCGGCCGGCGATCTGGTTGAGAAACGACGCGAAAGTCGGCGGCGGCTCACCGGCGCCGTTAATGCGAACTTTCGCGATCTCTGCTGCTCTTAACCCGGAGACGGGGCCGGACGCGCCGGTAAGACGATCCAGCGTTTCATCGTGGAAAACAATGGGTTCTCCGTCGGCGCTCAACTGGATGTCGCATTCGATGGCGAAACCGCCGGCGATCGCCGCCTCGGCCGCCCGAAGCGTGTTTTCGATCACGCCCTTGGCTTCGTCATGCAGGCCGCGGTGGGCGATCGGACGCCCGACAAGCCACGAAGGGGCGTTAACCGGCCTCACACCTCGATCTCGAACACAGCTTCGACCTCGGCCAGCGCATTGAGCGGCAGGTGCGCGACGCCGAGCGTGGTCCGCGCATGGCGGCCTTTGTCTCCGAACAGTTCAACGACGAGGTTGGACGCGCCGTTCATCGCCTGGCCGAGGGCGTCGAAGCTCGTTTCGACGCTGAAGAATCCGCCCAGCCGCACGACCTGCCTCACCTTGTCGAGATCGCCAAGCGCCGCATGCGCCTGGGCCAGCACATTGATGGCGCAGAGCCTCGCCGCTTCGCGCGCGGCGTCGATTTCGGAATCGGCCGAAAGCTTGCCCTGGTGGCGCTCGCTCAGCTTTCCGTCTTCCCCCAACGGCAACTGGCCGGAGACGAACAAAAGCGATCCCGCGCGAACCGAAGGAACGTAATTCGCGACCGGGGCCGCGGGCTTGGGCAAAACGACGCCCATCTCTTTCAGGCGTCTGGCGGTCTGGCTCATGGCGGCGCGAAACTCCTCGGCTCGCCCGCGCGCGGCGTGGGAACCGCCCGGCGGGCGACCTCGCCTATGTCGCGTTTCGCATGAAGGCAAGCTTGTTTTTGCCTTGTTGGGCGCTTAGGTTCGGGGCAAAGAGAGGAGGCGCCGGCGGCAAGGCCCGGGCGGCGCGCGATGGGATAAAGCCATGGGTAGCTTTAGCATTTGGCACTGGATGTTGTTTGGCGCGGTCGCGCTTCTGCTGTTCGGCGGCAAGGGCAAGATTTCGGACCTCATGGGCGATGTCGCCAAGGGCGTGAAATCGTTCAAGAAAGGCCTTGCTGACGACGATGAGCCGACGACGGCCTCGACGGTCACGCCCCGACCGCTCGAGAATCGCGTCGGCGTCGAGACGAACGACGTCCACAAGGTCAGCTGAACCCCGCGCTTTCAGTCGTGAGCCCGCCGACAGCAGGCGGCGCGCGGCTGTCTGACGGTCCGAGGACGGCTGGTCCGGTGATCCATGTTCGAGTTTGACATCAGTAAGATGATCATTGTCGCCATTGTCGCTTTGGCGGTGATTCCGCCGAAGGACTTGCCGCGGGTGATGCGCACCGTCGGGCAGACGATGGGAAAAATGCGGCGTATGGCGGCCGAGTTTCAGGGCCAGTTCATGGAGGCCATGCGCGAGGTCGAGCGCGAGGCGGACCTCGAGAGTGTGAAAAAGGAATTCCAGGCGATCAACGATCAGGCGAAGATTGATACGAGCTTCGATCCGGTCGCCATGGTGCGTGACGACGTGACGAAGGCCGCGGCGACCTCCACCGGCGCCGCAGAGCCCGCCAGCCTTGCGTCCGTCGCCCCAGAATCTGTCGTCCCGGAGATCGCTGGGCCAGAAATCGCCAGTCCGGAGATTGCGCTGACCGAAGCGGAACCCAGTGGGGCGGTTGTTCAGGCCGCGACTGAGGCAGAGCCCGAGGCGCCCGCCGCCCGGAGAAGCGCGGCGGAATGAGCCAGGAGGACATCGACGCCACCAAGGCGCCGTTGATGGACCACCTGATCGAGCTGCGCGCTCGCCTGATCAGGTCGCTCTATGCGTTTTTCGCCGCCTTTATCGTCTGCTTCTTCTTTTCCCGCCACATCTACAATATCCTTACCTATCCTTATGTGCGCGTGGTCGGGGCCGACAAGGCGACGCTGATCGCCACCCATTTTCTCGAGCAGTTCTACACCAACATCCGGCTCAGCATGTTCGGCGCGGCGGTGATCGCCTTTCCGGTCATCGCCATGCAGCTCTACAAGTTCGTCGCCCCAGGCCTGTACCGTAACGAGCGGCAGGCCTTTCGGCCGTACCTGATCGCGACCCCCATCTTCTTCCTCATGGGGGCGCTGCTCGTTTATTTCGCCGTCATGCCGCTGCTCATCCGCTTTTCGGTGTCGCTGCAGCAGGTCGACGTGCCGGGCGAGGCGACGATCGAGCTTCTGCCGAAGGTGAGCGAATATCTGTCGCTCATCATGACGCTCATCTTCGCCTTTGGAATCGCCTTCCAACTCCCTGTCGTCCTGACCCTTCTCGGTCACGTTGGAATCGTCGATTCCGCCTATCTCATTAAGATGCGGCGATACGCGATCGTGGCGGTGGTCGGGCTTGCGGCCATCCTCACCCCGCCCGACCTCATCAGCATGACCTCGCTCGCCTTGCCAATGCTGGCCCTTTATGAGGGATCGGTGATCGCGGTCAAATGGGTCGAGAGGCGGCGAGCGAGAGCGCAAGCGCAGGCGGCCGCCAACACCCCGACCTGACCTTCGGATTTCGGTTTGAGCCGCTGGGCGAGTGACCGGCGGCTGTCGATAAGCCCACTCGCCGCCGTCTACACCCGTTAAGCCGCCCGTCAGCCAGCCGCCGCAGTGGCCGGCGAGCGCTTCGCCTTAAGTTCGCCCGTGGAAATAGGAGCGCCGATGATGTCGCACCCGAGGTTTCGGCGGCGACATGCCGACATAGACCACCACCACATCGGAGTAGACCGCCGGCTGGTGTGGAATGTGCGCCGCGTCTCCGAGCAGCAATTGAAGCGTGTGCCGGCCCCTAGGCAGGGTCACGGTCGCTTCGGTTTGGCCGGCTCCGAAATGCAGGTGATTCTCGTCGTTCGGGATCGGCTGATCGAGCGGCGGCAGCGGCGTATCGATGAGCAGATGGTGATGTCCCGAGTTCGGCTTGTCTACGCCGGCCGGGGCGACGCCCATCTTCTCAAGTCCGAAGCGGACCGTGAAGGTGGTCGGCACGTAGGAGCCGCTCGTCGGTGAGACGATGTAGACGCGCGCGCCTGGGGGCGACGGGTGGCGGGTTCCTGGCGGCGAGGCTTGCGCAATCTGAGCGGCGGCCGGCGGCTTTTCGACCACCGTCACATGAAACTTGTCGGAATAGACCGGCGGCGTGTGGGGAATGTGATCCGCGTCGCCAAGCAAGAGCTGCAGCGTGTGCGGGCCGGGCGAGAGCGAAAGCTCCGTTTCCGTCTGGCCGGCGCCGAAGTGGAGATGGTTCTCGTCGTTCGGGATCGGCTGGTCGAGAGGCGGCAGGTCCGTGTCGATCAGCAGATGGTGATGGCCGGAATTGGCCTTCTTCGTTCCGGCCGGCGCGATTCCCATCCCATGCAACCCGAAATGAACCGTCGTTTTTGGGCCGATGACCGCGCCGTCCTTGAGGTCGATGAATTCAACCTTGGCGCCGGGCGGGGATGGAGTCGGCCCTCCCTTGAGCGCGGACTGCGAAAGGGCGGGGGAGGCGAAGAGAAGGCCGCTAAATGCCGCGATCGTCGCCCAAACCGTCAGCCTCATGATTGAACTCCCCAATTATTTTATAGTCTTGCCCCGTGGAGTCCCGCTCCGGCGACCGGCTCGCGTGGCCGGGCCACTCGCCCTAGCGCAACCCACTGACAATTTGTTATCTCGATCGGTGAAATTGTAAAGCTCGCAAGATATAGTTCGAATCGGCGGCTTTCCTCGAGGCTTCGTGTTAGGGCTTCACCCAGTTGATAGTTTTGGGAAATAGGGCGCGCGGGGCGGTCATGCGGCGCAGGTGGTGGAGAGCAGACATCGCGCAACTCCGGTCGCAGACTCGTTTGGCGAACGCTGGCGCGGCGTTGGGACTCATAGCATTCGCGCTATGGGCCGGCGCAGCTTCAGCCGCCGAGTCCGGCGCGCCACGCCTGCCCGGGGAGACCTTTCGCGACTGCCCCGGTTGCGTCGAGCTCGTCGTCGTCCCGGCCGGCGAATTCCAAATGGGCTCGAGCGCCAAGCCGGCCGAGGCGCCGACTCACAAAGTCACGCTGAAGAAAGACTTCGCGATTGGCCGTCGCGAGGTGACTTTCGCGGAATGGGACAAGTGCGTCGCGGCGGGGGGATGCAAATATAGTCCTCCCGATCCGGCCTGGGGGCGGGGAGATCATCCCGTGACGAATGTCAGCTGGGATGACGCCAAGGAATTCGTCGCCTGGCTCGCGAAGACGACCGGAAAGCCCTATCGGCTGCCGGCCGAAGCCGAATGGGAATATGCCGGCCGCGGAGGCTCGAGCGCTCCCTTCTGGTGGGGGAAGGAGGTCGGGACTGGACGGGCTCAATGCGCGGATTGCGGGGTGAGCGAGACCGGCAGGCCGGCGGTCGTGGGCTCGTTCCGGCCGAACGCCTTTGGCCTATATGACACGGCCGGCAACGCCGCCGAGTGGGTGGAGGATTGCTGGAACCCGTCCTACCGGGGCGCGCCGAACGACGGATCGGCCTGGATGAGCGGGGACTGCTCGCTGCGTGTTCTGCGGGGCGGTTCGTTCGCCGACAAGGCGCACGCCATCCAGTCTCCAGCGCGTTTTCGCTATGATGAGGATGTTCGGTACTACGCGAATGGGTTCCGGATCGCGAGAGACCTGAATTGACGTTTGCTGAACATCATGGAAATGTCTTTTTGCTCGTTCCCTAAAGTCGGAGGTTACGGGGACGGCGGGGTTGGCCGATGAGCGTGGTGGTCAGATGCGTGGTCCTTTTGGCGTTTGCGCTCGGGCTCACCCTGGCGACGCAGACGGCCGCCTTTGCCGAGCGGCGGATCGCGCTCGTCATCGGCAACGGCAAATACGAGAACGCAGGCGTCCTGACCAACCCGGTCAATGACGCCAACGCGATCGGCGCCCTTCTGAAGAAAGCCGGATTCGACGTCGTCGACCTGCGGCTCAATCTCGGCGTCGTCGAGTTCAAGCGGTCCGTTCGCGAGTTCGTCGACCGGGCGGCGAACGCCGACGTCGCGGTTGTCTACTATTCCGGACATGGTTTGGAATACGGCGGCGTGAACTACCTCATCCCTGTCGATGCGAAACTGACCAGCACCTTCGACATAGACGATGAGACGGTGTCGCTGGACCGGATTCTCGTCGCCGCGGGCCATGTCAAAAAGCTGAGCCTTATCATTCTCGACGCCTGCCGGGAAAATCCGTTTCATCCAACGGCCGACGACGCGCGGGTGACGCGGGGCGTGTCAATGGGGCTTGCGGGCGTCGACCAGGGGGTCGCCGACACGCTGATCGCCTTTGCCGCCAAGGCCGGCTCTGTCTCTTATGACGGCGATGGCGCGAACAGCCCATTCACCACCGCGCTCCTCAAATATATCGCACGGCCGGGCCTCGATATCCGGCTCGCGCTCGGCAAGGTGCGCGACGACGTGTTGCGCGCGACCAATCACCGTCAGGAGCCTTTCGTCTACGGGTCGCTGGGCGGCGACACGATCGCGCTCGTGCCAGCGGTCGCCGAGGCGCCGAGCGCGCCTGCTGTTCCGCCGCCGAGCGCGGCCCTCGTCCCTTCGCCGAGCGCACCCGCCGCCGCGCCGCCGAGCGCGGATACTCACGAGGCCTCGGACTACCGGACGGCCGGGCAGGTCGACTCGCTCGACGGCTGGCGCGCCTTCCTCGCCGTTCATCCCGACGGGTCTTACGCGCGGCTGGCTCGGGCGGAGGTCGACAAGCTCCTCGCCGATCAGAAAGTGGAGGCGTCGCGGATGGCGGTCGCGCCGCTCTCGGCCGACGAGATCTGCAAGCGCGACGAGGACCGCCTCGTTCGTCTGCGCGCCAATCCCGCCAGCGACGAGGCCGAGCGATTCGCCTCCGAACTCGGTTGCGAGCCATTGCGGCCGCAACTTGCGCGCCTGATGGAGAGCCTCGGATTCGCGCTTGCCGCTCCGCGGCCGAAACCTAGTCCGCCTCCGGCGGCGCAAGCCAAGGCGGCCGAACCGGCCAGCGACTGCAGCGCCGAGCAGGAGGCGCTCGATCGCCTGCGGGCCCAGCCCTCGACCGACGCGGCCGAGGCCTTCTGGCGCGGCCTTCAATGCGAGCGGCTGCGGCCCCAGGCGCGCCTGCTCATGGAAAGCCTCAACCTCACCCCCGACAAGCCGAGCCAGCGTCCGCTGCTGGGAGAAGCGTCTGCGGCGCTGCCGGCGAAACCCAACGATGTCCGCGCGGTCGTGGCGCCGGGCGACAGCCCGGCGGCGGACCCGAGCGCGTGCGAACGGGAGAAGGACGAACTCGCCCGCCTTCGCGCCAATCCGGATCGGCGGGACGCCGAACGCTTCGCCCGGGCCATGACCTGCGCAGCGCTGAAGCCGCAGGCGGCCCGGCTTCTGGAGAGCCTGACCGACTGACGTCCAGCGGGGGGCGCCGGGTCGCGCTCGGCAGGCGCCAAAGCCGGAAGGTTCGCCGTAAAGGCCATGTTCGCGCCGCGCGAGCAGGCTCTCAAATTATACGCGCCCGCCCAGTGTTCGATTTTGCGCGCGATTCAATGTTTTCAGTCGCTTAGGGTCATTTTTCTGCAACGGCCGCGGAATTATATAACATTGCACTAAGGTAATATAACGCAAGCCTTCCGCCGGCGCTCACGAACGCTGAAGCCGTCTCGGCTTCTCGGACAAACCGCGCTTTAAGGATTCAGCTGCTGGATCGCCTCTTCGCCATGCATCGAGAAAGCCACGAGGTCCTTGGCGTTGAGGTCCATTTTCATGAGATCGACCATGCGGATGCGGCTGTCTTCGTACGTGCGGAAGTAATAGCGCTTGGTCTTAAGGTCGCTCGCGGCCGTCCAGAGGGTGTAGTCGGCGAGGATGTTGCCATGCTCGTCTTTCTCCGCTTCGCGCGCCGAGCCTTTCGGAATGTCGAAGTTGTTGAGAATATGAAACGCCGTCAGCACCGCCTCATCGCCAGTCTTGGGTTCAAGCACGGACTGGCTGAACGCGACGGCGCGCACGAAGCGCGACGGCGGTGTGAAGTCGCCGGGCATGCCCAGCATGCCTGAGCCCTGGCCGAACGGCTCGAGCTTGACTGAGCCGAGCTTGATCGGCGGGTGGTTGTCGAGCGAGAAGTTCACGTAATTTCGGAGATTGGTCATGTGCCAGTCGAAGCCGGGCGAATTGGTGATGACGCCAAGCGGGTTGTCGTAGACGTTGAGTTTGCCCCCGACATATTCGATGACGATGCTCTTGCCCGAGGCGTCATGGACGATCGCATGGACCGGCGGCGAAAACCCCCATTGCTTGAGCACCGTCGCGGCGACGAGGATCGAGCCGATGTTGGCCTTGACCTCGTCGACGCTGGCGAAATTGTCGAGGATCCACGACCCCAGCTGCCAGGGCGCGATGGTCTTGGCCGCGTCCGCCGGGGTGTAATCCGGATAGCCGGCGGTGGTCGGAAAGTAGAACAGGCCCGCCGCGAGCCCGGCCTCATTGACCCCGTCGATGATGATCGGCAGTCCCACGCCATTCGCCCCGACGCTGGCGTATTTCGCTTTCCACGTTAAGCCGTCCTGGCCGTCCGGGGTCAAGCCGACACGCTTGAAGCCGCGCGGCGAGACCAGCACGTCGGAATGAAGATCGATAGCGAATTCGAGCGTCCGCGCGTGGACCACGGTCCCGTCCGCAGCGGTCAGCCGGATGCCGGTGCAGGCGTCCGCGGCGCTGGAGAGAATGAGCGCGCCGGTCGCGATTATCGCGGCGGCCTTGCTGGCGAATCGAGAAGCGAACATGGCGCGGCTCCCACAGGGTGTCTCAACCGCGATCGCGGCGGCGGGGCCGCCCGAGCGCGGGCCATCTCATCGCGCGCGTGGCTGGTGTCAACCTTACTTATTTGGGGACCGCTAGACGGGTTCCGGGCTCTCTCCGGCGTACCGGAAGGCCGCAGTTGAGCCCTTTGCGGGGCTTCTGCTATGGGCTGGCGCGCGGCTTCAGGGCCATCGCGCCACCGTGGCGGCCCGCCGGCGCGGGCTCAAGGTCTGATCATGCACGATATCAAAGCTATCCGCGACAATCCTCAAGCCTTCGACAGGGGTTTGGAGCGCCGCGGGCTCGAGCCTCGCGCAGGATCGCTGATCGCGCTCGACGAGAAGCGCCGGGCGGCGATCCTCGCTCTCCAGACGGCGCAGGAGCGGCGCAACGCCGTGTCGAAGCAGATCGGCGTGGCGATGGCGCGCAAGGACAGTGTCGCGGCCGACGATTATCGCGCCGAAGTCGCCAAGCTCAAGGCGACCATGCCGGAGATGGAGGCCGCGGAGCGTGAAGCGACAGCGGCGCTCGACACGGAGTTGGCGGCGATCCCGAACCTGCCAGCAGACGACACGCCGGACGGCAAGGACGAGCATGACAACGTCGAGGTGCGCCGCTGGGGCGCGCGGCCGACGCTGGAAGGGATGAACAAGCCGAAGGAGCATTTCGAGATCGGCGAGGCGCTAGGCCTCATGGATTTCGACACGGCGGCGAAACTGTCGGGCGCGCGCTTTGTCGTGTTGAAGGGCGCGCTGGCGCGGCTCGAGCGGGCGCTCGAGCAGTTCATGCTCGACCTGCATACGAGCGAACACGGCTATGTCGAGATCGCGCCTCCGGTTTTGGTGCGGGACGCGGCGATGTTCGGCACGGCGCAACTGCCGAAGTTCGAGGACGACCAGTTCTGGGGGGTGGCGGGCGAATTTCTCCGCGCGCCCTCCGGCGAGGAGATTGCGCTCATGGACCCGCTCGATGCGCAGGCCGCGCTCGCCGGGCGCTTGAGCGTGCTTCGAAGCGGCCGCCTGGGTCTTATCCCCACCGCCGAGGTGCCGCTGACCAATCTCGTGCGCGAAAGCATCGTCGACGAAAAAACCCTCCCTTTGCGCTTCACCGCGGGCACCCTGTCCTTCCGCGCCGAGGCGGGGGCCGCGGGGCGCGACACGCGCGGCATGATCCGCCAGCACCAGTTCAGGAAGGTCGAGCTGGTCTCGATCACGACGCCCGAGCAGTCGGGCGAGGAGCATGAGCGCATGACGGGCTGCGCCGAGGAGGTCCTCAAGCGGCTCGGGCTGCACTATCGGGTGATGGCGCTCAGCGCGGGCGATATGGGCTTCGCCGCGCAAAAAACCTACGATCTCGAGGTCTGGCTGCCGGGGCAGGGGCGGTTTCGCGAAATCTCGTCCTGCTCGATCTGCGGCGATTTTCAGGCCCGGCGGATGGACGCCCGCAGCAAAACCGCGGGCGCCAAGTCCACCCGCTACGTCCATACGCTCAACGGGTCGGGCGTCGCGGTGGGCCGGGCGCTGGTCGCGGTTCTGGAAACCTACCAGGAGGCGGACGGCTCAGTCGCCGTCCCGGACGTGTTGCGCCCCTATATGGGCGGCATGACCCGCATCGAAGCCGCTCGCTAGCAGGTTCTCACGGGCTGCTGGCCGATATAATTGCCATAGGCGTCGTAGATCGGCGCATAGGACGTGCAGCCGCCGTAGCCATAGCCGCCGTAGCCGCCATACGCGTAAGGCGCCGCCAGCAACGCGCCGGCCGCGAGCCCGCCAACGATGGCCGGGCCCGCCCAGCCGCCGCCATGCCAACCCCCGCCATGCCAACCGCCGCCGTGCCAGCCGCCGCCATGCCAGCCACCCCCGTGGAAGCCACCCCCGTGGAAGCCGCCTCCGTGGAAGCCACCGGCGTGGAAACCGCCGCCATGGAAGCCGCCGCCGTGACCACGAGGCCCAGCCATTGCGGGTTCGGTTGTGGCGACAAGAGAGCCAGTCAGGGATAGCGCAGCGAGACCGGCTATCGCCACCTTGGATATGGTGTTCATCGTTGACCTCCATCCTTGGTCGACGGGTCAACGCCGTCACAGCGAAAGAGTTCCGCTGGCGGGTCGGGGTTCTGGATGGGGGGTTCGATTATGGCTGTCGAAGCCCTTGGGGCGCTTGGCGATTCGGGCGAATCGCCAAGCGCTCCATATTTCTTTGATTTCCCGCCCGTCGATCCGCGAAAAACCGGCTTCCGCCCTTGTTCGCGGCGCGCTCTGAGACTCAGCCCCCGAGCGAGTCGTCCTGCGGCCGGGTTAATGCGGATCGAGAGCTAGCCGTGGAATGCGACGGGCCGAGGCGCGAACATTCCCTTCCACCCGGACCCCCGCCTCGATCGGCTGATGCCGGAGGAGACAATGAGAAGCGCGAACAGGACGTTGAGGAATTCGTGCGGCAGCTCAATCATTGTACGGCGCCTCGACCGCGCGCCAGCAGATGACGAGAAATGCAACCGTCGTAACGGCGCAGCCTGTACCGCAGAATGCGAGAATATGCTGAATCATGAGTAAACTCTTCACCCGCCGCCTGTGATCGCCGGCCGCCGGTTTCCGACGCCTGAATCACCTACAACCTGAGATTGCTTCCAGGGTGGCACACAAGTCAAGGGAGCAATGTCCCGCCTGCCCACCTTTGAGACAGGCTGGTCAAGAACTCCTTAGCGGACCGGTTCAAATTGAAACGCTGGCGGGAGGCGTGCGCGCTAAGCCGGGCGGGTTCGCCGGATCAGACGAAGCGGATGCGGGCCCCTTCAAGCGGGACGCCCGTTAAGGCGGTCGACCATTCCTCTCCCGACGCGACCGGAAAAGCGCGCGTGAGCGTTCCGGTGGTGACGATCTCGCCCGCGGCGAGAGCCGGGCTTAGCGAATCCTGCGCCAGCGTCTCAACGAGATGACGCAGCGCGAATAGCGGCCCGTCGAGGACGTTGGCCGCCGCCCCGTGGTCGACAAGCTTTCCGTTGCGGAAAAGATCGATCTCGAAACGCGAAAGCTCGCGCGCCCACTCATCCTGCCGCGACGCCGCCGAATGCCGCGACGCCGCCGAATGCCGCGGCCCGATGAAAAGCCTGCCATGGAGGCCGTAGGCCGCGACCGTGTCAGGCGCTTGAAACAACCAGTTCGGGAAGATCGACTGAACGATCTCAAAGCCATGGGCTATCCAGTCGATGCACCGGATAAGCGCGCGCTCGTCCATGCCGGGGACTGGCGGGGCGGCAAGGCCAAACACGATCTCGGGCTCGATGCGCGGTTCGGCCAGACCTTCGAGCGAAATTTCGAGCGGCTCGGACGTGAGGTCCCGGACCGTGCGGTCGTAGACATAACCCCAGATCGGCGCATAGACGCCATATTCCGCCCAGATGGTCCGGTTGGTGAAACCGATCTTGCGGCCGATCGGACGCTCTCCATGCGCTTCTCTCTTCGCCCGGACGGCGCCCGCGGCCCGATAGGCCTCCTTGAGTCCGAAATCGGGATAGACCTTGGAGAAAGGCGTGATCTGGCGCGCAGTCTCGAGGACCGCGAAAACTTGCTTGGCGATAGGCTCGATATCCATGGGGAGCTCGTCCTCGTTGCGGCGCGCGTGCTTGAGATCATAAATGCGGGGAACGCCGCGCCAAGGCGCGATTGGAGATAGCCCGCTTGTCGGCATTGCTTGCCATTCTAGCCCGGACAGCCGCCGCCTGGCTCGCCTTCATGCTCCTCGCCGCCGGGCCCGTGAGCGCCGCCGAGCCGCAGCCTGAGATGACCGGCGAATTGCGCATCCATGATCCCTCGGTCATCGAGATCCTCGGCCAGTTCGTCGCCGTCGGCACCGGACAGCAAGGGCCGACGCACGGCGCGATCCGGGTCAAGACCTCGCCGGACGGGCTCAGGTGGACGGATGCGGGCCTGATCGGCCAGGGCCCGCCCGCATGGGCTCAGGCGGCGCTCGGGTTTACGCCGCTCAATGTCTGGGCGCCCTCGATCAGCCGGCGGGGAGGAACAACCTTCCTCTACTATTGCCTGTCGAGCTTCGGGCATAACACGAGCGCCATCGGGCTCATGACCAACGCGGCCTTCAACCCCGCGAAGCCTGGCGAGGGGTGGCGGGATCAGGGTCTCGTGCTCATGTCGAAAGATGGCGACGATTTCAACGCCATCGACCCGTTTCGCGTCGATGCGTCGGACGGGCGCGCTTACCTTGCCTTCGGCTCCTTCTGGTCGGGGATCAAGCTCGCCCGGCTCGACCCCGAAACCGGCAAGCTCATCCGGCCGGACTCGCCCTATACCGCGCTCGCGAGCCGCCACGGAGGCGCGATCGAGGCCGCCTCGATTCTCGAGCGCGGGGGAAAGTTCTATCTCTTTGTCAGTTTCGACCAATGCTGCAAAGGCGTGGCCTCGACCTACAACATTCGCGTCGGCCGCGCCGATCGGATCGAGGGCCCATATCGAGATAAGGACGGCAAGGCGATGCTGGAGGGCGGGGGGTCGCTCGTGCTGGCGACGACAGGCCGCTTCATCGGCCCGGGCGGGCAGGAGGCTTTGAAGACCTCGAAAGGGGATATGCTGGCCTACCATTATTATGACGGCGATGAGGCTGGTGCATCCAAGCTGCAGCTCTCGCCCATCCTGTGGAGCGCGGACGGCTGGCCGGAACTGGGGCCGCTGCCGCAATAGCGGCGGCCTCGACGGGAGCCCGCCGCCACATGGGCGTCGCGAATTTTTCCGGCAGAACGCGCTCGCCTCGGCGCGCGCCGCGTGCGAAACGAAGGCCCCATGCGAATCCTCCTCACCAACGACGACGGCATCCACGCGCCCGGGCTCAAGCTCCTCGAACGAATCGCGCGCGAATTATCGGACGACGTGACGGTGGTCGCCCCCGAGAGCGACCAGTCCGGCGTCGCCCATTCGCTGTCGCTCAGCGATCCCTTACGCCTGCGCGAAATCGGCCCCCGGCATTTCGCGCTCAAGGGGACGCCGACGGACTGCGTCATCATGGGGGTGAGAAGAATTCTGGGCGACCGCCTTCCCGATCTCGTCCTTTCCGGCGTCAATCGCGGCCAGAATGTCGCCGAGGACGTCACCTATTCGGGCACCATCGCCGGCGCGATGGAGGGCGCGCTGCTCGGCGTTCCCTCGATTGCGCTCTCGCAGGCCTATGGCGGCGCGGTCGGGCGGGCGAAGATCGAATGGGACGCGGCGGAGACGCATGCGGCGCCGGTCATCCGCACGATTCTCGCCGCCGGCATCACGCCGGGCGGCCTCGTCAACGTCAATTTCCCGGCCTGCCCGGCGTCCGAGGTGGCCGGAATCGAGCTCACCCGGCAGGGGCGCCGCAACGCCGAACTGATGGGCGTCGAAGAGCGGCGCGACGGCCGCGGCTTTCCCTACTTCTGGCTCATGTTTCAGCGCGGCGCGTTCGAGCAGGCGGAAGGGACGGATCTCGCGGCGCTCGCCGAGAAGAAAATTTCGATCACCCCGCTGAGACTCGATCTCACCGATCATGATTCGCGGCTGCGGTTCGAGGAGGCTTTTGCGCGGCGTTGACGTAAACGAAACGACATTGGCGGTAAGGGGTCCGCCATGATCGCGACCGAATCAGAAGAACGCGCTCAGTTCACGCTCGCCATGCGAGCCAAGCGCATCAACAACCTCGATCTTTTGCGGGCGCTCGAGCGCGCGCCGCGCGCCCTCTTCATGCCGCCTCGATTCGCCGACATCGCGGGCCGTGACATTGCGCTCCCGATCGGCTGCGGGCAGACCTCGCTGCCGCCCTCGATCGTCGCCGCCATGATCGCCGCGCTCGAGCTCAAGCCTGCGCACCGCGTGTGCGAAATCGGGACCGGAACCGGATATTGCGCCGCCTTGCTCGCCCAGCTTGCGAGCGCCGTGGTTTCGCTCGAGCGGTTCCAGACGCTGGCTTTGGAGGCGGCGGCGAGGATCAAGGCCTTCGGGCTCGCCAATGTCGCCGTGCAATGGGCGGACGGATTCGAGCGCCACCTCTCAGGGGAACGCTTCGATCGGGTGCTGATCCACGGCCTGATCGAGCCCCCGGGCGAGGCGTTTCGCCGTCTGGTCGGCCGCGATGGGATTCTGGTTGCGGTCGTCGCCGGTCCGGGCAGAGGCGAGCAGCGCATCATCAGGCTGAGCGACGCGATAGACGGCGCCGGCGGGGCCGAGGACCTGGGTCCGGCTCGCGCCATGAGGCCGCTCGAGCACGGGCTGGCGCGCGCCCTCTAGCCGAAGTCGAGCGGGTTCGACGCGCGGATTTCGACCATAATTGTCAACCGCGGATTCATCTTAAACCTTCCCTTAACTCGATCGGCGCACACTGTATTTGTTGGCGGTTGCGTGGGCGTGGGTGGAATCGATGAGTGATTGCGTTGCGTGCACTAGAGGACGCGCGTTGCCGCGTCTCGCGTTGGCCGGGTTGGGTGTTCTTCTGCTGGCGGGGTGTTCGTCCGACGTCACGCGCTTCACCCAAAGCGACAGTCCGTTCTCCAATCCGTTCGCAAGCAATACGGCCGCGCCGGGCGCGGCTTCGTCGTCGGGCGTGACGACATCGCCGCTGGCGCGAGCGGCTCCCGCACCCTCGTATGCGCGCAGCGCCTCGCTCTTGCGGCCACAGGCAGTCGGCGGCTCGGCCACCGGCTGGACGGCCGCCGGGGGCTCCCCGATCGTGGTCGCCAACGGCGAGACCCTCGATTCGCTTTCGGGCCGCTATGGCGTGCCCGCCGCGGCGCTGCTCTCCGCCAATGGTCTGTCCAGCCCCTCCGAGGTCAGGGGCGGGACGCGTCTGGTGGTGCCGGTCTATCACGCCGACGACCACGCCGTCGCCAGCGCCGAGAAGGACAAGCGCAAGCGCGACAGGGACGTCGCGGAAGCCGGGCCGGAGAAGGCGCTAAAGGCCAGGACGAAGGATAAGGAAAAAGAAGAAAAGCAAAAGACGGCCAAGGCCGAGAAATCCGCCAAGGAGGCGGAGAAATCCGATTCAAAGAGCGGCGCGGTCGCGGAGGCCAGGCCGTCCAAACCGTCGGAGGCGAAGAAGCCGGCGATCGACAAGACGCCGACCGGCAATCTCGAATCGGGCGTGGCCTCGACAAAGGCGCCGCTGACCGGCGCGCAGGCTGACGCCGCCGGGACGGAGCCCGAGTTCCGCTGGCCGGCGCGCGGCCGCATCATCCAGGGGTTCAAGGCCGGCGGCAACGACGGCATCAACATCTCCGTGCCGTCCGGCACCTCGGTCAGGGCGGCAGAGGCCGGAACAGTCGTCTACTCGGGCGACGGGCTTAAGGGTTACGGCAACCTCGTCCTCATCAAGCATCCGAACGGCTTCGTGTCGGCCTATGGCAACAACGGCGAACTCGATGTGAAGCGCGGCGAGAAGGTCGCGCGCGGGCAGGTGATCGCGAAGTCCGGCGACACCGGCAACGTCAATTCGCCGCAGCTCCACTTCGAATTGCGCAAGGGTTCGACCCCGGTCGATCCGACCAGCTATCTCGCTGGGCTCTAGGCTTGCAGAAGCAAAGCGACGCCGGGTCCGGCTTTCGCCGGACCAGCGCCCGGCCGACCTCCGAGGGCTCCCACGGAACATGATTTGATCCTTCGAGGCGGCCGATTGGGGCGGCGGGTCCAAAGAAAGGCCCGCCGCCCTTGTTTTACGGCGCGGCTCACGAGCCCCGCAAAATCGAGCGCAGCATAGCCAAAAGCGGGGGAATTTCTTCGGTCGTCGCCTTCCAGAGGACATCGTGATCGATGTCGAAGTAGACGTGAATCAATCGGTTCCGCATCGCGACAATCTCGCGCCAGGGAATGGCGGGTTCCGACACGCGCGTCTCGAGGCTCACCTTGGAAGCGGCTTCGCCGAAGACCTCGATGGCGCGAATAAGAGCGAACCGAAGCATCAGATTGGTTTCAAGCTCGGCTCGATCGTGCTTCGCAACGAAGCCTTGGCATGCTTCCGCGGCTTCAATCATATGACGCACGCGAATTTTGTCGTCACGCTGCATATTGGGTCGCAGCCGTGCGCAGCACCTCGTCGCGGAAATAACGGCTCAGATCCTCGACCGTGCGCAGGTCCACCTTCCGTCCGTTCAGGAGAGAGGATAGCTCGAGTTCGATCTTCGCCATGCCGATCAGGCCGGGTTTGGCGTGGGGCTCGAATTCGACCAGGAGGTCGACGTCGCTGTCGGACCGGGCGGCGCCTTTCAGAGTCGATCCGAACAGCGACAACCGCCGGATGCGATGCTTCCGGCAGATCGAGGCCAGGGCTTCCGGGTCAGGGAACAGCGCGTCTCGCATGTCAACTCCTTAAGCGAAAGCTTGGCGTGACAACAAGGGCCGCCTGGCTGCTGTCCCCTTCGCCAGCGGGCGGCGGGTCCAAAGAAAGGCCTGCCGCCCTTGATTTTTTGCTTCCCGACGGACACGGGGAGCGATGAAAACCAAGCCCCTCGATATGTTCGCGGCCACGCTGACCGGCGCGCTCTGTGTCGTATGGGGCTTCAATCAGGTCGTCGCCAAGCTGGCGCTGCCCGACGTCGGTCCGATCATGCAGACGGCCGTCCGCTCCGCCATCGGCGCTTTGTGCGTCGTCGGCTACGCGCTCGCCGCCAGGCGCCGCATCTTCGAAATCGACGGCACGGAGGCCGCGGGCGCGCTCGCCGGCGTTCTGTTCACGGGCGAGTTCATCGCGCTTTACGAATCGCTGCGCTTCACCACCGCCGCGCGGGCCACGGTGTTCGTCTACGCCGCGCCCTTCTTTGTCGCCTTCGGCGCCGCCTTCCTGCTCAAGGACGAGCGCTTAAGGCCGATCCAGTGGGCAGGCCTCGGCCTCGCCTTTCTCGGCGTCGCCTGCGGCATCGCGGGGCGCACGCCGGGCGGCGCGCTTGCCGGGGACGCGCTTGCGCTCATCGCCGCGGCGCTTTGGGGCGCGACGACGCTGGTCATCAAGGCGACGCCCCTCAAACGCGCCGATCCCTTGAAAGTGCTGCTCTACCAGATCGGGGCTGCCGCGCTGATCGCGCCGGCTGTGGCCTATGCCTTTGGCGAGCCGGCGCCTGTCCACCTGTCCGGCGTCGCGATCGCGTCGCTGCTTTGGCAGGGCGTCGCTGTGGCCGGGGTAAGCTACGCGCTCTGGTTCTGGGTGCTGACGCGCTACGTTGTCGCCCAGCTCTCCGCGTTCACCTTCATTTCCCCGCTGGTTGGCGTGTTCGCTGGCTGGCTCGTATTCGGCGAGACGATCACCGCTGCCTTCGCTTTGGCGATCGCGCTGGTTCTCGCCGGGCTTGCGCTCGTCAACTGGCCGCGCCGTCGCAGAAGCGAAGCTTGAGTGGCTACTTGCCTGCGAGCGTCGCGTCGAACAGCGCCAGCGCCTCATCGATCGCCGTTTTGTGAGTCGCGACGCGGGGGACTGCCGTCGGGCAGACCGGGACGACGGCGTCCCCGGCGGGCGTGCATTCGGCCAGGAAATCGTAATGGCCGACATGGGGCAGCACAGTCAGCCTGGCGCCGGGAATGAGCGCCGCGGCGACTTCGCCGTTGGTCGCGGGCGGGGCGACTTTATCGGCGTCGCCAAGCAGGATGCGCACCGGGAGCCGCATGCGCTTGAGGCTTTCCGGATCGAGGCTCTGTACAATGCCCGGCGCCATGACGAAGGCGGCCTTGACCCCCGCGATGCTCAGGTCATCCTTGGCGTGGGCGAGCTCCGAGGCGCCGGCGGGCTCAGCGAAGAACGCTTCCGCGGCGGCGCGCGAGAATTGAAATTCTTTCTGCGGCGCGCAGATCCCGTCGTCGGGATGAGCGTCGCAGAATTTGACAAAGCGGGGGAAGTCCACCCGCGCGCCGGCTTCGACCAGAGTCGTGAAGCCGCCGGCCGAGAAGCCCGCCGCGCCGAGCCGGCCGAGATCGAGACGGGGGCCGATCGATGGGTCGCCCTTCACCTTGTCGAGCGCCGTCGCGAGGTCGCCCGGCCGCTCCCAGAAGAGCACGGCGCCGCCGATCGTCATCGGGTCGCGCCCATTGTTGCCGGGGTGATCGACCGCGATCACGACCAGCCCATGCCGCGCCAGAGCCGTGCCGAACCACCCCATGATCCGCGCCGAGCCGCCGAAGCCGTGCGACAACAGGATCACGGGCCGCGAACGGGCGTCCTCAAAAGGGGCGTCGAGCGCGGCCGAGCCGGATATGAAGAGCGGCTTGCCGGGCGGGCCGATGTCGAGCGGGGTCTCGACCACGCCAGGCGAGGCCGGATACCAGATTGTGATCCGGAGATCGTCCTTGTGCGAGGCGTTGCGGATGACCGCCGAAGCCTCATGTGCGACGAGGTGGCGCTCACCAACGGTCGCGGCGGCGGCGGATGAGGCCGCGACCGCCGTGAACAGAATCGCGAGAATCGCCTTCGGAAGCCGTGTTCGCATTGTTTCCGACCCTTGGCCTGGCGAAGGCGGCAGTCTCGCGGATAGGTTGGGCGTCAGAAAGGTGGATGCGAGGTCGGCCTGCGGCGAGCGAAAATCAGTCATCTTCGGAGAAGAAATCTTCATCCAAACGTTTAAACTCGATTGCGCGGGTCTTACGGACGCCCACCCCGTGTTCGATCATTAAATCGGCGAGGCTCTCGCCATCGACCAGGATGACGCGCTGAGTCAAATGAATCACGTAATCACGCGCTTGCTGGCTGAAGGTCGAGGTCGTCACGAAAACGCCCTTTGTTGCCCCGCGACCCACGAGGCTTCCCACGAAGGCTTGGACTTCCGGACGTCCAACGGCGTGGTCTTTTGCATATCGCTTTGCCTGTACATAAATTCGATCTAATCCCAACCGGTCTTCATTGATTATGCCGTCGATACCGCCGTCTCCTGTCTGGCCTGTAAGTTGAGCTGCTGCGCTTTTGCGGGACCCACCATAATCCATCGCGATCAGCACATCGACGATTAGTTGCTCAAAGAATGACGGCGAATTTTGACCGATCCGCTCCAGGAGATCAGTTCGCAATGCCGATTGCACCGCCTGGTAGGCGCTCTCGATCTGCTCCTCTGGGGTTACATCGGCAGCCTTTACTGATTTAGGGCCGAAAATCGCTTCGTTAGCTTCGGGCGCTGTCTCCCCCTGATTCACGTACCAGTCTTTAAACAAGGGCAGCTTCAGTAAGAGGGGAACGTTGATCCTTTCCGGGTTTGTGGCGAGTAACTTTCGTCCTTCCTCTGTGGCCACGAATCTCCCGCGAGACGGCGACCGGATGAGACCTGCCTTCGTCAGATAAAACTTGGACCAGTGGATGCGGTTATGAAGGAGCCTTTGTCGACCGCTGGGCAGCATCGCCATCCGCTCTTCTGAACTGAGCCCAATCTGATCTGCTATGAGATCGGCAACGTCCGCGACCTTCTTCTCCCCCGCGGCTGCCGCGCGAAGAACCGGAAGCATGAGAGTTTGATAGTCTGGGATGGCCATCGCGGTCGCTTCTCGCGGCTTCAAAACCTAGCTGAACAGCTGGATGTAGCACTTCATTACGAGATCCAGCGCCGGAAGCTAACCGGGATTGTATTTCCTCACCGTCAACCGGCCTCGAGCGGCTTGCCGAGCCGGCCGGCCAGATCCTGAATGAACTGCCAGGCCGTGCGGCCGGAGCGCGAGCCGCGCGTCGTCGCCCATTCGAGCGCTTGCGCCTCGAGCTGGGGGGCCGGCTCCTCGAGGCGGAAGTGTTTCGCGTAGCCATGGACCATCGCGAGGTAATCGTCCTGGCTGCAATGATGGAAGCCGAGCCAGAGGCCGAACCGATCGGACAGCGACACTTTCTCCTCGACCGCCTCGCCCGGATTGATGGCGGTCGAGCGCTCGTTATCCATCATGTCGCGCGGCATGAGGTGTCGGCGGTTCGAGGTCGCGTAGAAAAGCACGTTGGCCGGACGGCCTTCGATGCCGCCCTCGAGCGCTGCTTTCAGCGACTTGTACGACGTGTCGCCGGCGTCGAACGAAAGGTCGTCGCAGAAGACGATGAAGCGATAGGGCGCGTCGCGCATGAGGGTCATCAGCATCGGCAGGCCCTCGATGTCCTCGCGATGGATCTCGACCAGCTTGAGGCGCCCGGACACGTCCTCCTCGCGGTTGATCGCGGCATGCGCCGCCTTGACCAGCGACGACTTGCCCATGCCGCGCGCGCCCCAGAGCAGCGCATTGTTGGCGGGCAGGCCGCGGGCGAAGCGCTGGGTGTTCTCGACCAGCAGGTCGCGCACCCGGTCGATCCCGCGCAGGAGGGCGATGTCGACGCGGTTGACGCGCGCAACCGGCGCGAGGGCGCCATTGTCGGCGCGCCAGATGAAGGCCTCGGCGGCGTCGAAATCGGGTTCGGCCGGGGCAGGGGGCGCGAGGCGATCGAGCGCCTCGGCGATGCGGCGGAGGAGGTCGGCTTGGCTCTCGAGCGGCGGCAAGGGATGATCCAGTTCGAAGGGGACTTGTGGCTTTGCCACAAGGGCCCGCGAACCTCCAGTCTCGGAGCGGATTCGAATACGATCGCCTGACCGGCTTTGGCGCGCCTCAGCCGCAACTGGCGCCGGCCGAATCGGAAAGCGGCGCTCGCCGTGCGCCGCTTTGCTTGCGTTTTCCCGTTACGCCCGCGGGTTCTTAAGGCCTCATCCCGCGCGGGTCCCGCGCGATGAAGCTCGCCGGCCGCGGGGCTCGGTTACGCCGCGTGTCGCGGATGGTCGGGAGTCGCGACCGCCGTGCGCTCGGGGCGCGACTTTCGGTAGCCGGCAAACCCAAGTCCCGCGAAACCGACGAGAAGCATGGCCCAGGTCGACGGCTCGGGAACAGGACTGGTCGTGCCGCCGCCGGGCGCTCCGCCCCCCGCGAACTCCGAGTTGTAGTCTGGAAGCTCGCCGATCACGGTGTTGATTCCAGCGTCGAGCTGAGCCTCCGTAAGCTCGCCATAGCCGAGGAAGAACGCCATGCCGTAAGGGTCATCCGAATTCACGCTGCCATCGGTCAAAAACGCGTTGCCGCAATTGGGACCGCTCCCGCTTCGGCAATTCGGATCCAATGCATATTGCACCCACATCCAGTTGAAAATGGTCGACTCGTCCAACGAACCGTCGACCGATGACGTGAGCGGGGAATAAGAGAGATCCGTGCTGCCGTCCGGGTTGTTGAACATGTTCACCCCGACCAGCTCGGTCTGGAACGTGATGAAGTCGCCGACCCCGCTCAAGTCCGGACGATCGCCAAAGTTCAGCCCGAAGTTATTGTCAAGGATCGTGTTGCCGGCCGGGGCGCCGATGACCTTCGTCTGATCCCAGTAGGGATCGAACTGGTCGGCGGGCCGATTTGGATTGCCCCCGATCAGGGGATTGGAATTGCCCCCGGTCGGCAAGGGATCCAGGGCTCCAACCGTTCGCGGATCGCTCGATCCCTGAATGATGCGGTCGCCGACATTGTCATGTTGGTAGACAATCGTCGGCGTCGACAACGGATTGCTGTTCGGTATCAGAATGTTGTTCCACGTGGCGTAGCCGGTGCTGGTGTATCGCTGGATGTAGTTGAAATTGGTGAAGCCATCCAGGTTCGCGGCCGCTTGCGCCGTGAATCCAAGCTGCGGCTTCGGAGTGACAACGAGCTGTCCAGTCCCGATGGCGGATCCGATGGCCGTGGCGATCGGATTGAACTTGAGGGTGCCGCTCACGATGTCATCGGTCGTCCACGGCTTAAGATTGCGGAGCAGGCCTGCCTGATACGACCCGGTAACCGAGTAGCCGCTCACCGTGCCGGCCTGATTTTGAATCGACGTTGTCATCTTGAGCGTTACGGCCTGTGCGCCATAAAGCGACTGGTTCGCCTGAACGAACGCGGTCGCATTGCCAGTCCAGGGGATTGACGCCGAAACAGGGCTCTGCGCCCCGTTTCCTTGGACGCTGTCATCGTAGTTTCTGAACGTCATCTGACTCGTGCAGGGCGTGGTCACGCAGTAGAAATAAGGCGTAGCAGTCCCGGTCCCAGTGAGTCCGAGGCCCGACACGGTCATCGTGTCCGTGACGGTCGCCAGGCGGGCCTGCGTATTCTGGGGTGAGGTAACGACTGCGTTCAGGCTGTTGTAGACCGTGGAGCCCGAGACCAGGTAGTTCACGATACGGCCGAGTTGCGGGTTCAGAGCCGGGAAATTGGCGACCGCGGACGCATCGCCGCCGCCGAAAGTCCAGGTTCCGGTCGAGTTGACGGACGGATAGGTTGGAGGCGCCGGCGCGTCCGGAATTGTCAGCTGGCTCCAGTTGCCATTGGGCGTCATTGTCTGCCGGGTGACGTCCTGAAGCGAGGGCAGCGTGGCCTGAGCCGAGGCCCGCTCGGCGAAAATAGGCGCGACTGCGCTAACGGCGAGGCCCGCCATCATCACCCGCCGCACCCCGGCCGGGAGGCCGCCTCTTTCCAGTGTCGACATCAAATGCTCCGGTCCGTTTCGAGAAAAACAACTCAAGGTTGATTTTTGCGTTGCCATAAGTTGCCGCAACGCTAATGTTAGATGCCCCAATCTTGCCACCTTAACAAGTCTCAGGCGGTCCTAAGACCTTGGTCTTAAGACCAAACACGGGACGGGCCGGTCTCTTAACTTGGGGAATCTCGGTAACCTGCCGCAGCGGCGCAGATCGCCAACTCTGCGCAGAAGGAGCCGGGCGGGCAGCGAACGACGCGGCCGCGAGCGCTCTCAGGACCAGCTGTAGGCGAACAGTCCCATGACGACCAGAATGATGACCGCCGCCCCCACGTAGTGCTTCGCCTCCCATTCGTGCAGGGTGAGGACGCGCTTGTGGAATGGCCGCTTCGAGGACATGGATTTCGCCTAGCATCAAAACGGCGAGCGGCAAAACCTCAAGGGCTCGGAATGTCGGTTTGAGCGAAGTCGGCGCCTGAGATCTCAAGGGCGCCCTGTCAAACCGGCTCGCCCGATGCTATATATGTCGGGCGGCCGGCCGGGCCTCGAATCTGGCCGAAGGAGACTGACGGATGGCGTCCCGACTATTACGCCGGCAGGTGATGAGTTTGACCGATGCGGCGGCGGCGCGCGTGCGCGAACTGACCGAAGCGGCCGGAAAGCCTGTCGCGGGCCTGCGCGTCGGCGTCAAGAACGGCGGCTGCGCCGGCATGTCCTATACGATGGAGCTTGCCGACAGCGCCGCTCCGCTCGACGAGATCGTCGAAGACAAGGGCGTGCGCCTGCTGATCGACCCGAAGGCGGTGCTGTTCCTCCTGGGCTCGCAGATGGATTTCAAGGTCGACCGCTTCTCCGCCAGCTTCGCCTTTTCGAACCCCAATGAGACCTCGGCCTGCGGCTGCGGCGAGAGCGTGGCGATCACGCCGGCGAGCCCCGAGGCGCTGCACGAGGCGGTCTGAAGGGGGATATTTGCCGGTCGTGGCAGGTTCTACGGCTTGTTAGGCCACAGCCGTTTTGAACGATGTGCGATACCCCAAGAAGCCAAGTCCGGCGAAACCGACCAGCATCATTGCCCAGGTCGAGGGCTCCGGGACAACTCCACCGAACGCCAGCTTCCCATCTCCGATGAATGTTAGATCGATGTCGGGTCCCCATTGGGAACCGAGATCGATGATGCTATCAGCGGATGTCGTCGAGTCGAAAATTTCAACGCCATTGGCGATGACGTCTAGCGGCCCAACATCGATAAGGCCGAGGAGCAGGTCGCCCCGATAAGCAAAATCGAAGGTCGCACTCCCGCCCTCCAGAATTGCAGTCCCGAACACTATGCCGCGCGGGCCGAGCAGGGCGGCGGCGACGCTGCTTGCGCCATCGATCAGGTTGGCGGCGTAGGCTCCATCAGGGAGGACTGCGGAGACGGCATAAGGTCCGTCTGTCATGGCCAGGGACTGAGCCTCGCTACCGCCTGCCGCCGCCGCAGAGCTCGTCCCGTAAAGGAAGCTGGAACCCGTCGCCGCAGTCGACACGACGCTCACGCCGGCGAAGCTGGTCTTTGCTGTGGACATGGCTTCTCCGCTTGTTCCGACGGCGGTTGCCTGCGCTTGAGCCAACGCGCCTTTTACGCTCTCCGCGGACGACGTTGCATTCGCGGCGCCTTGAGGATCATAGTAGGAGAAGCCCGCCGTCGCCGTTGTGGCGGCTGTCGCCGTTCCGCCGCCGGTCGCCAGTGCGGTCGCAGTCGCTGTCGCGTTGCCTGAGGCTTCCCCGAAAAATCCCAGCCCCCCGGTATCTCCCAGCAAGCCGCCGGTCGCGATCGCGGAAGACGAAGCGTCGCCCGAATTGTGCGATGTGGCTCTGCTGGTGGCGCTGGCGTCGCCGCCGGAGCCCGGTCCTCCCGCTACTGCCTGGCCACCGGAGCCGCCGGTCGCCCAAGCCGAAGCAGCGACATTGCCGCTTCTTCCCGAATTGCCGGTCGCGAGAGCCGTCGCTGATCCTCCGTTCCCGCCATCATCGCCAAATGTGTTGTCCTCGTAGCCGCCGGTCGGCCCACCGTTTCCGCCTGTCACTGTGGCTACGTTGTTACCGCCCGAACGGCCCGTTGCCTGAGCCGTTGCCGACCCTCCGTCGCCGCCAACTCCGCCATAAAAGCCGGCGCCTCCGGATCCCCCGTTTCCACCGATCGCGCCAGCAACAGCGCCATTTCCCGAACTGTCGGTCTCGACATCCGTTACTGATTCTCCGGCTCCGCCGCGGCCACCGACGCACGGGTACGGGTCCCCGCCCTGATCATTTTGGACGCAATCCGCGCCCGGCGCGCCGTCGGCGCCCTGCGCCCAAGCTCCGCCGGCGCTCGCCGCAACCAAAAGCAGGGAAAGCCCGGTGATTTGCAGCCGGGTCAAGAACGAGCGATCGCATCCGAATACCGTGCAAGGCGACATCACATCTCTCCCCAACGTGCAAACGCGCTGAGGCGCGCCCGCGTCTCCGAAATTATCGAACGCGGAAGGTCCGCCACATTAGCCCCATAAACTTTTTGTGATCCGCTGCGCAAAGGCGCCCGCCCGGCCCGTTGCCCCCGGGCGATCAGAACACAACACAGACAATTTGTGCCACAAGTCCATCCTCTGCGATCGCTGGCGCATTCACCTATCATGGCCGTGCGGTGTTTTCATCCGTCGCGCCGGCATGAACCGGGCGACAAGCGCTCAGACCTGCTCCACCGCCACTACGCCGGGCGCGGCTTTCAGCGCGCCTGCGATCGCCGCGCTCACCGCATAGCGCCCGGGCAGGCGGATTTCGACTTCGCCGTCCTGCGGCCCCAGGATCACGACCAGCGACACCTCGCCTTCGCCTGGCGCGGTCAGGCGCCGCCCGATCGATTCGAGCGGCGCCTCGTCGCGCACGAACACGCGCAGGCCCTTCTGCACCTTGGCTGCGGCCTCCGTCAGCCGCTCGACATTGACGATGCGGGCGCGAACATCCTCACCTTCAACAGATGCCTGAAGCGTCACCAGGACGTCGGCGCCTTTCTCCAGAAGATCGCGGAACTGGCTCAGGCCCTCCTGAAACATGATCGCTTCATACGTGCCCGAGGGATCGGAAAGCTGCACGATTCCGAGCTTGTTGCCGTTTCTGGTCCGCCTTTCGTAGCGGTCGAGCACGCTCGCCCCAAGCCGCGCGGTCGACTCGCCGTTGCGCACGGCCTTCGCGAAGTCGGCCCAGCGCCTGGCCCTCAGGCGTTTCAGCGCCGAATCATAAACTTCGAGCGGATGGCCGGAGAGGAAGAAGCCGACGGCGTCGAACTCGCGCCTCAGCCGCTCCGATTCGGGCCATGGCGCGGCGCGCGCCTTCAGCATCGCCGGCTCCGCCTCGCCGAACAGCGCATTCTGGCCGGCCGCTTTCTCCATCACTTCGCGATTGGCGATCGCGAGCATCGGCTCGACGGCCGCGAAAGCCGCCGACCGGTTGGGCTCGAGGCCATCGAAGGCGCCCGCCGCCGCCAGGCTCTCCAGCGCCTTCTTGTTGACGGCCCGGGGATCGACCCGCGCCGCCATGTCGCCGAGCGAAGCAAAGGGGCGCGCGCCTCGGGCGCGGACCAGCGCCTCGGCCTGCGCCTCGCCGACTCCTTTGACCGCGCTCAGCGCATAATGAATCGTCGCCGCGCCCGCTTCGTCGCGCACGTCAAAATCGACCAGCGATCCATTGACCGACGGGGCCATGACCCGGATGCCGAGCCGCTCAGCCTCGGCGCGAAACTCGGCGAGCTTGTCGGTATTCCCCTTGTCGAGCGTCATCGAGGCGGCGAGGAATTCAGCCGGATGGTTCGCCTTGAACCAGCCGGTCCAGTAGGCGATCAGCGCGTAAGCCGCGGCGTGGCTCTTGTTGAAGCCATAGTCGGCGAATTTGGCGAGGAGATCGAAGATCTCGTCCGCCTTGGCGCGGGTAAGGCCGCGCTCGACTGCGCCCTCGACGAAGCGGGTGCGCTGCGCGTCCATCTCCTTCTTGATCTTCTTGCCCATCGCGCGGCGCAGCATGTCGGCTTCGCCGAGCGAATAGCCCGACAGCACCTGCGCGATCTGCATCACCTGTTCCTGATAGATGATGACGCCATAGGTCTCGCTCAGGACCGGCTCGATCAGGGCGTGGATATAGTCAGGACTCTCCTGGCCGAGCTTGCGCGCGCAATAGGTCGGAATGTTCGCCATGGGCCCAGGGCGATAGAGCGCGACCAGCGCGATCAGATCCTCGAACCGGTCGGCGCGCATGTCGACCAGCGCCTTTCGCATGCCCCCCGATTCCACCTGGAACACGCCGATCGTCTCGCCGCGCCCGAGCATCGCGTAGGTTTTCGGGTCGTCGAGCGGGATCTGGCCAAGGTCGATCGCGACGCCGCGCCGGGCGATGAGATCGACCGCCCGCTTGAGCACGGTCAGCGTCTTCAGCCCCAGGAAATCGAACTTCACCAGCCCCGCCTGCTCGACCCATTTCATGTTGAACTGGGTCGCCGGCATCGCCGACTTCGGATCGCGATAGAGCGGCGCAAGCTCGATCAGCGGTCGGTCGCCGATGACGACGCCGGCGGCATGGGTCGAGGCGTTGGAATAGAGCCCCTCGAGCCGCTCGGCGATCGTCAGCATCTTCGCGACTTTTTCGTCCCCCTTCGCCGCCTCCTGCAGCCGCGGCTCATCCATGACCGCCTGTTTGAGCGTCACGGGATGGGCCGGGTTCTGCGGCACGAGCTTGGCGAGCTTGTCGACTTGTCCGAGCGGCATTTCAAGCACCCGGCCGACGTTGCGCAGGACGCCGCGCGCCAGGAACGAGCCGAAGGTGATGATCTGCGCGACCCGGTCGGCGCCGTAGCGATCGCGCACGTAAGCGATCACCTCGTCGCGCCGGTCCTGGCAGAAATCGATGTCGAAGTCAGGCATCGAGATGCGTTCGGGATTGAGGAATCGCTCGAACAGGAGACCAAATCTTAAGGGGTCGAGATCGGTAATGGTGAGCGCCCAGGCGACGACCGAGCCCGCGCCCGAGCCGCGCCCAGGCCCTACGGGAATGCCTTGCGCCTTCGCCCATTTGATGAAGTCGGCGACGATGAGGAAATAACCGGCGAACGTCATCTTCACGATAACATCGAGTTCGAAGGCGAGGCGCTTCGCGTAATCCTCATGCGCGCGTCCCGGCGCGAGGCCGTGCGCGGCGAGCCGGGCGCTGAGGCCCTCGCTCGCCTGGCGCCTGAGCTCCTCAACCTCGTCGAGCGCGGCGCCGTCCGCCACCGAGAAGCGCGGCAGAATGGGCTTTCGCGTCAGCGGCCGATAGGCGCAGCGCATGGCGATCTCGACGCTGGCCTGCGTCGCCTCGGGGAGATCGGCGAAGAGTTCGGCCATTTCAGCGCGCGTCTTGAACCGATGTTCGGGGGTCAGGCGCCGGCGCTGGTGGGCCGAGACCACCGCGCCTTCGGCGACGCAGAGCAGCGCGTCATGCGCCTCGTGGTCCGAGGCGGCGCCGAAATAGGGCTCGTTGGTGGCGACCAGGGGGAGGCCGAGACGGTCGGCGAGCGCGATCAGCTCAGGCTCGACCGCGCGCTCCGCATCGAGCCCGTGGCGCTCGATCTCGACATAGAGCCGCGAGCCGAAGATTTTCGCGAGCCGCGCAAGGCGGCTTTCGGCGAGTTCGCCAAACCCCGTTCGCAGCGCCCGGTCGATCGGCCCGGACGGGCCGCCGGTCAGCGCGATGAGGCCATGGGCGTCCTCGAGCGCGGCGAAGGGAAGATGCGCCTCGTCGCCGTCTGTAGGATCGAGCCAGAGCGCGGAGACAAGACGCATCAGATTGCGATAGCCGGCCTCGTTCTGCGCCAGAAGCACGATCGGGGCGCGCGCGTTGTCCCGCTCGACGCCGCGCAAAAAGGAGGGCGCCGAATCGCCGAAATCGACGGTCGCCTGCGCGCCGATGATCGGCTGCACGCCGCTTTTGGCCAGTTTTTCGGAAAATTCGAGCGCGCCGAACAGATTGTTGGTGTCGGTGATCGCGAGCGCCGGCATCGCGTCGGCCTTGGCGAGCTTGGCCAAGGTCTCGATCGTCAGCGCGCCCTCGCGCAGCGAATAGGCGCTGTGCACATGCAGATGCACGAAGCCGACGGCTTTGAGGATAGACGAGTCCATGCGCTCCGCATCCATTCCTTATTGTCGCAGGCGGGACTTCAGGCGTCGACCGGCGGCGGGGCGGGGGCTGTGGATAGCGCCCCCTTCTCTCCACCAAAGGGCGCCCGGGAGGCCGCCCTTCTCTCGCCGGGATACGGGAAAAGGGCGAGGCCCGCCTCACGACCCGATGGCGCGGGCGAGAAACGCAATCATGATCAGGAACGCCCCGAGGGCGGCGATTTCGGCGATGTCGCGCAGCGCGTAAGTGGCGATGGTTTGCATCCTGGCCTCCGTGATCTGTATGTGAACATGTTATGTTCTCTTTCTGTTCGAGTCAAACCGAGACTGACGCAACGTCATTCCGAAGCGCGGGGTTGGTTAACGCGCGCCGCTTGGCCGAATTTTCGCGCCCCGGAGCCATGGGCGTTGGCGAATTAAAGTCTGGGGGCAAGGTATGGCGGGACGGATTGCGGGATTGGCGGGGCGGGGGTGGCGATGGCGCTAGGCCTCGGCCCGGCTCAAGCCGCGCAACCGTCGCTCATGCGCGGGCAGATCACCGCGCGCCTCATGTAAGGCGTGTTTGTCGGAAAATAACAATCTGTAAATGTTATTGTGCGCCGTTCGGGCCAAAACCGCCAATTCGCGGGGCGCCGGTAAACCGGGTCCTAACTCACTGAAAATATTGACGGGCGCCGGTAAAATAGCGGCTAGGCTCAAAACCGCCGCTCTCCCCGATCGTTCCCGCCTGCACGGAAGGGCGCTTTACGACGTCTTCCGGCGCGTCTTCGCCGGCGCCGAGTCGAGCTCGGGGTAATGCCGGAAAATCCCCGACTCGTTGAATGCGATCCGCCGGTCCGAGGCGAGATAGGCGGCGACCTTCGGATGCCGCGGGATTGACCCAGCCAGAGCCGCGAGCGCCGGATAGAGCTTGCCCGCGTCTGCGAACGCATGCGGGAAGGCGTAAGCCATGCCCGCCCAGACCTGGAACAGCGACAGGTCGACAGTGGTGAGGGCCGCGCCGACGGCGTGCTTTTGGCCCGCCGGATTAACGCTCAGCACATGCTCGACATAGCCAAAGAATTTCGGGACGCGATGCTGAAGGAAGGCGGTGGTGCGGGCCTTGGCCTCTTGTCTCTGGTCCTCGAAATAGAGGCCGTTCGAGATCGGATGATGCGTGTCGTGAACCTCCGCGACGAAATCGGTGATCGTGAGCTGGAGTCCATGAGCGAACAGGCGGCCAGCCTCGTCCTTGGGCGCGAGATCGAGTTTGGGGCCGAGATAATTGAGGATGTTGGCGACATGCGAGACGACGATCGCGCCGTCGCGCAGGAACGGCGGGGCGAACGGGGTTTGTGGCGCGCCGCCCTCGAGCACCGAGGTCATCGCCTTCATGCCGCGCCCGGGCCCATGCTCACGCGCGACATCGACATAAGGCGCGCCGGCCGCCTCGAGCGCGAGGCGCACGAACTCGCCGCGCCCCTGAATGCCCGGCCAGTAGAACAGTTCATACGCCATCGCGCGCCTCTTGCGGTTCGGCGCGCTCATTCTTCATCCGGCGTGAGGGTCCGTGCTTTGACAGACTTGCACGGGTGCGGGAGAAGGACGCCGCCGACTGGTGAAGCCTGCAATCTCGCCTGCCTTCCGGCCAGGGCGCAAGTGGTCTTATGACACGCCATCCCGATCGCGCGAGTAACGGCCGATCGATTCGATCGATACCCTCGCGGAGCGTCTGCGAGATATTCTGCCTGGTCTTTGCGCTTGCGCTCGCGTCTTGGGCCTCTCCGCCTGAGAACTTTTTCCTGGCCGTTTCTGAGACCGCTCCGGGTGCTTCCACCGTCGACATGCTTGTCGCCACGACACGGCGCCCCGCCGCCAATCCTGACGAGCTTTATTCGGGCGAACGGGGCGGCGGCCTGAGCTTCGCCAATATCGTCGTCTCGGTTCCGCCCGACAGCGCGCGCGCCGCCGGCGAGGTTCATTTGCCCAGCGCTCCCCCGGGCAATCCCGCGACCGACTTCGTCGCGACCAAGGTGAGCCGTCTCGACGCCAAAGCGGCGCGCGCGTGGCTCGACTCCCACGGCTCCGCAAAGCAGAGACACCGGGTGCTGGTCTTCGTTCACGGCTACAACAATCGCTTTGGCGACGCCGTGTTCCGGTTCGCGCAGCTGGTCCACGACTCCGACGCCGAGGTGACGCCGATCCTCTTCACCTGGCCTTCGCGGGGCAACCTGTTCGCCTACGGATATGACCGCGAAAGCGCGGGCTTGTCGCGCGACGCCTTTGAACAATTGCTCGACACGCTCGTCGCCGATCCGGCGGTCCAGAAGATCGACATCCTCGCTCATTCCATGGGCAATTTTCTCACGCTCGAAACCCTGCGGCAGATGGCGATCCGCCACGGCGGCGTCCCGGCGAAAATCGACGACGTGATGTTGGCCGCGCCCGACGTCGACGTCGATGCTTTCGAGCGCGACCTTGCGGACATGGGCGATCCGCACCCGAAATTCACACTATTCGCCTCGCGCGACGACAAGGCGCTCGCCCTGTCGGGCTGGATTTGGGGCAGCGACGCGCGCCTCGGCGCGATCGACCCCAAGGCCGAACCGTATAAGAGCCAGCTCGCCGCAGAGCATGTGAATGTGTTCGACCTGACGGACATCAAGTCCAGCGACTCCACCAATCACAACAAGTTCACCCAGAGTCCCGAGCTCGTCCGGCTCGTGGGCGATCGATGGGCGAGTGGACAGACGCTGACCGACGGCCGCGAAACCCTTGTCGACAGATTCTTGAGCACGACGGCGAGCGGGGTCGGCGCGCTTGAAACCGCGGTCGAGCAAGTCGAGACGCCAGAACCCCATTGATCGCGTCTCACGGCCGCATGCGGTCGGCGGCTTTGACATAGCGGCGCGCGAAGTCGAGCAGTTCGCCGTCGGTCGGATGGTCCGCCTTCTCCACCCCCTCGACATGCGCGCGAATCGCGGGATGCTTCTGGCTAAGGAATTTGGCGAAAAAGTCCTTCTCCTGCGCCGGCCCGACGATAAGGATCGCGCCGGCGTCGGCGATCGCCTTCGCGACATCCTCGAAGAATGGCTTGTTCTCCTCGATCCGTTTGCCGTCCCGCGGCTCGTGGGCGTGAAGGTCGCGAACGACATGATCGCGGACCACGGTCCTGTCAGCCTGGTCCACGTTGAAATGGAAAACGCGCGCCCGCTTGTGATCGATCCAGACGACGGCGTGATAGTGACCGGCCATTGGGGACTCCCTTCCTTCTTCCCAGAAACCTCGTTGCCCCAATCTAACGCGCCGCGACGACGTCTGTCATTGACAGGGCGGTAGTGTCGGTCGGCTTCGTGACGGGTTCAAGGCCGGGTCCGCGCGCCGGTCACCCTTTCGCCTTTCTCGATTTGATGTTTCGATCGCCGCCTTGGAGGGAGCTACGGAGAGCCGTCATGTCTCAGTCGACCATCGCCGCCAATATCGAGCGCGCCATCGGAAGCTATATCGACGCCTGTAACAGGGGAGACGAGGACGCTATCGCAGCCTGCTTCGCGCGTGACGCCGTACATTATTTTCCGACGGGTCCGAAATGGTCTGGCGCAGCGACGATCGCCGGGAATTTCTCGAAAGGCGTGCGGGCCCGGGGCCTCGTCTGGACAATCGATCACGTCGCCGTCGACGCGGAGCGGCTCGAAGGCGTGCTAGAATGGTCGCAATTCGAAACCTCTGATCGTGTCCTTCGCGGCGTTGATTGGTTCGTCTTCGAGCCCGGTTCCCTTTGGATTCGCGAGATTCGCGCCTATGGCGCGGCTCCAGTCCAACCGGATCTTGCGGTCCAGGAACTGCGCGACTTCGACTATATTGGACGGGGATATCCCGTTGCGCGGCCGGCCTGAGGCCGCTTCTCTATGCCTCTCGTCCGCGCTGCGCTATCACCCGTTCATGCGGCAGGACAAGACAAGTGCGACGATGGCGCCCGCTCCGCCCGACAAGGCGGCCTCGTACGAGATCGGCGAGGACGAAGCGGGCATGCGCCTCGACCGCTGGCTCCATCGCCGGTTTCCGCAGGTCGCGAACTCGCATCTAATGCGGATCGTGCGCAAGGGCGAGGTGCGGGTCTCGGGCAAGCGCGCCGACATTTCGACGAGGCTCGCGGCCGGCGAAAACGTGCGCGTGCCCCCGCTGCGGATCGCCCCCGCGGAGCCTAAAGCGATGAAGCGCGCCAGTCCCGGCGACGCCGAAGCGATCCGGGCGATGATCCTGTTCGAGGATCGCGACGTCATGGTGCTGAACAAGCCCTACGGCCTCGCGGTGCAGGGCGGCTCGGGGACGACCCGCCATATCGACGGCATGCTTCAGGCGCTCGCCGACAAGGAAGGCAACAGACCCGTCCTCGTTCATCGCCTGGACCGCGACACGTCAGGCGTTTTGCTGATCGCCAAATCGCGCAAGATGGCGGCCGAGCTTGGCGAAACCTTCCGCTCGCGCGGAGCGAAGAAGATCTATTGGGCGCTGGTCGAGGGCGTGCCCAAGCCGGGGCAGGGGCGCATCTCGATGTTTCTCGCCAAGGGCGAGGGCATGGAGGCGCGGGCGGTCAAACGGGAGGGCAGGGCGGATCTCGAGCGGATGCGGGTCGCCAGGCACGGCGATCCGGACGCTCAGCATTCGCTCACCCTCTACGCCGTCGTCGACAAGGTCGCGCCGCGCCTCGCGTGGCTCTCGATGCGGCCGGTCACCGGGCGCACACATCAGTTGCGCGCCCATTGCGAGGCGATCGGCCACCCGATTGTCGGCGATCCGAAATACAACCGGAAGCCCGCCAACGACCCGGCCCGGGGCGATCCGCTGCGAGCCGTTCCGCCGGGGCTCGAGCCCAGGCTGCATCTGCTCGCGCGCCGCTTGGTCCTGCCCCATCCGCGCGGCGGGCTCATCGATGTGACCGCGCCCTTGCCTAAGCACATGAAGAAAAGCTTCGACATGTTCGGCTTCGACGTGAGCGAGCGCGATCCGATCGAGGACGCGCCCGATGAGTGAGGCGGGGGAATCGCCGCGCGACCCCATGCGCGCCGCGCAGGCGAACATGCGCCAGAGGGCGGTCCCGCGCTTCTACAAGACCGCCGATGCGATGGAGGAGGACGGGCGCTTCGTGCTGAGCCTCGACGGCCGCCGGGCGCGCACGCCCGGTCGCAACCCGCTCGCCCACACGAGCCGCGCGCTCATGCTTGAGATCGCGGCCGAATGGGAGCGGCAAGGCGCGACCATCGACCCAGCCGGCATGCCGCTGATGCGGCTCCTCAATTCGGCGATCGACGGCGTCGCGCATACGATGGCCGAAACGCGGGCCGATATCCTGCGCTACGCCGGCTCGGACCTCCTCTGCTACCGCGCTGAGGTTCCGGACACTTTGGTCGGGCGCCAGGCCCACGCGTTCGATCCCGTCCTGCGCTGGGCCGCGGATGAGCTTGGCGCGCGGTTTCATGTGACGGGGGGAATCGTGCATCTCGCGCAGCCGCCCGAGGCGCTGGCGGCGATCGGCGCCGCGCTCGAGGCCTATGACGACCCGGTCGCGCTCGCGGGCCTGAGCGTGATGACGACGCTGAGCGGATCGGCTCTGCTGGCGCTAGCCGTCGCGCGCGGCTTCCTCTCGCCTGAGGCGGCGTGGCGGGCGGCGCATGTCGACGAGGATTTCGAGATCGAGCGCTGGGGCGAGGACGCGGAGGCCGCGGCGCGGCGCGAAGCGCGCCGGCGCGAGTTCGAGGCGGCGGCGACCGCCGTCGCGCTGATGCGCGCTGGCTGAGGGGCTTACGCCTTCCTCCGCCCTTCTCTCAGGGCCCGTTTCGAGCATCCTGGCGCTTGCTCATGCGGCGTCGAGAGAGCGTCGGCGACGTCGGCGCCTTCCTTCGAGCCCGGCGCGGCGACCGCTGCGACAAACATCTCACATTGTTTCGGATGTTCCCTGGCGGATTTCGGAGCGGGGGTAACGACGCGGGCCATATTTCGCAAATGGCGGCCGCTATACCCACACGCAGGGTTGTTGCAAAAAAGCTATGGGCTGCGAGTTCCCCTGTTTTCTGCGTCAAATTCTGGATTTTCTGCGTCAGAACAGTGTTCAGAGCAGGAAGAATCCGTTAGGGAAGCCGAAATAATAGCAGCGAACGAGCTGGAAAACTCACTCCACCGCGAGAGGGCTAGAACGCCGATTGCCCCCGCGAATGCCGAACGCGCCACAATTTCCTGGGCTCGCTCCAGTCTTGCGGCGGCGTGCTTTGGCGCAGTCCTCGGCGTTTCGCAACACGCCGACGCGCAATGCACCACAGGCGCGCCTTATAGCGGCGGTGTCGTTGTTAACGGGGGGACGCAAACGCTCGGCGGCGTGTCCGCCGGTTACGATAATGCCCTTGTCGCGCAGAACGGGGCGGTGGTCACGACGAACGGCGCAGTCAACGGCGGCGGCGGAATCTGCGCCGAGACCAACGCCAATGTCACCGCGAACGGGAGCGTGACAGGTCAGTACCAACCCGCGCTGAACGCGATGGGCGACTCGACGATCACCGCCAACGGGCGGGTGACGGCGGGCTCTGGCGGCGGCTTGAGCGCCAGCGGCGGCGCCACAATCACTCTCAACGGGATCACGCTTCAGGGAACCCAGGGCGCCCAGGCCATGATGGCCAACGGAGCGACCATCATCGCGAATGGCGTCACGATCAACTGGCCGAACGGCTATGGCGGGTCGCTGGCAGAAGCGACCAACGGCGGCCTGATCGAATTCACGGCAAATTCCGCCATCACCATACCGAGCGGCGGGTTCAGCACCGCGGTGTTGCTGGCCGACGGCTCGGGCAGCCGCATCACCGCCGATGGTCTCGACCTCGGCTTTGTAAATAGCGGCGGCATCACCGGGGTGGGGGCCCAGAATGGGGCGAGCGTCGTGCTCAGCAACAGCACGATCCAATCAACGAGCGGCACGGGAGGCGGGGACACCGGTCTTTCGGCGACCGGCGCCGGCAGTACGATCACGGCGACCAACGTGAGCGTCTCGCTCGGCTACGGCGGCGCTGACGCCGGCGCCAGCGCCGCCTCGGGCGGTCAAGTGATATTGACAGGAGGCAGCGTTACCGTCCCCGGCGTCGGCGGCGGGGAGACGGGACTTCGGGCGACCGGGACCGGAAGCCTGATCACCGCAACCGGCGTCGATGTCAGGGCAACTGGAGGGGGCGGGGAAGCGGGCGTGTATGCGTCAAACGGCGCCGGCGTCGTCACGACGGGCGGCTCGGTCTCTGCTTTCAATGGCGCGGGCGGCCTGCTGCAGAACGGCGGCACGGTGACAATGACCGGCACGGGCGTCACGGCCTCGGGGAACGGCGGCTATGGCTTTCTGTTTAATGACGGCGGCAGCCCCACCGCGTTGCAATACAGTAACGGAACGATCACGGCCGACAACGCCTCGTTTTCGGTGGGGGGCTCGGCGGCCAATATCGGCGTCACCAATGCGATCGCGATCACAAACGACAACACCCTGCTCGAAACGATGTCCTCCGGCAGCACGACGTTCAATGCTCAGGCGTCAACTCTGCAGGGGGTGATCGCCACTGACGCCGCCAGCACGAGCACGGTGAACCTGACCCAGGGGACCATCTGGACGATGACCGGCAATTCGAACGCCACCTCGGTCACAAACAACGCCAGCGAGATCGTCTATACCCCGCCGAGCGGCGATCCGACGCAGCTCGCGAGCTACAAGACGCTGACCGTGATGAACTACGAAGGCATCGGCGGAACAATCCGGCTCAACACCTTTCTCGGCGACGACAGCGCGCCATCCGACCGGCTGATCATTGACCGCGGCGCGGGAACAGGGGCGACGAAGCTCGATATCCGCAACACCACGGGGCCCGGCGCGAAGACGGTTGCGAACGGCATCCTGGTCGTGCAGGCGACCGGATGCGCAACGACGACGCCGGGCGCGTTTGCGCTCGCGAACGCCGAATTGCGCGCCGGGGCTTTCGACTACGATTTGTTCAGGGGCGGTCTTAACCCAAGCAATTTCGCGAATGACTGGTTCCTGCGTTCGAGCTTCGTCGTCCCGCCCATTCCGCCGGAGCCTCCCGTTCCGCCGATCCCTCCCGTTCCGCCGATCCCTCCGCTGCCTCCTGATCCGCCGCCGCATCCGTTGCCGCCGGGCGTCTATCCGATCATCGGGCCGGAGCTCGCCACCTATGGGGTGGTGCAGCCTCTGGCGCGGCAATTGGGTCTCGCGATCCTCGGCACGCTTGATGACCGGGTCGGCGACACCTACCAGCCCGACTGCTCCGTGGCGGCGCCCGCGCCAGAGACGACCGGGGTTGATCTGCCGACCCGCAAGTCTCTGCCCACGAAAAAGGCCGCCGCGGCGCCGTGCCCGCTTTTCGCGCCCTCGATATGGGGCCGTTTCTTCGGGCAGACGTTCAACAACCACTACGGCGCATTCGCCGATCCGCGCGCCAGCGGCGACATGGGCGGCTTCCAGGGCGGCGTCGACCTTCTGCGCGGGCCGATCATCCCCGGCGGCCACGACCGCGCCGGCCTGTACGGCGCCTATGGCGACGCCAGCGCCGACGTGACCGGCCTCGTCACCAATCCGGCCGCGACCGCCTACGTCCTCACCCATACCGGATCGCTCAATCTGAACGCCTGGTCGGCTGGCGGCTATTGGACCCATGTCGGGCAGGGGGCTGGTATCTCAACACCGTGCTGCAGGGGCCTAGTACGGCGGCTCGGCCGGCACTCAATATGCCAGGCTCGACACCAGCGGCACGGGCTTCATTGCTTCTCTCGAGGGGGGCGTGCCGTTCGGCTTGCCGCAACTGGGGCCGGGCTTCGCGCTCGAGCCGCAAGGGCAGATCCTGTGGCAGAAGGTTTCGTTCCATCACGACTATGACGGGCTTGGCGATGTCGCGCTCGGCGACACGACAGGACCTAGCGGGCGCGTCGGACTGCGCGGCAAATGGACGATCGTGACCGGGGGCGGCCAAGTCTGGCAGCCTTATCTCGGGGCCAATCTCTGGCGGGACTGGGGGGCCGACGCCAACACCGTCTATTCAGGGACGGACGGCGTGCCGCTGGTGAGCCAGGTCACCCAGCTGGAGCTTGGCGGCGGCCTGACGGGAAGGATCAACGCCGGCGTCTCGGTCTTCGCCAATATCGACTACGAATTCGCGGTCGGCGCCAATGGCGGCCAGACGCGAAACGGCGTTCACGGCGCGTTTGGCTCCCGGTATACGTGGTGAGGCGCGCTGTCGGCTTTCGCTCGTATCGGACAGCCACGGCGCGGCGGGACGGCGCAGGGCGTTAGGCCGCCTGGGCGAAATTCGATCGCCCCGACGTCCGGCCTAACTCCGTTCCGGGGCCGCGGGCTCCATGCTAGGCTCATGCGCATTCGCGCAGAAAGCCGCCGCCCATGAAGAACGTTCTCGCCGACCTCGACGCCCGCCGCGATCGCGCCCGCCTCGGCGGCGGCAAGGCGCGCATCTCGGCGCAGCACGCCAAGGGCAAGCTCACCGCACGCGAGCGCATCGACCTCCTGATGGATCACGACTCGTTCGAGGAATTCGACATGTTCGTCGAGCATCGAAGCGTCGATTTCGGCATGGGCGCGACCAAGATTCCGGGCGATGGGGTGGTGACGGGATGGGGCACCGTCAACGGGCGCACAGTTTTTGTTTTCGCCAAGGACTTCACCGTGTTCGGCGGCTCTCTTAGCGAAACGCATGCGCAGAAGATCACCAAGATCCAGGAGATGGCGGTCAAGAACCGCGCTCCCATCGTGGGCCTGTTCGACGCCGGGGGGGCGCGCATCCAGGAAGGGGTTGCGGCGCTCGGCGGCTATGGCGAAGTGTTCCAGCGCAATGTGCTCGCCTCCGGCGTCATCCCCCAGATTTCGGTGATCATGGGCCCGTGCGCCGGTGGCGACGTCTATTCGCCGGCGATGACCGATTTCATCTTCATGGTCCGCGATACGAGCTACATGTTCGTCACCGGCCCGGACGTGGTGAAGACCGTCACCAACGAGACGGTGACCGCAGAGGAGCTTGGCGGCGCCCAGGTTCACACCACCCGCTCCTCCATCGCCGACCGGGCCTATGACAACGACGTCGAGGCGCTGTTGCAGATGCGCCGCCTGGTCGACTTCCTGCCGGCCTCGAACCTCGAACAGCCGCCCAAACTGCCGAGTTTCGACGATCCCGATCGGATCGACAGCTCGCTCGACACGCTGATCCCCGACAATCCCAACAAGCCCTATGACATCAAGGAACTGATCCTCAAGGTCGCCGACGAGGGGGATTTTTTCGAGATCCAGGAGGCGCACGCCAGGAACATCGTCACCGGCTTCGGCCGCATCGAAGGCTCAACCGTCGGCTTCGTCGCCAACCAGCCGCTCGCACTCGCCGGCGTCCTCGATTCCGACGCCTCACGGAAGGCTGCGCGCTTCGTGCGTTTCTGCGACTGCTTCAATATTCCCATCGTCACCTTCGTCGACGTGCCCGGCTTTCTCCCGGGCACGGCGCAAGAATACGGCGGCCTCATCAAACATGGCGCGAAGCTCCTGTTCGCTTACGCGGAGGCGACGGTTCCCAAGGTCACGGTGATCACCCGCAAGGCGTTCGGCGGCGCCTATGACGTCATGGCGTCCAAGCATTTGCGCGGCGACATCAATCTCGCCTGGCCGACAGCGCAGATCGCCGTGATGGGGGCCAAGGGGGCGGTCGAAATCATCTTCAGGGCTGACATCAATAATCCAGCCAAGATAGCGGAAAGAACGAAAGAATACGAAGATGCCTTCCTCTCGCCCTTCGTCGCCGCGGAGCGCGGCTATCTGGACGAGGTGATCATGCCGCACACCACCCGCAAACGCCTGTCGCGGGCGCTCGCCATGCTGCGCAACAAGAAGCTCGAGAACCCCTGGAAGAAGCACGACAACATTCCGCTGTGATGCGAGGGAATCAGGCAACCGCGTCCGATTGGGTCTGGACCTCCTTGGCAATGGAAATGAAACCCTGCCATACGTCGTTATTTGAAAGGGCCGCCAGCGGAATACCGGGCCATCCTGTAGACTTTGTGGTTCCGATACTCACGCCCGGCAAGGCTTTGAACTTGTTGAGAAGGCTTAACCTAATATTCTCCGACGCGAAGGCCGGGTTATCCTTCAGGTATTGAAGCGCCGTCTCGATTTTCGCCGTACTTCGGCGGATAAAGAAGGGCCATGTCGGCTTACCATTGGGGCGAACGAGACGCGCGAAAATGGCGTCCTGAGAATCGGTTACGCCGGTAATGAAGCCTTGCTGCTTGAACCAGACGAGTAGTTTTTCAGCGTTCCTCGCGGCCTCCTCTCCCTTCAGTTGACGAAGAGTCTGCAGCCAACCCTCCTCATCGATTGGCGGCTTGGAGGGCGAGATAGCCTTTGCCGTGATGGCGCGCTCGGTTGCGCCGATCAGCCTTGGAGTGAGGAGTCGCATACCGTGGGCTGTGAATTGCGCGACTTCTATCGCCAGTAATTCGGCGGGGGTCATCTGCTCGTTCAGAAATTCTATAATGCGCCGCAGCTCTTGGTGAATTCGGTCCGCGACGAAGACCATTCGGATTCGGCCCGACCGCAGGTTAGCGCCCACCTGTTGCCAGAAGGACTCTGCCTCGCCCTCCCGCAGGAACTCGCGTAGGACCTCTTCGGGTTGGCCACCAGCGTCTACTACGGTTGCGTTGAAGGCGTCTTTGATCTGGCTAATTGGCCAGTAGACGATTCCATTCGCGGCGTAGTCCAGCATTTGTGCGATGACTAGTCGTCTCGCCCGGGTGTCAACTGCGCGCTTCACCTCGACGAGAACGGGGACGCCGTCACCGTCGATAAATAAATGGTCCAGAGACCATCGGCTTAGCTCATCTTCTGATGCAGGAACAGGCACTTCGCGCCGAACGAGAAGCAGGCGGCCGCTGGGCCCGCTAGCATCGGCAAGCAATGATGGGTGATCCGCCAGAAGTGTTTGAAACAGATCTTCTGAATTATAGTTCGTCTGATTCAATTTCGTAAGCGAGTTGCTATCGTCAATTATGAACACGGTTGAAGTCATAGCGTTATGTACCCCACGTTCCGCGGATCGATCGCGTGACTGGCCAAGCCGTTCGAGATGTGAGCAGGATTCGATAAAACGACGCTATCGTAGTATCTTATAACGCTTGAGCGTGCGCGCCGGACGATCCGTAGAGCCGCGTCCTTGCCCCAGTCAGTTCGGCGGCGGGCGGCGTTATGCCGTCATCGACCTCGACGATTCGGCAGGTATTCAGGACCTGGACGATCGCGAGCGGAAGGCCTGATCCTCTCGGGCGCTTAAAATTGAGTCGCGGTTGGTTCGAAGGCGCTGGACAACAAAAGTTTGCGGATAAGCAGAAATCAGGCTAAGCTTGCGACGAGGAACAATTGTGAACAATTCACGCCTGGCATGGCTTCGACGGACGGAGCGCCGATCCGACGCGCCTCGACGCTGGGACCTCTGAGGCGGGAGCAAAATTCGTTCGCGCCTAAACCAGCGTAACCCATTGAAAAGTCTCGATTATGACGAGAGAATCCAAGGAAATCCAATAGCTCCAGGCGAGGGCTATCGCGGCGAAAGGACCTAGGATCAAGTAAACCCAAATCGGCCCGATGAGCGTCCGGCCGGCGGCCCGCCTCACATCGCCGCCAGCGCGGAGAGGACCGTCGCGTCCACGCAATCGATCAGACGGGCGCTTGTATCGAGGCGCGCCGCCAGTCCCGTCAGCGCCGCGCCGCCAAGGATGAGCGTTCGCGCGCCGGCGGCGACGGCCGCGCCAGCAAGGCGGTTGAGGTCTGCGACGGCCGCCGCTTCCGCGCGGCTGACGTCGAGGCCCGTCCCCTCGGCCGCGAAGACCCCGACGAATGGCGTCTCGACCGAGGCCAGCGTCACCCGCTCGTTCAGGATCTCGACCCACGCCCGGCCCATGGTCAGGATCGCGAACGGCTCGCCCAGCGCATCCGCCTCGCGAATCGAGGCTTCGGCGAGGCCAAGGACGGGCTCACGCGCGATTCCCCGCAAGGCTTCGAGCCCCGGATCCCCGAAGCAGCCGATGACCACCGCGTCATGGGGCCCGCGAGCCCGCGCGTAGACTTCGAGCACCGCCTCGGCGGCGACTGCGTAGGACGCCCGGGACGCGATCACCGGGGCGCCGCGCTCAGCCGTCAGCGCCTCGAGCGCGACCCCCTCGGGCAGGCTGCGCGCCGCGGCGGCGGCCATCTGCCCGGTCATCGCGGCGGTCGTGTTCGGATTGATGATCAGGAGGCTTCGCATGTCTCGGCCGTCGCTTCCGCCTCGGCCAGCCAGTGCCGGGCGATGGAATCACGCCGCGCGATCCAGGCGCCTCCCCGCTCCTGAATGTGGCGCAGGATCGTCTCCAGTCCACCGATGCGGGCCGGGCGCCCTATGATCCGCAGATGCAGCCCGATCGAAAGCAGGCGCGGCTCGCTTGCCCCCTCGCGCCACAGCCGGTCGAACGCGGCGGTCACGTAGGACGCGAAATCCTCGCCCGTGACGAAGCGATGCGCGCCGAAGAAGTTCATGTCGTTGGTGTCGAACGCATAAGGCAGGACGAGGCGCCGCTCTCCGGCCGCGGAAACGAAAAAGGGCAGGTCGTCGCAATAGGCGTCGCTGTCGTAGAGGAACCCGCCGTGCTCCGCGAGCAGCCGGCGGGTGTTGATCGAGGGCGCCGAGCGGGTGTGCCAGCCGACGGGCGTCACGTCCGTCGCCATGCGGATCGCCTGGACCGTCCTGGCGATGGCCTCGCGCTCGGCGGCCTCGCTCATCAGCGCGTGGCGCTCCCAGCGCCAGCCGTGACAGGCGACCTCATGGCCCAGATCCACCGCCTCGCGGGGGAGCCAGGGGGAGCGCTCGACCGCGCGGCCGCAAGCGCTGATCGTGGCGGGCGCGCCCGCTTCGGCGAGCGTCGCCGCGATGCGCCGCCAGCCGGCCCGCGTTCCGTATTCGAAGTGCGAATCCTGACAAAGGTCGGGGTAATTCTCGACCTCCTGGATCGACTCATAGGCGCCTTCGTTGCGCTCGTCTGCGTCGGATACGGAAAGCTCGGCCCCTTCCTCGAAGTTGACGACGAAAGAGACGGCCACCCGCGCGCCGCCCGGCCATCGGACTTTAGGCGGACAGCCGCCATAGCCCCGGAAATCCCGTTCGGGAACGCTTCTCATGACGGCTCACCTGTCGCTGATACAGTGTGCATAGGTCATCTCTCGACGGCGTGATGCGCGGTGAAGAGCGGTGCGCCGGATGGCGTGGCGACAAGAAAAGCGGGCGCCGTCGCGCGCCCGCTTCTTCCCCAATTAGAAAACTGTTCGGGCGCGGTCAGGCGGCCAACCTCGGCCCCGAGGAAGACCGAGAATCTCGGCGTTCACCGCGTGAGGTCGACGGCGCCGCCCTTCGATCGAGCTTTCGGCGGAAACGATTCTGACTGGTGGACGTCAAAGCCTGATTCGAAGGGGCGCCATGTCATCCGCACGGACGACTGCCGCGGTCCGATCGGGGAGTGGGCTCGGCCCTGGAGCCCGGGCCGGGAAGCCGTTCAGGATTTCTTGCCCGGCGGCTGCAAAGCCTGGCCGGTCGCGCCTTGCGACTTCTTGTATTCGGAGACCGAGCTCTTGGGCTTGTCCGACTTCGGCTTCTTGGCTTCCTTGCTGGTTCGCATCTGTCCCTTCGCCATCGTTTTCTCCTATGCCCGGCGGACGACCGCTCATTGTGACATAGACAGCCCCGCGCCGCCATCGCCGGCTCGCCGCCAGATGGCGGCGACCTGACGGCTAAAGGTGCGCCACGGCCTGCCCGCACAGGCGGGCCCTGAGCCCAAGCCGGCGGAGAGAAGCGCCTCAGCCCTCGCGGCGCCAGTGGCGCCAATGGCCAGGGCCCATCGAGCCGTGGAAGAGCACCGCGAACCGGCGCTTCTGGGCGTCGTCCAGGCTGTCGTAGAGCGGCTTGGCGGCGCTCGCCAGCTTCTGCAGGTCGGCGGCGCGGGCGCTTAGGCGCTCGGAGGCGCGCGCGAGCAGGTCGACCGGGTTGACCTCCGCGGTCTGATCGTCGCCGTCCTCACGGCTATGTCGCCAGGCCGCGAAGCGGGCGGCGCGCTGTTTGGCGAGATCGCGCATCGCCGATTCGAGCGGGGGCCAATTCTTCTCCTGTTCGGCGCTCAGTTCGAGGCCCGCCTTCAGCGCCGCGATGCGCGCATCGAGGAACGCGGCGTGGTCCTGAGGGGTGAAGCGATCCTCCTGCTGGGCGGAATCATCCGTTGCGGCGAACGTGCCCGCCAACGGGGCCAGAACGAGCGCGGCCGCCAGGGCGACCGCCGAAACCGCTGTTTTCATGGAACGAATCTCCTCCGTCCTGCGTTCCCGAGCGAAGCAACGCTAGATCCGTGCGACAGGGCAGTCCAATGACAAGGCCGTGAAGCGCGCCGCTCCTTTCTTGTTCGTTAACAAGGCTTTCATCTTCGCGAAACCATGCCCCTTTGCTGAAGCTTAACTGTGCTGCGACGCTCTTCATTTGCCTTAGGGCAGATTCACCTGCCGGAAAATATTGGGGCGCAGGGTCCCGCAGTGTCCGGGCAAGCGCCACAATTCGGCGGGGCGGATGGGGTGCAGGTGCGTAATGATGGCTTTCGCAATCGACAGGAGCCGGACGATCATCAGCGCGATGATCCTCGGCCGCCGTGTGACGGCCCAAGACGTCGTGTGGCTGAGGCGGGAAGTGTTCGCCGGCCGCGAGGTCTCGCGCGAGTCCGCTGACGAATTGTTCGCCGTCGTCCGCGCCGAGATGGAAAATGCGCCCGAATGGAAGGAATTCTTCGTCGACATGATCGCCGAGCATGTCGTGCGCCAGTCCGAGCCGCCAGGCGTCGTCAACGAAGAACGCGCCCACTGGCTTCTGGCGCGCGTCGATGAGTGCAAATCGGCGGAGGCCCTTGCCGCGCTGGTCAATGTGCTGGCCGAGGCTCACCGCGCGCCGGATTGGTTCGTCGCCGCGGTCAAGGAGCGAGCCGCTGCACGCGGCTGGTCGGGCGCCGATGGCGCGCTCCGCGCCACCGCCCGATAAGCTTTCCCGCTGCGATTCCCTCGTCTGGCGGATCCGCCTTGCAGGCGTCGAGTGCGCGCGCTATCGGATAGGATCGGGCTCAACTGGCGGGCCGCGATCGACGGGATCTCGACATGGGCAAAGCCGCTATTGCGCTCGCAGCCGTCGCTGTTGTCGGTCTCGGCGTCCTTTGTCAGCCGAGCGCGGCCAAGGCTCAGCCCTACGTCTACCCGCCCGAGCGGGTCGAATGGATGGTCGGGCCGGGCTTCTTCGGCTTCAGCGGCTTTCCGTGGCCGGGACCGCCGTTCGCCGTGCCGACGCCCAGGCCGGCATACGGCTGCTATTACACCCGCGCCCGACTTCAGAACGCCTGGCGGCAGGTCGAAGTCTGCTCCTGAGCGCGGGCCGCGCCCACGCCAGAGACCCTCGCCGAATCAAGCGCGAGCCTTTCGGGGCCGCTTGTTTACGCGCCTGCCTCGTTCCAATAGGAAAGTCCGTGGAGGGGAAGCTGGGCGCTTTCCCGCAGGGGCGCGATGTTCAAGACAATCCTGATCGCCAACCGGGGCGAGATCGCCTGTCGCATCATCAAGACGGCGCGCCGCATCGGCATCAGGACCGTCGCCGTCTATTCCGAAGCGGATAAGGACGCGCTCCACGTCGAGATGGCGGACGAAGCCGTCGCCATTGGGCCGCCGCCTGCGGCTCAATCCTATCTCGCGGTCGACAAGATCATCGCCGCATGTCTTGAGACCGGCGCCGAGGCCGTCCATCCGGGCTATGGCTTTCTCTCGGAGCGCGCGGCCTTCGCGCATGCTCTGGCCGAGGCGAACATCGTCTTCATCGGCCCCAATCCCAAAGCCATCGAGGCGATGGGCGACAAGATCGAATCGAAGAAATTCGCCAACGCCGCCAAGGTCTCGACCGTGCCGGGCTATCTCGGGGTGATCGAGTCTCCCGAGCAGGCGGCCAGGATCGCCGACGAGATCGGCTATCCGGTGATGATCAAGGCTTCCGCCGGCGGCGGAGGCAAGGGCATGCGCATCGCGCACTCGCGCCAGGAGGTCGCCGAAGGCTTCGCCCGGGCGCGGTCGGAGGCCAAATCCTCGTTCGGCGACGACCGGGTGTTCGTCGAGAAATTCATCGTCAATCCCCGGCACATCGAGATTCAGGTGCTGGGCGACAAGCACGGAAATGTCATCCATCTCGGCGAGCGCGAATGCTCGATCCAGCGCCGCAACCAGAAGGTGATCGAGGAGTCGCCCTCGCCGCTCATCGACGAGGCGACGCGGCGAAAAATGGGCGAGCAGGCGGTCGCGCTCGCCAAGGCGGTCGGGTACGATTCCGCCGGCACCGTCGAGTTCGTCGCAGGGCAGGACCGCAGCTTCTACTTCCTCGAGATGAACACCCGCCTGCAAGTCGAGCACCCGGTGACGGAGCTCGTCACCGGGATCGACCTCGTCGAGGCCATGATCCGCAGCGCGGCCGGCGAGCCGTTGCGCCTCAGCCAGGCCGATGTGAAGCAGACCGGCTGGGCGGTCGAGAGCAGGGTCTACGCCGAGGACCCGACGCGCGGCTTCCTGCCCTCGACCGGACGGCTCAGCCGCTATCGGCCGCCGGCCGAAGGGACGCATGAGGGCGTCACGGTCCGCAATGACACCGGCGTGTTCGAGGGCGGCGAGATCTCGATCTATTACGATCCGATGATCGCCAAGCTCGTGACCCACGCGCGGGACCGGCTGGCTGCGATCGACGCGCAGGCGACCGCGCTCGACGAATTCGTCATCGACGGCATCCGCCACAACATCCCTTTTCTGTCGGCCCTTATGCAGCATCCGCGCTGGCGCGAGGGCCGGCTCTCGACGGGCTTCATCGCCGAGGAATACCCCGACGGATTTCATCAGCTGACGCCCAAGGGCGAGACCGAGCGGCGCCTCGCCGTGGCCGCGGCGCTGATCGACCATACGCTCAACCAGCGAAAGCGCCATATTTCCGGGCAGTTGCGCGCGCCCGATGAGATGCGCTTCGAGCTCAAGCGGGTGGTCGCAATGGGCCTCAGCCGCATCGAGCTTGAGATCGCGCCGGGCAAGCCCGTCGCGATTGTGTTCGCCGACGGGCGCAAGGTCGAGGTTCATTCCGATTGGAAACCGGGCGATCCGCTGTGGCGCGGAGCCATCGACGGCGCCGGCTTCGCCGTGCAGGCGCGCCCGATCCTCAATGGCTATGCGCTCTCCCATGCCGGGGTTTCGGTCGACGCCCGCGTCTACACCCGCCGCGAGGCTCAGCTTGCGGCGCTGATGATCGAGCACAAAGGCGCTGACGGTTCGCGGTTCCTGCTTTGCCCGATGCCGGGCCTCGTCAAGGCGATCGCGGTCAAGGTCGGACAGGAGGTGAAGGCGGGAGATCAGCTCTGCATCGTCGAAGCGATGAAGATGGAGAACGTGCTCGCCGCCGAGCGCGACGCGACGGTGAAGGCGATCCTCGCCAAGGAGGGGGATTCACTCGCGGTCGACGCGGTGATCATGGAGTTCGCATGAGCGCGGAGTCGACCAATCGCAAGCTCATCTCCTCGGGCTCGCCGTTCGAGAAGACATACGGCTATTCGCGCGCGGTCGTTTGGGGCGACGAGGTCCATATCGCCGGCACGACAGGCTACGATTATGCGAAGATGACGATGCCCGACGACGTCGCCGAGCAGACCCGCAACATCTATGCGACCTTCGCGAAGGTGATGGGGGAGGCGGGCGGCGCGCTCGCCGACATTGTGCGGCTCAGAACCTTCGTCACCGACGCGGCTTATGGCGAGGCGGTCCTGAAGGTCCAGGGCGAGGTCTTCGGCGCGATCCGCCCGGCGGCGACGATCGTCGTCGTATCGGGGCTCTTGAAGCCGGAAATGAAGGTGGAGGTCGAAGCCGACGCGCGGCTCAGGCCCTCACGCTAGCCTAGCCGCAATTTTACGGGCGCCCCCTAATGTTTTCAGTGGGTTAAAACCCCGTTTAGTTCCGCCCTCAAAAATCGAGCCTCTGACGTCATTCTCGGCGAAGAGAGTTAAACAAAGGCGCGGGAGGCGGCGCCCGGCGGGGCGTCCGCCGGTCAGGCAGGCTTCTTCACCCATAGCGCGCACCAGCCCGTCGGCGCGATGTCGCCGTCGACCAGTTTGCACGCGTTCGGGGCGACGAACTGGGCGCAGCCGTCGCACTGGTGTCCGTCCTTCGGGGTGGTCTGATAGTGGACCGCGCTTTCCGCGATCTTGGCCTGCGCCTCGCCCGCGGAAAGGGCGATGAGCGGCGCGGCGCCGGCGGCGATGAGGACGGTGCGGCGGCTGACGCCAGGTTTCTCGTTGGTCTCACGCATGGGCGCCTCCGTCGACGGGATCATGTCGCGAAGCGGGGCTCAACGACCCAGGAGAACGCTCCGCGTTTAGAAGAATTCCAAACTCGATTTAGAATGATTCTAAATCGGCGCGCCGTCAATCGGGATAAAATAACATTAAATAACTGTATTAATTGGCATTTTGGCGGAACGAACCCAAATTGGCCTAAGCGACGGATTTTACTGGCGGATCGATTTGCGCGATCGGGCGCGCCGTGGCGCTCAGGCGACCCGCGCTTCAGCGAAAGCTCCCCAGCATGCCGACGAAATCGCGTCCGAGCGCGTTGGATACGCTCTGGTGGCAGCCCATGCAGCTCGAGGGGGCGTCCTGGAAGTAGGTCTCGATCGTCGTGTTGACCAGATTCTCCTTGGGCGCATCGACCGACTGGTAATTCTCGCGCGGCGCGTCCGCTTCAAGCGGCTGTCCGGGGAAATAGCCGCCGTCGTTCCGCGGGCCGACGGGATGGGGAACAGTCGGCCATTGGCTGGCGACCAGCATGTAGTGCGCCCACACCGTTCCCTTGATTCCCGGCAACGCCCAATAGGCCTGGTTCATCGCCATGGTCGAGGGATGGATCGGGTGCCGGCGCACCACCTGCATCGGCGTCGGATCGACTTTCGGCGGATGATCCAGGCTGACCGGAAGCGTGTCGCGCGAGCCGAAGGTCGGCCAAAGGCCGAGCCTGGGCTTCGCGGGGTCGAAATAGGAATAGGGCGCGCCGGCGTCCCGCGCGTCCGGCTCGCGCGCTTCGCCAACGCCGGCAGGCGGCACGTTGTCGACGTGCTCGAACGTGCTCCATATTCCTTGCGGCCTGTCTTTTGTCCGGATCACGATATGCAGGCCAACCAGCGCGACGTCGCGTTTCGAACAGACCGTATGGCCCGCCGCGAGCGTCTTCGCGACATCGACGATGCTCGCGTTCTCGACCACGTAGTAGCGAGCTCTCACCGATGGCGTGTCCGCGGCATTGAGCGGCCGCCACGCCGCCTTGACCGCGATCGAGCCTGCCGGAAGGCTCGCCGGATGGGCCGGGTCCGGCAGGTTTCCGCCCTCGCTCCAGCCGGGCGACGCCAGCGCCGAATATTCGATTGCGTTAAGGCGGACTTCGTAACGCGTATAGGTGTGATTTTGGCCGACGAGCGGATTGGCGCCGATTCCGGGCAAGAAGGCGGATTGATTGAAATCCATGAACGGCTCGAAGGTGGCGAGCGTTTTCTCGCGGTTGTCGACGTCGGCGCCGCAAGGGTTCCGCGCCTGGTAAGTCGCCCAGGGTTTCGGCGCGATCGGGTGCCCGTCCGCGTCAACCGGGAACAGTTCATAGCGCGCCTTGAAGGTCTCCCACACGCGCGCTCCCGGATCGCCGAGTGTCTTGGCGCGCTCGGGTTCGCCGCGATGGGCGGGGTCGGTCAGCGAGGGCCAGTTGAGCGCGATGAAGGCGCGCCAGGCGAAAGCGTCGAAGTCGGGGTAGGGGTCGGGCTTGATCGAGGCGACATCCTCGATGCGGTCGGGCGAGACGACGGGCGCGCTGTCCTGCGCGGCGGCCGGGAGGATGGCGGCGATCGCCGGGAGGCCCATGAGCGCGATGAGCGCGATGAGCGCCCCGGCGCGCACAGCCGGACCGCCACGCTCGCCGCCCCGCATCGCACCCAGATTCGCCGGTTCTCGCAATCGATCTCATCCAGCAAAGCCACGAAGGCGGCGCAGGCGCGCTTTAACGCCTCAGCCTTCCCTTTTATTCGCCCGCCCCATCGGCGCGCCAGCGCGCTTGCCTGCGCCCCCCGGGCGGCGCCCCTCGCCGCTCGCTTTCGCCTTCCCGCTGTGATAGGCCGCGCCCCACAATGAGCGACATCTTTCAGGAAGTTGACGAGGAAGTCCGCCGCGACAAGGCGGCGGAATTCTGGAAGAAATACCAGAACCAGATCCTGGCTGCGGCGGTCTTGATCGTGCTCGCCTCGGCCGGCTTTCGCTATTGGCGATATGAGCGCGAAAGCGCGCGGCAGGCGGCGGGCGATCAGTTCCAGCAGGCGCTGGCGGCACTCGAGGCCGGCAAGCTCGACGAAGCCAAGGCCCGTCTCGATACGATCGCGGCGCAAGGGCCGAGCGGCTATCGGGCGCTTGCCCAAATGACCGCGGCCGGCGCCCAGGCGAGCAAGGACCCGCAGGGCGCGATCGGCGCCTTCGACGCGGTCTCCGGCGACGCCGCGATCGACCCGCTTCTGCGTGGCGCGGCCCGCTTGCGCGCGGCGCTCCTGCGAGTGGACATGGCCCAAGAGCAGCAGAAGGGCGAAGCCGCGCTGACCGCGCTCTCGGCGCCGGGCGAGCCCTATCGGCGCCTGGCCGCGCTGGCGCTCGGCGCGCTCGCGCTCGACCGTAAGGACTATGACGACGCCGCCAAGCAATTCGACCTCGTGCTGGGCGACCCCGAAGCCACGCCCGACGAGCGGCAGCTGGCGAGCCGCTGGCTCGGGCTCGTGGCCGCGAACCGGTCGGCGGCGCCGGCCAAGTAACGCGCGCGCCAGCCGCGCCGGGCCTGAGATGACATGAGCGCCAAGGTCGCGATCATCGGCCGGCCGAATGTCGGCAAGTCGACGCTGTTCAATCGGCTGGTGGGCAGGAGGCTCGCGCTGGTCGACGACGAGCCCGGCGTCACCCGCGATCGCCGCGAGGGCGAGGGCCGGATCGCGGACCTGTCCTTCACCATCGTCGACACCGCCGGCCTCGAGGAAGGCGATCCGGAGACGCTCGCGGGCCGCATGCGCGCGCAGACGGAAATGGCTCTCATCGATTGCGACGCGATCCTGTTCGTGCTCGATGCGCGCGCCGGCGTCACCAACGCCGATCGTCATTTCGCACAGGCTGTGCGCCGCGCCGACAAGCCGATCATCGTCATCGCCAACAAGGCCGAGAGCACCGCGGGCAAGGCCGGAATCTACGAGGCGTTCAGTCTCGGCCTCGGCGATCCGATCCCGTTTTCCGCCGAGCACGGCGAGGGAATCAACGATCTCTACGACGCGCTGATCGAAGTCCTGCCGGCCGCCGCTCGTCTCGACGCCGACGAGGAGGACGATGCCGAGCCGCTCGTCCTCGGCGAAGAAGAGGACGGCAGCGAACTCGATCTGGCCAAGCCCTTGCGCATCGCCGTGCTGGGCCGGCCGAACGCCGGCAAATCGACGCTCATCAACCACATCCTCGGCCAGGATCGTCTTCTGGTTGGCCCGGAGCCCGGCATCACCCGCGACTCGATCGGCCTCGACGCCGAGTGGAAGGACCGCAAGCTCAGGATCTTCGACACTGCGGGCTTAAGGCGGAAGTCGCGGATCGTCGAGAAGGTGGAGAAGCTCGCCGTCGCCGACGCTCTGAGAGCTGTGCGCTTCGCCGAAGTCGTGGTGCTTCTGCTCGACGCCACGATCCCGTTCGAGAGGCAGGACCTGACGCTCGCCGATCTCGTCGAGAAGGAGGGCAGGGCGCTGGTCATCGGGCTCAACAAATGGGACCTCGTCGACAACAAGAGCCTGCGCGCGCAGGAGCTGCGGGCCGAGGCCGACCGGCTTTTGCCGCAGCTGCGCGGAACGCGCGTGATCCCCTTGTCCGGGCTGACCGGCGCCCATGTCGACAGGCTGATGGAGGCGATCCTCGCCACGGCCGAGATCTGGAACATCCGCATCTCGACCGGCCGTCTCAATCGCTGGCTCGCGCCGGTTATCGACGCGACGCCCCCGCCCGCCGTCTCCGGCCGCAGGGTCAAGATCCGCTACATGACCCAGCCCAAGGCGCGCCCACCGTTCTTCGTGTTGTTCGGCAATTCGGTCGACAAGATTCCCGAGAGCTACAAGCGCTTTCTCGTCAACGGCCTGCGCGAGACTTTTGGCCTCATCGGCGTGCCGATCCGCCTCTCTATGCGCGGGGGAAGCGACAACCCATACGCTCACAAGAAACGGAGGGGGTAGAGCGATGGACCGAAGCGAACGCAAGGCGGCCGTCTCGGCCTATAAGGAGCGCAAGGCGATCGCCGGCGTGTTTGCGGTGCAGTGTGCGGCGACCGGCGAGCAATGGATCGGAACCGCGCCCGATCTTTCAACCATCTGGACCCGCCGCACGTTCGCGCTCAAGCAGGGCGTCGAGACGAACAAAGCGCTCCAGTCCGCCTGGAATCTTCACGGCCCCGAAAGCTTCGCCTTCAGGATCCTCGAGGAGATCGATCTCGAGCAACTGACTTACGGGCGCGAACGGGCGCTGAAGGAGCGGGTTCAGCACTGGCGCGAGGCCTTGAAGGCGGCTGCGATCTAAGGCGGCCGACGCGAGACCCGCGGCCTGAAAAGTTGCGAGTGCAGCGCCGCCCCGCCGCGCGCCGATCCGAGCCTCAATCAACTGACGCCGGGACCCGCATAACACGAAGACCGGAGATCGGCGTTATCGCCAGGACGATCGCTGCCTTCTCGTCCGCGGGCGCTGCCGACCGGTTGGCGCCGGCGCGGGCAGGTGCGCATAATCGTCCTCATGAGCACAGCGAAGCTTTACTTCAGCCGCAACTTGAATCCGCGCCTCGCGGTGGCCGTGGCGCGCCATTTGAAATCGCCGGTCGCGTTTGAATTCGCTTCGCCCTTCTCGCCCGGTCAGCGAGAGAAATTCATCAAGCTCAATCCGAATCTGAGCGTCCCCATCCTGGTCGAGGGCGAGAAGACGCTGTGGGAGGCGGACGCCATCGCCTGCCGACTGTCGCAGCTGGCCAGGTCGGACTTCTGGCCGATGGGCGAGGCGCTACCCGACGTGGTGCGCTGGATCAGCTGGGGTTATTGGAACTTTGTCCGGGCCTGCGATCAGGTGCATTTCGAGCGCGTCACCAAGCAGCGCTATGGTCTGGGCCCCCTAAGGCAGGACGTGGTTGAATCGGGCCTGAACGAGTTCGCTTCGTCAGCCGCTATTCTGGAACAGCATCTCGACGCTAAGGACTGGCTCGTCGGCGATCACCCGACCTACGCCGATTTCCGGGTCGCCTGCGTTCTGCCGTTCGCCGATCTCGCCGGCCTGCCGGTTCACGATTTTCCGCGCGTCGAAGCCTGGCATGCGCGGCTGATGGAGATCGCGGCGTGGCGGGATCCGTTCGCGGGACTCGACGCGCCCGAATTGCCGCCGATCCGAACCAGCGGCGCGTAAGCCGCCGCGAGCAGGCGCCCGGCTTGCCTTTGCCTTTACGCGCACAATCGGATTCGAGCGAAAAAACTCCGAGAAAAAAGCCCTTATTCGAAGCGCGTTCCTGGCAAGGAGGCTGAGTCGAGGCAAGGGCGGCGCGGGTTTGCAAATTTAACAGTCGGGTTTAACGCCTCACAATGGCGCGAAGCTATGGCTCGGACGCAGCGGATTCTCCGCGCTTGCGACCGAGGCACGACAGCATGTACACCGCCGCCGAAATCCAAATGATCCGCAACCTCGATCCCGGCGCCGTCCTGCCGGGTATCGACACGAAGACCGGCAATCCCGTCGCCGCGTCTTCGCTCATCGCCGTCGCCCAGCTCACCCAGAATTCCAGTGCGCCATATTATTATGTGCCCTCCAGGAACGCCGTCTATGTCACGCAGGCCGGCGCGGTGCTCAGCGGCATCAATTTCGGCTCGGCGACGGTGCTGGTCGGCGCCAACGATGTGACGATCAAGGACTGCACCTTCACCGGGACGACCGGCTATTACGCCGTCGAGCAAACTAGCGCCTACAGCGGGCTTACGGTGGAGAACAGCACCTTCACCGGCACAAAGTCGCCGACCGAGAACAATGTCTGGATCGGCTCCGTCCAGGGCGCCATGACGATCAAGGACAATAGCTTCATCAATTCGCCGACCGACGCGATCGACATGCACTCGGGCGTCGTCAGCGGCAATTATTTCTCCGGCGCGGGATACCTGCCGGGCGCCCATGCCGATGCGATCTGGGTGACGGGTACGACCGGGACCACCATCACCGACAATTTCATTGACGGGACCCCGAACGCCGACTCGCCCGCCAACGCCAATAGCGACATTCGACTCACCAACGAACTCGGCAATCTCAGCAACGTGACCGTATCCGGCAATTACCTGCTCGGCGGCGCATACACCGTCGAAGCCGGAGGCGGGGGCGCCACATACACAGTGAGCAATGTGTCGATCACCGATAATGACATCGGGTTCGGACTCTACGGCCCGTTCTATCCCGCGACGGCCGGGGTGAGCGAGACCGGGAACACGATCGTCGACTTCACCAATCCGACCCCTTCGATCCTGGCCGAGACGGGCTACAAGGCCGCCGGCGTTCCAACGGCGGGTGTGATCTCGGCGACAGCCGGCAGTGTTTGGACCATCGCCAGCGGATCGAAGCCGATGACGATCTTCGGTAACAATATTGTGGGCGAGGACCTGCAGGCCGGCGCGGGCGAAACGAACTTCGTCGGCGGCGCAGGCACACAACATCTCTATGGCGGCCAGGGCGTCAACATTGTCACTGAACTCGCCATGAGCGATCGCGGCGACACGATGGCGGGGTTCGACCCGGCCAAGGACGTGATCGATCTCAGCCACATCGACGCCAACATGACCACGGCCGGCGTCCAGAACTTCACCTTCATCGGCACGGCTGCGTTCACCGGCGCCGGGGCGCAGGTGCGCTATCAGTTCGACACGACGAGAAACACCACCACGGTCCAGGTGTCGCTCGCGGGCGACACGTCGGCCGATCTCACGATCACGCTCATGGGACTGCTTCCGCTCACCGCCGCCAATTTTGCGCTCACCGCAGTCCAGTCCTCGGCCGACCTGACGGCCGGCGCGCTCGCGACCTACAGCAAGGTCCAGACCTCCGGGGCGTCTTTAGAATACCTGCATTCGAACATCGCAGGGAGGGCCTACACTTCATACGCGTCGTTCTCGGGCCCCGGCTACGGCAATCTTGCGGCGGACGAGCTGAACCTCAGTTCGACCGCGGGCGAGTTGCTTCTGTACGATCCCAACCAGACGGTCTCGAAAGGCGCCGCCGTCGAACTCCTGCAGACAGGAACGGGCCAGGATATGCTGAGCTACCATCCCGTCGAGACCGTCGACGCGACGACCGCCGGGGCCGAACATTTCATCTTCGCCGCGGGCTTCGGCTCTGAGACAATCAAGGGTTTCGCGGCTTCGGGTGCAAGCGCGGACACTCTCCAGCTCGCGACGTCGTCGTTCGCCTATCTGAGCGCCGGCATGTCGCAGGCTCAGGACCTGACGGCGCTGCTGACGCACGCCGCCAGCGGCTCGTCCGGGCTCACCATCACGGATTCGCACGGCGACAGCCTCACGCTTGCCGGGGTGAGCGCCGCGACCCTCGCAGCCAACCCGACCGCGATCCGTTTCGCGTGAAGCGCTGCCCGCCCGTTCATGCGCGCGGCGTGAAGCGCTGCGGCGTTGCGGAAGCGAGGCCCGACGGCGCGGAGCAGCCGGAGAGTTTTTGCTGAAAACCGGAAGCTAAGCTAGCCGGGCAAATCGCAATTTGGTTTCAATGACTCGACTTCAGCAGCATTGCCCGCTCCGTCAAGCGGAGTCACTATCGCCCCATGTCTCTTGCACCCTTCTCATCCGCGCCCGGCGCCGGCGCCGCCAAAGAGCCTCCCACCTTCCGCGAAGCGCGCGACCTTCTGCTCGAGCTTGGCGACGACTATCACGGCGCGCGCGCGGCGTTCGTCTGGCCGAGGCCGGAGCGGTTCAACTGGGCGCTCGACTGGTTCGACGCCGAACTCGCGGCGGGAGAGCATGGCGCAAAGATAGCGCTGAAGGTCATTGGCGATCGCGTCGAGACGCGGACCTTCGAGGATCTGCGCATCGAGTCGTCGCGTCTCGCCAACGGCCTGCGCGCGCTCGGCGCCAGGCGTGGCGACCGTCTCCTGATGATGCTCGGCGTCGTGCCGGAACTCTGGGCGACGATGCTGGCTTCGATGAAGCTCGGCCTCGTGCTGATCCCGGCGATGCCGACGCTCGGGCCAGCCGACATCGCCGACAGGCTCGAGCGGGGCCAGGCGAAATTTCTGGTCGCGCATGGGTCGGACGCGGACAAATTCGCCGGGCTCGGCGAGAACGTCGTGCGCGTTGCGGTCCGCGCGGCGCCGTCGCCCTGGCGCCGTTACGCCATGCTTCTCGGCAGCCAGTTCTTCGAGCCCGACGGCCCGACCCAAGCCGACGATCCAATGCTGCTCTATTTCACCTCCGGCACGACGGCGCGCGCCAAGCTCGTCGTGCACACCCACGCGAGCTACCCGATCGGGCATCTCTCAACCATGTACGGGCTCGGCCTCAAGCCCGGCGACGCGCATCTCAACATTTCCTCGCCCGGCTGGGCCAAGCACGCCTGGTCCAGCTTCTTCGCACCCTGGAACGCCGGCGCGACCATCCTCGCGCTCAGCCAGCGTTTCGAGCCGCGCGCGGCGCTCGATGTGCTGGTCGAACATAAGGTCACGGTGTTCTGCGCGCCGCCCACAGTGTGGCGGATGCTGATCCAGCACGACCTGAAACATTGGAACGTCGTTTTGCGCGAGGTCAACGCGGCGGGCGAGCCGGTCAATCCGGAGATCATCGAGCAGGTGAGGCGCGCCTGGGGCCTGAGCCTGCGCGATTCCTACGGGCAGACCGAGACCACGATGATGATCGGCAATTCGCCCGGGCAGCCGGTCGTTCCCGGCTCGATGGGGCGGCCTTTGCCGGGCTATCGGGTCGTGCTCCTGGACGCCGACGGCCTCGAGAGCGACGCCGGCGAGGTCGCGATTCCTTTGCGTCCGCGCACTGTCGGTCTCATGTCCGGCTATCAGGATGAACGCGGCGAGCTCATGGCCATCGAGGGCGAATATTATAAAACCGGCGACGTCGCCTCGCGCGACTCCGACGGCTACATCACATTCATTGGCCGGGCCGACGATGTGTTCAAATCGAGCGACTACCGCTTGAGCCCGTTCGAGCTCGAAAGCGTGCTGATCGAACATCCGTCAATTGCCGAGGCTGCGGTTGTGCCTGCGCCCGATCCCATGCGCCATACGATCGCCAAAGGCTATATCGCGCTCGCCCACGGCCATGTCCCGGACCGCGCGACGGCGGCGGCGATCTTTTCGCACATGCGCGGCCGCCTCTCGGCCTACAAGCTCGTGCGACGGCTTGAGTTTTACGAGCTGCCGAAGACAGTGTCGGGCAAGATCCGGCGCGTCGAACTGCGCCAGCGAGAGAGCGCGCTCGCCGAGCGCGGCGAACGCGCGGAGGCGGAATTCAGGATCGAGGATTTTCCGGAGACCTAACGAAAGCGGCCCCGCCAGGGAAGGGGCGGGGCCGAAAAGCCAAGGGAGGGGGGAACCTTGGCCTTATATCACATCGCGGTCAGCGAGCCGTGGCCCTTCGGGGTCTTCATGGCTTCGCAGCTGCCCTTGGCGACATATTTCCAGTGGCCGGGATCATAATCGATGGTCGAAGTGCCGGCGCAGGTCGTGCCGGCGCCGGCGGCGCAGTCGTTCTTGCCGGCGAGCGCGACGCCGTAGCACTTGTCGGCGCCGGGCTGAGCTGGGGCTGGACCCGCATTGGCGGCGGTGGCGAGCGCAGCGGCGAGCGAGCAGGCGAGGGTGGCGGCGGTTATGGCTGATCTGGCGTTCATCCGAAAATCTCCACAGAAGCAATGAGATCGGGTCGGGCAGGCAGCTCTGGCGGCCTAACCGTCGGAGCTTGCGGCTCCTGCAGCCAGTACGTCTCCCCGCAGGCGAGGTTACCGCGAGGACGGATCACGAATTCGTGATCGCGCATGCCGACCGCGGCTTGAAACGACGCTGATTGGGGCCAAATATTGGCAAGCGCCATCGAGAGGACGCGCGCCCTATGACCGAATCCATCCACGCCGTCTGTCCCCACTGCTCTGCGGTCAATCGCATCCCCGCCGACCGTCCCGCGTCCGAGGCCAAGTGCGGCGCCTGCAAGGCGAACCTGTTCACCGGCGAGCCGATTGCGCTGACCTCAAAGACCTTCGACAAGCATGTCGAGCGCGACGGCATGCCGCTGATCGTGGACTTCTGGGCGCCGTGGTGCGGGCCGTGCCGGGCGATGGCGCCGACCTTCGACAAGGCGGCGAAGGAACTCGAACCGCGTGCGTGCTTCGCCAAGGTCAATGTCGACGAGGAGCCCGCGATCGCGGCGCGTTACGGCATCCGCGGCATTCCGACCCTGATCGTGTTCGAAAAGGGGAAGGTGGCGAAACAGCACGCCGGGCTGGTGGACATCGAGTTCCTTCGCCGCCTCGCGCATTGAAGGCTGCAGGAGCGGTTGTACGGGAAGGGCCGAGAATCTTGCGCGCTGGCTTGCCCTTTTTGGCTCACTCAGGTCATAACGCCCGGCCCTTCGTTCGCGCCTTGATTCCGGTGAGCCTCTCCGATGCGTCTTTCCCGTTATTTCCTGCCGATTCTGAAGGAGACGCCGAAAGAGGCCGAGATCGTCTCGCATCGGCTCATGCTGCGCGCCGGCATGATCCGCCAGGAGGCTGCGGGCAGCTACGCCTGGCTGCCGCTCGGCTTGCGGGTCCTGCAAAAGATATCCGACGTCATCCGCGAGGAGCAGAACCGCGCCGGCGCGATCGAACTGTTGATGCCGACGATTCAGTCGGCGGACCTCTGGCGCGAATCCGGTCGCTACGACGACTACGGCAAGGAGATGCTGCGCATCCGCGACCGGCACGAGCGCGACATGCTGTACGGGCCGACCAACGAGGAGATGGTCACGGAGATTTTCCGTGCCTCGGTGCGCTCCTACAAGGATCTGCCGCTCAATCTTTATCACATCCAGTGGAAGTTCCGCGACGAGGTGCGGCCGCGCTTCGGCGTCATGCGCTCGCGCGAGTTTCTCATGAAGGACGCCTACACCTTCGACCTCGATCAGACGGGCGCCCGCCATTCCTACAACAAGGAGTTCACCGCCTATCTGCGAACCTTCGCCCGGTTCGGCCTCACCGCCATTCCGATGCAGGCCGAATCCGGGCCGATCGGCGGCGACCTCAGCCACGAGTTCGTCATTCTCGCGTCGACCGGCGAGAGCGAGGTGTTCTGCCACCGTGATTATCTCGCGTTCAAGACGCCGCCGGCGGACATCGATTTCGACAACGTCGGGACGATGCAGGGGGTGGTCGACAAGTGGACCTCGCTCTACGCCGCGACCTCCGACAAGCATGACGCGGCCGCCTTCGAGCAACTCGATCCCAAGGACCGGATTTCCGCCCGCGGAATCGAGGTCGGCCATATTTTCTACTTCGGAACCAAATACTCGGCTCCCATGAAGGCGGTCGTCAATGGACCGGACGGCAAGGAGCAGCCTGTGCACATGGGCTCGTATGGCATCGGACCGACCCGGCTCGCCGCGGCGCTGATCGAGGCCAATCACGACGAGAACGGCCCGATCTGGCCGGAAGCGGCCGCGCCGTTTCGGGTTGGGCTCATCAATCTCAAAGTTGGCGACGCCGCCTGCGACGGCGCTTCGGGCCGCCTCTATGCATCGCTCGAAAAAGCGAGCGTCGACGTGCTTTACGACGATCGCGACGAGCGGCCGGGCGCGAAATTCGCCGCTATGGATCTGGTCGGCGCGCCCCACCAAGTGATCGTCGGCCCGAAGAGCCTTGGCGAGGGCAAGGTCGAGGTCAAGAACCGCCGCGGCGGTGAGCGCGAGCTGATCAGCCTCGATGCGGCGATCGCGAAGCTTGGCGGGAAGCCGTGACGAGGGGCCACGCCCATCCCTCATCCGGCCGACCCATAGCCCGCCTGGAAGGACGGGCGCTCTTCCAGACGCCTTATGGTCGCCCCCCTTCTCCCCGAGGGAGAAGGGAAGGGCCGCGCCTCCTCTCTCCCCTGCGAGGCGCGCGTTGACTTCCGTCGCGGTCGAGGCGCGCGCGCCCCAGACGGCTCCGGCCGCCAAGGCGTTCTCGGCCTTCGAGTGGATGGTCGCCTTTCGCTATCTTCGCGCGCGCAACGCCCAGCGCTCGATCTCCGTCATCGCCGGATTCTCGTTCCTCGGCATCGTGCTTGGCGTCGCGGCGCTCATTGTCGTCATGTCGGTGATGAACGGCTTTCGCCACGATCTTATGGAGAAGATGATCGGCCTCAACGGCCACATGTTCCTGCAAGGAGTCGAGACGCCGCTCACCGACTACGATGCGGTGACCGAGCGCGTGAGCAAGGTTCCAGGCGTCACTCTGGCGCTGCCGCTGGTCGAGGGACAGGCGTTCGCGACCTCCCCCTATGGCTCGTCCGGCGCGCTGGTGCGCGGCATTCGCGGCGGCGATCTTGGGCGTCTGCCCGGAATCGCCGACCACATCACCCAGGGCTCGCTCAAGGGCTTCGATTCCGGCCAGGGCGTGGCGGTCGGCTCCAAGCTCGCCGAACACCTGAGCTTGAGGGTCGGCGACAAGATTTCCATCATCGCGCCGCATGGCGCGGATACGCCGTTCGGCGTCACGCCGCGCATGAAGAGCTACACCGTCGCGGCCATCTTCCAGATCGGCATGACGACCTTCGACAACACCTTCATCTTCATGCCGCTCTCCGAGGCGCAGACCTTCTTCAATGAGGACGGCCAAGCGAGCGTGATCGAGGTCTATGTCGCCGATCCCGACAATATCGACGCCATGCGGGAGAAGATCGAGGCGGCCCAGGGTCGCCCGATGATCGACACCGACTGGCGCCAGCTCAACCGCAGCTTCTTCGACGTGCTGGCGGTCGAAAGCAATGTGATGTTCGCCATTCTGACGCTGATCATGCTGGTGGCCGCGCTCAACATCATCTCCGGCCTTATCATGCTGGTGCAGGACAAGGCGCGCGCGATCGCGGTTCTGCGCACGATGGGGGCGACGCGCGGCGCCATCATGCGTATCTTTCTCATCACCGGCGCGACCATCGGCTTCGTCGGCACCGCCGTCGGCCTCGCGCTCGGGCTCCTTGTCGCGCACAATGTCGAGCCGATCCGAAAAGGCTTAAGCTGGATCACCGGCGAGAATCTCTTTCCCTCCGAATTCTACTTCCTGTCGCAATTGCCCTCGCGGGTCGAGCCGCGCGACGTTGTGGCCGTCGTCGTGATGGCGCTCGTCCTGTCGCTGGCGGCGACGATCTATCCGTCGTGGCGCGCAGCCAGGCTCGATCCTGTCGAGGCGCTGCGTTATGAATGATCAGGCGCGCATCGCCGCGCTGGCGCTCGAAGGGGTCGAGCGCCGTTATGGACGGGGCGACACGATAGTCGAGGTCCTGAGCGGCGCGACCCTCGAGCTCTCGCCGGGACAGTCGGTGGCGCTGGTCGCGCCATCCGGCGCAGGCAAGTCGACGCTCCTCCATCTGGCGGGCCTCCTGGAGCGGCCGGACGCAGGCGAAGTGCGCATCGGCGGCGCCGCGACCTCGACCATGAGCGACGACAGGCGAACGGCCCTGCGGCGCACCGAGATCGGCTTCGTCTACCAGTTCCATCACCTGCTGCCGGAGTTTTCGGCGCTCGAGAATCTCGTCCTGCCGCAGATGATCGCAGGCCTTTCGCGCGCGCAGGCCGCGGCGCGCGGGCGCGAACTGCTCGGCTATCTCGGTCTTGGGAAGCGCGAGACCCATCGCCCGGCGGAACTGTCGGGCGGCGAGCAACAGCGCGTCGCCATCGCGCGAGCGGTCGCCAATGGGCCGCGAGTCCTGCTTGCCGATGAGCCGACCGGCAATCTCGACCCCAAAACGGCTGACCATGTGTTCGGCACGCTGGCGCAACTCGTCAAGGCGAGCGGCCTTGCGGCCCTCGTCGCCACGCACAACATGGACATCGCCGCCCGGATGGACCGCCGCGTCACGATCCGCGACGGGCGGGTGAGCGAGATGGGATAGGGCTTCCCGCCCCGTCCGCGGCGCCGACGCATGCGATTCTTCTCCCGGCGTCTTCGCATCATCCGGTATTCCGTTGACCCGCTTTTCGCTGGCATGTTAGCTCTGGCGATAGCGACGGCGGCCTCAGCCGCGCGGCGCGCCGTCAAGGATAAACACCGGACTTGCGGGCCGTATGAAACGCGCCGCGCTCGTTTCCCAGGGAGGACTTTTCATGAACCGCAACGTCTCGATGGTCGCGCTCGTGGCAGCGGCCGGGCTTTTCGTCGCGCCCGCGATGGCCGACACCAGCAAGATGAAGATCGCCTTCTCCAACAATTACGCCGGCAATTCCTGGCGCCAGGCGATGCTCAAAAGCTACGACATCGTCACCAAGCAGGCGGTGAAGGATGGAATCGTCGCGGCCGCCGACGTCTTCACCACCGCGGACAAGGAAGTGCCGACCCAGGCCGCCCAGATCCAGAACCTCATCCTGCAGGGCTATAACGCCATCGTCATTGACGCCGCTTCCCCCGACGCCCTGAATGGCGCGATCAAGCAGGCCTGCGACGCGGGCGTCGTCGTCGTCTCGTTCGACGGCATCGTCACGGAGCCTTGCGCCTATCGCGTCGTCGTCGACTTCAAGAAGATGGGCGAGGAGGAAGTGAACCAGATGGCCAACTTCGAGCCCAAGGGCGGAAACCTGCTCGAGATCCGCGGCCTCGCCGGCACCTCGATCGACGACGCCATCCACGCCGGCCTCCTCGAGGGCGTCAAGAATCATCCCGATTTCAAGATCGTCTCGTCGGTCGAAGGCGACTGGGACCAGACGACGGCGCAGAAGGCGGTCGCGACCGTGCTGCCCTCGCTGCCGCCGATCGTCGGCGTCATCGACCAGGGCGGCGACGGCTACGGCGCGGCGCAGGCCGTCGCGGCGGCGGGCCGGCCGCGCCCGACCATCATCATGGGCAATCGCCAGGACGAACTGCAATGGTGGAAGGAGCAGAAGGAGAAGGACGGCTACAAGACCTGGTCGGCCTCGATTGCGCCCGGGGTCTCGACGCTCGCCTTCTGGGTCGCCCAGCAGGTGCTTGACGGCAAGAAGGTTCCCCACGACCTGCTTGTGCCCTATCTCGCTTTCACCCAGGACGATTTCGAGAAGGAATTGCCGATGATTCCGAAGGGCGGCGTCGCCAGCCACGAATACACCCAGGCCGAGTCGATCGCGGCGATCAAGGCCAACGAGAAGTAAGCCTGGGAGCCGAGCGCCCGCCGAGCCAAGCAGACGAGACCATGCAGCACGCGGGCGTTCCTCTCGTCGATTTCGTCGGGGTCGAAAAATCCTATGGCGCCGTCCGGGCCCTGGACGGCGCCGATTTCTCGATTGACCCGGGCGAGTGCGTTGGCGTCGTCGGTCACAACGGCGCGGGAAAATCGACGCTCATGCATGTCCTCAACGGCGGCGTCGCGGCCGACCGCGGCCAGTTCGTCGTCGCGGGCGAGGACGAGCCGCAGTGGAATTCCGCGCGCGCAAGAGCGCTCGGCCTGCGCTGCGTCTTTCAGGAATTGTCTCTCTGCCCCAACCTCACGGTCGCCGAGAACGCCCGCGTCGTTCACCCTGCGATTCAGGGTTTTGGCTGGCGCCGCCGGGCGGCCCGGCTCATTCTCGACAAGCTCGACGAGATCTTTCCCGGCCACGGCGTGCGGGCGAACGATCTTGTCCAGGACCTGACCATCGGCCGCAAGCAGATGGTCGAGATCGCGCGCGCCTTCTCGGTCTCCGACGCGCCCGCGCGTCTCGTCATTCTCGACGAGCCGACCTCCTCGCTCGACGCCCATACGGCCGGGCAGCTGCTCGCGCATGTGCGCCGTTCGGTCGCGTCCGGCGTTAGCTGCGTGCTGATCTCCCATATACTGGGCGAAGTGCTGTCGACCTGCGATCGCATCGTCGTCATGCGCGACGGCAAGGTGGTCATGGCCGATGTCGCGCGCAATTTCGATCGGGCGAAGCTGGTGGGCGCCATGGGCGGCATCGAGCCGGATGCGCCCCGAGTTCAGGCCGCGGCTGCGAATGCGGCGCGCGGCGGCGCCCCGGTCGTCGTCCGGGTGCGCCCCAAGAGACAGGCCGACGAGCGGGAAGTGACGGCGCGCGAGGGCGAGATCATTGGCCTTGCTGGCCTTGCTGGCCATGGCCAGACCGACCTTCTGCACGCGACCTTCGCCGCCGCGTCGCATCCGCGCGCGCACGCGACCGTCGGCGCGCCGGTTGCGCTCGTCGCGGGGGACCGGCAATCGGATGGCGTCTTTCCCGGATGGTCGATCGCCCAAAACATCGGCGTGCGGTCGCTGAAACGGTTCCGCTCGGGACCGCTATTGTCGCCCGGCCTCGAGGACGAACTCGCCAGAAACTGGCGCGAGCGCATCAAAATCCGCACGCCCGATGTCCACAACAACATCCTCTCGCTCTCGGGCGGCAATCAGCAGAAGGCTCTGTTCGCTCGCGCCCTGGGTTCTGACGCGCGCATCATGCTGATGGACGATCCGATGCGCGGCGTCGATTTCGGCACCAAGCTCGAGGTCTACGACCTCATCCGCGCCGAGGCTGAGCGCGGGCGCACCTTCCTCTGGTACACGACCGAGGTCGAGGAATTGAAGAACTGCGATCGCGCCTACGTTTTTCGCGATGGCGCGATCGTCGCCGAGCTCGCCAGCGACGAACTCAATAAAGAGCAGGTGATCCACTCCTCATTCGCGGGCGTCGCCTAACCGATGAGCACGGCGGCCGCCACGCCATCGGAGAACGTGAGCGCCGCCGAGTGGCGCCGGCGGCTGCGCGCAGCGCTTCCGGCCCTGTCGCTGGCTCTCGTCGTCGCCGCGATCGCCTGGCTCAATCCGCGCGCGATCAGCTATTTCGGCTTCACGCTGATGCTGAATCTCGCGATTCCGATCGCGCTCGCCACGATGGCGCAGATGTTCGTCATCGCCTGCAACGACCTCGATCTGTCGATCGGCACTTTCGTCGGCTTTGTCTGCTGCGTGGCGGCGACCTGGCTGCATGAAACCCCCTGGCTCGGCGCGCTGGCGCTGCTTGGCTGCGTCGCGCTTTACGCGGCTCTCGGGGCGCTCATCTATCTGCGCAATCTGCCTTCGATCGTCGTCACGCTTGGCATGAGCTTCGTCTGGCAGGGCCTTGCGATCCTCCTTCTGCCAAAGCCTGGGGGAAAGGCGCCCGGCTGGCTCTTGGCGATCATGGGCGTCAAGCCGCCCTTCATTCCATTCCCGATCGTCGCCGCCGTCGTCATCGCGGCCGTCGGCTATTTCGGCCTCATGCGCACGTCTTACGGCGCGATCCTGCGCGCCTCCGGGGGCAATGCGCTGGCGATCGAGCGCGCCGGATGGTCGCTCCTCAAGGTCAAGATGACGTTGTTCGCGCTCGCCGGCGTATTCGGGGTGCTGTCGGGAATGGCGCTGGTCGGCATCACCACATCCGCCGACGCCAACATCGGCAACGGCTATACGCTGCTCTCCATCGCCGGCGTCATCCTCGGCGGTGGCGAGTTCGTTGGCGGGGTGGTGTCGCCGGTCGGCGCCGTGCTTGGCGCTTTGACGATGGCGATGGCGGCTTCGCCGCTGCTCACCTTCATGCATATTCCGCCCGACTGGCAGGTCGCGGCCAATGGCGCGATCCTCATCATCGTGCTCGCCGCCCGCGTCGCCATCACCCGGAAGGGGCAGGCATGACGGCGGCCCTTCAGGCGCTCCTCAGGCGGCCGTGGATCTGGTCATTCGTCGGCGCGGGCGTCGTCTGGCTAGCGGCCATCGCCTTCACCGGCGGCTACGGCGCGGGGGGCATGCTGACGGCGGCGCTGTCGCTCGCGGTGTTCACCGTCATCGTCGGGGTCGGCCAGATGTTCGTCATCACGCTGGGTCCCGGCAACATCGACCTCTCGCTGCCGGCCAATATCGGGCTTGCGAGCGCAGTCGCGATGAAGACGATGGGCGGCGACGACCGGCTGGTCGCCGTTGGCCTCGCCGCGGCGATCGCCTGCGGGCTCGCGGTCGGCCTCGCCAATTACCTTTTGATCTGGGCGCTGCGCATCCCGCCAATCATCGCGACACTGTCGGCGAGTTTCATCATCCAGTCGGTCGACATCTCTTATGGGCGGGGCCTGCAGATCAAGCCGCCGCCGGGCTTCGCCGACTTCACCAACATCATCCTCGCCGGCGTGCCCGTGCTGGCGATCCTGACGGTTCTCTTCACGATCGGCGCCAATATCGCGCTCCACCGCACGATCTGGGGGCGATCGGTGGTCGCGATCGGCCAGAACCGGCGCGCCGCGCGGCTGGCGGGACTCAAGGTCGAGCCGGTGCGCTGTGTGACCTATGCGCTCAGCGGGGCGCTCGGCGGGCTCAGCGGGGCGCTGCTCGCCGGTTATTTCCGCGGCGCCAATGTCGACATCGGCAACGAGTACCTTCTCGCCTCGATCGCCGTCGTCGTGATAGGCGGCACGTCGGTCTCCGGGGGCAGGGCGAATTTGCCCGGCGTGTGGGGCGGGGCGCTGTTCCTCGTGCTGTTGCTGACCATGCTCAACACGTTCGGCGTCAGCGCCGGCGTGCGCCTTTTGCTGACGGGCGCGATTATCGTCGGGGTTATCACTGCGGCCGGCGGGGAAAAGCCGGCGCGGTGAGCGGCGGCGGCTTGCGAAAACTGCGCGCGCCGCGGATGGCGCGCATTTCGCCTGATCAGGCCGCCTTCAGCGCCTGCATCTGCCGCTCGAGCTCGGCCAGGGTGAGCCCGCCGGGCGTCTTGCCGCCGCCGTTGATCCAGGTCGAGTCGGCGATCGCGTAGGTCTCGTCGACATACTTGGCGAAGAACGCCCACGTCATCGTATAGTATTGCCCCCAGGAGATGAGCCGGGCGCCGCTCGCCGTATATCCGGCCAGCACGACAGCGTGACCGCCGACGATGTTCGTGTTGCTGTTCTCGACGTCCCATACCGCCGGCGGCTGGCCGGTGGATGGAACGATGTATTGCGGAACGTTGAACCCGATATAGGCTACGCCGCAATTGTGGATCGCGCGCTTGACGTCGTCGACATGGCGGGGATCGACCTCGACGAAGGCGTCGATCCTGTGGACCGTCTGGCCGGTGGGCCCTATGGGCGCGCCCCGGTTGAGCAGATACTTGAGCACATGCTGCTCGTTTCCGCCGGGCCCTTCGCCGCCTTGCGAGGGCTTGTAGCCGCAGGCGAGTTCATAAAGCTTCTCGACGTCCACGTCGGGCTCCGTTTCGATCGATTTGTGCTTCGTCGCGTTGAAGCTCCAGATCTGCAGCGCATGGTAGAACGCCGCGCAGGTGCAGTCGCCCAGCGTGTCGTTCATCATCATGCCCAAAGACTTCGGCATGCCCTTGGTGTAGTCGACCTTGGCGGGGGGAGGCGGCAGCGTCTTTCCTGCCAGGAGCGCGCTCAAATGCGGAATGCGCGGGTCGTGCGCGCGGGGCAGGCGGCCGAGCATGAAACGGCTGACCGCGGTCTTCGGATGGGTAATGGTTTCGTGCTTCGTCATGACAAATGCTCCTTTGGTGTTATCCTTTTGCTGCTACTTCTTCCGTTCGGGCGGCAAACGCCCGAGCTTGAAGCCGGGTGAAATTTCCACGTGCCGGGGCTCGCGCGTAAGATCGGCGCTGTCCGGCGGAGCTTTAGCTGGGGGCGCAGGCGGCGGCTCGGCCTGCGGTTTGGCCGGTGGAATGATATCGTCGACGTCCCGCCGATGAGCCACGTCGCCCCCCCTTGGCGCCCCCCGCCCTTCCTCGACCCGGAGCAAGCGCCCTCCGGACTGGCTCAAAGCACAGGCCGCAGCGCGTGCGCTGTGACGCGGATCACAAGGCTTGAACGGGAATTTGACCCCGCGTTCGGCTTCGCGCCGACGCTAAAGCAGGAACGGAATGAGAGCCCGCGTGCGCGCGGCGTATCTGGCGTAGGCGTCGCCAAACTGGCCGCGCATGATGGCCTCCTCGAGCCTGAGCTTGCGCCAGAAAGAGGCGGCGACGATCGCGACCGCGAGCACGCCGCGCCACTCGCCAACCGCCAAGGCCGAGCCTACGAACGCCAGAAGGAGGCCGGTGTAGATTGGATGGCGCACGTAGCGATAGGGCCCGGCGATGATCAGCTCATGATCCTGCTTGAGCTCGACGTAGCTGCTCCAGTTGCCGGCGATGACGAACCGCGCCCAGATGGCGAACGCAAGGCCGGCGAAGGTCAGGGCTGCGCCGAGCACCGCCAGCCATAACGCGGCCGAGGCGAAACGCTCGTCAAGCAGAGGCAGGGGAACCCGGGCGGCAAGGAGGTACGCGGCGATGAGAAGGGGCGCGACATGCGAGATCCGCGAGACGGCGCTCTCGGATTGGGCCGCCTCTTTCACGCGACGCGCCATGATGGTCCAGAGCGCGAACCACCCGGCCCACATCGCCACGAAGAGCGAGAGGAAGAGCCAATAGGTGAACATTGGGCGGTCTCAAGGGCGCGCCTCGCGAACCAGCGGAGGCCAGGCGCTTACTGCGATTGGATCCAATGGCCGACAAGCCGGCGAGGTGAGGCGCGCGCGCGCTTTACGAGTCCGTTTTGAGCGTTTTCAAGGACTTGAGGCGCCATTAGCGAGCCGCTTCCGGCTCACCAATCCTCGCTGGCCGAGGCCCGTATCAGCCCTCCCATGCCTCCACTGCTTGAACGTCCGGTAGGAAGTGCTTGAAAAGGTTCTCGATTCCGTGTCTCAGCGTCGCCGTCGAAGACGGGCAGCCCGCGCAGGCGCCTTTCATCTTGAGATAGACGGTGCCGTCGCGGTAGCCCTTGAAAATGATGTCGCCGCCGTCGTTGGCCACCGCCGGGCGGACCCGGGTCTCGATCAATTCCTTGATGGCCTCGACCGACTCGGCGTCCTTGGGGTCGAAGAACTCGCCGGTCGTGACCGCGTCGGCGCCGCCGGTCTCGATCAAGGGCGCGCCGGAGAGATAGAACTCGGTCACCACGCCAAGCACGGCGGGCCTGAGATGCTGCCATTCGCCTTCCCCCTTGGTCACGGAGATGAAGTCGTCGGCGAAGAACACGCTTGCAACGCCCTGCAGCCCCATCAGCGCCTTGGCGAGCGGCGAGCGCTCGGCTTCAGCCGCATCGCTCGCCTCGAACGTGCCCTCGTCCATCACCGTGCGCCCGGGGAGGAATTTGAGGGTGGCGGGATTGGGGGTGACTGCGGTCTGGATGAACATGGCGACTCCTGCAGTTGCTACATAGGCGCAGCGGCAGGTCGCGACAAGGACATGTTCACTTCTATACGAGTCCGAAACGCGATCTTGGATGCCCTAAAGGGGGTCGGTTTCGGCATGCGACGACGGCTTCGTGATCAGGGGCTCGGAGGGGGCATCGATTGGTCTTTCGACGCGGTTACCTTTTTAATGATAAACTGAGCTCCTTTATGAAGGATTTTCAACTCGTCCAGATGCGAATAGACAAAGTATTCAATTGCCTCTTTAGGTCGTTCGCTTCGCTTAAAGTGCCATCCCCAAAAATAATCGTCAAATATCAAAACACCGTTTACGTTGAGTAATTTCCATGAAAGCAATGCGTCGATGAATACATTGTCTCGAGTATGACTCCCGTCGATATAAATGAAGTCGAATTTCCTACCTTTTGAGGCAAATTCTGCAAGCGCATTAGCCGAAAGGGAGGCAATTTTTTCATATCGGCCAGCATACTTGCTCAAGTTGTTGTCAAATTTGACCCAAGGTTTCGCCCTCGCGAAATACTCACTAGTGTATTCAAATAAATCTACACAGATTATGTGCAGTTGTGGCAAATATTCAAGGAAAAAAATTGCCGAACGTCCTTCGAAGCTACCAATTTCCAGTGCTTCCTTGAAATATTTCCCGTGCTCATCAAATACCTGCGCCCATATACCGAAATGATCAGATGTCCAATCTTCGCTGAATTCCATCCCTTCATACCAACGGCGGTAGATCTCGGCGTTTTCGTGGTGACCCGTCAAGATCGGCGCTCTCGTCGATATCTCAGTATCTATCGCTTCTTCGACGGTCTTCGAGGTGACAGGTTTAAGGTGCTCGATCGCCTCTCCAGATTTCTGCTGTTCGGACGACAGGCGAGCAATCGCGTCGCGAGAATCCTTCTGCGAGGATTCGATGCGCGCGATCGCCTGTTCGGAATTCTGATGCGCCGATTCGATGCGAGCGACTACCTGCTCTAACCATTCTCGCCTGGATTTGCGAAAATATAGGCCCCTGATCGCATCGTCAAATTTCGACATCATTTGTCCATCGATGGTTTATTGGAAGACCAAACGCTTCGAGACTTGCTGCTGAAGCTTAGTTGCTACCGCTTTCGCGGCGGCCGTGCTCTGGTCGATTACTGCTTCGCGCCGTCAATTGTGGCGACTTCCCGTTGAAAATTTCGTGACGCCGTCCTCTTTGCGACATCGGCGCCTAACGAGTTCCCGCCCCCTTTTAACTGCTAGCGTCTCATGTCGCCAGAGCGAGGGAGGCGCGGAACCATCATCCGCGTCTGTGAATTGTTCAGGGTCGGGACCGACCGTTGTCATCGCGTAAATCGGGCGCCGATCTCGCCGCCGCCGCGGCGATTGCGAGTTGGGCTCTTAGGGCGTTGGTTGTTGACTCCCGTGAGCGTCCGTGGCCACGCCCGCTTCCGCGCCGGACGGGTTCGCCCGCGTTGCCAATCCACGCCGAACCATGCACATAGGCCCGCGCCCGGGACTGAAGGCGAGGTTCGCGAAAAGAAGGGCCGTTGGTGGATTCTTTCGGCGCGGCGGACGGGATGTGGGGCTACAGGTCGGGCCGCGGCCCACTGGCGCGCCCATGAGCCGGAAGGCAGGACGTTTCATCACACTCGAAGGCGGGGAGGGGGCGGGCAAGTCGGTCCAGGCGAGGCGGCTCGAGGCGCGCCTCGCGGCGCTTGGGCTTGCCGTCATCCGCACGCGCGAGCCGGGCGGCTCGCCGGGCGCCGAGGCTCTCCGCGAGGCGATTCTTGCCGGCTTCGGCGCCGGCTTCAGCCCCGGGGGCCAAGCGCTTCTGTTCGCCGCCGCGCGGGTCGACCATCTCGAAAAGACGATCCTGCCGGCGCTTGCGCGCGGCGCCTGGGTCGTTTCCGACCGGTTCGCCGATTCGACGCGCGCCTATCAGGGCGCGGCCGGGAATCTGCCCCCCGAGTTCATCGCCACGCTCGAGCGCCTGACGGTGGGGCCGAACTGCCCCGAACTGACGCTCATCCTCGATCTCCCGCCGGAGATCGGCCTCGCGCGGGCCGCGGCCCGACGGCGGACTGCGCCTGCCGACCGTTTCGAATCGGAGGGGTTGGTCTTTCATGCGACCCTGCGCCGCGCCTTCCTCGACATCGCCGCCGCCGAGCCGGAGCGCTGCGCCGTCATCGACGCCGGCGGGAGCGAAGAGGCGGTCGCCGACGCCGTCTGGTCGGCGGTCGAGACCCGGCTCGATCCCGCGGGGGCGCTCGAGGCGAACCGCGCATGAGCCAGCCCCGCGCGAAAAAAAGCGAGGCGGACGACCTTCCCGAGGCCGACGCGCTCATCGGCGCACCCCATCCGCGCCATGTCTACTCGCTGATCGGTCATGAGAGGGCCGAAGCCGAGATGCTTTCGGCCTATCGGGAAGGGCGCCTTGCTCACGCCTGGCTGATCGGGGGCAGGGAGGGGGTCGGCAAGGCGACGCTGGCCTGGCGGTTCGCCCGCTTTGTGCTCGCCAACCCCGATCCGGCGGCCGAGGCGGTGCGCGAGGCGCGCACTCTCCACGTCGACGTCGGCCATTCAGCGGCGCGGCTCCTCGCCGGGCTCGCGCATCCGGATTTTTCCCTTATCCGGCGCGAGTGGAAGACCAGCCCGAAGCGGCTCGCGACCGAGATCGCTGTCGACGACGTGCGAGCCGGACTGCAGGTCTTCCAGCTCTCCGCCGCCTTCGGCGGCTGGCGGATCGCCATCGTGGACGCCGCCGAGGAACTGAATCCAAACAGCGCCAATGCGTTACTGAAAATGATCGAGGAGCCGCCGCAGCGATCGCTGATCCTCATCGTATCCCATCGTCCGGGCCAGCTTTTGCCCACGATCCGCTCGCGCTGCCGCCGCTTGCGGCTCGATCCTCTTGACGAAGATGAGGTTGTTCGGGCGGTGATGGGCCTCGGCTCCCCCTGGAGCGAAGCGCAGCGGGAAGCCGTCGCCGCCGCAGCCCGACGGGCCAATGGGTCGGTTCGCGAGACGCTCGTCCGCCTTGCGCCGGAATCGGCGGGGGCGGCGGCGCTGATCGATGAGGTCGTGTCAGGGCTGCCGCGCCCCGATCCCCGCGCGGTCGCGAGGCTCGCCGAGGCGGTCGGCGGGCGGGCGGGCGACGAGACGCACCGGGCGTTCCATCGCGAGCTCTACGACTGGCTCGCCGTCTATGCGCGCGACGTCAGGCGCGGCTCCCCGCGGGTGGAGGAGATCGGCGGCTTGTGGGACCGCATCCGCGACGCGGAGCGCGAGACCGAGGCGCTCAATCTCGATCGCAGGCTGCATATTCTGGCGCTGGTCGCCGAGATCGCCGCGACCGCGCCGGGGCGCTGAAAGGACGACCCGTAACCGAGCCCTCGTGCTGAGGAGCGGCGCCCTAAGGCGGCGCGTCTCGAAGCGCGCTCCAGAACCCGTTGGCGTGGCCGCCTGCCTGGATCATCCTTCGAGACGCTGCGCTCCGCAGGGCCCTTGAGGCATGAGGTTGGCGGGCGGCCACCCATAGGTTGAACCGCGCTTAGATTTTCGTCGCCGCTTAAAAACTTTTGCTTTAGGAAACGCGCGCATGAGCCGCTTCTTCATCACAACGGCGATCCCTTACGCCAACGGCGCGCCTCATATCGGGCACGCCTACGAGCGCATCGCGACCGACGCGATCCAGCGCTTCATGCGCCTCGACGGGCGCGAGACCCTGTTCGTCACCGGCATGGACGAGCACGGACTGAAAGTTCAGCAGGCGGCGGCGCGCGACGGCATATCCGAGCAACAATTCGTCGACCGGGTCGCGGCCGAGTTCGAGGCGATGGGGGAGATGCTGAACGCCCGCGCCGATGACATCGTTCGCACGACGCAACCGAGACACTACCGCGCCTCCCAGGCGATCTGGGAGCGCATGGCGGCGAACGGCGACGTCTATTTGTCGAAATACGCCGGCTGGTATTCGGTGCGCGACGAGGGCTATTTCGAAGAGAGCGAGCTGACTGACGGCCCGGACGGCAAGAAGCTCGCGCCAAGCGGCGCGCCGGTCGAGTGGTTTGAAGAAGAAAACTACTTTTTCCGGCTCTCCAAATATGCGGACAAGCTGCTCGCGCACTACGAAGCCCATCCGGACTTCGTCACGCCCGAGGTGTATCGCAACGAAATTGTCGCCTTCGTGAAGCGGGGTCTGGATGATTTCCCGATCAGCCGTGCGACCTTGAAATGGGGCGTGCCGGTTCCTGGCGACCCGAAGCATGTGATGTATGTGTGGGTCGACGCCTTGACCAATTACATCACCGCGACCGGGTTCCCGGACGACGGTCCCAAGGCGAAGTTCTGGCCAGCGGACGTCCATGTCATCGGGAAGGACATCACCCGTTTTCACGCCATCTACTGGCCAGCTTTTCTCATGTCGGCGGGACTTCCGGTTCCAAAACAGGTCGTCGTGCACGGCTTCCTGTTCAACCGCGGCGAGAAAATGTCGAAGTCGGTCGGCAATGTCGTCAGCCCGAAGGCGATGGTCGAGGCTTATGGGCTCGACGCGGTGCGCTATTTCTTCCTGCGCGAGGTGCCTTTTGGCCAGGACGGCAGCTACTCGCATGAGGCGATTGTCGGGCGCATTAACGCCGACCTCGCCAACGACCTCGGCAATCTGGCGCAGCGCTCGCTGACTATGATCGTCAGGAACTGCGGCGGCCTCACGCCCAACTGGCGCAAGGCGGCGCCGGCGAAGGAGGATCTCGCGATGCTGGCGCGCGCCGACGCGCTCCTTGGCGAAGCGCGCCGGCACATGCAGGGTTTTGCGCTGCATCTCTATATCGGCGCCGTTTTCGAGGTCGTTGCGGAGGCCAACCGCTATTTCGCCAATTCCGAGCCATGGAAGCTCGCCAAGAGCGAGCCGGCGCGCATGGAACTCGTGCTTTATGTGACGGTCGAGGCCTTGCGGATCGCCGCCATCCTGCTCCAGCCGGCCATGCCGGCGAGCATGGGCGGCCTTCTCGATCTTCTCGCCGTCCCGCAGGAGGCGCGCACATTTGCGATGCTCGATGCGGGCGAGCGCGCTGGCCAGCTTGACGCGCCGGATCGGCTCGAGCCTGGCAGGGCGCTACCGCAGCCCAAGCCGGTCTTTCCCCGCTATGTCGAAGCGGAGGCGGCGAAGGCCGGCGCCGAATGACCATCATCGACAGCCACTGCCACCTCGATTTTCCCGATTTTGCCGACGACCTCGACGGAGTCGTCGAGCGCGCCCGCGCCGCCGGCGTCGAGCGCATGATCACGATCGGCACGCGCGTGCCGAAGGCCCCGGGCGTCGCCGCGATCGCCGAGCGCTATGACGATGTTTTCTTCACCGTCGGCACGCATCCGCACGAGGCGGCGGGGGAGGGGGCGGAGGACTTCGACGCGATGCGCGCCTTCGCCGGACATCCGAAATGCGTCGGCATCGGCGAGGCTGGCCTCGACTATCACTATGACAACGCGCCGCGCGACGTGGCTGAGCGCGTCTTTCGCGGGCAGATCAGGCTCGCCCGCGACCTCGACTTGCCGCTCGTGATCCACACGCGTGACGCCGACGCCGACATGGCGGCAATTTTGACCGACGAAATGGGGCAGGGGCGGTTCCGCGCCGTGCTCCATTGCTTCACCGCCTCGCGTGAACTCGCCGAGACCGCGCTTGGCCTCGGTCTCATGATCTCGTTTTCCGGCGTCGTGACATTCAAGAAGTCGGAGGACTTGCGCGCCATTGCACGCGACGTCCCGCTCGACCGGCTTCTGGTCGAGACCGACGCGCCTTATCTCGCGCCGACGCCCCATCGTGGCCGCCGCAATGAGCCGGCCTTTGTCGTCGCGACGGCTGGCGTGGTCGCCGAAGCGCGCGGGATCGCATTCCAGGCGCTTGCGGCGGCGACGCGCGCCAATACACTCAGGTTTTTTTCCAGGCTCGAACAGGCCGTTGGCAAGCTGCCGCAGGCCGTCGAGTCGTCGCATTGAGCTTGCGTCTGACGATTCTTGGCTGCGGTTCGTCCGGCGGAGTGCCGCGGGTCGGGCAGGGGTGGGGCGCCTGCGATCCCTCGAACCCGAAGAACCGGCGCCGCCGCTGTTCCGTGCTGGTCGAACGCTCAGGGTCGGGTGGGACGACCGCGGTCCTCATCGACACCTCGCCTGACCTGCGCGAGCAATTGCTTGACGCCGGGGTGAAGCGGCTCGACGGCGTGCTGTTGAGCCATCCCCACGCCGACCACACCCACGGCATCGACGATCTGAGGCCGATTTGCCTGGTCATGGGCCGCCGCATCGACATTCACATGAACGAACTCACCTCGCGAATCGTGCGTCGCGCATTCTCATATGTTTTTCAAACGCCTGAAGGGAGTTCTTATCCGCCGATGGCGAACGAGCATCGGCTCGCCGCCGGCAAGCTCTGCCGGGTCGAGGGCCCGGGTGGAGCGATCGAAGCGACGCCGTTCGACCTCGAGCATGGCGAGATCACCGCGCTCGGCTTTCGCATCGGGGCCCTCGCCTATACGCCCGACGTCAAACGCATTCCCGAAGCGAGCCTTCCCTTCCTCGAGGACTTGGACCTTTGGATCATCGACGCTTTGCGCGATCGGCCGCATCCTTCGCATTTCAGCCTCGACGACGCGCTTCATTGGATCGAGAGGATGCGTCCGCGCCGCGCAATCCTGACCAACCTCCATACCGACCTCGACTATGAAACCTTGCGCGCGAGCCTGCCGCCGAATGTAATGCCGGCCTATGACGGGATGCGCGTCGAGGACTTCGAGTTCTCGCCGGCCGAAAAGGGGACGATGCGATGACGCCCGTCGAAAGCGCGATCCATGAGTTCGTGCGCGAGCATGCCGAAGCCGAGACGCGCTTCCTCGCCGAGATCGTGAAAATCCCGTCGGACAATCCGCCCGGAGACTGCGACCGCTCCGCGGAAGGCGTCGCGAAGCTGTTGGAAGGTCTCGGCTTTGAGGTCGAGCGGCGCAAGGTGCCGGAAAAGCTCGTCACGGCGAACGGCATGATTTCGGCGACCAACCTGATCGTCAGGCGCCGTTACGGGCAGGGGGGGCCGACGATCGCGCTCAACGCCCATGGCGACGTGGTGCCGCCCGGCTCGGGCTGGACGCACGACCCCTACGGTGCGGGAATCGTCGACGGCTGGATGATCGGGCGCGGCGCGGCGGTGTCCAAGTCGGACATCGCCACCTACGCTTTCGCCATGCTGGCGCTCGAAAAGAGCGGCGCCAGGCTCAACGGCGCGGTCGAACTGCACGTCACCTACGATGAGGAAGCGGGTGGCGAAATCGGCCCGCGCTATCTCATCGAGAGCGGCTTCTCGCATCCGGATCTGGCGATCGGGGCGGGCTTTTCCTACGCGGTCGTCAACGCCCACAACGGCTGCCTGCATCTCGAGGTCGAGGTTATTGGCCGCTCGGCCCACGCCGCCCGCCCCTCGACCGGGGTCGACGCGCTCGAAGCGGCGAACGCGGTTCTTTCGGCCCTCTATGGCTGGCGCGGTGGCCTGGCGGCCCGGACCTCCGCCATTCCCGGCATCGGCTCAGCCCAGATGACGGTCGGGCTCATAACGGGGGGCATCAACACCAATGTCGTACCCGATCGCGTGACCTTCAGGCTCGACCGGCGCATGGTTCCGGAGGAGAATCCGGCCGAGGTCGAGGCGGAACTGCGCGCGGTCGTTGCGCGGGCCGCCGCGCTCCATCCGGACGCCAAGGTCGAGGTCCGCCGCATCCTGCTTGCCGAGGCGCTCAAGCCGACCCCGGCCGGGACGAAGCTCACCGAGATTCTCTGCCGGCAGGCGAGCCGGGTCATGGGCGAAACAATCGCCGCTTCGGGCGTGCCGCTCTACACCGACGCCCGTCATTACGCGAAGGCGGGCGTTCCGATCGTGCTCTACGGCGCGGGCCCCCGCACCATCGAGGAGGCTAACGCCCACCGCGCCGACGAGCGCCTGCCGCTCTCGGATTTGTACAAGGCGACCGAAGTCATCGCGCTGACGCTGGCGGAGCTCTTCCGCGCATGACCGAAGACTTGTTGCAGACGCTCTTGGGTGTATATAATCTGGTGTAGACGTGTATACGGCGTCAGGATCACCGAATGCCCCTCCACATCAAAGACGACGCTGCGACGGAAGCGGTGCGAAAGCTGGCTCGCGTCAGGAATCTCAGCCTGACTGACACCGTGCGCGTCGCTTGTGAGGAAGCGCTCGAACGTGATGATCGCGCGCGATCCGTCGTAGAACGACTAGCCGACGTTCACACGCGGGTGCGCGCCACTGCGCGTACCGGCCAAAAGGCCGACAAGGCATTCTTCGACCGAGAATGGGGGGAGGAATGACCGGGACGCTCATGGTCGAATCGTCGGCGCTTGCAGCGATCATTCTGGAGGAGCCCGGTTGGCGGCAACTCGCTGAAGAAGTGGTCCGGAAGAGCGCGTTCACAACCTGCTTCAACGTCTTCGAGGCGACCCTTGCGATTGTTCGCGAACTCCGCCTTACTCCGTCAGAGGCTCACACTTTAGTGGTCGCCGCTACGGCGCGTCTGGCAATCGAGATTACGGACTATGAGGCCGGCGCGATTGCTTTTGCGATTGCCGGACGCGAGAAGTTCGGCGCGGGCAAGCGTGGCTTGAACATGGGCGACTGCCTGTCATATGGCGCGGCGAAGCGACGTGGAGCCCGCCTCCTTTATGTTGGCGACGACTTCGCTCGCACGGATGTCAACGATCGCGTCTGATCTGGATTCGCCGGGGATACGAACTTAGTTAGGGGGTTGCGCGGACCCGCGAGGTATCGAGCACGCCATCACCCGCTTACGGCGTTGGACTGCGTACCTATCGTGGCAGGCGCGTTAAATCCTGATATTAGTCTATTGTATCCATAGACCACACGTCTATTGATGAGCGTACCGGCGCTGATGGAGCCAAGCCGGACTTCGTATCAAGGAGGCGCGCTATGTCGAAAATTGTTGGCGAGGTCGTGGCGGCCAATGCGGCCTATGTCCGGGGTTTCGGCAAAAAGGGCGACTTGCCGCTGCCACCGGCCCGCAGGTTCGCAATCCTGACCTGCATGGACGCTCGCCTCGACCCGGCCAAATACGCCGGTCTTGCGGAAGGCGAAGCGCATGTGATCCGCAACGCTGGCGGCCGCGCGACCGACGACGCCATACGGTCGCTTGTCATTTCCCACAAGCTCCTCGGGACGCAGGAATGGTTCGTCATTCATCACACAAATTGCGGGATGGAGCTTTTCGCCGATGAGGCGATCGCCGATCTGCTCGAGGACGATCTGTCCACCGCGAGCTTCGACGGCAAGACCTGGTCGAACCCGCACCATCACGGAGGCCACGCGGCTGGCCACTTCATCAAATGGCATACGATCAAGAACCAGGCTGACAGCGTCACACAGGACGTGCGCCGCATTCGCGAGCATCCGCTGGTTCCCTCAAACGTGCCTGTCTACGGCTACGTCTACGACGTCCGAACCGGACGGCTCGACGAAGTGAAAGCGACGAGCGAAGCGGGCAGGGCCTCGGCCTGACGGCGTCCTTCAAGATTACGGGAGCCAGAGGGCAGGGGGCTCGGCCCTGCCCCGCCGCGCGCATTGGCGCCCGGGCGGAGCCAGGGGAAAGCCTGCAGCCGAAACTGTCGGGTTGTGTAAGGGCTCTCACAGCCTGCAAGGCTGAGACCGTTTAGCCAACAATTTGTTCTGTCGCCGGCCGCAGCCATCTCCGGCGGCCATTAATTTCATTTGGGAGAGGCCCCGTGATTGTCGACCGCGCCTGGATTGCGCGCAATATCGGCGCCGATCTCGCCACCGTTTCCATGCCCAAATCCGCGTTTGCGACACGCGCGGCGGCCGCCCGGGGCGCCAGTCTCGACGACATCCAACGCGACATCATCGATTTCGATTCCGAGGGCCCCGAGGGCTCGGCGTTTCTCGCCTTCACGAAAGCGACTGGCCTCAGCCGCTTCGTCGACATTCCTTGGCCCAAGGGGCTAGCCCCGACCCCGGCCAGGCGCGCCCCGGCTGGCGGCGCCAGGCCGCTGCCCCGCGCCGATGTTCTCATCGTCACATGGACGGTCGATGAGGGGCATGCGCTCAGTCGCGTGCTGACGCCGGGAAAAGATTCCCGCAACGACTACGTCGCCTACACCCATAACTTTTCAACGCTATCGCGCCAGATGAGCAAGGGCTCGCCAGCCGTCAAGGCGAAGCGGCTTGGCGCGTTCTGGACGACGACCATCGGCGGCAAGAAGGTCGTCGTCTTCAAGTCCGAGTCGCACCTGTCGCAGGACACCTTCAAGCACCTTCCCGCGAACGGGATTCTGCCGAACGCAGAACTGTGGAAGCAGATCATTGGCGAAGTGCGGCCCAAGCTCGTTCTCACGACCGGAACCGCCGGAGGGATAGGCAAGGACTTCGAAGTCGGTGACGTGGTCGTCAGCCGCGTCGTGCGCTTCGACTCGAGGAGCTGGCTGAAAAAAGCGCCTTTCGCCTCAGCACACTACGCGACCCAAGCCGCTCAGACGAAATTGTTCTCTCAGGCGAAGGATCTGTTCAAAGCGAACGCGTCGCAGCTGCCACAGGACAACACGCGCCCGCCCGCGATCACTGTCGTCGCGCCCTCGGCGCTTTCCCAGTCGGTGGTGACCACCGACTTCTTCGGCTTCGACACCTCGGACAATCATTTCAAGCTGCAGGGCCTTGGCGACGTCTCCGAAATGGGAGACGCGGTGCTGGGCATGGTCGCCCAGTCGCTTGACGATCCGCCGCCGTGGCTGGCGATCCGCAACGTCTCCGACCCCGAGATCGCCACCGAGGGGACGATCCAGCAACAGGCGCAGGCGGCGGCGACGATCTACAAGGCCTACGGGCGCTGGAGCTCCGTCTGCAGCGCCATCGTGTGCTGGGCTGCGGTGGCAGCTCTTTAGAGTCGAGCAGGGTGGCCAGCCGGCCGCGCTTTCCGTCAAGAACGGGCAGGGGAGGGCGGCGCCCTCCCCTTCTTTCCGCGTCAATATCCGACTGTGAACCGCTGGCCAATGTGGGCCGGCTTCTCGAGTTCGTCGACTGCGGCGACGGCGTAATCTTCCCACGAGATGTTGCTGCCTTTGTCGTGGGTTAGCAGCTGATCTTTACCCAGCCGGAACTTGCCCGTGCGCTCGCCCGGCGCAATCAATGCGGACGGCGACAGGAAGGTCCAGTCAAGGTCCTTGTCCTTGCGCAGGAGTTCGAGAAACTCGCCGCCCTTTGACGCCTCAGCCTTGTATTCGGCGGGGAATTGTGGCGTGTCGATGAGCTTCACGCCGGGCGCCACCTCCAGGCTGCCGGCGCCGCCGACGACGAAATAGCGCTTCACGCCCGATTCCTTGACCGCCTCGATCAGGAGTCTCGGATCGCTTGCGGTGAAGTGAACCGCGCTGATCACAGCGTCGTGGCCCTTGAGCAGTTGAACCAGACCCGGCTTGTCGAAGACATCGCCTTTTTTCGCCGTGACGCCCGGCAGCTTGGCGATCGCGTCCGGATTGCGGGCGATCGCCGTCACCTGATGGCCGCGACGGCTCAGTTCTGCCAGAAGGCGCGAACCGCCGTTTCCCGAAGCGCCAATGAGCGCGACTTTCATGATTGCCTCCGATGCGGTATGAGAAAGATACCTAGTATCGTGCCGATAGATGACGACGATAGATATCCTTGTAAAGAACGCACCTTCCGGGAACCTGGTTTCCGAACTGAAACCCCCAGCCGCGCCTCCCGACCCCTACGCGGCCGGCTGTCCGACGCGGATGCTGCTCGATCGGATCGGCGATAAGTGGATGGTGCTGACGCTCAGTCTCATTCGCGATAAACCACGCCGCTTCAATGCTCTACGGCGTGACATTGAAGGCGTTACGCAGAAGATGCTGTCGCAGACGCTGAAGCAGATGGAGCGCGACGGGCTGGTCACTCGGACCGTTCTGCCGACCGCGCCAGTTTCGGTCGAATACGCAATCACGCCGCTCGGCCAGACGCTTGCGGCGGTACTCGACAAGCTCCAGCTTTGGGCCCGCGATCACATCGCCGATGTGCTCGCGGCCAGGCGGTTTTATGATGGGAACGGCCAAGTTTAGCAGGCCGCAATCCTGCGCCGCTCCTGATCCATTGTGGTTCCATAATACTTATTATGCGAATCAAGGCCTCGGGCCCGCCACCGCTTCGTCGCATCGAGCAGCGCAAGCCTGGGACGCGCGCAGCGGAGATGAACGCGATTTAATCCGGCGGAAAGTTGAAGATCGGGTGGCGCGCATAACATTCTGCAGCACTCGGACGACGGGGACCTCGCCGAGGTGATGAGGGCTGGCGGCGCCGCACGCGCCAAGACGCCCAAGGCTTCCATCAGGTCCTTTTTGAGGGTGTGCAATGTGGGACCAAAACGCGGGCCGAAGAGTCTATCGGGAGTTCAGCGCCGCTTCCGCGATTAAAACCGATGCTTCGCAGAGCCATGATCCGCAACAGGGCGCGCGACTCGTGCGGGCGTTCCTCGGGATCAGCGATCCAAGAATTCGCGTGGCGATCGTTCAGATGGTCGAAAGGCTCGGATCTTCGCCTCAGGGATTGGTTGAACGAGCGATGTGACCATCCGACGATCAAGCCTTGAAACGATTAGTAAAAGTGGTCGGAGTGTCGGGATTCGGACCGACCACTTTTAGTCGCCCAGATTTCCGTGCCTGTCTAGAGAAGCGTCAGTGGATCAAGGGTTTAACTGGCTTCGCGGGGCTCGATATGCGAAGTCGGTATGGGGACGCCCTTCGGTTCAGCTCATCGCGCGCCTGTCGCCGTTGAGCCGCCCTGCCCCACGAGCCGCGCCTTGAGCGCGTCCAGCCTGGTGTTGGCGTCGATGCGGCCCTTGAGGCAGGCAATCTCTTGATCCGGAACGCGCGCCGGCCGATCGCCGAACGCGACCACCTTGAGTACGCCGAGGGTGCGATTGACGATGGTCCAGCCTTCGCCCAGCTCGCCGAGGGCGACGAAAAGGTAGTTAGCGAACAAGGGCGCAATTCGGCCGCTCGCCTTCACTCGAGGAAAGACAACCTCAAATCTCGCCGCCGAGAGACAGGCGACGCCGAGCGCTTCGCGCTGATTGACGGTTCGTACGGCGGCCCAGAACGTCATGGCGCGGGAGAGCGCCACCGATCTTGAGCCAGTTCAAGGGGCGGTCTTTCACTGCGCACCGTTCCGAAATAGGGTCGCGGCTCTTCTCGCGCCCTCCTGAACGATGCCGGCTCGCTTCACTATCGAGGAATCCGCTGTGGTCTTCGCACTGGCGACGCCGATCGCCCTGCATGAGCGAGCCGCGTTCTACGAGGCCGTCGCCATAGCGTTGGAGAACTGTCCGGAGCGGGGGCCTGGCGCGGTGCACAGAATCGCCCGGACGGCGCAAGCGTCTGTCATCGCCGACTTGCGCATAGAGACTTCGCTCGCTGCGGGGCGCGAGGCTCGGCACCTGGCGCCGCGCCGGACCTGAGGGGCTTACTCGGGCGCCCTGACGGTCCTTTACCGAACCGCTTGGGTTTGGTATGAAGAGGCCAATGCCGACTGTCTTCCGCTTCGATGGGCTGCGCGTCGTGATTTACCCCAACGATCATCGCCCGGCGCATGTGCACGTCATCGGTCCGGCCGGCGAGGCGGTGTTCAACCTCAATTGCCCCGACGGGCCGCCGGCGTGGCGCGAGAGCTTCGGCTTTCGCTCCGCCTACCTTTCTCACATCGAGACCGAGCTGACCGACGTCCTGGCGGGCCTATGCGCGAAATGGAGAGCCATCCATGACGATGACTGAGCAAGACGTTCTTGAAGCGGAACAGCGCTCGGCGGCGCTGCGCGCCAAGGGCGCTGCCGTCGCGGCGCGGTATGACCGCCGCACAGGCCGCATCGTCGTCGAGCTGAACACGGGCCTAGAAATCGCCTTCCCGACGCGGCTCGCCCAAGGCCTCGCCGATGCGACCCCGGATCAGCTCGCCGAAATCGAAATCAGTCCGGCCGGCCTCGGCCTGCATTGGCCGAAGCTCGACGCCGATCTCTACGTGCCGGCGCTCCTCGAAGGCGCGTTCGGCTCGAAGCGGTGGATGGCGGCTCAGCTGGGCGCCGCCGGCGGCAGGGTGCACTCGCAGGCCAAGGCCGAGGCGGCGCGCGAGAATGGCCGCAAGGGCGGACGGCCGCCAAAGCCGGCGCAGGATGATCTGTCGACCGCCAAGCCGGCGAAGGCCGTGACGATCGAAGCCTCCTTCCAACAGCTCCGCCAGACGCGCCAAGGCCCAGGCGGGTCGGAGGTGCATAGGCCCTCGAAGGCCAAAACGACCGCCGGCAAGGTTAAGACGACGAGCAACTTTAAGGGCAAGGTCTCCCGCGGCGTCCGGAAGGGCGCGGTCAAGCGAGGTGCGAACCGCGCGTGATCCGGATCGACAAGGGTAGGACATGGCTGAGTTCAATGAATCTGAATGGCGCGACGCCATGGTATTGATTTTAGAAAAGTGGCAAGGATTTATAGAAAATCTGGTTTTTACGGACGAGGTCTCTTTAGAGGAAAGGATTTATGCCTTTTCTATACCGATGTCTGTCCGGCTACGGAATAGCTTTCCGAGTCTCGAAGATTGGCCAGATCCGGACTTACTCAAGATGATTACCAAGGCGGTCCAGATATACGAGCATTGGCGGACATCGAGCTGATGCGCGAGCCTCCAGCGCACACCGGCGAAACGACGCATGATCAAGATCGCCATCACCCTCGCCGCCTTCGAGGCGATTGGACGCGCTATGCCGGTCGGCTCGGTCGCCGTCGAACCTCAGGCCGCCGATAATGGCGAGCGCGAGATCTGGCTGGCCCCGCACGTCATTAACAAGCTGCGCGCCATTCGCGGCCCCGGCGAGAGCTATAGCGACGTGATTATCCGGCTGGCGGTGGAGGACGCGTGAGCGAACACAAGGCGCTTATAGCGATACCTATTGATAGGGGCCGTTTCCGATTGCGCCCTTGATCCAGCTGTGGGGTGTGGCTTGATCGCCCCAGGCTTCGAGAGCGCGGCGCCAGCCAAGATAGTTGGGCAGGTTCTTGGTGGCGACCCC
>DASXES010000083.1:0-5167 GCA_036489975.1 Roseiarcus sp.
GCCGCATGTCCGGCAAAAAGACCTGCCCGCGATCTTCGCCAGCCTTCAGGCGCTGGATCTCGGCACAGCCAATGCCGGGCTGATCACCGACATCATCGCCTGCCCGGGCCTGGACTATTGCGATCTCGCCAATGCCCGTTCGATTCCTGTGGCGCAATCCATCGCGCGGCGCTTTGCCGACCTGGAACGCCAGCATGACATCGGCGAACTGAAACTGAAGATCTCCGGCTGCATCAACGCCTGCGGCCACCACCACGTCGGCCATATCGGCATTCTGGGGCTCGAGCGGGCCGGCGAGGAGACCTACCAGATCACGCTCGGCGGCTCGGCGGACGAACAGGCCGCGATCGGTCAGATCACCGGGCCCGGCTTCAGTTCCGAGAATGTGGTCGAGGCGATCGAAACCATCGTCGAGACCTATACGGGCCTCAGGCTCTCGCATGAGGAGACCTTCATCGACGCTTATCGCCGCGTCGGCATGGCGCCGTTCAAGGAGGCGCTTTACGAACGAAGCGCCGGATCGGACATCTGATGAGCGCCCACGACGTCAAGCTGTTCGGCGACCAGATCGCCGCCTCCCGGCTCGAGACGCGCTTTTCGCAGGTCAGGGCCACATCCCTCCTGCGGCTCGCGATCGAGGATCTCTATCCCGGCCGCATCGCGCTGGTGTCGAGCTTCGGCGCGGACGCGGCGGCGCTTCTGCACATGGTTGCGCAGGTCAATACGGCGACGCCCGTGATCTTCGTTGACACTGGCCAGCACTTCCCCGAGACGCTCGCCTATCGCGACGATTTGGTCGCGCGCCTCAAGCTCACCAACGTCATCGTCGCCGAGCCGAAGGCGGAGACGCTTGCAGAGGAAGACCCGGAGAAATTCCTGTTCATGAGCGATCCGGACCGCTGCTGCGACATCCGTAAAGTGCGTCCGCTCGCCGAGGCGATGGATGGGTTCGACGCCTGGATCACCGGCCGCAAGGGATTCCAGACCACAATACGGGCGACCCTGCCGCTGTTCGAGGCCGAGGGCGAGCGGATCAAGATCAATCCACTGGTCGGCTGGAGCGCAAGCGACGTGCTCAAATACATCGCCGACGCCGGATTGCCGCGGCATCCGCTGGTCGCCAAGGGATTCCCGTCGATCGGCTGCCTGCCCTGCACGAGTCCGGTCAAGCCCGGCGAGGACGAGCGGGCGGGCCGGTGGCGCGGGCGGGGCAAGATCGAGTGCGGCATCCATGTCGGCCCGCTCGACGCTGGATCGGGCATATGATGCCTTTGTGGCGGCGCGAGGGTTTTGTCGAGGACAAGTGGGCGTTTGTGGAAGACGAGGCGCCCATCCCGGCGGCGGGCGCGGTCATCGCGCCGCTCAAGCGCTGGCTTCAAGAACGCGAGACGCTGTTGGCGCGCGCAGCGCCTGTCGGAGTGGCGGTCGAGGCGGGCGCCGACGCGCAGGCGCACCTGCCCGATCTCGCCGGGCGCCCACTGGTGGCGCTCGCCTTCGACAAGTTCGCCGACGGCCGGTCGTTCTCCTACGCGCGCCTCTTGCGCGAGCGCCACGGGTTTCGCGGCGAACTCAGGGCGATCGGCGACGTGCTGATCGACGAGATCCCGCTCATGCTGCGCTGTGGCTTCGATTCGTTCGACGTGACCAATCCGCCCACCTTGCGCGCGCTCGAAAGCGGCCATCTGCCGGGCTCGCCGCTGCATTACCAGCCGGCCAGCGCCAAGGACGAGGCGCCCGAGGGAACGCGGCCGTGGCTCAGGGTGACGAATGGCGGGCCGAAGCGCTCAGCCTAGCCTCTTGTCGAGGACGGGAGGCCGTCCCCCCGAGTCCTGTTTGAGCGATTTCAGGGGGTTCCGGGGCTATTTCCGAGCGATCTGACCCGCGGAGCGCTACGAGACGATGTTGTCGCGAAGACAGCGAGGGGGCTTGCTTTGATGGCTATACGCCCTCTGCCCTCGCAGCCTCGTGCGTAGGCTTGAACACTTGTTCCGCCCTCGCGTCGTGACGCGCAATCGCATAGAGCGCGAGCGCGCCGAGAACGATCCACAACCACCGAAGCCGATGGCGCGGTCCGGCCTGAATGACAGGAGATGACTCGGTCGCTCCTCGAACGACAACTTGCGCCGGTCGCCGTTGTCCCGCCATCCACCCGAGCAGCAAGCCTGCGAGGAATCCCGACTCCCCGCGTCGAAAGATCGCCCCTAGAATCATCCAGCCGACGGCGACCATCATGAGGAGCACGCCTGCGCCACCGAGGAGAAATCTGACGATAGCGTCTGTCATGACGGAATCTTCATCCGATATGCGTGGTCGGGCAATGCGCGCGCTGCTCTTGCGTGAGAACATAGTCCGAACAAAGATTTGCCGTCAAGAAAATGTCGAAAGCTCCCGAAACGTGGCGCTTCGTCGCGATAGCCTCTGCGATCTCGACGCCTTCCGCGCTCGCCTCGCGCTCGGCATGACATTGGCCTCAACCGGCCCGCATCGACAGCTCGACGTCTGGGCCGAAGGGCACGGACATGTAGCCGCTCGCCGGCGAGCGCACGTGGCTGAGGTAGTCGGGGCTCATGTCCGCATTGTCGGCGACGATCAACGCGCCAGGCTTGAGGCGGCTTTCGAGCAGACTCAGAATCTCGGGATAGAGCGACTTCGCGCCGTCGAGCAGAACCATGTCGATCGTCTCGGGCAGGCCAAGGGCGAGTGTCTGAACCGCGTCGCCTTCCCGGATCTCGACCAGGTCAATGAGGCCGCCGGCCTCGAGATTGGCCTTGGCCCGCGCCGCCTTGGACGGCTCGAACTCGGTGGTGATGAGCCTGCCGCCGCCGTTGTCGCGCAGCGCCGCGGCGAGGTGCAGAGTCGAGATGCCGAACGAGGTTCCGAACTCGACGATTGTCCGCGCCTTTGTGCTTCGCGCCAGCATGTAGAGGAGCGCGCCTGTCTCGCGCGAGACGGCGAGCGGAAGATGCTTCATCCGGCCATAAAGGTCGCCATAGTCGGTTTTGCTGCGCATCAGGCGCGCCTGCTCATCGTGGGAGAGATCCGCGAATGCGGCGTCGATGTTCGGCTCGGATGCATCGGCGTCTGCAAAGAGGCGGTTGAGGAGGGCGGCGAGGGGGTCAGCGGTAAGGGCTGTCATGAGATATCCAGTTGGAGTTGCGTGTGTTTTCGGGTCGCGCTAGAAATACGACGAATTCGTCGTATTTTCTATTCGCATTCCCCGTGGGCTCCATGACCGATCACCAGAACGCCCGGATTTCCTCACGAAAAGAGCCAAGGCAGGCGCGGTCGACCGACCTCGTCGTGGCGATTCTGGAAGCTGCGGCTCAGGTTTTGGCAAAGGAAGGCGCGGCACGCTTCACCACGGCGCGGGTGGCCGAAAAGGCGGGCGTCAGCGTCGGCTCGCTCTATCAATATTTCCCCAACAAGGCGGCGATCCTCTTCCGGCTCCAGAGCGAGGAGTGGCGGCGAACCTCCGACCTCTTGTGCGTGATCCTCGAGGACGTGCGGAGACCGCCGCTCGAGCGGCTGCGCGCTCTCGTCCACGCTTTCATCCGCTCGGAATGCGAGGAGGCGGCGATGCGGGTGGCGCTCAATGACGCCGCCCCCCTCTATCGCGACGCGCCCGAGGCGCGCGTGGCGAGGGCATCGGGGAACCGCGCGATGCGCGTCTTCATGGCCGAGGCGCTGCCCAGAGCCTCGGAAGCGACCCGCGCCCTGGCGGCGGACGTGATTACGACCACGCTGAGCAAGGTAGGAAAGCATGTCTCGGAAAGCCCGCGAACCCCGGCGGAGATCGAGGCTTACGCCGGCGCGATGGCCGATATGTTTTGCGCTTACCTTGAGAGGCAGGCGCAAGGCTCAGGCGACCCTGTCATGGGACCTTGATCCTTAAGCCACTAGAGGGTGTACTTGAGTCAGCGAAAAGCCCGTCATTGCGAGCAGAGCGAAGCAATCCAGGAATCGTCAGGCCTTACGGCCCCTGGATCGCCACGTCGCTTCACTCCTCGCGATGACGTCGGTGTTTTGGCAAAAGGCGATCGCGATGTCCCACGACCATAGCGGCCACTCGCACGACCATGACGATCATGGCCACACGCACGCCCATGCGCCTGCGAGCTTCGGCAAAGCCTTCGCGATCGGGATCGCGCTCAATCTCGGCTTTGTGGTTATCGAAGCTGTTTACGGCCTGATGAGCAATTCCGTGTCGTTGCTCGCCGACGCCGGGCACAATCTCGGAGACGTCCTCGGACTTGGGGTCGCGTGGCTCGCGAGCATCCTGGCCCGACGCGCGCCGACGGAGCGCTTCACTTACGGCATGCGCGGCTCGTCGATCCTGGCCGCTCTGTTCAATGCGGTCTTTTTGCTGGTGACGGTCGGAGCCCTCTCATGGGAGGCCATTCGGCGCATCGGATCGCCCGAACCGGTGGCGGGCAAGACGATGATGGCGGTCGCGGCGATCGGCATCCTCGTCAACGCCGTGACGGCCTGGCTATTCGCCTCAGGCCGCAAGGACGATATCAACCTGCACGGCGCGTTCCTGCATATGGCCTCCGACGCGCTGGTCTCCGTTGGCGTGGTCGCGGCGGGGCTTCTGATCCTGCTGACAAACTGGCTTTGGATCGACCCGGTCGTCAGTCTCGCCATCAACGCGGTGATCGTCTGGGGCACGTGGGGGCTATTGCGCGATTCCGTCGGCATGTCGATGGCGGCGGTCCCGCCGCAGATCGATCCCGCGGCGGTTCGGAGCTTTCTTACAGCGCGAGAGGGTGTCTTCGACGTGCATGACCTGCATATCTGGCCGATGAGCACGACCGAGAACGCGCTGACCTGCCATCTGGTCATGCCCGAGGGCCATCCGGGCGACGCGTTTCTTAACAAGCTGTGCAGCGATCTCGCCGAGCGCTTCAAGATCAATCACACGACCGTGCAGATCGAGGTCGATCCTCACATCGCCTGCGCGCTGGCGTCGGACGAGGTGGTCTGACCGGCGCGGATCGGCGGATGATGAGCGTCGCTTCCCGCGAAGATCCAGGGGAATCGCTTCAGGTTAACGGGTGTTTTGGCGGATGATATCTTCGAGGTATTCGGGGCTTAGGTTTGCGCGTTTTCTTCGGGTCTTGAGGCTGTGCCTGTCGTTTTTGGCGCGGATGAGGTTCATGTTCATGTG
>DASXES010000072.1:0-4767 GCA_036489975.1 Roseiarcus sp.
AGCCGGCGATAGTCGCGGGCGACCACGGCGTCGGTCTGGGCCTGGTCCAGCGGCCAGTCCTTGAGATAGGCGCGCTCGTCTGCTTTGAAGCGCGCGCGGTTGTCGGGCTTCATCAGCGACATGCAGAACTGGTTGAGCCCGAAGCCCTTGCGTGCGAGTTCGCCTGTGAAGACGATCGTGCCGGGGATCGTATTGGATTGGAGCGGTTGACGGCCAGACATTTTTCACGTACCTGAAATTTCGTGATTATGAAAACACAGAATGGCGCGGCCGTCAAATCCGCAGCGCGCGCCCTCGACATCGTCGAGCACGTGGCCCGGCAGGGACCGGTCAATGCGCGGGGAATCTCGCGGGCGACCGGGGTGCCGGAAAGCAGCCTCTCCTATCTGCTGGCGACCCTGGTGGACCGCGAATGGCTGGCCCAGGGCGCAGACCGCACCTATTCCGCCGGCCCCGCCTTGGCGCGCCTGGCCTCAGGCGCCAGAGCCCCGCTGGTCGACCGCGCGAGGCCGTTCCTGCGCGCGCTCAGCGCCTCCACCGGCGAGACCGCCTGTCTGTTCATCCGCCGCGGCCACGAGATCGAGGTGCTGGAGGTCGAGCTTTCCACCCACGACCTCAGGTTCACGCCCCAGAAGGGCCAGCGCATGCCGCTGCATAGCTTCGCCGGCGGCAAGGCCCTGCTCGCCCGCCTGCCGGCGGCCGAGGTCGACGCCTATCTCGCCGAGGCCCCCCGCGCGCGCTTCACCGACCACACCATCTTCGAAGAGGCGCCGCTCCGGCGCGAGATCGCCCAGTGCCGGGAACGCGGCTGCGCGGTCTCGCTGGAAGAGCACTCCATCGGCGTCAACGGCGTGGCCGTGGCCCTGGACGACCTGCACAGCGTCAGCGTCGCCATCCCCTCCCCGCGGTTTTCCCCGGAAGTCGAGCGCCACACCATCGCGGCGCTGGAGGATGCGGCGGAGGGGCTGGTGGCGGTCTGAACTGGGGGGCAGACGCGACTCAATCCATCCTGCGGTCGACCTTGAACCGAGCGGGGCGTAACCTGTTGAGCCCACCGTGGACGGAAAGCTCATGACCGTGCTGGGCGATGACATCACCGCTTTTGATCAGATGAGAGCGGAGCTCGAAGCAGCCCATTGGAACGAATGGGTCCTGTTCCATGACGGGCAATTTATTGGCGCGTTCAAGGACTTCGAGACCTGCGCAGCCGACGCCGTCGAGCACTTCGATCTCGGCCCCTATCTGATCAGACAGGTTGGCGCGCCTCCAATCCAGCTGCCTGGCGGCATGGTATTCACCCCGGCTCACGCTCTTGGCTCAGGCCGGGTTTAAGAAGGGCAAGGGAGCGGCGACGGCCGCCGACCTTCTCGTCCAGCTGGGCCCGACGCTGCTCGTCGATCTCGGCCTTAAATCCCGCGCCACGTCTGGCGAGCCTCCCGACCTGCCGCTGAAGGCCGCCAGGGCGTTGATCGATACGGGGGCCAGCAGCGATTGCATCGACGACGATTTGGCGCGGTCTTTACGACTGCCGGTGACGGATGAAGGCGAAATCAGCGGGGTCGGAGGCAAACACCTCGCCTTCATCTACCTCGCCCGCATGTGGATTCCGTCCCTCGGCCGATTGCTCTTCCAACCCTTCACCGGCGTCAGGCTGAGTCAGGGCGGGCAATGGCACAGGGTCATTCTCGGCCGCAGCTTCCTGCGCCAGCATCGGCTCACCTATGATGGCGACAGCGGAGCGGTTGAGCTTCTCTGACCGCTCGCCCTAGCCCCTCGCCTTCCTCTCCCTGTGGAGACCTTTGCGTAAGGCCTGGGTGAGCCGGGTTAGCACAGATGCGTGAAGCGGGGAGGAAGATGGCGGGGGTCGGCGTCGTTGCCGGTCCGTATGGTTGGGGTCTGAGGGGATGTGGGCTGTCAGGAGGCCAGGGCCTCGGCTTTGCGAAGGTTGAAGGCGATGCAGAGCAGGCGCAGCTGGAGCAGGTTTGCCTCCAGGCCTCGATAACGGACGCGCCGGTAGCCGTAGCTTCGCTTGAGGGTTCCGAAGACCCGTTCGACGGCGGCCCGGATGGGACTGATCAGACGATTGCGAGCGGCCTGCCAACGGGGAAGGGCCGGCTGGTTCTTGTGGCTGCGGTGCATGATCCGGTCCTTGATCCTCGCCCCCTTGAGCCGCTGGCGGCGCTGCTTCTGCTCGTAGGCCCTGTCGGCATAGACCGCCCGTTCGTCGCCACAGATCAGCATGTCGGCGGCTTGGCTGTCGGAGACCTTCGCCGACGTCAGCTCGGCCCGGCGGATCAGACCCGAGCCCTGGTCCACGCCGATGTGGGCCTTGTAGCCGAAGTAGGTCTTGGCTCCCTTGCGGGTCCAGTCCGCGTCTGGATCGAGCTGGGACTTCGATCCCGCCGGCGAGCCTGGCCGCTTCACTGCCGCTTCCACCAGCGTCGCATCCAGCAGCGTGCCGCTCTTCACCAGGAGCCCCTTGGCCGTGAGCTGTCGTTCGATCTCCTCGAACAGGCGACGGTCCAGGTCCGCCTCCCTCAAGGTCTTGCGGAAGCGGCTCACCACCGAGTGGTCCGGAGCGCCTTCGTCCAGGCCCAGACCCACGAAACTGCGGAACGACAGCCGGTCGCCCAAGGCCTCTTCCAGCCCCGGATCGGACAGGCCGTACCATTGCTGCAGCAGAAGCGCCTTCACCATCATCAGCGGCGGCCAGCTGGGTCGGCCCGTCTTGGCCTCGTAGATCCCCGCGACCAGCGCCTCCACCGCGCTCCAGTCGAACGCCGCCGCGATCTTCTCCAGCCTCACGTTGCGGCCCAACTTCGGCGAAAGCCAAGCCTGACCCAGACTCCCCTGACCGCTCGACCGATGCATCGCCAGCTCCCTGACCAATGATCAAGAGAATCAGCGTTCGGGCCTTACGCAAAGGTCTCCACAGGGAGAGGACGTCAGGTCAGGCGTTCGCCGCCGCCTCGGCCTGTTCCTTTTCCTGCCAGCGCTGGAAGTGGCGGGCCAGCAGGCGGTCCCAGGCGAACAGCGAGTTGATCTGGCCGTAGATCTGCTGCATCGCGCCGCTGGCGACGAGATCGGCGATCTGGTCCTTCGACAGCGCCTTCAGCTTCTCGTCGGACACGGAGAAGTACTCGGCGATCAGTTGCGGCTCGCCGGCGGGCGTGCCGTCCTGGTTCTGCGGCGTGTAGGTGGTGTTGCGGTGCTCGATGAGGTCGAGCTCGCGCAGCGTCTTCACGAAATTCTGGGTCGAACGCGCCTGGGCCTCGAAGTCGTTGCAGAACTGCATGCAGCGCTGGGTGTAGTCGGTCGGCTCGCCGTTCTTGTCGAAGAACGGATAGGCGGCGTTCTCGGAGATGTATTCATAGGCCCGGTCGATGCCCACCAGCATGCGGTCCTCCGCCGAGGCCTGCCCGGCGCCCGGCGAAGCCAGCACGAACGGATAGCGGCGGATGAAGGCCGGGATGTAGGTGTCGTTGTCGAACCCCTTCTCGGGCGTGGCGAACAGGTTCTGGCCCTCGGCGACCCCGAGCACGCAGACCGGATTGTAGTCCTGGCCGACGAAGATGATCGGATAGCAGGTCGAGGCGGCGGCAAACTCGTGAACCGTCAAGGGACAGACGTGCGAACCGAGCGCGAAGGTGAACCGCGTCGGCGACACGTTCACGCCGAGTTTGCCGTGCTGATCCTTCGTCAGGAGCTCGGGCTGGCGGTAGAACATCACCTGACCGGACAAGGGCGAGGTCGGGGCTTGAGCGGTGGCCATGAACGTGTGTCTCTAAGCGTCGCCTGCGGAATTGCGGCTCGCGGCTTCTAACGGAACCCTGTTCGGCCCGCAACGACGCTCGCCCGACCGCGTCCATTGGCCGTCCCACGAGCGAGGAGCCCTCCCGTGCCCATCAGCTATCCCGCGATCCTGGAGCTGAAGAGCGAGCCGGAGACCGTCGTCTGGAAGGACAAGGACGCCATGCTCTACGCCCTGGGGATCGGGCTGGGGTCCGATCCCTTGAACGCCGAGGAGCTGCCGTTCGTCTACGAGAACGGGCTGAAGGCGGTCCCGACGCTGGCCACGGTGCTGACCATGACCGCCGGCTACAGCCGCCTGATGGCGCAGAGCGGGATCAATTTCGCGCGGGTGGTGCACGGCGAACAGGCCGTCGAGCTGCACCGGCCGCTGCCGCCGGAAGGCGAGGCCGCGATCTCGCACCGCGTCGCCGCGGTCTATGACAAGGGCGAGAAGGGCGCGATCCTGATCGTCGAGACATCCATGACGGGCAAGGACGGCGACGCCCTGGCCACCCTGCGGTGGGCGATCTTCGCCAGGGCCGACGGCGGCTTCGGCGGCGGCTCGGAAGCCGAGGCCGCGCCGCACCCGATACCCGGCCGTCCGGCGGACCTTTCCATCGACATTCCCACCCGTCCGGACCAGGCGCTGCTCTACCGGCTGAACGGCGACCGCAATCCGCTGCACGCCGATCCGGCTTTCGCCAAGATGGTCGGTTTTCCGCGGCCGATCCTGCACGGGCTGTGCACCTTCGGCATCACCTGCCGGGCGGTGCTGCAGGCCTACACGGACTTCGACCCGGCCCGGATCAAGGCGCATCAGGCGCGTTTCTCGGCCCCGGTCTTCCCGGGCGAGACGGTGACCGTGGACCTCTGGCGCGACGGCGACACAGTCTCCTTCGAGGCGCGGGTGAAGGATCGCCAGGCGGTGGTGATCAAGAACGGCAAGTCGGTGCTGGCCTGAGCCCCTATCCGCCG
>DASXES010000023.1:0-50266 GCA_036489975.1 Roseiarcus sp.
TTAAATCCGCTCGGCGGCGCGGGCTGTGGAAATGTGGACAACGCCGCCACGTTGCCCACAATCCCACAGCAGAACAAACCAGAAGAAGCGGACATTTGATGTGCTACCAAAACCGGACAACTTAATTCGCTATCGACACAAGCTCGGCCAAGCGCAACGGGACGGCGGTTTGGGCGACGACGCGGCCGGGGGCGCGACATCCTACGATGCGCGCAGGCGCTCGCGCCACGGCGCGGCCCCGGCGGCGCAAACCCGTTCCACAGTCCCCGCGAGTGCGCCGAACTCGACCGGCTTCACGAGGAACGCGTCGAACCCGGCGGCTGAGGGAGAGCCTCTTCGCTCGTCGAAAGCGTTGGCGGTGAGCGCCACGATGGGCGTCGGCGACCAGCCACAGGCGGCCTCGAGCCGCCGCAAGCGGCGCGTGGCCTCGTATCCGTCGAGACCCGGCATCTTGAGATCCATGAGGACAATATCGAATGGACGCGACTCGAGCGGCGCAATCGGTGAAGCGAGACGCAGCGCCTCCTCCCCGTTGTTGGCGCGAACAACCTCGAAGCCCAGGCGCCGCAAAGCTTTTTGGGTAATCAGGGCGTTGATGTCGTTGTCCTCGGCGACGAGGGCGCGGCGGAACGCGGTCGGGGAAGAGCGCGCCACCGGGGCGGCTGGCGGAAAATCCCCGGTCACCCGCTCGAACAACGAACCGGCCCGGACCGGCTTGACCAGCCAGCCGTCGAAGCCTTTAAGCGCCGTCTGCCCAAAGGCCCGCCGTTCGAACGGCGAAAACAGCACAAGGCTGCGCCCGACCCCGGCGTCGCGCGCGGCTTCACCCAGTTGGTTGGTCGCCTCGGGACCCAGCGCACAATCGACAATGACGACGTCGGGCTTCTGCAGGCCGCTCAGCGCCTCGAGGCCGGAATCGAGGCCGCGGGCGCGTTCGACGCTGACGCCTGCTTCCGCGAGTCGCGCTTCGATGGCCTGAGCCTCGAAGGGTGAATCGGCAATGATGAGCGCGCGCGTCCCCTCGGGAGCGCGCCGCATCGTCTCCAGGGCGGCGGCGGGCTCGACCGCGGCGCATTCAGGCAACCGAACCGCGAAGGAGAAGATGGATCCGCCGCCTGGGTTGTCGGCCAGCGTCAGCTCGCCATCCATCAGGCGGACGAACTCGCGCGAGATCGCGAGGCCGAGTCCCGCGCCCTCGAAGCGGCGCGCGTGCGAGCCGTCGCCCTGCTCGAAACTGTCGAAGATGGCCCCTCGGCGGTCCGCCGGCACGCCCGGCCCCGTGTCGATGACGGAGAACCGCGCCGCGCCGCCTTCACCGCGCTCAACCGTCACGCAGACCCCTCCGCGATCGGTGAATTTGACTGCGTTGCCCGCCAGGTTTGTCAGGACCTGGCGCAGGCGCATACCGTCCGCGCGAACGAAGCGCGGCGCCGCGGCGCTGAACGAGCAGGCGATCTCGATGCCCTTGCTCTGGGCGCGCGGCGCCAGCAGTTCGACAACGCCCTCGGTGAGCCGGCGCAGATCAACCGTCTCGACCACCAGATCGAAACGCCCCGCCTCGATCTTGGCCAGATCGAGGATTTCGTCGATCAGCGCGATGAGCGCACTCCCCGAGCTGCGAATCGCCTCGACGTAGCTTGCGTTTTCCGGATCGAGCGAAGCCTCGCGCAACAGGTCGGCCATGCCGAGAATGCCGCTGATCGGGGTGCGGATCTCGTGGCTCATCGTGGTCAGAAAGCGCGATTTAGCCTCGCTCGCCGCCTCCGCCCGGTCGCGCGCGTCAGTCGCTTCCTTGAGCCGCCAAAGCTCGTCGCGCAGCGCTTCGTTCTCCGCCGCGATCCTCGCCGCGCGCACTTCGGTTTGGCGCCGGGCGCGGGCGACAGCCGCGGCGAGCGCGACCGCGAGCGCCAGGATTGCGCCGGCCTGAACCCAGAGCGCGTGAACGGCGATATCCGCCAACCCGGCGCCCAGGTCCATGAGTGATCCCGCATAAGCCCGGCCCCGCGCCGATCGGCTTTGCGCCCATGGTTTCAGGCGGCGCTTGTGATTCCCTTGCGGAATTCGGCGCAATTGTACGGGTTGGCGCCGATTCCCGGTTCAGGCCGCCGCCGCCGCGCGGTCCTGCGCGCCGCGGTAGGAAAGCGCCTCGGCAATATGTGCGCGACCGGTCGGACCGCCGCCATCGAGGTCAGCCAGCGTGCGGGCCAGCTTGAGCACCCGATGGTAGCCGCGCGCCGAGAGGCGCAGCCGCTCGGCGGCGTCGCGCAACAGCGCCAGACCCGATGCGTCCGCGTTGGCGACCTCCTCAACCAGGCTCGCCGGAGCGCGGGCGTTGCAGACGACGCCGGCCAATCCGAGGCTGGCGTAGCGCGCGAGCTGGATCTTGCGCGCCGCCGCGACCCGGGCCCCCGCCTCGGCCGAACCCTCGCGCGGGGCAGGCGTCATCAAATCGGCCGCCGAGACTGCCGGCACGTCGACGACCAGATCGAAGCGATCCAGCAGCGGACCCGACAGGCGGCCGAGATATTGCGCCACGCACCGGTCGTTTGGCGCCCGCCTGCAGGCGTAGCCCGGCTCGTTGGCCATGCCGCACCGGCAGGGGTTCATCGCCGCGACCAACTGAAACCGCGCCGGATAGACAACGCGATGGTTGGCGCGCGCGATCGCCACTTCGCCCGTCTCGATCGGCTGGCGCAGGCTGTCGAGGACCTGAGGCTGGAACTCCGGCAGTTCGTCGAGGAACAGGACCCCGTTGTGGGCGAGCGAAATCTCGCCGGGCCGCGCGTGAACGCCGCCGCCGACCAGAGCTGGCATCGAGGCGGAATGGTGGGGGGCGCGGAACGGACGCCGGTCGGTGAGTGCGCCGCCGGCGAGCGCGCCCGCGACAGAATGGATCATCGACACTTCGAGCAATTCGCGAGGGGTCAAGGGCGGCAGGATCGAGGGCAGGCGCTGGGCGAGCATCGATTTTCCAGCGCCGGGCGCGCCGCACATCAGCAAGTTATGGCCGCCCGCGGCCGCGACTTCCAGCGCGCGCTTGGCGCTCTCTTGGCCCTTTATGTCGCGCAGATCAGGCTGCGGCCCAGCCGACGCGCGCAAGGCGGGTTCGGGCCGGGAAAGCACCTGCGAGCCCTTGAAGTGGTTGGCGAGCTGGATCAGCGAGCGGGGCGCGAGGATCTCGAGATCGGCCGACGCCCATGCGGCCTCCGGGCCGCAAGGGCCGGGGCAGATCAGGCCCTTGCCGGCGGCGTTGGCGGCGATCGCCGCCGGCAGCACGCCCGCAACCGCGCTGATCGCGCCATCGAGCGCGAGCTCGCCGATCACCGCGAAACCGTCGAGCGCGTCGGCCGGAATGGCGCCGATCGCCGCCATCACCGCAAGCGCGATCGGCAGGTCGTAGTGGCTGCCCTCCTTCGGCATGTCGGCTGGCGCGAGGTTAACGGTGATGCGCTTCGCCGGAAGGGCGAGGCCCGAGGCGATCAGCGCCGAGCGCACCCGCTCGCGCGACTCGGCGACCGCCTTGTCGCCGAGGCCAACGATGGTGAAAGCGACCACGCCAGAGGCGATCTGCACCTGGACGTCGACCGGCCGGGCCTCGACGCCCTCGAAAGCCACCGTCGATACGCGCGCCACCATTTCCGCCCCCCGGGCCGGGCTCGTGAATAGCCGGAACGTATGCAGAACAACGGCCGGAGCGCAAGGGGTAAATCAGCGGGGCCCGCGAGCCTACCCACGGGTTCATCGAGAGCGAATGCCCCGACGCCAATGCAACTCTATCCGCGCAAACGCTGGCAGATGCTTGTAAAAGCTGCAATTGGCTTCGTTCCGCCAATTTCCGACCGGCGGAACCCCGCCGGCTAAACCGCCCTGCCCTCTCGCCGCATCAGCCGCAGCACCGCGCCGAGCGTCGCCTTGAGCGAGGCCATCACGATGTTGGGGTCCATGCCCACCCCATGCACGGCGCCGCCCTCGGAATCCTGGATCTCGACATAGCTCGCCGCGGTGGCGTTGGCGCCGCGGCCGACCGCATGCTCGTGATAGTCGATGAACGAGAACTCGACCTTGAAGGCCTTCTTCAAGGCGTCGACGAAACCGTCTATCGGCCCGTTGCCCTCGCCCTCGATCGTCATTGTCGAGCCGTCGGCCTTGCGTAGCGTCGCAGCGAGCTGGCGATTGTCCGGGCTGGTCGGAACTGTCTGCTGCCTGACGAGCGTCATAGGCGGATCGTCGAGTAGATAGGCCTGGCGGAACAAAGCCCATAATTCCGGCGAGGTCAGCTCCTTGCCGTCGAAATCCATCCGCTCCTGGGCGATCTTGGAAAATTCGACCTGGAGCGAACGCGGCAGGTCGAGGCCGTGGTCGGCGCGCAGGATATAGGCCATGCCGCCCTTGCCGGACTGGCTGTTGATGCGGATCACCGCCTCGTAATCGCGGCCGACGTCCTTCGGGTCGATCGGCAGATAGGGCACCATAAACACAGGGTCGTTGCGCTTCTCCTGCGCGTCGAAACCCTTCTTGATCGCATCCTGATGCGAGCCGGAGAACGCGGTATAGACCAGTTCGCCCGCATAAGGGTGGCGCTGGTGCACCGGCAGTTGCGTGCAATGCTCGGCGACGTCCCGGATCCCGTTGACGTCGCTGAGGTCGAGCTCAGGCTCGACCCCTTGCGTGAACAGGTTCAGGGCCATGGTGACGATGTCGACGTTGCCGGTGCGCTCGCCATTGCCGAACAAGGTGCCTTCGACCCGCTCGGCGCCCGCCATCAGCGCGAGCTCGGCCGCGGCGACGGCGGTGCCGCGATCGTTGTGGGGATGAACGGACAGGATCACGCTCGAGCGGTCGGAGATGCGCCGCCCGAACCACTCGAACTGGTCGGCATAGGTGTTCGGCGTCGCCATCTCGACCGTCGCCGGCAGGTTGAGAATGAGCCGCTTCGAGGGCGTGGGCTTGATGACGGCCTTGACCGCCTCGCAGATCTCGAGCGCGAAATCGAGCTCGGTGCCGGTGAAGCTTTCGGGCGAATATTCAAACTGGAAATCCGTGCCCGAGGCGGCGTCGGCGAGCGCCTTCACCTGGCGAGCCGCGTTGACCGCGATGTCGGTGACCCCCTTGCGGTCGGTCCTGAAGACGACATCGCGCTGCAGGGTCGAGGTCGAATTGTAGAAGTGGACGATGACCTTTTTCGCGCCCTTGACCGCCTCGAAGGTGCGCTCGATGAGTTCCGGGCGGCACTGGGTCAAGACCTGGATGGCGACGTCGTCAGGAATTGCGCCCGACTCGATGATGGAGCGAACGAAGTCGAAATCGGTCTGCGAGGCGGACGGAAAGGCGACCTCGATCTCCTTGAACCCCATGTCGACCAGGAGCTTGAACATGCGGTTCTTGCGCTCGACGCCCATCGGCTCGATCAAAGCCTGATTGCCGTCGCGAAGGTCGACCGAGCACCAGATCGGCGCCTTGTCGATAATACGGGAGGGCCATTGCCGGTCAGGCAGGACGATAGGCGCGTAGGCGCGGTACTTTTGAATTGGCATCTGTGTCATGACGAACCCTGGGAAGACTTATGGCGGCGCTTGAGCTGAAATCAGCTGGCCGACCTTTGCCTCTTCGAAACGAAAAGGCGGATGCGAATCTATGCCCCGACGCGTCTAGCGCGCCGGGCGTCTAAGGTGCAGGGTCGTCGACCGCGTTCGCATGGGGCCCTTCAACCAGAGATGCCTGAAAAAATCAACCCGATTCATTCGTCGGAATGGACAAGCGCGTTCGCCGGATCCACAAACAACCCGCAATCGGGGAGATAAAATGCGATCGTTGGTCTGCAATCGGCCGGGCGTCCTCACGATCGAGGAACGGCCGCGACCCCAGCCCGGAAAGGGCGAGGTCGTGATTCGGATCCGCCGCGCCGGCGTCTGCGGCACCGATCTTCATATTTTTGAAGGCTCGCATCCGTTCCTCGAATATCCGCGAGTCATCGGGCACGAATTGTCCGGCGAAGTGGCGGACAGGGGTCCTGGATGCACCATTCCGATCGGCCAGCAGGTTTACATCATCCCCTATCTCTCCTGTGGCGTCTGTGTCGCGTGCCGCCGCGGCAAGACGAATTGCTGCCAGCGCATCGGCGTATTGGGCGTGCACGTCGACGGAGGCATGGCCGACTACGTCTGCGTCCCCGAAGCCAATGTCGCGCCGGCCGACGGGGTGACGCTCGATCAGGCGGCCATGGTCGAATTCCTGGCGATCGGAGCCCACGCAGTCCGACGCGCCAATCCGCGGCAGGGCGACAATATTCTGGTCGTCGGAGCGGGACCGATCGGGATCGGCTGCATGCTGTTCGCAGGCTTGCGGGGCGGCTCGGTCACCGCGCTCGACCTTCGCCAGGACCGGCTCGACTTCTGCCGAAAGCAGCTCGGCGTCCACCATTCCGTGGCAGCGGGCCCCCATGTCAAAGAAGCCCTGTCCGAGCTCACCGCGGGAGACTTCTTCGATATCGTCATCGACGCGACCGGAAACGCCAAATCGATGATGGCCGGGCTCGATTATGTCGCCCACGGAGGAACCTACGTCCTGGTCAGCGTCGTGCACGACACGATCTCATTCGCCGACCCCGAGTTCCACAAGCGCGAGACCTCGCTCCTTGGCAGCCGCAACGCGACACAAGAGGACTTCTCGAAGGTCTTCGCCGCGATGCGCGAGGGTCGCATCCCGACCGACGCACTCGTCACTCACCGCGCCGCGCTCGATGAGGCGCCGGGCGGGTTTCCCCTGTGGATCAAACCCGAAACCGGCGTCATCAAGGCGCTGATCGAGATCTAGTTCGTGACCGAATTCCCAATCCTCCAGTTCGGCGCCAGCCGCTTCCTGCAGGCGCATGTCGACCTGTTCGTGAGCGACGCGCTGCCCCGCGGCGAAGCGATGGGGCGCATCGCCGTGGCCGGAACCACGGGAAGCCCGGAAAGCCGCCGGCGCGTGGAAGCCTTTGCGGCGGGCCAGCCTTATCCGGTTTTGGTCAAAGGAATCAGCGACGGGGCGGTCGTCGATGAGATCATAGAGGTTAGAAGCGTCGGCGCAGGCGTCGACGCCGTGACGCAATGGGACGAGCTCGAGCGCCTGTTCATCGCCGCGCGCTGTGCGGTGTCGAACACCGCCGATCGCGGCTACGAGACCGATCCCGACGACCGGCAGGACGCGGGGCCGCCGCGATCGTTCCCGGCCAAGCTCGCCAAGCTCTTGCTCACACGTCATCGCGCCGGCGCGAAGGCGATCACGCTCTTCCCCTGCGAGCTCACGCCCGGCAACGGCCAGGTCCTGCGCGGCGTGGTGCTCGACGTGCTCGACCGTTGGCAGGCGCCGGCCGATGCGCGCCGCTGGGTCGGGGAGGAATGCATCTGGGTCAACTCGCTCGTCGACCGGATCGTCTCCGAGCCGCTCGAGCCTCTGGGCGCGGTCGCCGAGCCCTACGCCCTATGGGCGATCGAGGACCAGCCGGGCCTCGAGCTGCCTTGCCGGCATCCAGCCATCGTGGTCGCCGCCGACCTCAAGCCCTATGAGCGGCTGAAGCTCTTCATCCTTAATCTCGGCCACACCTATCTCGCCGAGCTTTGGGCGCGTGAAGGCGGCTCGCCGAGCCTGAAGGTCCGCGAGGCGGTCGCGGACGCGACGATGCGCGCGAAGCTTGATGCGCTCTACGCCGAGGAAGTGCTGCCGGTGTTTGCGGCCATCGGCATGGGAGACGAGGCTAGGGCCTATCTCAGGACGGTGATCGAGCGATTCTCCAATCCGTTTCTCAATCACCGCCTCGCCGAGATCTTCACCAACCACGAGGCCAAGAAGCAGCGCCGCTTCGGCGGCCTGGTCGAACTCGCCGGAGCGAACGGGGTGCGGGTCCGCCAGCCGCGCCTCAAGGCCGCGCTCGCCCCAGCTTGAAGCGGGTAGCCGATCTCGACGCCACGGCCGTTTCACGAGGTTCTGTAATTGTCCGCCCAGTAGGTGTGGACCATGCCGCTTTCACCGATGCGGATTTCCGTCTCGGTATGGCCGCTCTGGCGCGTCGTCGGCGCTGGCCCCGGACGAACCCCTTGCGAACGCAAGCGCAACAGGGCTGGATCAAGGGCGTCCACGACCCGCTGGGCCGAGGCTGCCGGGCCGGCATAGACGGTGATGAACTTGCCGCGCTGGGCGCCAGCGTTCATTTGGCGATAAAACCCGCCGGCCAGCACGACCTTGTGGTGAACGCTGAGGCGCCGCAATTCCGGAAGAATAACGCGCGCCAACCGAACGGCATCGTCCGTGTCGACCGTTACATGCAGCTTGAAACCGCCGATCTGACCGCATTTCAGCCGTGTCTCGGCGAAAGGCATGAAGAGTTCGTACTCGCGTTCGGGTTGGCCGTAGATCAAGCTCATCGCCGTCGTCCCGATTCGTCGCTCTGTCAGTCCATAACAGGGCGGCCCGGGACGGGGCGTGAGCGGGATCACACGGCCGACGTGCGATCGGGCAGACGTGGACATGGGCTTGGGGCGCTCACCGATGACACAGGACCCCCTCGCCTCGGGCGATCTCATAGCCGAGCGGCGTTTCGCTTACGCCAGGGCCGCCGCGGCCGAGGGCGACCTTAGCGCTGCGGCGGAGCTCTTCGAGCAGACGCTGGAGCGGGCGCCGCGCTGGGCGGGCGCGTGGTTCGCGCTTGGCGAAGCGCGGCAGAGGCTCGGCGACCTCGACGACGCGGCCCATGCGTTCCAGATGAGCCTGGCGCTCGATCCCGCCGATGCGCAGGGGGCGGCGCCGCGACTCGCGCTCATGGGGCAAGGCGAGACACCGGGCGCGCTGTCGCCGGCCTATGTCGCGCGGCTGTTCGACGGCTATGCCTGGCGCTTCGACAAGCATCTCACCAAAAATCTCGGCTATCGCGGGCCCGCCCTCATCGTGGACGCGATCGCGCCCGGCCGGCGATTCCGTTCCGCCCTCGACCTCGGCTGCGGCACGGGCCTGATGGGCGAAGCGCTGCGCGGGCACACCGACCATTTGACCGGCGTCGATCTTTCGGCGGCCATGATCGCCAAGGCGCGCGAGCGCGGCGTCTATGAGCGGCTCGTCGTCGGCGAGGCGGCGGCGACGCTCAAGCGCGAGCCGGCGGCCGCCTTCGATCTCGTCGTCGCGGCGGACATGCTGGTCTATGTCGGCGATCTTGAGCCGCTGTTCGCCGCTGTCCGGGCTGCGCTGACCGTGGACGGGCTTTTCGCCTTCTCGGTCGAAACGCATGAGGGGAAGGGCTTCAGGCTCGAGGCGACGATGCGCTTCGCCCACGCCCGCGCTTACGTCGAAGGGATCGCTGGCGAAGCGGGTCTGCGGCCGCTCCTTGTCCGGTCGGCGTCGGCGCGGCGCGAAGCGGGCGCGGACGCGCCCGGTCTGATCTGCGTCTTCCAGCAGACGTAGCCGGCGCCCTTCAGGCCATCCGCCACGAACTCCCGATGGCGCGATATCCCTGCCGCTCGCTCACGCTCTGCCTCGCCTGCGGAGTCCGGTAGGCCATGCGGCAATGGCCGGCGCAATAGGACTGGCCTTCCGCCGGCGTGAGCCCGCAATAGGCGAAGTCGCCGCTTCTCGGATCGCCGAGCGGCCACCGGCAGGCGGATTCGCGAATGTCCTCGAACCGTAGCCGCCGCATTTCTCCGACCTCGGCTTCGCCAAAGGTCCACCCATCCCTACCCTGCCCGGATTCGGCCCGGGGATCGCGAGCAAGGGCGACGGCCGAGTGCGGCTTGGCGGCGCCGGGCGGATGGCTGGGGATCGTCGCCCAGTGCGCCCGACGCGCCGCCGCCCCCGTCTTGCCCGACCCAGCGGCGCGCCCGCCGCCGTTCAGCTTGATCCCGATCCGGCTCGCCTTGCCGATGACGGCGTTGCGCGACCCGACCCCCAGCGCCGCAGCGATGCCGGCGGCGCTTTTTCCTTCGAGAGCCAGCTTCTTGAGATCCTCAACAGCCTCGGCCGTCCACAGCATTGGCATGCTCCAATAGCGATCGCCGCGGCGTTCCGGCCGCGCGGAATGGTTTGAAGAACGGATATTCTTTTCCCACGCGGCCGCAGAGACGCTGCGGCCGCATAACCCGCCTGACTTGGAAGAATTTCCAATTCCTTCAGCATCTTAAAAAAACTAATCAAGCCGCAATCGCCTATTTAGAATTGTCCGCCGCTGAGCCAAAATACGGTATAGTGGCCACGCGGTGCGGAATACGGGAGGTCGCGTTCCGAACCGCCGGGAGATTGCGATGCTCGAGCGGACGAGGTCATCGGGAACGCCGCCGTACACGTCGTACCGAACGTTCAGGACGTTCATCGAGGACCTGCAAGAGCATGGCGTCCCGTCGCATGTCGATCGCAGCGTGCTGACGCGCTTTTCGGGCGTGGTCGGCACCCAGCTCATGCACGCGCTGCGGTTCCTCGGCCTCATCGAAGACGATGGACGCCCGACCCAGGGCTTGAGGGAGCTTGTGAGCGCGCACGCCACGGAGCATTGGTCCGAAAAGCTCCTGGCGACGCTCGGACGTGAATATGCGCCGATGTTCGCAATCGACCTCGAGACCGCGACGCCCTCGCATTTCAATGAGGCGTTCAGGAAGGCCTTCCCCGCCGCGGACGCCGTCGTCCAGAAGTGCGTGACGTTCTTTCTTTACGCCGCGAACGACGCGGGCGTTAAGATCAGCGGCCGGGTGCTCAAGGGCCGCAAGCCGCGGTCTCTGGCGCCGCGCCGGAAGCCCGCGAGGCCGGCATTCTCGCTTCCGCCCGCGAGGGCGCCTGAAGCCGCGCCTCCGCCCTTACAATCGGCGCCGCCCCCCATCGAGAGCCGGAAGCCGTCGGAACTCCTTCTCGCGCATCTCGACCTCAACGAGATGAACGAAGAACAGCAGGCGGCCGTATGGACCCTGCTCAAGTACTTCAAGGCAAGGGGGTTGTGAGAACTTGTCAGGGTCCCTCATCGAGGGTCTTGCGAATTTTCGTCGCCAGCTCCTCAATGCTGAAAGGCTTGGTCAGGAGGTTGGTGCCGGGATCGAGCATTCCATTGTGCACGATGGCGTTGCGGGTATAGCCCGTCGTGTAGAGCACCTTGAGGTTCGGCCGCTTCGCGCGCACACGATCGGCGAGTTGCCTGCCGGACATGTCCGGCATGACGACGTCGGTGAAGAGCATCGCGACCTCCCGGCCCTCGTCGAGCATGCGCAACGCCTGCGACGGATGGGAGGCTTCGAGGACGCCATAGCCCAGCTCCCTCAGGGCCTCGACAGAAACCGCGCGAACACGCTCGTCATCCTCGACGACGAGAACAACTTCGCTGCGCAGGCCGCGCTGAATAGCGGGAAGTCGCTTCGCCTGCTCCTTTTCCGCGGCTTCGCCATAGAGGCGCGGCAGATAGATCTTCACCGAAGTCCCCACGCCCAGCTCGGAGTAGATCTTCACATGGCCTCCCGACTGGCGAACGAAGCCGTAGACCTGGCTCAAGCCGAGGCCGGTCCCCTTTCCGGCGCCCTTGGTGGTAAAGAATGGGTCGAAGGCCTTTGCAATGACCTCCGGCGCCATGCCTGTGCCCGTATCGGCGACCGCGACCAGCACGTACTGACCCGATTCGAGCGAATATTCGCTCGCATAGGCGTCATCCACGAAGGCGTTCTGGGTCTCGATGGTGAGGCTGCCGCCGCCCGCCATTGCGTCGCGCGCGTTGACCGCGAGATTGAGGATCGCGTTCTCAAGTTGCGCGGGGTCCGCCTTGACCTGCCACAGACCAGCGGCGAGCACGGTCTCGACTTTGACCTGCTCGCCCAGCGTACGGGTGAGGAGCTCGCTCATGCCGGCGACCAGCTTGTTGATGACGAGAGGTTCGGGCGAAAGGGGTTGCTGGCGAGAGAAGGCGAGAAGGCGCTGAGTGAGCGTCGCGGCGCGCTGGGCGCCATCGATAGCGCCCTCGACGAACCGCTCGACGTCGGTCTCGCCGCGCGCCAGCTTGCGTTGCAGGAGATTGAGACCCCCCAGGATGACGGCGAGCATATTGTTGAAGTCGTGCGCGATGCCGCCGGTGAGCTGGCCGACCGCCTCCATCTTCTGGATCTGGCGCAGTTGCTCCTCGACCTTGGAGCGGGCGTAGACCTCATCGATAACCCGCTGCTCGAGCGTGTTGTTCAAAACCTGAAGCGCTTCTTCGGCCCGGCGCCGCTCCGCCACCTCGCGCTCCGCCGCCTGAAACAGGCGGGCGTTGTCGATGGCCGTGGCGGCCTGGCCGGCAATGCCGACCAGAAGCTCCTCGTGCTCCTCGACAAATTTGGCCGGCTCGGCGTGTCCGAAAAAAAGTCCGCCGATCACGCCGCCGGACCGGGAGCTGACGGGCACGGCGAGATAGCTCCGCACCGGCAAATGGCCTTTGGCCATTCCTGAATGAGGGTTGTTCTTCCCATAACGGGGATCCTGGGGGATATCATCGGAGCGGACGACGCGAGCGCCCTTGAAAGTCGATTCGAACAGGGCCGTGTCGCGCGGCAGGGGAAACTTGTCGAAGCGCTCCCTCGGCGCGCCAGAGAGGGCGTTGAGCACGTAGCTCTCATCCTTCTCGTTGACGGCGTTGTAGAAGAAGGCGCCGAACTCAGCTTCCACGATCTCCGTGCAGGCGTCGGTCACGATCTGCACGATCTTGTCCACGTCGAGCTCGGCCGCGAGCGCTGCGCCCGTGCGGTTCAGGACATCGAGCTTGCGAGACTCGGCGAGGATCGCCCGCTCGGTCTCGTGCTGCTCCGTGACATCGTGGCCCTGGATGAAAATGCCGGTGGTCGCACCATCGTCGGCCGCGATGGGCTGGTAGATGAAATCCAGGTAGCGCTGGGTGAGGACCCCATCCGGCTCGTGGCGCAGTTTGACCGGCGCGCCCCGCCCTAGATGGCGCTCGCCCGAAGCATAAACGCGATCGAGCAACCCGACGAAGCCCTGCTCGACGACTTCCGGCAGCGCCTCGGTCACGGTTTTATCAACGACATCGCGACCAGCGACCAGGGCGCGATAGGCCTCGTTCACCATGGTGAAGCGATGCTCGGGGCCGCTCACCATCGCAATGAACCCGGGCGCCTGCTCGAACATGAGCCTCAAGCTCTTGCGTTCGGCCTCGAGCTCCTGCTCGATCCTGACCTTGTCAGTGATTTCGATGACGATGGCCATGACGCCGACAGGTCTGCCGTCTTCGCCCAGGAGCGGGGAATAGTCGAGATTGAGCCAGACTTGCTCCGGTTTGGCGCCATGCCGATAGAGCGTAAGGGGGAAATCTCGATAGGCCAGCGTCTCGCCGGCGAGCCCCACTTTCATAATATTGTCGTTGAAGTCGGCGACCTCCGGCCAGCCCTCCCGGACCTTGGAGCCGAACAGATTTGGGTGGCGGCCCCCGGCAAATCCGGAATAGCCGTCGTTGTAGATCATGATCCCGTCCTCGCCCCACAAGGTCACGATCGGGACCGGCGAGCGCAGGATGAGCGCGACCGTGTTTTTAAGGCCCGTGGGCCACGTCTCTATCGGACCAAGCGGCGTCGAGGCCCAGTCGAAAAGCGCAATGATCTCTTCGGCTTCCCCTCCACCCGTCAAGAACGGGTGGCGAGCTTCACTCGGGATTTGCAAACTCTACCCCCTCGTCATTGGAGCGGCCGCCGCGGGCCCGGCATCGTAAACGCGCGGCTCAAGGATTCGGCTTGAATTCGGCCGCAGGGGGTTCGCGCGCCCGACCCGCATCTTGCGTCACCCAGCCGCCCGCAGCTGGCGCGCCCGGATGATCGACGCGTTGAGCTCGCCGCCGAACACGAACAGAAGCGCCACCCAATAGAGATAGACGAGCGCGATCATGACGGACGCGAGGCCTGCGTAGGTCGAAATGTAGTTGCGCAGATACTCGCTCAAATAGGCGCCGAACGCCTCGCCGAAGGCGATGCTGGTGACGAAGGTCAGGGCGACGCCCGGCAGGATGTCGCGAAACCCGACCCGGTGGGCCGGCAGGATGAGATGGGCGAGAATGAGCGAGCTCGCCACCATCGCGGCTGCGACCGCGATGCGCAGAAACGTGAGCAGGCTATGAGCCTGCGCCACGGATGGAAAGAAGGCCGCCAGCGTATCCACGATCAGCGGCCCAAGCACGACCAGGAAAGCGAGCGCAAGCAGCGCCACCGAGCCGACCAGCACCAGCCCCAGCGACTGGAGGCGCAGCATCCACCAGGGCCTCGGCTCGATGAGGCCATAGGCGCGGTTGAGGCCGACCCGAAGCGCTTCGATGGCGCTCGAGGCGAAATAGAAGGAGAAGACCGCGCCGAAAGTGAGCAATCCACCGCTGCGCGGGGTTGTCAGAACCCGGCCGACTTCGTCGGCGATCGGGCGGGCCACAACGTCGGGCCACTCGGCGAAGACCAGGTTGGCCGCTTCGTGCGCGAGCTCCGCCGAACCGAGGAACCCGGCAAGGGCGGCCACGAAAATGAGGAAGGGGAACAGCGAGGTCAAGAGAGTGAGGCCGATATAGCTGGCGATCGCCCAGCCGTCATCCGCGGCGAATTTTTCCGCCGCCTGCCAGACGATTCTCATGCGCGCGCGCAACCTCGCTCGAGCTCCCCTCAACGACGGGCATTTTGCCCCGGCGCTGCGGCGAGCGCCACCCGGGCCAGGCCTGATTCTTGTGCGGCGGCCTGCAAAAGACGGATTGCCATCGTGCGCGAGGCGACGCATGTTGCGCCGCAGCAATGGCCGCCCGGAGCAGAGACGCCCCCGTGACTCTCGACGACCTCGCCGACAAGGCCCATTTCGCCGCCCAGGGCCTCATGGATTGCGCGCTCGGCGCCGTGCGCGCCCGGGTGAGCGAAAACGGCAAGCCCAACGCCGGCAGAATCGAAACGGAACAGCACGCGGTGCATGGCCTGGCCTGGCTCGCGACCTATGTCGAAGCGATCAAGGAAATGGCGGGATACGCCAGACGCATGCGCGAGGTCGGCCGCTTTGGCGAGACCGAGCGGCTCCTGACGCGGATCGGGCTCGGCGAATATCTCGCTCAAGTCTTCAGCGCCATACCCATGAACCAGAGCGAGATCGTGCGCCCGTCCGACTTCGGCGTCGCGCTTGAGGACGTGGCGCCTTTTCGCAACGAAATCGTCGAATCCCTGATCGCGGGAGGCAATACCCGCGAAAATCGAGCCGCCCTCGCCGTCCTGATCGGCGAGGCGCGGGAGGGCGCGATCGGCGATCCCGGCCTCGACGAGACCTTCGAGGCGATCCGCGGCGAGATGCGCCGCTTCTCCGACGCCGAGGTCATGCCCCACGCTCAAGGCTGGCACCGGGCCAACGCCTATATCCCGCTCGAAATCATCGAGGGACTTTCGGCCATGGGCGTCTTCGGCCTCACCATCCCCGAGGCTTACGGCGGCATGGGGCTCGGCAAGGTCGCGATGTGCGTCGTGTCCGAGGAACTGTCGCGCGGCTATATTGGCGTGGGTTCCCTGGGCACCCGCTCGGAGATCGCCGCCGAGCTTATCCTGGTCGGCGGAACCGAGGCGCAGAAACAGAAGTATCTGCCTAAACTTGCGAGCGGCGAGATCCTGCCGACCGCCGTCTTCACCGAACCCAACACCGGCTCCGACCTCGCGTCCTTGCGCACCCGCGCGACTCGGGAAGCCGATGGCTACAGGGTCAGCGGGGCCAAGACGTGGATCACCCATCCGGTTCGCGCCGACCTCATGACGCTGCTCGTCCGCACCAATCCCGATGAGCGCGGCTACCGGGGGCTGTCGATGTTTCTGGCGGAGAAGCCGCGCGGCACGGACGCCGACCCGTTTCCGGCCGAAGGCATGTCGGGCTCGGAAATCGAGGTGCTCGGCTATCGCGGCATGAAGGAATACGAGATCGCCTTCGACGGTTTTCGCCTGCCCGCCGACGCCCTGCTCGGCGGGGTCGAGGGTCAGGGCTTCAAGCAATTGATGGAGACTTTCGAATCGGCCCGCATCCAGACCGCCGCGCGCGCCGTGGGCGTCGCCCAATGCGCCTTCGAGCTCGGGCTCCGCTACGCCCGCGAGCGGGTGCAGTTCGGCAAGGCGCTCATTCATTTTCCCCGCGTCGCCGACAAGCTCGCGATGATGGCGGTCGAGATCCACATCGCCCGCCAGATGACCTATTTCGCTGGCCGCGCCAAGGACGAAGGGCGCCGCTGCGACCTCGAGGCCGGCATGGCGAAACTGCTTGCGGCGCGGGTCGCCTGGGCGGCGGCGGACAATGCGCTGCAAATCCATGGCGGCAACGGCTTCGCCCTCGAATATCCGATTTCGCGGGTCCTGTGCGACGCGCGCATTCTCAATATTTTCGAGGGCGCGGCGGAAATTCAGGCGCAGGTGATCGCGCGGCGCCTGCTGGAAGGCGGAAACTAGAGCCGCGCAGCGACCTCGGCAGCGGCGCGCAGTTCCACGTCGCCGCGCGGTGTAGGATTTTGCGCGCGACTCAATCTTTTCAGTCGCTTAGGTTCATTTTTCTGCAACTCGGAACGACTTGATATCCGGATGTAATAATACATGATAAGACTGGTGTTAATTCTCCCTTTGATGGGAGCGCTCGCCGCCGCCGCTCAGGCCGAGGGCGTTAAAAGTCTCCCAGCGTCAATCGCCGTCAAAGGCGGCTTTCCCTTAGTGCAGCTCCAGGGGGCGGGAGCGCAGATTTACGTCTGCGCAAAAGACGCAGCGGGCGCCCTGAACTGGACCTTCCGGGAACCTGTCGCATCCTTGCTGGAAGAGGGAAAGACAGTGGGCCGTCATTTCGTCGGCCCGACGTGGGAATTCGCCGATGGGTCGCGCGTTGTGGGCGAAGTTGTTGGCAAGGCGCCGGGCGCGACCGCGAAAGACATTCCCTGGTTGAAACTCTCGGTCGAACAAAGCCCGACATCCGGTCTCGTTGCGGGCGCAACATCGGTCTTGCGGATCGACACGAAGGGGGGCGTATTCGAGGGCGCTTGCGACAGCGAAGGCGAACTGCATTCGGAGCCGTATACCGCGACCTATGTGTTCGTGAAATAAAGCAGGCGAGTATCGCCCGCGGAACTGAGCTCGGGTCCCGAACGAACGGAGCCCGGCCCAACCGTTGGCCTTATGGGCAAGCGGAAATACTGAATTTCCCCCGGGTCTTCGGGCAGGCCAGGCGTCCAATATTCGTAAATCAAGGGAAGCGCCGGTTGCGATCGCGCATTTCGCTCGCGCAGAGCTTCTCGTCACCGCTGCGTCGCCCCGTCGACCACGGGCGCGTAAACATTCAGGCACGCCTTTTCCTCGTCGCCGCTTTTGGACATGCAGCGATTCAGTTGATCGACGCGATCGGAAAACGCCTGCTCCGCGCATAGCTTGGAGGCATCGCGGCCAATCGCCTCGCTGATGCATGACTTCGCCACATGGGCCAGCCAGCCGCTTTCGCTGGCGACGAGGACCTTGCGAAGATCGGGGGCCGAGCGCCTCAGGGCCTCACGATAGGCCTGAGACAGATCGATGTCCTCGGCGCCGATGACGTCGCCCGAACAGATCAAAAGTTCGAGTTCCGTGCGCGCCTTGCCGCAATCGAAGCTGGCTTTCACCGGCGCCAGCGGCGCCGCGGGCGTGCGGCCGGCGGCGGCGGCGTTCCTCGCGAACGAGACGGCGATCGCCTCGGCGCACAGCGCCGTCTCCGCGATTGCCAGGCTGCCGTCTTCTCTCGAATATTTGTCGCTGCAGCGTTGCTGACGCGCCTCATAGTTTCTCTTCTGCGCCGGCGTGAGGCGGTCGAGAAACATGGCTTCGCACTTCTCGATGACGGCTCCGCTCAAGCGGGCGTCGCCGCTCGATCCCCAGGCGCAAGCGTCGTGGAGCTTGTGAGCGGCCTCGCAGCTCGGCGCCGCCCGCAAGTCGTCCTCGAAGATAGGCGCGTCCCCAGCCGGGCATTTCGCCTCGGCAAAAGCCGGCCCGGGGACGAAAGCCCATCCGAGGACCAGCATCGACGCGAACCAGAGTTTTGTCATCCGCCATCAGGCTCTCCCGAGAGTTGCGCCAAGCGCAATCCCCGAGGGACTGTATAAGCAGATCATTCACGGGCTTAAGCCAGATATTGTTCTTGCCGGACAGCGAGCGGCGCCAGCGGCCGGAGGAGCCGGGAGCCCAACCGGCCTGCCCCGCGCCCGACGCGATCCGCGCCGAAACGCCTGGGCGGCTTCCGCTAGCCGATCGGTCGTCCGAGATTCACATCCGCTCGAGCCGCACGTGCGCGAGGCCCGCCTGGCGGAAGCCGAGCGCGCTCGCCGCGGCCGGCGAGACGTCGATGATGCGCCCGCGGATGAACGGCCCGCGGTCCACAATCTTCAGGATGGCGCTGCGCCCGTTGGCGAGGTTGACCACTTTCACCCGAGTCCCAAAGGGGAGAGTTTTGTGGGCCGCAATCAGACCTTTGTAATGTGGATTTTGATAATAGGAGGCTATACCCAATTCACCAGCGGCTGCTACGTTCGTAAACCCGACGATGACCGCGCACCAAAGCATGATTTTCTGCATCTACTACACCTCACGTTTCTGCCGTTACAGGGCCCCTCTGGAGACTATATGAGGCCAAAGCAAGGCGACTCTATTTGCCACATCGATTATGTTTCATAATACTTGACAGAGGAACATGAATATGCACGACGGCAAAACCGCACTAGATTGCCGGGCGCCCCGCGGGCCAGGAATCCGCGGCGGCGGTGAAGGGAGAACGTTTGGATGAAGGTGCTCATCGTCGGCGCGGCAGGCATGATCGGGCGCAAACTGACCGCGCGCCTCGTCGCGGACGGAAAACTCGCCGGCAAGCCGATCACGCACGCCCATCTGGTCGACATCGTCGCGCCTGAGAAGCCGGCCAGCGCGCCCTTCCCGACCGCGGTCGACGCCTTCGACATCGCCGCGCCCTATGTCGCGCCGAAACTGATCGCGCCCCGGCCGGACGTCATCTTCCTGCTGGCCTCGGTGGTCTCGGGCGAAGCTGAGGCGGATTTCGACAAGGGCTACGCCATCAATGTCGGGGGAACCCATTCGGTGTTCGAGGCGATCCGCCGCGAGCAGGCCCTCGCCGGGGGCGCCTATAAGCCCCGGCTGATCTTCACCTCCTCGATCGCCGTCTTCGGCGCGCCGTTCCCCGACAAGATCGGCGATGAATTCCTCTCCGCTCCCCTGACCAGCTATGGAACCCAGAAGGCGATCTCGGAGCTTCTGCTCGCCGACTATTCGCGCCGCGGCTTCTTCGACGGCATCGGCCTGCGGCTGCCGACGGTCTGCGTTCGACCCGGCTTGCCGAACAAGGCGGCCTCCGGCTTCTTCTCCGGCATCATCCGCGAGCCGCTCAACGGCAAGGAGGCGATCCTGCCGGTGGCCGATTCGGTCCGCCACTGGCACGCTTCGCCCCGCGCGGCGATCGAATTCCTGCTGCGCGCAGCCGAGCTTGATCTCGCGCCTCTCGGCGCCCGCCGGTCACTCTCGATGCCGGGCGTCAGCGTCACCGTCGGCGAGCAGATCGAGGCTCTGCGCGCCATAGCCGGCGACAAGACGGTCGCCCTCATCCGCCGCGAGCCCGACGAGACGATCATGAAAATCGTCGCCGGCTGGGCGCGCGATTTCGATCCCGAGCGCGCCAAAAGCTTCGGATTTCGCGCCGACGCCAGTTTTTCAGCTATAATCAACGCCTATATAGAGGACGAACTTAAGTCCTGACTCGATTTGAGGAAATCATGCTCGACCTCACAGTTCAAGGCCGGCGCGCCGCTGAGGCGTCAGCCCCCGGCGAAGCGCTGGAGCGAAACGCAACCGCGCCGGGGCTCGGGCTGCCGCTGCACGGCCTTGGTCTCGCCGCGCGCGTTCTTGCGGTCACAATCGGGTTCGTCTTCCTGGCGATGGGCCTCTTCTATGTGACGCGCCTCATCGCCCATCGCGAAATGTGGCTGCACGGAAAGATCAGCGCCGCGCAGACGACTGTCGCGGCTTTCGGGCTCGCCGGCCCAAACCCGCCCTCCCAGGAGCTGGCGCAGAAGATCCTTCATAGCGTCGACGTGAAGTGGCTCGCGGTCGATACCCCCACAGGGCGCCGGGAGTTCGTTCTCGGCGGCGGCCCGCCGGTCGGCGCCGAGCCGATCACCGCCGACGACAGCTCGTGGCTCGAGAGCCTGTCGGCCACCTTTCAAGCCGTGTTCGCCGCGCCTCATACGATCGCGAAGCTGAGCGCGCCTGCCCAGGGGGACCAACCGGCGATCGAGTTCGCCTTCGACGAGCAGCCGCTGATTCACTCGTTGCGCCGCGTGTCGGGCAATTTTCTCGCGATTTCGCTGACTATCGCGGCCGTCGTCACCTGCGTGCTCTGGGCGGCGCTATGGCGCATGGTGCTGTGGCCGGTGCGCCGGCTCACGTCCAACATCATCGCCTTCGGCGAGAGCCCGCAGGACGCCACGCGGGTGATCACGCCTTCCGGGCGGGGCAGCGAGATCGGCCGCGCCGAGGCGGCGCTCGCCGTCATGCAGCGCTCGCTCGCGCACGAACTGGCGCAAGGCAAGCGGCTCGCCGAACTCGGCATGGCGGTCGCGCGCATCAATCACGACCTGCGCAACATGCTCAGCGCCGCCCAGCTCATTTCCGATCGTCTGGCCGCCATCCCCGATCCGCTCGCCCAGCGGCTCGCGCCGCGTCTGGTCGCCACCCTCGATCGGGCGATCCAGTTCTGTCAGGCGACCCTGACCTACGGCGCGGCGCGCGAACTTCCCCCCCTGCGCCGGCGCTTCGACTTGAGCGAACTGGTGGGGCAGGTCGTCGAGTCGGCAACAGCCGAAAACGATGCCGCGATCGACTACAACATCGACATTCCGCCGCGGTTTTGCGTCTATGCCGACCCGGACCATACGCTGCGCGTGCTCGAGAATCTGAGCCGCAACGCCGCCCAGGCGCTGCTGGCCAAGGGCGCGATCGACGGACGTCCGAAAGCCATCCGCTTCGCGGCCATCCGGACCGATGGGCTGGCGCTGATCGAGGTCAGCGACACCGGACCCGGATTCCCGGCCGATCAGAGCGAGCGGATCTTCGAGCCGTTCCACAAATCGACGAGCGACGCCGGCGCGGGCCTTGGCCTTGCGATCGCGGCCGACCTCGTGACGCGCAATGGAGGAGCGATCGCGCTCGCGCCGGCGAGGACGGACGACTTCTATTGCGGCGCGCGGTTTCTGATCAAACTGCCGACCGCCGAAGCCGCGGCGCGCAAGCCCGCCCGGATTCTGCCTGACTCGAGCGAGCTGCTGCCGTAAGCGCCGGGCAGACCCCGCTTTCAAGCCCCGACTTTGAACCGGCGCGGCGCTCGGCTAAGACTGCGCCCGGCGGGAGAGGCCCGCGAAGCGATGACGCGCCGGTCCGCCAGGGCCTGGCGCGTTTGGGGGAGTGCGGATGACGGTCGTGACGCCGAACGCGCGAACGCAGACGATCGCCTTCCTGTCCTCGGGCGCGAAGGAAGCCAACGAGGCCCTGGAGAAGCTCGCGGTCCTCTATGGCAACAGCCCGCTCGACAAGGCCGACGTCATCGTGGCGCTCGGCGGCGACGGCCTGATGCTGCAGACGCTTCACATGGTCATGAAGGCGCCGAAGCCGATCTATGGCATGAACCGCGGATCGGTCGGCTTTCTCATGAACGATTATTCGGAGCATGGTCTGCGCGAACGCCTCACGGTCGCGCAGCCCTCGATCGTTCACCCGCTCATCATGCGCGCGCTCGACGTCCACGGGGCGGAAACGACGGCGCGGGCGATCAACGAGGTCTCGCTCTTGCGCCAGACCTACCAGGCGGCGAAGCTGCGCATCGAGATCGACGGCGAGACGCAGCTCGAGGAACTGATAGCCGACGGCATCCTGGTTTCGACCCCGGCCGGCTCGACGGCCTACAACCTTTCCGCCAACGGGCCGATCCTGCCGCTCGGCGTGCCGCTGATGGCGCTGACGCCGCTCTCGCCTTTCCGTCCCCGCCGCTGGCGCGGCGCGCTCCTTCGCGATTCCCAGCGTGTCACGCTCGAGGTCCTGGAGGCCGACAAGCGTCCGGTCGCCGCCGCCGCCGACCACATCGAAATTCGTCGCGTCGTCGCGGTCGACGTGGCGATGGACAAGGCGACGTCCCTCGTTTTGTTGCATGATCCGGGCCACTCGCTCGACGAGCGGATCCTGCGCGAACAATTCCGCTACTGAGGGGGGCCCGATGGCCAAAGCCGCACGGATGATCCGCGAGGCGGTCCTCGCCAGAGGCCGGTTCGATCTGACCCGCACCGAGATCGCGGTCACCGAGGACGACGGCTCGACGCGCACGCTCACCCACGAGGTCTATCGCCACGGCAAAGCCGCGGCCGTGCTGCTCTACGACTCCAAGCGCGGGGTGATCACGCTGGTCAAGCAGTTCCGCGCCGGCGCTTATCTCGCCGACGGCGCGCTGGCGACGATCGAGGTTTGCGCCGGCATGCTGGATGGAGACAAGCCGGACGTCTGCGTCATCCGCGAGGCTGAGGAGGAGACGGGGATCGTCATCCGCGACCCTGCCCATGCCTTCGACGCCTACATGAGCCCGGGCGGCATGACCGAGAAGATCGCCTGTTTCGTCGCGCCCTACAGCGAAGCCGATCGCACTGGAGACGGAGGCGGCGTGGACGAGGACGAGCATATCGAGGTGCTCGAGGTTCCGTTCAGCGAGGCGCTCGCGATGATCGAGAGCGGAGCGATCGCCGATTCGAAGACGATCGCGCTGCTCTATTACGCGAAGACGAAGGGGCTCATGGGCTGACGCGCGGCGGCGCCGACATGATGCGCGTCGGGTCGAGCCATGGGACGTCATCGCGAGCGTAAGCGAAGCGATCGCGGAGTCGACAGACGCCTACGCCCCATGGATCGCCGCGCCGGCCTTTGGCCTCCTCGCGATGACGGCGGCGATCTCAATCCGGCTTTCGGAGAGGAGAGCCGCGAAATCGCGCTCGCTAAAGCCCCGTCGCCCGCTTCGCCGCCAGAACCGTGTTCGCCATCAGCATGGCGATGGTCATCCGCCCGACCCCGCCGGGCACAGGCGTAATCGCGCCGGCGACCGCCGCGGCCTCGGCATAGGCGACGTCGCCAACGAGGCGCGTCCTGGGCTTCCCCGAGGCGTCAGCCCCATGCGCCGCGACGCGGTTGATGCCGACATCGATCACGATCGCACCGGGTTTCACCCAGTCCCCGCGCACCATCTCCGGCTGGCCGACGGCTGCTACGAGAATGTCGGCGCGGCGCGCGACCGAATGCAGGTCGCGGGTGCGCGAATGGGCGATGGTCACGGTGCAGTGGCGCGCGAGCAGGAGTTGCGCCATCGGCTTGCCGACGATGTTCGAGCGGCCGACGATCACCGCCTCCATGCCCGGAAGAGTGCGGCCGAGCCGCTCGCAGGCCTTGTCGATGAGGATCATGGCGCCCGCCGGCGTGCAGGGGATCAGCGCGCGGTCCATGGCGCCGATTGAGAGCAGGCCGACATTGATCGGGTGAAAGCCGTCGACGTCCTTCATCGGGGCGATCGCCTCCAGCACCCGCGCCGAGTCGATTGCATTCGGCAGCGGCAATTGCACGAGGATCCCATGCACGGCCGGATCGGCGTCCAGCGCTTGGACGAGCCTCAGCAACTCGGCTTCGGGCGTGTCGGCCGCAAGATTGTGCTGGATCGAATGGAAGCCGCAGGCCTTGGCCGCCCTGCCCTTCCCCGCGACGTAAGTCTGGCTCGCCGGGTTTTCGCCGACCAGCACGACCGCGAGACCCGGCGTCACGCCGCGCGCGATGAGCGCGCGCGCCTCCTCAGCGACCTGAGTGAGCACTTCGTCGGCGATCGCCGCGCCGTCGAGCACGAAGGCGGACGCGTTGGTCATGGATTGTCCTTGGCGCAACTTCCCCTGCACCTTCATTCCGGCCGGAAGACGTAGCGCGCTTCGTGGCGCGCGCGCTCACCCGGCTCCAGCACGCTCATGCCGGGCTTGTCGAACAGATCGCCGTCAAAGCCGTCCGGATCGCTGTAGCCGGTCCAGGCCTCGAGGCAGAGGAACGGCGCGTGCGGCCTTGTCCACAGCGCGGCATGCTGGAAGCTTTCATATTCCATGGTGATCGACGCCCCGGAGGCGTCGAGGAAAGCCAGGGAGCGGCTCTTGCAGTCGAGGAAGCAAAGCGCGTCGCGTTCGAACAGGGCGTCCGATAGCGGCAGATTGCGGCCGCACATGGGGATCGGGCGTGTGGTCGCGCGGACAAGCCCGCCTGGCGCGAGTTCCGGAACCTCGGGCTGCTCCGCTTTCTCAAACTGAACCAGCGCGCCGGCGCGGCCCACCGCGCCGAAGGGCCAGCGGAAACCCGGGTGCAGCCCGCAGGCGTAAGGCGCGCGCCTGTCCCCGGGATTGGCGACTTCGATGGCGATCGAGAGCGCGTCGTCGGTGAGGCGATATTCGATCGCAAGCGCGAAGGCGAACGGATAGACCGCGCGGGTGCGCGCATTGTCGCTGAGCGTGAGGCGCGCGAAATCGGCTCCAGAGCTTTCGAGGGCGAAGGTCTCGAACCGCGCGAAACCGTGCAGGCCTAGCTTGTAAGTGCGGCCGTCGACCCGCTCCTCCCCGTCACGGGTCCAGCCGACGACCGGATAAAGGATCGGACTGATGTCGCTCCAGATCGCGGGATCGCCCGGCCAGAGCAGATCGCGCTCCGCGATCCGCCAGCTGCGCGCCTCGGCGCCGAGATGCGCGATCGTCGCGCGCGCTTCTCCATGTGTGAGCGTGATCTCGGTCATGCCAGGACATCCTCGAAAGCCGCCGCGGCCATGAGGGCGTCCCTCACCCCGGCCGCACAAGCGATGAGCGGGGCGCCCTTGGCGAGACCGCCGCCGCCCAGGTAGTCGCTCACATACGCGCCCGCTTCGCTCGCCAGCAGGATCCCGGCGAGACAGTCCCACGCATGGATATGGCGTTCGACATAGCCGTCGAGACGGCCGGCGGCGACATAGGCGAGGGCGAGCGCGCCGGAGCCCGTGCGAAACGGCGCGGCGCCCGACACGACGACCCGCCGCACGAGGTCGGCGTACTGATCGGCGCTCGAGCGCAGGTTCCAGCCGACCTCGATCGCGGAAGTCGCGAGCTCGCCTGCGCCTGACGCGTGGATCGGCGCGCCGTTGAGATGCGCGCCGCCGCCGCGCCGGCCTGAGAACAATTCGTCGCGCATCGGATCGTAGATGACGCCGACCTCGACGGCGCCCTTGGCGACGCTGGCGACCGAGACGCAGAAATGCGGCACGCCACGGGCGAAATTCGCCGTGCCGTCGATCGGATCGACGACCCACGACGCGGCGCCCTCGCCCGCCGGGCGCCCCTTGCTCTCTTCGCCGATAAACCCATCGGAGGGAAAAACCTGAAGCAGGCGCTCGGCGATGAACGCCTCCGTCTCGCCGTCGACCTCGGTCAGATAGTCCTGGCGGGCCTTGAAGCCGACGGTGAACGACCGGTCGAGGAAACGCCGCCGCGCCATCGCGCCGGCCTCGCGCGCGACCGCCTGCGCCGCGAGCAACCGCGTCTCCACGAGCGTCTGGGCGCCTTCGGGCATCCCCTTGGTCTCCGTCAAAAGTGGCTGTACGCGCCGCGCTCAAAGTGGACCGAATCGCCGCCGGCGCTGATGAAGCTCGGTGGCCCCCGACCCTTGACTGCTTCGCCGACGAACGTCAAAGGCACGCCGGCGGCGCGAGCCGCCGCCTCGAAAGCGGGCGCGGATTCGCGCGCCGCGGAAGCGAGAAGCTCATAGTCGTCGCCGCCGGTCGCCGCAACTTCGAGCCAGCTGGAATCGGCGGCGATCGCCGCGCGGGCGGCGGGCGAAAGCGGCAGCCGGTCAATCGGCACCCGCGCGCTGACCCCGGAGACGTCAAGCATCTTGGCGAGGTCGCCGACGAAGCCGTCGGAAATGTCCATGCCGCCGTTCGCATGCGCGGCCATCGCGTCGATCAGCTTGAGGCGCGGCTCGGGAACGAGATACCGCTCGAGCAGGAACGCTTTGTCCGGCTGCGGGATGTCGGGCCCGCGCCCCTGGCGGATCTTGAGGCCGATCGCGGCGTCGCCGATCGTGCCGGTGACATAGAGGCGGTCGCCGGGCCTCACGCCGGTGCGCCTGGGCATGCGTCCCTGCGCGACCGAACCCATCGCGGTCACGCTCAGCGTCAGGGGCCCGGGCGTCATGACGGTGTCGCCGCCAAGGAGCGGGCATTCAAAGGCGCGGACGTCGGCGCCGAGACCCTCGGCGAATGCCGCAAGCCATTCGTCGCGCCAGTCTGGGGGGAGCGCGAGCGCGAGCAGAAATCCGAGCGGCCGGGCCGCCTTGGCTGCAAGATCCGAGAGGTTGACCCTGAGCGCCTTGCGGGCGATCGCGCCCGGCGGATCGTCGGCGAAGAAATGGACGCCCGCCACCAGGGCGTCGGTCGTGAGCACAAGGTCTTCGCCGGGGAGCGGCCGCACCAACGCCGCGTCGTCGCGAAGCTCAAGCCCCGCCGGTCCCGCAAGCGGAGCGAAATAGCGGGCGATGAGGTCGGCTTCGCTGAGGCGCGCGGACATGCCGGTCAAGGACGGAACATGTCGCCATGGGCCCCGAGAACGGCAATCACCGTGGCTGGGATCGGCGCGACAAGCTTCCACTGGGGCACGCCCTTTCCAGGCGGATATTGATCGTCGTCCGTCATGCCGGCGTCGTGCGCCGTAACGGCCATCACCTTGATCAGCCGGTCCGGCCCGCTCGGCGCCCACGAGGCCATCGCCAGCCGCTTGATCACCGCCATATCGAGGCCGGGCGGCGTCGCATGCCGATGGTCGGCCACCTGCGAATAGCCTCGCGTTTCGAACTCCTGGGCCTGCGGCGACCGGTCGAGCGCGGCGAAGGCCGCCCCGTTCGCAAGCCGCCCCGCGTGGAACCCAAGCAGGCTTTCAAGTACAAGCAGCGACCTTCCCGCGAGATACTTCTGCTTGGTCACGAAGCCCCGGACGGCGATGTTCTGACCAACGACCATCGAGGCCCCCTTGCGGCGCCAAAGCCCCATTATTGCAAGCGTCAGCCAAGCGTCAAATGCGAGGCTCGCGGTTGCGCGGCGGGAGCGATGCGCGTAGAGGGGTCGGCCCGATTTCAAGCCGCCCTTGCGAGCGAAAAGCCTTGACCGATCCGTTCCAGCCGAAATCCGACTTCCTGCGTGTGATGCAGGAGCGCGGGTATGTCCATCAAGGCTCCGACTTCGCCGGACTCGACGACAAGGCCCGCTCAGGCTCGCTCGTCGGCTATATCGGCTTTGATTGCACCGCGCCCTCGCTGCATGTCGGCAACCTGGTCGGGATCATGATGCTGCACTGGCTCCAGGAGACCGGCGGCAAGCCGGTGGCGCTCATGGGCGGCGGCACGACCATGGTTGGCGACCCGTCGGGCAAGGACGAAAGCCGCAAGCTTCTGACGCTCGCCGAGATCGAGGCCAACAAGGCGGGCATCCGCAAGGCGTTTTCGCATTTCATTCGCTTCGGCGACGGCAAGACCGACGCGATCATGCCCGACAATGCCGAGTGGCTGGCGAAGCTCAACTACATCGACTTCCTGCGCGACGTCGGACGGCACTTCTCGGTCAACCGCATGCTGGCCATGGATTCGGTCAAGCTGAGGCTCGAGCGCGAGCAGGAGCTCTCCTTCCTTGAGTTCAACTACATGTGCCTGCAGGCTTACGATTTCACCGAGCTTTACCGGCGCCACGGGGTGACGCTGCAGATGGGCGGGTCCGACCAGTGGGGCAACATCGTCACCGGCGTCGACCTCGGCCGGCGCATGGGGCTTGAGCAACTCTACGCGCTGACCACGCCGCTGATCACGCTCGCCTCCGGCGCGAAGATGGGCAAGACCGCCGCAGGCGCAGTCTGGCTCGATGAAACGATGCTCGCGCCTTACGAGTACTGGCAGTTCTGGCGCAACGCCGACGATTCCGACGTCGGGCGGTTCCTGAGGCTGTTCACGCTCCTGCCGCTCGATGAGACGCGCCGGCTCGAAAGCCTCGCCGGCGCCGAGATCAACGAAGCGAAGAAGGCGCTGGCGAACGAAGCGACCGCGCTGCTGCATGGGCGCGCGGCGGCCGAGACGGCGGCGGCGACGGCCCGCAAGACCTTCGAGGACAGGGAGCTCGCCGAGAGCCTGCCGACGGTCGACGTGCCGGGCTCGGAGTTCGACGCGGGGCTTGGCGCGCTCAGCGCCTTCGTGCGCGCCGGTCTCGTCGCATCGACCGGAGAAGCGCGCCGGCAGATTCGCGGCGGGGGCTTGAGGGTCAACGACGCCACGCTCGGCGACGAGAAGGCGCTCATCACCCGCGAGGCTCTGACATCGGGTGGTATCGTCAAGCTGTCGCTTGGCCGCAAGAAGCACGTGCTCTTGCGAGCGGTATAGCTACCGCGCCGGGCGGTGGGCCGGCGCGTCGCCGATCTCCGCCGGCTCCGCGAAATCGCCGTGGCTCGCCGTCCCGTCGATTGCGCCGAGAATGCGTCGCAAAATGCCCGGCGCAATGACCGACAAAGGATTGATCGTCAGCGTCGGGGCGCTCATCGCCCCACGCGCGCGGTAGCTCACGCCGAAAACGCCGTCGTTCTGTCCGCCGCTGAGCAGGACGCCGACGAGCGGGATTTTCGTCAGCATCGTGTTGACCGCGTAGGCGGGCACGAAGGAGCCGCTGACGTCGATCTGATTGTGGTCAAAGTCGATCGCGCCCTGGGCGGTCAGGCCCATGCTGGGGTTGTAGATGACCCCATCCTGGATCGCGAGCTTGCCTGGCGTGCGCTCAAAAGAAGCCGTCATCTTGTCGAAGCGCACGCGCGACGGGTCGACAATCACGGAGCCATTCTCCGACACGCGCCGTCGCCCGGCGCTGACCAGCTGGCGCAGCGCCGGTTCGTCGCGCAGGACGAAATCAATGATGGTAGCCTCGCCGGCGCTCATATCGCCCTGGGAGCGCACAAGCAGATCGAGGCTGCCGCCCTCGAGGCGCGGGTAGAGATCGGCGAAGCGAAGAACCGCGCCGGCGTCGGACGTCATGAGCCGCATCTCTCCGCCAGTCGCTGTCGCGATCACGGAGCCCGCCCCGATCCGTCCCCGCAAGCTCTTCAGCCGGGTCTCGCCCCCGCGCCGGAAAGCGGTGAGGTCAACGCCCGTCATCGCCTGTTTGTTGGCGCCCATGACGCTCGAGATTTTGGCGTCGAGATCGAAGTCCTTCGCCACGCTCTGCGTGGACGCTGTCCCCGCCCACAGCGACTTGACGAAGGGGCGCGCGTCGAGCGACGCGCCGCGCACCGAGGCCTTGAGCAAAGTCGGGCCATTGACGACGTCGACCCTGAAATCGTCGCCGGGCGAAATGCGGGCTTCGGTGATCGTCGCGCTCTGCACCGCGCCGGCGGCGTCCATTTGCGCCGAGCCGCGCATCATTGGCACGCCCATGTCGACCGCGATATTGCTGAGCAGGGCGCCCTGTGGCGTGGGCTTGACGACGAACGTCGCCTTACCCGCCTTGCCCGCGGGCTTCGAGAGACCCGGGATGGGATTGTCGACGCCCGCGGACGTCAGGTCGATTTCGACCTCGGCGCTCGCGCGGGTCAAGGGCGCTTTCAGCTTGACCGGCAGGGATCCGGTCAGCCACGAGCCGAAGTTGAGGCCGCGCTTGGCGCGCGCCGCCGCATCGAGGACGAAGGTCACCGTCGCGGATCCCTCCTCGCCGGGGGCGCGGACGACATCGATGTGGGTCGCAGCGCCGAGGAGATCGCCGTCGCCGACGATCTTCAACGTATTGCGGTCGGCCTCGAACGAGGCCGTCGCCTGCTGAAGCTTCTCGTCGGCGATGAACTTGTCGATCTGCAGATTGGCGAGCGCGCCGGTGGCGTGAAACTTCGAATCCTCGGGGCGCGCGGTCTTTCCCAGCTTGAGATCGAGGACGAGATTGCCTTCCGCTTCCCCCTTGACGGTCGCGGGGTCGATTGTGAGGCCTGCCTGGCGGCGCAACGGTTCGCGCATCAAAAGATCGGCGAGCGCGTCGGCCGTTCCGGTCATGTGCACCTGCGCGGAAGCGTCGACGATGGCTCGCGGCGTGGTGTCGGGGACGGTGAAGACGAGATTGTTCCCCTGGACGCGCCGCGACGGCGACAGGACCATGGTCGCGCGATCGCCGGAGACTGTGAATTCATGCCCGGTGAACGAACCCGACCCTTCATCGGTCAACATCGGCGGCAAGCCGGGCATGAGGTCGACGCTGACGTCGTGGGTGGTGAACTCGCCATGCAGGCTCTCGCGCGGCAGGCCGCGCTTGTGCGCCATCGCGTCCATGTCGGCGGCGGTCCAATTGGCTTTCATCGATCCTTGCAGCCGCCCGCCGTGGAGGTTTTCGGCGCACCATTCGCGCACGTCCGGATTGATGAATTGGGGCCACAGGCGGATGAGATCGGATGTGGCGCTGGGGCCGGCGTCGATGGCGAGCTTGAGCGACGAGCCCTCGCCGTCCGGCGCGGTCTCGGCCTTGAGCGCCACGTCGACGGTCGGGCCCCGCGCCGTCAGGCGATCGATGAAAAACTCGGACGTCGTTTCGAGGAAGCGGGCGTCGAACGCCATGGTCTCGAGGCGCACCGGGTTGGCGCCGGGCCTTTCAGGGCTGAATTGGGCGCCGCGCGACTCGAGATGCACGCTCCACATCCTCGGAGCATCGGACGGCGGGGCGATCCAGCCTCGCGCCTCGACATGCGTCAGTCCAGCGAGAATCTGAAACCTGTCCACGCGAAACCGGCGCGCGCTCTCGTCCCAGGCCATGGCGCCGCTCGCTTCATCGATAAAAAGCGGCGCCGCGTCGGGGTTGTTGATTAGCACCCGTCCCGCGCCGACGGTGAACCGGCCGGAGAAATCCTGCAGCGTCGAATCGGACGTAAGCTTTGCATCGAGCTTGAACGCGACCGGGCCCTCGGCGGTAAGCGGCGGGGGCCTCTTGTCGAACGCCTGGAGGTCGGCGAGGCTGAGGTCGCGCCCCTCCACCGAAAGGGTCGGCGCAGCGCCGTCCGACGCCTGCGCCACGATTTTCCACGGTCCCGCCGGACCGGTCGCCGAGATCGTGGCGTTCGCCCGTGAGCCCGAATGATCGAAGGTGACGGCGAAGTCGTTGTAGACGACGGAGCGTTGCGTCGCCTGGTTTTCGACTTCGAAATGGCCGCGGGCCAACGTCAGCCGGTCGAGGGCCTGGGCGGCGCCGGCCATGCCGTCGGCGGCGGCGCGGACGAAGACGGCGAGCCCGGCGGCGCTTCCGTCCGCGGACGTGGCGCCCGGCAGAGGGATCGGGGTCGCGCCAGAATCGCCGGCGACCGCAAGCGAGAGCGCGCCGTCGCCGGCGACGCGCAGGCGCAAATCGAGCCCGTCGAGTTCAAGCCGGCTCACCCGAACGTCCATCAGCGGCAGGGCGAAGGGATCGAGGCCCAGGCGTCCGCTCGGGGCGGAAAGAACGGTGTGGCCGGCGGCGTCGCGCACGGTGAAGCCCTTGAAGCCCAGGCCCACGCCCCACGAGTCGTGCATGAGATAGGTCGGTCCGAGCGCGATGGCGTAACGGTCGCCGACCCGCTGCTGGAGGGAGTCCTGGATCTGGTCGTGCATGCCGACCAGACGGAGAGGCCCGCGCGCCAGCAGCGAGGCCAGCACGAGGCCGCCAACGATGAACAGGGCTGCGGCAAACTCGATGGTGCGGAGGCAAACGTGGGTCAGCCGACGAGCGCCGATCGGGCGCCAGCGCGAGGGAAGGCGAGGACCCTGGGCATCCGTCGCCATGCTGCGCATGGCGGCCCGGGCGCGAGCCCGCGTCGTCATCCTATACCGGAGCCCCAATACCGATCACCCTCCGTCGCGCGAGCAAGTTAAGCGGAATCTTCGTTGATTCGCAGGCGCCGAGGCGATCGTCACAATCGCTCGCGGCGCTTGCCCCGGCCCGGTTGAAACGCTGAGCGCGTCGGGCCAATGTCGCCCGGCGGTTAGAGCCGCGTTCGGATATGACGGCGATGACGCCACAATGAGACGAAACGAGGGCGATATGGCTAAGGACCTGGTTGAGGGCGAATCGGCGCCCGATTTCGAACTCGCGACCGACGGCGGCGGCCGCGCCCACCTCAAGCGCCTCGAGGGCAAGCCCGTGGTGGTCTACTTCTACCCCAAGGACGACACCTCCGGCTGCACCGCCGAAGCCATCGCTTTCAACGGCCTCAGCGCGAAATTCGCCGCCGCTGGGGCAATTGTCGTCGGCGTCTCTCCCGACAACGCGGCGAGCCACGATAAGTTCAAGGCGAAGCACGGTCTGAAGATCGCGCTCGCAGCCGATCCCGATCGCTCGGCGATCGACGCTTACGGGGTGTGGAAGGAGAAGAGCATGTATGGGCGCAAGTATTTCGGCGTCGAGCGCTCAACCTTCCTCATCGACCGCGACGGCCGCATCGCCAGGATCTGGCGCAAGGTGAAGGTGCCGGGGCACGCGGACGAGGTTCTTGCGGCGGTGAAGGCGCTGTGAGCGGAAACGTTCCCGGCGCCGAAACGTCAATTTGCGGCGCATTAACCTTAATACGCTTTGCTCAGCGCCCGAGGACCCTTGTTCGCCTGGCTGGAGCGCTGGTTCATGTCGTTGCGAGAGGGCCATCGGGCGCCCCACTACCGCATTTCGTTCGCGCGGGGCGATGCGGTCCGCACGGTCCGGCTGCCGCCGCCCGCCCTCTGGGCGATTGCGGCGCTCACGCTGCTCTCATTCGCCTGGACCGCCACCGTCACCCTCTATGTCGCCTTTCACGACGACGTGATGGGCGCCGTCCTCGCGCACGAGGCTGAGACGAAGGCGGGCTACGAGGACCGGCTCGCCGAGGCGCAGGACCGGCTCGATGAAGCCGCGAGCCGGCGCCTGCTCGAGCGCAACGCCTTCAAGCGCGAGGTGAACGAAGTCATCTCCCGCCAGGCGCGGCTCGAACAGCGCGGCGCGATCGTCGTCGCGCTCGCCGCCGAGACGGAAGCGGGCAAGTCGCGGCGCGAAGCCGCGAGACCTGCGCCGCCGGACGCGCTGGACGCCATCCAGGCTCTTGGACCCCCAACGGAGGCCGGCGCGAGCGCGGGGGATTCGGCGCGCGCCTACGCCCCTCTTCCCGCGGCCGCCGCCGTCCATCGCAGCCTCAAACCTCATCCGATCGACGACTCGGGGGAAAGCGTGAGCGCCCTCCCCTCCGAGGCGCCCTTCACGACGGCAAGCCTCCCCCCAGCCGCGGACAACGGCGAGCCCTCCGCGCGGCTGGCGCAGGTGGACCGATCGCTTGATCGCGTCGAGCACAGCCAGACGGAGGCCCTCGCCGCCATCGACCGCGCAGCGGAGCGCAGCGCCTCGCGAGACGCGACGATCGTCGGCGAGGCCGGACTCGATCCGGCGAAGCTCTCTCCGCCGCACGGGCAAGGCGGCGTCGGCGGCCCCTTCATTCCGGTCGAAATCGATGCGCGCCCGCTGGCGCTCGACCCCGCGCTCAAGCGCGTCGCGCGCGACGTGGCGACGGCTGAGCGCCTCGGGGCGCTCCTGTCGTTTGTCCCCTTGCGCATGCCGCTCTCCGGCGAACCCAGTCTCACCTCGTCCTTTGGCTATCGTGTCGATCCGTTCCTCGGACGCCTCGCGCTGCATCCAGGCGTCGATCTCGCTGAGCCTTACGGCGCCGAAATCCACGCCGCCGCCGCCGGCCGCGTCGTCCATGCCGGGCCTGCCGGCGGATACGGAATCATGGTCGAGATCGACCACGGCAACGGGCTCGCCACCCGCTACGCGCATATGTCGGAAGCGCTGGTCGAGGAAGGCCAGGAGATCGACAAGGGCGCCGTCCTGGGCAGGCTCGGGTCGACCGGACGCTCGACCGGGCCGCATCTGCATTACGAGGTGCGGGTCGACGGAGAGCCGGTCGATCCAGAGCGCTTTCTGCGCGCCGGCGCCGATCTCGCCGCCGCGGAATAGGGCGGCGCGCAGTTCCACTTTGCAAGGCGCGCCGTTAGACAGGACGCATGGACGTTCTGCTGTTTCGCGCGCTGAGCCTGCTTGGCCTTGCCATACTGGTGGCGCTCGCGGCGCGCCGCCTGCGTCTGCCCTACACCGTCGGCCTTGTGCTCGCGGGCGCGGCGCTCGCCGCCACGCGCAGCCACGCCGGGCTCGCGCTGACGCACGATCTCATCTTCGACGTCGTGCTGCCACCGCTCCTGTTCGAGGCGGCGCTCAACCTGCGTTGGAGCGATCTGCAACGCGATCTCCTTCCGGTCGTCGCGCTGTCGACCATCGGGGTCGTTTTGTGCGCGGCTGTGGTTGCGGGCGGACTCGCCGCCTTGCTCGGCTGGCCGATCGAATCCGCCCTCGTTTTCGGCGCGCTGATCGCCGCGACCGACCCAATCGCGATCATCGCGCTCGTCAAGGAATCGGGCGTGACCGGCCGCCTGAGCCTCCTCATCGAAGCCGAGAGCCTGTTCAACGACGGCGCCGCCGCGGTCCTCTTCACTCTCATTCTCGTCTGGGCCGCCCACGAGCCCGCGAGCGGGCTGGACCCGCTCGCCACCATCACGACATTTGCAATCGTCGCCGGCGGCGGCCTCGCCGCCGGATTCGGCGTCGGCCTGATTGCGGTCATGATCGGGGGAACCTCCGACGATCACCTGGTCGAGACGGCGCTGACCGCGGTCGCCGCCTTCGGCTCGTTCCTGATCGCGGAGCATTTTGGCGCCTCGGGCGTGCTGGCGAGCGTCGCCGCCGGCATGACGCTGGGCAATCTGGGCGTCCTCACCGAGAAACAGCGGTTTGGCGTCTCGTTCACGCCACACGGGCGCGCGTTCGTGCTCGAATTCTGGGAGTTCGCGGCCTTTCTCGCCAATTCTCTGGTGTTTTTGCTGATCGGCTCGGCGCTGGCCACCGTCGATTTCGCCCGCGAGGGAATATTCGCGCTCGTACTCATCATCGCGCTCGCGCTGGTGGGTCGCGCAGTCGCGGTCTATCCCGTCTGCCTCGTGTTCGTACGCACGCGCTGGGCGATCCCGCTCAACCAGCAGCATCTCATGTGGTGGGGGGGCCTGCGCGGCGCGCTGGCGCTGGCGCTGGCGCTCGCGCTGCCAGCCGATCTCCCCCGGCGCGACGATGTCCTCATCGCCGCTTTCGCGGTGGTCGCCTTTTCGGTGATCGTGCAAGGGCTGACGGCGCCGCTCGCGCTCAGGGCGCTCAGGGTGACGCCGGCGAGACGTGGGCAGGCTTCGAGCGGCGACGCGGCGCGTCGGACCCGTTAACCCGCCCGCGAAAGAGGCCGCCGGAAAGGTCGGGCGGCCTTCGATTGGAACGCGACCGTCGTCGCGTCAGGCCGCCACGACGGCGGCTTCGCGGGCTTTGCGCCAGCCGAGGTAGGCTAGGCCGGCGAAACCGGCGATCAGCATCGCCCAGGTCGACGGCTCGGGGATCGGCGCCGTCGCGGTAACCGCCGCTGACGGAAGGACGCCGTTGAAGAGATTGTTGTTGTGCAACTCGCCGCCGCCAAGGAACGACTTTGCAAACACCGAACCTTCAATGTTGCCGCCGCCGGTGATCTTGACCGCTGCGTCAGGCGCCAGGATCGATGCGCCCCACTGCCCGAGGTTGACCGTCGTCGCGTTCTCGAAATTGAACAGCGCATCCTCCTGATCGACGTTGAAATGGGTGCTGTTCGGTTGGGTGAAATTGCCGATGACGTTGATGATGTAGGACGTCACGCCCGTGCCAGCGAAGCTGATGTCATGGTTCACGAGATCGCTCGCGAGGGTCGACCCGCTGATCTCGAACACGACGACGCCGCTGTTCGACCCGGCGTTGAACTTGCCGTTGACGAACGAGGTTCCGGCAGTCGCGGTCAGGTCGGCAAGCTGGGCCGAGAGATCGGTGAGCGGATCGGTGTAATCGCCGAGCGGGTTGGGCAGCGTGGTGTGAAGCTTGCCGCCGCCATTGTAGTTCACCTTCGGGCTGGAGCCGCCAGCGTAATACAGGCTGCCGCCCGAATTGAGGTTGAGCGAGCCGTTCAGCTTGCCGAACACATAGAGGTCCGGCGAGGCCGGAACATTGGCGCCGCCACCGAAGAAGGTCGCGCCGTTGAGGTCGCCACCGACCACTGCGTTTCCAACAATATCGGACTGGGTCGACACGTTTCCGGTCGTGACCAGGTTAAAGCTGGACAGGATCTGCGCCGCCGTCATCGCGTCCGCCTGCGCCGGGACAGCCCCAACGGCCGCCACCACCACCAGCGCCGACACCGCGCCCGCCACCCGAATGAACGTCGTCATTTTCGTCTAGGTCCCCGAGAACGCCGCCGCCAGGAAGAGGCGGCTCAAGCTCGGCGCCCATATGCGAATGCTGCGCTGCAACATCAAGGAACTTTATCGATTTTCTTTTGGAAATTTTTTCGTAAGGATTCGGTAATGTTGCGCCCCCGCGGCGCTCAGGTCGCATCCCCCGACAGCACGCCGGCCTTCTCGACCTTGGCGGCGCGCAGACGCGCGATCTCGATCACGTCGGCGCCGAGCAGCGGGCGGAGGTAATCATGGAACGCCGGGGTCACGTCGTTGCCGGCCGCGTTGATGAGATGATCCTCCATCACGCGCGTCTTGCCGGCGACCGTATCGAGCGGGATCAGCGGGTAGTCGACCGCATAGTCGCCGACGCGGCGGATCGCGACCGACCCCTCCCCTGCCCCGGCCATCGCGTATTGCACCGCCTTTTCCCCGACCTCGCGCGCCTCGCGCTGATCGACCTTGCTCACGCAGCCCACGAACGAGCGCTGAAGATAGCCGAACGTGTCGCCGCGCACCCGTTTGATGCCGAGCTTGGACTTGACTTCCTCGCACAGGAGATCGGCGAGGGCGCCGGTGCCCGAAAGCTGGACGTTGCCGTGCGCGTCCTTTTCCGTCTTCCCCATGAGCTTGCTGATGATCGCCTCGCCCTTGTCGTCGTGGATGCCCTCCGAGGCCGCGACGATGCAGCGGCCGTGGCGCTCGAACACCGCCTTGACGTCGGAAAGGAACGTATCGATGACGAAAGTCCGCTCGGGGAGATAGATGAGATGGGGGCCGTCGTCGGGATATTTGCGCGCCAGCGCCGAAGCCGCGGTGAGGAAGCCGGCGTGGCGCCCCATCACCACCGCGACATAGACGCCTTTCAGCGCCAGATTGTCGAGATTGGCGCCGGCGAAGGCCTGCGTCACGAAGCGCGCCGCCGAAGGGTAGCCCGGCGTGTGATCGAAGCCGACGAGATCGTTGTCGATCGTCTTGGGGATGTGAATCGCGCGAAGCCCATGATCGCCTTTCTTCGCCTCCTCGGCGACTATGCGCACCGTGTCGGAGGAATCGTTGCCGCCGATATAGAAGAACGTGTCGATCGCGTGGGCTTTGAGGACCTTGAAGATCTCCTGGCAATATTTGCGGTCGGGCTTGTCTCGGGTGGATCCGAGCGCGGCGGCCGGGGTCGTGGCGACCGCCTCGAGGCTGGCGACCGTCTCCTGGCCGAGATCGACCAGATCGTCGTTGACGATCCCGCGCACGCCCTGCAGCGCGCCATAGACATGGGTCACGTCGGGAAACCGCCTCGCCTCCAGCGCCACCCCGGCCAGCGACTGGTTGATGACCGCCGTCGGGCCGCCGCCCTGGGCGACGAGGATCTTGTGCGGCATGGATTTCAGCCTCCCTTTGACCGAGCGCGGCCCAAGGCGCGTTACACGCGCTCACGCTCCAAGGGTTTAGGCGCCGCCCGCGCCCCGCGCAAGCTTGCGCGGGCCGGAAGTCGGCCGCCGCAAATCAACGGCCGCTGAACTTGCCAAGACAGGTTTTTGGGGGGCAGAATCTCGCGGCGCCCGCACGTGACGAGCCGGCCGGAGCGGGCAGGCCGCAAGCGGGACTATGGCTGGTTCCCCCCGGAGCGAATTTCGTGAAGTCGGACTCCTTCGTTCGCGCCGCCAACTCCAGCGATCTTGTGGGCAATGGTCCTTTTGCCCTGTCCGCCAGCGGTGTCGATGTGGCGCTGGTCCGCACAGGCGCCGGTTGGCGGGCCTTCCAGGGCAGGTGCCCGCATCAGGGCGCGCTTCTGGGCGAAGGCGAGATCGAAGGCGACAAGCTCGTATGCCGCAACCATCGCTGGAAATTCTCCATGGAGTCCGGCCAGCGTGATGGGGGACCGGGCTGTCTCGCATCGTGTCCGGTCGTCGAGCGGGCGAACGTCATTTTTGTCGACCCGACAGGGCTTGAGCCAGCGTCTGCGGAACCCTCCGGCAGGCGATCGCTGGATGAACTCCCGGGGCCCAGGCCGCGCCCGGTTTTTGGCAACGTCCATCAGATCGATCTCTCGAAGGCCCACCTCGTTCTCGAGGGCTGGGCAAGACAATATGGCCCGACGTTCAAGCTCTACCGCGGAGCAACCCGCATCGTCGCGACGAGCGACGCGGCGATGGTCAACGAGGTGCTGCTGGCCAGGCCCGACACATTCAGGCGCAGCGCGAGGACCGACGAGGCTCTCGCCGAAATCGGCATCAAGGGCGTGTTCAACGCCGAAGGCGCCGCCTGGCGCTCGCAGCGGAAGCTGGCGGTGGCGGCGCTTGCGCAACGAAGTCTGAAGCAACTCTATCCCCACATCAAAACCGTCGCCGATCGGGTGAAGCGCAGGTGGGAGAGAGCCGCGGCGACCGGCGAGGCGCTCGATATCGTCGACGAGATGAAGCGCTTTACAGTCGACGTTACGATGCTGATCGCCTTCGGCCACGACGCGAATACGGTCGAGGCGACGAACGACGTCATTCAGCGTCATCTCGAAGTCATCCTGCCGGGGGTGAGCCGGCGCGTCTTCGCCACTTTCCCGACCTGGCGCTTCATCAAGCTGCCGAGCGACCGGCGGCTGGACCGGGCGTTCGCCGCGGTGAGCGAATGGCTTCGAGGTCTGCTTGTCGACACGCGCCGCCGCCTTGAGGCCAACCCAGGCCAAGCCGACCATCCGGCGAATTTCCTGGAATCAATGGTCGTGGCGGTCGACGAGAAGGGCGAGCCGTACTCGGACGCCACGATCATGTCCAACCTGATCACAATGCTCCTCGCCGGCGAAGACACGACGGCGTTCACCCTGGCCTGGGCCGTTCACGAACTATGCGACTGCCCCCAATGGGCCAAAGCCCTTCGGGGGGAGGCGGATGATGCATTCGGCGCGTTGGACGTGGCCGCCGACGTCGACGCCGTCAACCGGCTCGCCGTCGCCGGCGCGGTCGCGAACGAAACGCTGCGACTGAGGCCGGCCGCCCCATTCGCCAACGCGACGGCGAACGTGGACACGTCGCTCGGAGACTATTTCGTGCCGAAAGGAACGACGCTCCTCCTGCTTTTCCGCCCGCAGGCCGTCGATTCGAAAAACTTTTCCGACCCGCTCGCGTTCAAGCCTGAACGATGGCTCGAAGCATCGTCCGACGCTCATAACCCGTCGGGGCAGATTCCGTTCGGCTCCGGTCCGCGAATGTGCCCCGGACGCTCGCTCGCGCTTTTCGAGATGAAAGCCTTGCTGTCAATGATGTACAAAAGCTTCGACGTCGAGCGAGCGGGACGCGCCGAGGACGTCACCGAGATGTTTGGCTTCACCATGTCGCCCGCCGGGCTCAAGGTTCGATTGCGCCCGCGGGCGGCGCATTAACCGCCCCGATCCGCTTTTGAGCCGCAGGCAGGCGCTGAAGGGAGGCGCTGACGTCGCCGTGATATGGGGCTTGGGCCCTCGGAAGTTCCTGATGGACGAGCGCGAGCGCGGCCTCTATCCGGAAGCGAGAGAGGTTGGAGCATGCGCATCCACGTCGTCAATCCGAACACCACCCGCTCGATGACGCTGAAGATCGGCGCCGCCGCCAAGGCCGCAGCCTCGCCTGGAGTGGAAGTGACGGCCGTCAATCCGGACTTCGGGCCGGTCAGCATCGAGGGGTATTTCGACGAGGCCTTTTCGGTTCCCGGCCTCGTCGACGAGATCGGCAAGGCGCGCGACGCCGACGCGTTCGTCATCGCCTGTTTCGACGACACCGGACTCGAAGCGGCGCGCTGCGCGACCGCGGCGCCGGTGGTAGGCATCGGCGAAGCCGCGTTCCATATGGCGAGCCTCATCGCCGCGAAGTTCAGCGTCGTGACGACACTCGCCCGATCGATCACGCCGATCGAGCACAACCTGACGAAATATGGGCTCATCACGCGCTGCGCGCGCGTGCGCGCCGCAGAAGTTCCGGTGCTCGCGCTCGAAGAGCCGGGCTCGCAGGCCCGCCTGCTCATCGAACAGGAGATCGAGCGCGCCCTTGCGGAAGACGGCGCCGAGGCGATCGTGCTCGGCTGCGCCGGCATGACCGATCTTGCGCGCGAGCTTGAGCGCAAGGCGGACGTTCCGGTGCTCGACGGGGTCGCCTGCGCGATCAGCCTTGCGGAAAGCCTGGTCCGGCTTGGCTTGAAGACATCGAAGCGCAGAACCTATGCAGCGCCGCTCGCCAAACCCTATACGGGCGAGTTCAAGCGCTTCTCGCCGGCTTAAAGGGGATCGCCTGGGAGGGCTGGCGTCCTCGTCGGGACGGCAGGCAAGCTTATGATACGTCGGCTATAAACAGGAGACTGCGCTGGCCGCAATCTCAACCGGAGAAGATCTGACGTGCGTATTGTCCTCATGCTTTTCGCGATCAGCGCCGGCGCTCTTCAGCCGCTTCAGGCCGCGGTCAACTCCCAGTTCGCTCAGCGAGGCGCGACCGTGCTTTGGGCCGCCGCATTTTCTGGCGCGGTCAGTTCGATAACACTCGCCGCGGCGGCGCTGATCGTCTGGCGGGCGCCGCCGCCTCTCGCCGCATTCGCCTCGACGCCGCCGCTGCTCTGGACGGGCGGGATCCTCGGGGCCGTCATTCTCGGCATGATGACCGTCGTCGCGCCGCGGCTCGGGGTGGCGCTCATGTTTGTCTGCTTTCTCGCCGGGATTATCGTGTGCTCGCTGCTGCTCGATCAGTTCGGCGTCCTCGGGCTGCCGCAGCAACCGCTCACCTTGGGCCGTGTAGTCGGCGCCGGTCTGGTTATCGCAGCCGTTCTCGTCGTGCGTCTCACCTGAGACGGGCGGGCGACGAAGGCGTGTGAAGGGCGGCGTGTTGTGACCGAAACGAGCGCGCCGGCTTCGTGCGTAGCGAGCCTCGCGCGCGGCGCGGCCCGCTTGCGCCGGGGCGGCCCCGATCAGAGAGCGTGCGCCGTCTTGAGAGCGTCCGCCAGATCCCCGTAATATTCGCAGTCTTTCGATCCGCAGAGCTTCTCGATCGTCGCCAACTGGTCCTTGGCGAGGTCGAATCTGCCTTCGATGACATAGGCTTCGCCGAGATATTCACGCACCTGCGCATAGTTCGGATCGAGCGCGACCGACTTGAGATAATAACGGATTCCTTCGTCGGTGCGTCCGAGCTTGCGGGTCGCGTAGCCGCGATAGTTGAGGGCGCGGGGGGTGTTCGGGTTGTCGAGGAGGTCGAGCACGTCGATCGCCTCCTGGTAGCGGTCGGCCTTGGCGAGCGCATAGGCGTATTCCGTCATCTCGGGATCGGGCAAAACGCCGCTGTGCCTCTCGAGGCACTTGTGCTTCTTCCTGTCCCAGACCTGGCCCGGAGCGCATGTCGTCAGGTCGGTCTTTTTCACACCGTTGGCTTTCTTTTCCATTGTGCCGCCGCCCATGGCGCTGGCGCCGCTTCCGGCGCTGGCTCCGCTGTCATTGTCGCCCCCCGCCGCCTCGGCCGCGGGGGCGGCGAATCCGAGGCCAATGGCGAAAATTCCACAGAAGACCAACGATGCGAGACCGGAATGGCCTTTGCGCGCGGATGAAAACGAAGCGGTCATGGGCTCGGACTTTCTGGCTGGAGTTGGCAGTCCAGTAAACACGCGAGCCAACGAGCTTATTCGCCGCAGGTCGTTCGCTCAAGCCGGCACGATCCGCCCAACGGCGGGATCGCCTACGGCATCACATAGGTCGCCCGGCCCTGGCCCAGAAGCGCGGAGGGAATGGCGCCTGGCTCGTCGACGGAGAAGACGACGATCGGGATGCCGTTGTCGCGCGCCAGCGCAAAAGCCGCCGTGTCCATCACCTGCAGGTTGCGGGCGATCGCCTCGTCGTGGGTCAAGCGGTCGTAGCGTTTGGCGGTCGGGTCCTTCTTCGGGTCGGCGGTATAGATGCCGTCGACATGGGTCGCCTTCATCACCGCGTCGCACGAGAGCTCGGCTGCGCGCAGCGCCGCGCCGGTGTCGGTGGTGAAGAACGGATTGCCGGTGCCGGCGGCAAGGATGATCACCCTCCGCTTGACGAGGTGCGCGAGCGCGGCCTGGCGCGAATAGGGCTGGCACAGCGAGGGCATGGCGACCGCGGAGAGCACGCGCGCCGGCTGGCCGATCTGCTCGAGCGCGCCCTCCATCGCGAGCGCGTTCATCACCGTCGCCAGCATGCCGATCGAATCGGCGCGGGCGCGCTCGATCCCCTTCTCCGCGCCCTCAAGCCCGCGAAAGAAATTGCCCCCGCCGACGACGACCGCCACTTGCGCCCCGAGCCCGGCCGCCTGCTTGAGATCGCCGGCAAGGCGCGACAGGGTCGGCGCGTGCAGGCCGTGCGTGTCCGGCCCCATCAGCGCCTCGCCCGACAGCTTGACGACCACGCGCTTGAACAACGGCTGTGGTGCTTTCGACATGGGCTCGACCCCCTCCCCGGACCGTCACCGGGCAGCCCGCCGCCGCGCGATCGCCGGTCCCGCCATCCTTCCGATAAAAAAGCGGCCCAGAGGCCGCTTTTTGACTTCGCCAGCCGCTCAGGCCTCTTCCGTCGGCTTCTCAATACCCTCGCCGAGCGCGTAGCGGATGAAACCGGTGACCGCGATCGGCGCCCCGACCGCTTTTTCGGCTTCCTTGATCGCCTGCGCGACAGTCTTCGCGGGATCATGGACATAGGCCTGATCGACGAGACAGACCTCCTTGTAGAAGGTCTTGAGACCCGATTCGACGATCTTCTCGATCACGTTCGCGGGCTTGCCGGCGTTCTTCTCGGTCAGAACCGTGCGCTCGCGCTGAACCGCCGCCGGATCGAGCCCGGCGGCGTCGAGCGCGATTGGGCTGGCGGCGGCGACATGCATAGCGATCTGGCGCCCGAGCGCGGTGAGCTTCGCCCGATCGCCCGCGGAATTGAGCGCGACGATCACGCCGATGCGGCCAAGACCATCGGCGACAGCCCCGTGCACGTAGTGGCCGATGGCGCCTTCGGTCACCTTGAGCCCCTGCGCGCGGCGCAGCGTCATGTTCTCGCCAATGGTGGCGATGGCGTTGGCGATCGCCTCGCTGACCATGCCGCCGCCCGGGTAATGCGCGGCAAGCACCTTCGCGGCGTCGACGTCGGGCGCATGGTCGAGCGCGACCGCGAGCACGCCGCGCACGACCGCCTGGAAGTCATCGTTCCGGGCGACGAAATCGGTCTCTGAATTGACCTCGACAACGACGCCGATGTTATCCTCGACGGCCACGCCGACAAGACCTTCGGCCGCAACCCGGCCGCTCTTCTTGGCGGCCTTGGCCAGGCCTTTCTTGCGCAGCCAGTCGATGGCCGCCTCGATGTCGCCGTCGGTCTCGCTCAGCGCATTCTTGCAATCCATCATGCCCGCGCCGGTCTTTTCGCGCAGATCCTTGACCAACCCCGCGGCAATGGTCGCCATACATGTCCCTCTTTTGCTCTGAGGCGCCGGGCGCGCGGCCTAGACCTCGACCTCAGCGTCCATCAGCGCGCGCGCCTGCTCGCTCCACTTGTCGCGCCCGATGCGGCCATTGAACCGGAGATCGGCGTCGAGCTTGGCCGTCTCGTCCGGCGTCATCGCAGCGAGCTGCCAATAGTGGAACACGCCATGCTCGTTGAGCTTCTTGACGATCTGCGGGCCGACGCCGGTCAGTTTGGCGAGATCGTCGGGAGCGCCGCGCGGAGCGGCCAGGAGCTCGAAGTGCTCGGTCAACGCCTCCGGCTCGGTCGTCGAGGTCTCCGGCTCGACTGTCTCCGGCAGCGCTTCGGCGAGGGGCGCCTCGGCTTCCCCAAGGTCGGCGCCCTGCGCGCCCTGGCCCCGCGAGATGCCGTCGATCGCCGCGCGAGCGATGAGATCGCAATAGAGCTGGATGGCCCGGCCGGCGTCGTCGTTGGCCGGGACCGGATAGCTGATGCCGTCCGGATCGCTGTTGGTGTCGAGGATCGCGATCACAGGAATTTTGAGGCGGTTGGCCTCCTTGATCGCCAGCGCCTCCTTGTTGGTGTCGATGACGAACACCAGATCGGGAACGCCGCCCATGTCCTTGATGCCGCCGAGCGCCGTCTCGAGCTTGTCGCGCTCGCGCGACATCATCAGGCGCTCTTTCTTGGTCAAGCCCTTCGCGCCTTCGCTCAATTGCTCATCGAGCTTCCGCAGCCGTGAGATCGAAGCCGATATGGTCTTCCAGTTGGTCAGCATGCCGCCGAGCCAGCGGGCGTTGACGAAATATTGCGCCGAGCGCCTTGCGGCCGTTGCGATCTCGTCCGACGCCTGGCGCTTGGTGCCGACGAACAGCACCCGGCCTCCCTTGGCGACGGTGTCGGAGACGACCTTCAGCGCCTGATGGAACAGGGGCACCGTCTGGGCGAGGTCGATGATGTGGATCGAGTTGCGCGAGCCGTAGATGAAAGGCGCCATCTTCGGGTTCCAGCGGTGCGACTGGTGGCCGAAATGCGCGCCCGACTCGAGCAGCTGGCGCATAGTGAAATCAGGCAAAGCCATGCGATGCTTATCCTTGTCCGGTTGAGCCTCGGCGGATCATGTGAAGCGAAGCGAGCCTCGCCACCGGAGCGGAACCTTGAATCAGGAGCCGCAAAAAATCCGCCTGTGGAATGGCGCGGCATATAGGGGAGGCGAAGCAGAAACGCAAGCCGGCGCGTATCGGCAAACTTCTGGCCTGAAAAAGCAGGCGGGGTCGGGCGCGATCGATCATACCGGCGCGCCCGCTGGGACAGTGCTCGGAGAGGGAGACTTCGCACTGCCCCCCGCGGATCGAGGCGCGCCCGGAGCGTTCCCCTTTCCGGCGCGTCCCGCCGCCCGTTCCCTTTTTTCTTGCACCACCGGAGGGGGCGGGCGGCGCTTCTCGACCCCGTGGCGCAAACCGGTCGAAGCCGTCGAAACCGCACCGGACGGCGGCCGCGCCGCGAGGCGGGACGGCCTTGCCGCAGGGCCGAGCCGGAGACCCTTTTCCGCCGGCCCGGAGCCGTTCCGCATGCCGCGCTTCCCCGTCGTCATGCTGTCATGGGCGCCGCTCATGGCTGGGTCCTTGGGGGTTAGGGGCGCCCGCTCAAATTCCGATTGCCTCAGTCAAGGCAAACGTGTTTGAGCTTCTCAAGCGTCCGTTTGGCCGCCCGGTCCTCGCCTCCGTGTGGCTCGCGCAAGCGGAACTCGCCCATGCCTCTGACCACGTTTGTCTCCGCCGGGCGGCGGGTTCTGCCAAACCAATGGGATCTCGTCGCCTTCGCCGCGATTCTGGCGGTGCTGACGGCCGTCGCCAAAAGCTACCACGGCCTTTCCGCTCCTCTGCCCGCGCCGAGCGAGTCGCCTGTGTCGCTCGACTATTGGCAATTGCCTTATTATGCGTTCCGCACGGTGCTGCGCATGTTCGCAGCGCTCGCCGCCTCGCTCGTCTTCACCTTCACCTACGCGACGCTCGCGGCCAAGAGCCGGCGCGCCGAAATGGTGCTGATCCCGGTGCTCGACGTGCTGCAGTCGGTGCCGATCCTGGGCTTTCTCTCCTTCACCGTGACCTTCTTCCTCGGCCTCTTCCCCGGCAATACGCTCGGCGCGGAACTCGCCGCGATCTTCGCCATCTTCACCAGCCAGGCCTGGAACATGGCCTTTTCCTTCTACCAGTCGCTGCGCACCGTGCCGGACGATCTCAACGAAGTCGCGCGCGGCTTCCGCCTGACCGGCTGGCAGAAGTTCTGGCAGCTCGAAGCGCCATTCGCCATGCCCGGCCTGATCTGGAACACGATGATGTCGATGTCGGGGGGATGGTTCTTCGTCGTCGCCTCGGAGGCGATCACGGTCGGCGACACGACCATCACCCTGCCTGGCGTCGGCTCCTACATCGCCAAAGCCAACAACGAAGGCAATTGGTCGGCGATCGGCGCGGCCGTCCTGACCATGGGGATCGTGATCCTGCTTTACGATCAACTGCTGTTCCGCCCGATCGTGGCGTGGGCTACGAAGTTCCGGGTCGAACTGTCCGAGAGCCAGGATGTCGAGTCCTCCTGGGTGCTCGGGCTGATCAAGCGCACACACTGGCTGAAACTGGGCTTTGCTCCCATCTCCGCCGGACTGCGAAGCTTCAGCTTCCTGCCAATCAGTTTTCCCCGCTTCGCGCCGCAGAGCGAGACGGGGAAAGCGCAAGGCCGCTCACGCATCTTCGACGCGCTCTGGATCCTCGTCATTGTCGTCGTGGCGGTCTGGGCGACCTGGCTCACCGTCTCCTATATCGCCACCGAACTGAACTGGGACGAGGTGGGCCGGGTCTTCGTGCTGACCTGCTACACGTTCCTCCGCGTCGTCCTTCTGATGGCTCTGGCCACTGTCGTCTGGGTGCCGATCAGCGTTTCGATCGGCCTGAGGCCGCGCCTGGCGGAAGCTGTTCAGCCGATCGCCCAGTTCCTCGCCGCCTTCCCGGTCAACCTCCTGTTCGGCGCTGCGGTGAGCCTCGTGCTCGCCTTCCATCTCAACCCGAATATCTGGCTGAGCTTTCTCATCGTTTTCGGCACCCAATGGTATATCGTCTTCAACACCATCGGCGGCGCGGCGGCCTTTCCAAACGACCTGCGGGAGGCGGCGGCGAACTTTCACATACGCGGCTGGCAATGGTGGAGGCAGGTCATTCTTCCGGCGGTGGCCCCCTACTACCTGACCGGCGCGATCACCGCCTCCGGCGGCTCGTGGAACGCCTCGATCGTCGCCGAATACGTCAAATGGAAGGACCATAGCGTGGTGGCCAAGGGCGTCGGCTCCTATATCGCGGAGGCGACCGACAAGGGCGACTTTCCGCGCATTGTGCTCGGCGTGGCGATGATGTCGCTGTTCGTGACGCTGTCCAATCGGCTGTTCTGGCGCAGGCTCTACGCCTATGCGGAGCGGCGCCTGCGGCTCTAGAATCATCGCTGCCTTTAAGGAATTCTCCATGCTGGACCCAGCGCTCGCCGCGCTTCTGAGCGTCGACCATGTCACTCAGGTCTTCCAGACCGGGTCTGGCGAGAAGCGCGCGCCGGTGTTGAGCGACGTCTCGCTCACGCTCAAGTCGGGGCAGATCGTCGCCCTGCTCGGCCGCTCGGGCTCCGGCAAGTCGACGCTTTTGCGCATCATCGCCGGGCTCACCCGCCCGACCGAGGGAACGGTCACGATCTCGGGCGAGCCGGTTAACGGACCGGCGAGGGACGTCGCGATGGTGTTTCAAAGCTTCGCGCTCTTTCCCTGGCTCGACGTCCTCGACAATGTCGAGATCGGGCCGCGCGCCAACGGCGTGCCGCTCGACGAGACGCGCAAGCGCGCGCTGCAGGCGATCGACACCATTGGCCTGGACGGGTTCGAATCGGCCTATCCGAAGGAATTGTCGGGCGGCATGCGCCAGCGGGTCGGCTTCGCCCGGGCGCTGGTGGTGCAGCCGAAGATCCTGCTCATGGACGAGCCGTTCTCGGCGCTCGACGTGCTGACCGCCGAGACCCTGCGCACCGATCTCATCGACCTGTGGCAGGACGGGCGCATTCCGATCAAATCCATCCTGATGGTGACCCATAACATCGAGGAAGCGGTGCTGATGGCCGACCGCATTCTCGTGCTGTCGTCCAATCCCGGCCGCATCGCCTCCGAGATCCCGGTCGATCTTCCCCATCCGCGCGACCGTCTGGACCTCGAGTTCCGCGCGCTGGTCGAGCAGATCTACGCGCTGATGACCCAGCGTCCGGTGGCGGCGAAACCAGCCGCGCGCGAGGCCGCGGCCGCGGCGATGGGCCTCGGCCTGGCGCTGCCGCTCGTCTCGACCAACTCGCTCGCCGGCATGCTCGAGGAGATCGCCGCGCCGCCCTACGACGGCCGGGCCGACCTGCCGCATCTGGCCGATTCGCTGCAGCTCGAAGTCGACGACCTCTTCCCCCTCGCCGAAACCCTGCAACTGCTGCGCTTCGCCGAACTGGAGGAAGGCGACATCAAGCTGACGCCGCTCGGCCAGCGCTTCATCGACATGGACGTCGACCAGCGCAAGAAGGCCTTCGGCGAGGAGGTGCTGGCGCACATCCCGCTCGCTTCCCATATCAAGAGGGTGCTGGACGAACGCCCCAGCCATCGCGCCCCGGCCACCCGGTTCCGCGAGGAACTCGAGGACTACATGTCCGAGGACTACGCCGAGCGGACCTTGAGGGCGATCATCAATCTCGGGCGCTACGGCGAACTGTTCGCGTATGACGAAAACAACCAGACGTTCAGCTACGAGAATCCCCAATAGCAACCCGCGATCCTCTCGCTTCTTTGTTTTGACTTGTCGCGCATAATGCGGTGCAATAAGCTTATTGCAGTGCAAGAGCGCTAAAGCGTATGGGAGACGCTCGATGACGCCAGTTTCCGCCACCCTTGCCGTCAGCGACAAAGCCGCCGAGCCGCCAGCCCCGGCCTCCGCCACGCTTGTCGTCGGTAACAAATCCATCGAACTGCCGATCCGGAAGGGTACGGTCGGGCCGGCGGTCGTCGACATCGGCAAGCTCTATGCCCAGACCGGAATGTTCACCTACGATCCGGGCTTCACCTCGACCGCGAGCACGGAATCGCAGATCACCTACATCGACGGCGACGAGGGCGTGCTCCTCTATCGAGGTTATCCGATCGACCAGCTGGCCGAGCACGGCGACTTCCTCGAGACCTGCTACCTGTTGCTCTATGGCGAATTGCCGACCGCCGCGCAGAAGGCCGACTTCGACTATCGCGTCACCCGCCACACGATGGTCCACGACCAGATGAACCGTTTCTTCAACGGGTTCCGGCGCGACGCTCATCCAATGTCTGTGATGGTGGCCTGCGTCGGCGCGCTCGCCGCCTTCTATCACGACTCGACCGACATCACCGATCCCTGGCAGCGCGAGGTCGCCTCGATCCGCATGATCGCGAAGATGCCGACGCTCGCCGCGATGGCCTTCAAATACGCGATCGGTCAGCCGTTCGTCTATCCGAAGAACGAGCTCGACTACAGTGCGAATTTCCTGCGCATGTGCTTCTCGGTCCCCTGCGAGGAATACAAGGTGAACGCGGTGCTGGCGCGGGCGCTCGACCGCATCTTCATCCTCCACGCCGACCACGAGCAGAACGCCTCGACCTCCACCGTGCGGCTGGCCGGGTCCTCCGGCGCCAATCCGTTCGCCTGCATCGCCGCCGGCATCGCCTGCCTCTGGGGTCCGGCCCATGGCGGCGCGAACGAAGCCGTGCTGAAGATGCTGGCCGAGATCGGCCACAAGGATAATATTCCTGACTTCATCGAACAGGTGAAGGACAAAAATTCCAACGTAAAGCTCATGGGCTTCGGCCACCGCGTGTATAAGAACTACGACCCGCGCGCGAAGATCGGCGTGAACATGGTGGTGGGGAAGCCCATCGCCTTCAGAATGATACCGGAATAGAAATCGACATTCGGGTAGAGCTTGCGGGAGACGAAATATTCGTCCTCCAGCGCGATCTTCTCCAGCTCAAGCGCGACCTTGAGCATCGGATCGTCGCCATGGCCGGTTTCCGCCAGCACCGCGTGACACATTTTCTGCATGATCTTGGCGCGCGGATCGTAGTTCTTGTAGACCCGGTGGCCGAAGCCCATCAGCCGGACTTCGCTGTTCTTGTCCTTTACCTTCTTGATGAAGTCCGGAATCTTGTCGACCGAACCGATCCCGGACAGCATCGCCAGCGCCGCTTCATTGGCGCCGCCATGGGCCGGGCCCCACAGGCAGGCGATGCCGGCGGCGATGCAGGCGAACGGGTTGGCGCCGGAAGAGCCGGCGATGCGCACCGTCGAGGTCGAGGCGTTCTGCTCGTGGTCGGCGTGCAGAATGAAGATCTTGTCGAGCGCGTCCGCCAGCACCGGATTGA
>DASXES010000066.1:0-16595 GCA_036489975.1 Roseiarcus sp.
CGGGTCCTTCAGCGCCGAAAAATGATCGAGAAGACTCTTCGCAGGCGAAGTGGACATCACGGGCTCCGATTCGTCGAAGCCCTTTGAGAATCACATTTCCTAAGCGCCCGCCCGCGTTAACCTGAAGCGATCGCCCTGGCGCTTCATCGACAATGGCTTGACGAACGGGCTCGGATAGTATACTGTTTATCAGAATTATGCGTAGCGCCGGTTGGCGGTTATTTCTGGAGACAGAAATATCGGGCTCGCGTGGCCAGGCTTGAGCTCGCGTGGCCAGAACGGAAAAGCGGGTCGCAGGAAACGGGTCGGAGGAAGCGGGTTGGAGTGGATCGCAAATGGCGCCGCAAGCCTTTGGAATCACTCAAAACGGACGCGCTAATTGCGATCCGCCGGTTGGCAGCCAAGGCGAATCGACCCCGGCGAATTCCCCATCACTCGGCTTTCATCCTGAGGTGGGCTTTGGGAAAGTAGAGTCCCGCCAGGCTGCGGTTCCACCATCGACCCGCCGCGCGCTCGTCCTTTCCGGCGTAGGTGTAGTCGTAAAGCTCCGCCCGCACATAGGTCGGCGGCTTGTCGGGAAAGGGATTGGTCCTCAATAGCGCCGTGACCGATGGCTCGTTTTCGAGCAGGCGCTCGAGAAAGCGCGAGAACCATGGGCTCCGCCCGGCGCCGTCGAGCGCGGCGAACCACATCTGCCAGTCGAGCCGGGGCTGGTCGGGGATGTTCCACGGCGGACGGCGATTGACGTCGCCAGGCTTGTAGCGGAATTCGTATTCGCGCCATTGAACGCCATCGTCGGACCCCTCGACGATGATCTCGTCGCGGGTCGTGGTCATGACCGCGAATAGCCCATAAGGGCTCACGATATGGAACGGTTCGAACAGGTCGTCGAGCGCCGCGGCTGGCGCTGGCGGACTGCCGCCGAACCGCTCGTCCATCTGCACGAGACTCAAGACCACCATCAGCGCCGCCGCCGCGTTGACGGCTACTCTCACCGCCCGCCGTGGCGCCTGATTCTTCGCGCCCGCCCGCATGAGCTCGAGCAAACGAGGCGGCAGGAGCCGCCGCAGCGCCGCGTCGTCGATGAGCGGCAGGCAGAGCAGCATGGTCTGAAGATTGAACCAGTTGTAGTTGCCGGTGAGGAGAATGCAGCTTTGCAGGATGAGAATGCCGATCGCCGCAACAAACCTCGCTCGCCGCGGGCAAAAGATGAGGAACGGCAGAACGAGCTCGACGAAGAACATGGCGCCGGTCGCCGCTTTCAACACGCCAGCCGGCAGCTCTGCGGCATACCACGCGAGCGGCGTCGGCAGCGGCTGGGTCAGAAAGTGATAGGTGAGCGCCGAGAGGTTGCGCCAGTTGGGATCGCCGCTGATCAGCTTGACGACGCCCGACATGAAGATGAAGCGGAACAGCAACCAGCGCGCGAGCCAGACACCGATGGTCGGCGCGAAGCTCATCAGCAGTGCGACAATAGTCGTCTCCAGCAGGAACGTATCCCACTGGAAGGTCATGAAAGTCTGCCCGGCATAGAGCAGCGAGAGATAAAGCGCATAGATCAGCACAAGGCTGAGGCGCGGGAGGAGATTGAGGACCAGCATGAGCGAAAACGCCGCTCCGCCCCAGCATACGGCCTGAACGGCGAGATCGCTGTCGTTGAGCCAGAACACCATCGGGACGAGGACGAAGCGCCATCCCTAGACGGGAGGCAAGAGCATCGACCAGTTCATGGAGCGGCAGGATGCCGCGGCTGCCGATGAGCCCTTGCGCCTGCACGGCGAAGGAGATGAAGGCGCAAAGCGCGATGAGCCCGAACACGCGAAGGAACAGGAACGAGACGAGCTCGTAGCGCGGCGGCTCGTGGCGTCGGCCCCAAAGGAAAAGGCTGAGGCGGAAGAAGGCTGGGCGGCGCCTGGCGATAAAGGCATAAGCTAGCTCGGAGAGGGGCGCGAATCCGGGCAGGCGGCGGTAGAGAGCGAGCCAGAATTCTTTGCCGGGCGCTTGCGCGAGCGTGAGGAAGCTGGCCTCGGCGCCGCTCGCCCGCCGGCCATCGGGCGCGATGAATTGCACCGCGCGCCGGAATTCGGCTTCAGGAATCGCCGGATATTGGGGGTGGACCTGCTGATAAGGCCGATAGTCGACGCTGTCGCCGGTCAGCTTTTCCCAATAGCGCGCCCAATAGGCGCAGAACCCGCAATCACCGTCATAGATGAGCAATGGCCGAGCGGCGGCGGAGGGCGATTCGGCGGACGGGGTTCCGGATGGCTCGTGCACGACATCAACGGCGGCTGGCGCTCACTCCACGACGGATGCGCGTCTCTATTGGCCCCATGGCGATCCGCCCGCGTTGGCCCGAGGCCGCGTGCGCAATTGTTCAGGTTCGCGCAACGCGTTGACTAGACGACAACCAGGTATCGCTGATTCGCACGACGCCACCGACAGAGCCTTGTCGCCCCGTCGCAGGCAATTTCCGTCATCGCCGTTTCGACGGGGGCCGGCTACCTCGCCTGCCAATAACGAGGATCGGCAATTGCGCCTGCGATCGGCGGCGTGCGTTACTTTTCGAGATCGGCCAGCGTCGGCATCCGGCCGTTCGGCGTCATATGATTGATGATCTGGGGCAATACCGTCGCAAGCTGGCTCAAAAGCTCCTGTTGGCTCATGCCGGTGCGCTGCGAAAGCTCAGCCAGCACATTCTGTCCGAGCGCCGAACCGAGTTGTCCGGGCGGAACCGTCTCATTCGACCCGTGGCCGACCCAGGAATTGACCTGCGGCGCCACGCCGCCCGCGCTGAGCTTGCCGATGAGGTCCGTAAGGCCGCCGAGAATGCTGCCGGCTGGTGCATTTGTTGGCACGGGCTCGACAGGTGTCGGCGGGGGCGCGACCCGACCCGGCGCGGGCGCTGGCGCGGAGCCGCCGCCGAACAGCTTACCAAGGATCAGGGCGCCCACCGCGACCGCGATCGGGGTCGCGAGATTGCCGCCGGGCACCGCGTTCTTCATTGCATCGTCAAACGAAGCCATTGTCGTCTCCTCGCCTAAGTCCAGAGCCAGAGGCCTGTCCTCTACCACACCCTGAGGCCGCATTTCGAAGATATAACGGATAAGACTACCGGCTTGCGTTTTCCCCGTCCATACCGCACATTCTCGCGCCGGTGAGCGGCGCAGGGGAGGGGTGCGAAATGGGCATATTGAGCTGGATTATTCTGGGTCTGATCGCCGGGTTCGTCGCCAGCAAGATTGTCAACAAGACCGGCTCTGGCATGACGATGGATATTGCGCTTGGTGTCATTGGCGCCATCGTCGGCGGATTTCTAGCGAGCTTCCTGGGTATCGGCGGCGTCACGGGAGTGAACATCGGGAGCATTATCATCGCCGTCATCGGCGCGGTGGTTGTGCTGCTGGTCTACCGCGCGGTCGTAAGCCGCGCCTGAGCGAACCGTCAGTCGGCGGTGGCGCTCCAGCGCGCCGCCGAACGGTCATCCTCCTGTTTGGATTCGATCCAGCCCTGGACAGCGCCGTCTTGACCGATCACCCGCTTCCAGAAGGGCGCCCGGGTCTTGAGGTAGTCCATCAGCATCTCGGCCGCCGCGAAGGCTGGGGCGCGATGGTTCGCCGCGACGGCGACGAGTACGATGCGCCCGCCCGGCGCGATACGGCCGTAGCGGTGGATCACGGTCGCACCGATGAGCGGCCAGCGCGCCTCGGCCTCCCGCGCCGCGCGGACGATCTCATCCTCCGCCATGCCCGGATAATGCTCGAGTTCGAGCGCGGCGAGCGATCCGCCCTCGTCGCGGCAATAGCCGACAAAGCTGACCACCGCGCCGACGTCCGTTCGCCCGCGCGCGAGCGCCTCGGCCTCCGCTCCGGGGTCGAAGTCATCCTTTTGCACGCGGACGCTCGCCATTGCTTTCAGCCGCCGGTCATCGGAGGAAAGAACGCGACTTCCTTCGCGCCCGCGATCGCGGCGTCGCTGCGGGCGTGAACCCGATCGAGCGCGACGCGAACGCCAGCCGGCTTATCGAAGGCGCGGGCGTAGCTCTCGCCGCGCTCCGAGAGCCAGCCGAGAAGGTCGCCGACCGTCGTCACTGACGGGGGCGGATCGAGCTCTTCCTCCGCCCTGCCAACGCGCTCGCGCACCCAAGCGAAATAAAGCGCCTTCACTTGCCTCAGTCGCCCCCGACATTGTCGTAGCTCGCCTTCATATAGTCCCAGCCGGTGTAAAGCGTCAGGATGGCGGCGATCCACAAAAGCACAATCCCGGTTGTGATCGAACCCGGCAGCACGGCTTCCCCGGCCGGGCCGGCGATCAGGAAGGCCAGGGCGGAGAATTGTGCGGCGGTCTTCCATTTTGCGACGGCCGTAACCGGCAGCGCAACTCTGAGCTCCGCCAGATATTCGCGCAGGCCCGAGACCAGGATCTCCCGGCAAAGGATGACGATCGCCGCGCAAAGCGTCAAACCGGAAATCGTCTGGCCGGCCGCCAACATCAATATAGCCGCCGAAACGAGAAGCTTGTCGGCGATCGGGTCCAGCATTCTTCCGAGCGAGGACTGTTGCGACCAAGCGCGCGCTAGGTAGCCATCGAAAAAATCGCTGATCCCGGCGGCGATAAAGATCGCCAGCGCCGTCCACCGCGCCCAAGGCTCTTGCGGCCAGAACAAGAAGCCGGCGACAAGCGGAACCGCCGCGACTCGCGCGTAGGTTAGAATATTGGGCACAGACCAGTTGCGGCCAAGCTGGCGGGCGGTCGAGGAGGCCATTTGCAGCGCAAGAGACATCCTGCCAGTTCGCCCGTCAATAGCGCCGCCGCGGCGGAGGGCCGCGCGGCCGCAGCCAACGGGCGCCGACAAAGCTGGGGACGATCGCGCGCGCAGGCCCCCTGGCGGCTCAACTTCGTCTAACGTTAAAGCCTTCACTGTCGCCCAGGACCTCCCGCCTCATGTCGAATGTTCACGTTGTCAGCCATCCTCTGGTGCAGCACAAGTTGACGCTCATGCGCGACAAGACCGTCTCGACAAAGGGTTTCCGGCAGCTCATGAACGAGATCGGCATGCTGCTGGCCTATGAGGTCACGCGCGATCTGCCGCTCGAGATGGTCGAGGTGGAGACGCCGCTCGTCACCACCGAGGCCCCCACGATTGCCGGAAAAAAGCTGGTCTTCGCGCCAATCTTGCGCGCGGGGGTCGGATTTCTCGATGGAATGCTCAATCTCGTCCCAAGCGCGCGGGTCGCGCATATCGGGCTCTATCGCGATCCTCATACGCTCGAAGCGGTGGAATATTACTTCAAGGCCCCTGCCGATGTGGCAGACCGGCTGGTCGTCGTAATGGACCCGATGCTCGCGACAGCCAATTCAGCAGTCGCGGCGATCGACCGCCTCAAGCGGCGCGGGGTGAAGGACATCCGCTTCGTCTGCCTTCTCGCGGCGCCCGAGGGAATCGAACGGCTCACCAAAGCGCATCCCGACGTTGAAATCTGGACCGCGGCGATCGACGAACGGCTCAATGAACACGGCTACATTGTTCCCGGCCTGGGTGACGCCGGCGACCGCATGTTTGGCACGAAATAGAGGCGCGTCTGGCGTTCGCGCCCCGGATCGGCCACTCGGGGCTCGGCCGCCGGGAGAATCCGGAGGTCGGACCCGACAAGAAGTTACGCCTTACTTGCGTCGCCGGCGCTGTTGGCCCAGGCCCATCTGCTTCGCCAGGGCCGAACGCGCCTTGGCGTAGGCGGGGGCGACCATGGGATAGTCGGACGGAAGACCCCACTTCTCCCGATACTCTTCAGGGGACAGGTTGTATTGGGTTCGCAAATGCCGCTTCAACGACTTGAACTTACGGCCATCTTCCAGGCAGATAATGTAATCGCTGGTAATTGACTTCTTAGGTGGAACAGCGGGCTTCGCCGCCTCGACCACGACTGGTTGGGCGCCAGTCGCGACCCGCATGATTGCTGCGTGAACGTCGCTGAGCAGCGACGGCAACTCGCTCGAGGGCACTGAGTTGTTCGACACGTAAGCCGATACAATCTCAGCGGCGAGTTCAATGTGGTTGGTAGATTCGCTCATTGTTGACGTTACTCCGGAAAGTTGCCTGCCGAGAGCGCCTTTTTTCTGCGATCAGCTTCGGGCCATTCGGCTTACCCCGCCACGACGAGCATCCTCATCAGTTGTCGCCTGTCGCGACTGGGCCAAACGGGCACATAGCCGAAAAGAAAGCATCATACAAGACAAGATGTGGTCACTTTAACTAGCTTGGCGATCGAGATCAGTCGAATACTCAAAAAGAGCTGGGAGGTTGGATGCTGAATTTACACAAAAAATGGCTTTCTTCACTTGACAGAGTGCCGTTAGCGTGCCGCAAACGCTTCCAGCGAATCATCATGAGCCATTTTTCAAGGCTGCCTAGCGTCAAAGCGACAGCTTGCCAGTCCTCCCAACTCGACGCCAGGAGACAGTCGCCCGCGTCTTTCGCCTGCGGCGGTGCGTGGCGGACAATTATCGAGCGCAAGAATATGGCGGCGCTGAGGATGTCATCGGCGCCAAAAGCGATTATATGCCGCCCTGCCGGTCTAGTTGATCGGCTGTCCATGAGCGTCAATGCAGCATCACAAGACGTCGACATTCATCGCCGCGCACAACAACCCGGCGGGGCGAGGCACGCTCACGGGAACCGTTCGGCTCCTTTGGCCCTACATCTGGCCGTCGGATCGCGCTGATCTGAAGTTGCGTGTATTTTTCGCGGTCGCGCTGATGCTGCTCTCGAAGCTGTTCACGATAGCGATTCCCTACTCCTACAAATGGGCGACCGACGCGGTCGCCGGCAAACTCGTGCTCGATGCGGTCCCGCTGCCCCGCATCCTGATCGGCGCTGCGGCTCTGTCGCTGCTTTATGGGGCGTTGCGCATCCTGATGGCGTTCACCCAGCAAGGGCGGGACGCCCTGTTCGCGGCTGTCGCCATGAATTCGGTGCGCCGATTGGCGCTCGAGGTGTTCGTGCACTTGCATCGCCTTTCGTTGCGCTTCCATCTGGAGCGCAAGACCGGCGGACTCACTCGGGTTCTCGAGCGCGGCCGCAACGCAATCGAGACGCTCGTTCGTACTTCGATGCTGACCGCGGTTCCGACCGCCGTCGAGTTCGCGCTTGTCGTCGCGGCGATGCTCATCTCGTTCGACTGGCGCTATGTTGCAGCGATCAGCGCCACCGTGGTCGTGTACCTGATCTATACGACCCTCGCGACCAATTGGCGCATCGGTATTCGACGTTCGATGAACGAAAGCGACACCGACGCCAATACCAAGGCGATCGACAGTCTCCTTAACTTCGAGACGGTCAAATATTTCGGCGCCGAAGAGCGCGAGGCGGCGCGATACGACAAAGCTATGGCGCGATACGAACACGCGAGCGTGCGCACTTATGTGTCGCTTGCGGTTCTCAACGCTGGTCAGGCGTTCATTTTCACCCTTGGCTTGATTGTCGTGCTTCTGATGTGCGTCGCGGAAGTAAGAAACGGAACCAAGACCGTCGGCGCCTTCGTGCTCGTCAACCTGATCATGCTGCAGCTCTACCAACCGCTCAATTTCATGGGGATGGTGTATCGGGACATCAAACAGGCGATCACTGACGTCGAGGCGATGTTCGCGATCCTGGGCCAGAATCCCGAGATTGAGGACATCCCGGGCGCGCAGCCCTTGAAGGTGAGCGCCGGCGCGGTCCGGTTCGAGAACGTCGACTTCGCCTATGACCCCGGCAGGCCGATCCTGCGCGGGGTCTCGTTTGAGGCGCCCGCGGGACATACGATCGCCATCGTGGGCCCGTCAGGCGCGGGCAAGTCGACGATCTCGCGGCTCCTGTTCCGGTTCTATGAGCCGGACGCGGGGCGCATCTTGGTCGACGGGCAGAACATCGGCGCCGTCACCCAGAATTCGCTGCGCGCGGCAATCGGTATGGTGCCGCAGGACACGGTGCTGTTCAATGACGCGATCCTCTACAACGTCCGCTACGGGCGCGACGGCGCCAGCGAGCATGAGGTGGTCGCCGCCGCCGAGAATGCACAGATCGACCGGTTCATCCGCTCATTGCCGCAAGGCTATGAGTCGCCGGTCGGCGAGCGCGGCCTCAAGCTTTCAGGCGGCGAGAAGCAGCGTGTAGCCATCGCCCGTACGATGCTCAAGGCGCCGCCGATCCTGGTGCTCGACGAAGCGACTTCGGCGCTCGACACTTTCACCGAGCGCGACATCCAGTCGGCGCTGGAGCGCGTCTCCCGTGGACGCACGACGATCGTAATCGCCCATCGCCTTTCGACCGTGGTCAACGCTGACGAGATTCTGGTGCTCGACAAGGGCGTCATCGCCGAGCGTGGCTCGCATCAGGAGCTTCTGGCGCGGGGCGGAATCTATTCAGCGATGTGGAGCCGCCAGCGGCAGGTCGACGCCGCGCAGGAAGTGTTGCGTCGGGCGGGTCGTGAAGACGATCTCGTCGCTCCCGGCGGATTGGCGCCCCAGCCCGGGCCGTGACATCGGAGACATTTGGCGCCATGAGTGCGCGCGGCTTGTTTTCGGGCGTCTTCCAATGAGCATCGTCAAGTCGCTGCGCGGCCAGTTCGCGCCGATTCATCCCGAAGGCTACGTATTCATCTTCGGTTTCGCGGTCGCGACGCTCTTCTTGTGGTGGATCTGGACGCCGTTGGGCTGGCTCGGATTCATCGCCACCTTGTGGTGCGCCTATTTCTTTCGCGATCCCCAACGCGTCACGCCCGTGCGCGCCGACCTAGTCGTGTCCCCCGCCGACGGCGTGATCCGTTTCGCCGGCTTCGCAGCCCCTCCGCCTGAGCTCGGCCTCGGCATGGCGCCGTTGCAGCGTGTGTCAATCTTCATGTCGATCTTCGATTGCCACGTCAATCGCGCTCCAGTCGAAGGCCGCGTCGCCCAGATCGTATATCATCCCGGCCTGTTCCTCAGCGCCGACCTCGATAAGGCAAGCGACGATAACGAGCGCAACAGCATCACAATCGACACGCCGTCCGGCCGGTTTGGCGTAGTCCAGATTGCGGGCCTGATCGCCCGGCGGATCGTCTGCTTCACCCACGAGGGCGCGTTACTCGGGGCTGGCGAGCGCATCGGCCTCATCCGCTTCGGCTCGCGCGTCGACGTCTACTTGCCGCCAGGCGCGCGCATCGTGGTCGGCCTCGATTCGCGCGCCGTCTCAGGCGAGACTGTGATTGCGCAACTCGCGGCCGAGAGTGAGCCGCCACTGTTTCACCGGAGCTGAGCGTGAACGAGGCCGGCCCAATACCCGGGTCGCAGGTCGAAGACGCGGCGGCGTCGCGGCGTCGCGGTCTCCGGGCGGTGCCGCTACGGCTTTTGATCCCCAATCTTGTCACGCTATTCGCGCTCGGCCTTGGCCTAACTGCGATTCGGTTGGCGATGGAGGGGTCGATCGACTGGGCGGTGAGCGCGGTCGCCGCGGCGGCCGTGCTCGACGGTCTCGACGGGCGAATCGCGCGGGCATTGAAGGGAACCTCGCGTTTCGGCGCCGAACTCGATTCGCTCGCTGACTTCGTCGACTTCGGGGTCGCGCCGGCGCTCGTGCTGTACGTCGCCAGCCTGCACGCGGCGAAAAGCTTCGGCTGGGTTGCGGCGCTCCTGTTTGCGATGGCCTGCGCGTTGCGCCTCGCCCGCTTCAACGTGATGATCGACGAGGATCAGCCGGCGGCGTGGCGCGGCCTCTTTTTTGTCGGCATGCCGGCGCCCGCCGGCGCGATCGTCGGTCTCTTGCCGATCTACCTTCATTACGCCTTCGGTCTCGGCCAGCCGACACCGCAATTCGCCGTGGTCGAGAGCCTGTACGTGCTGGCGGTGGCGTTTCTGATGGCGAGCCGTGTGCCCCATTTCTCCGGCAAGTCGATCGGCCGCGTGCCGCGCGAATACGTCTCGGTGGTGCTGGTCGGCGTCGCCGCTGCGCTCTTGCTCCTGTTCACCTTTCCCATGCAGACCTTGGTCGCCGTGACGCTCGCCTATCTTGCCTCGATCCCGTTCGCGGTCTGGCGCTATCGCACGCTCGACCGAGCGGCGCGGTAGCGGTGCAATCGTGCGCTCGATTCGCTCTTGCGGTCGACCGCCGGTCGGGCGTCATGGCCATCGGGCTCGCCAATGGGTATTGTTCGCTCGCTTCAAGGATTCGCTTCCCATGTCGACCCGACCACTTTGTTCCTCATTCTGGCCTGCTGGCCGGGCAGCCGCCTTGGCGATATGCGCGATCCCGCTTGCGGCCTGCAACGGCTCTAACAACGCCTATGCGCCCCCGCCGCCGCCCAAGGTCCAAGTCGCCCAGCCGCTACAGCGGCCGGTGACGCTCTATCTCAATCTGACGGGCAACACATCGCCCTACAATTCGGTAGATCTCGTCGCCCGCGTCCAGGGTTTCCTCACCGACATCGACTATGTCGACGGCGCCGCGGCCAAGGCGGGTGACAAGCTATTCGGCATCGAGCGCGATCAGTACCAGGCTCAACTCGACCAGGCGAATGCGACCCTCGCCTCCAATCAGGCGACGCTCGCCTACAACCAGGCCGAATACCAGCGCCAGGCGCAGCTCGGCAAAAGCGATTTCGCCAGCCAGGCGACGGTCCAGGAATGGAAGTCGAAAGCCGACGAGGCGGCCGCGCAAGTGCTGAACGCCAAAGCGGCCATAGAGACAGCCCAGATCAATCTCAATTACACAACCGTGAGCGCGCCCTTCGACGGGATCGTCACCCGGCACCTTGTCGACAAAGGTGCGTTGGTCGGCGTCGGGTCGCCAACCAAACTTGCGTCGATCATCCAACTCGATCCGCTCTACGTCTATTTCACGATAAGTGAGCCACAAATTCTTCGGATCAAAGTGAACAACGCCAAGGCGGGTATAGAGTTCCGGACGACGGATCTCTCCACCATTCCGGTCGAGATCGGGCTACAGGGCGAGGCTGGCTTTCCGCATCAAGGCCACATGGACTATGCGTCGCCCCAGGTCGACGCTTCCACCGGTACGCTCGAAGTCCGCGCGATTTTCGACAACAAGGCCCGCGGTTTGCTGCCCGGCCTGTTCGTCCGCGTCCGGACGCCGGTCGAGAAACTGGACAAGGCGATTCTGGTGCCCGATGTGGCGCTCGGGACGAGCCAGGAGGGCCGCTATCTGCTCGTGGTCGGGCAGGACAATGTCGTCCAACGCAAAATCGTCAAGACGGGCGACCGAGAGGGCGCTTACCGGATCATCGAGTCGGGGATCGGCCCCACCGACTGGGTGGTGACAGAGGGCGTCCAACGCGCGCTTCCCGGAGCCAAGGTCAGCCCGCAGCAGACGAAGCTCAGCGAAGCCGCCGCCAATCAGGGCAACTCCCCGGCCGCGCCACCCGAGACGGCGAAGCCGGCTGCGTCGGATCAGGCGAAGTGACGAGGGGGGAGAAAAGCCCATGATCTCCCGCTTCTTCATCGACCGGCCGGTTCTCGCCAATGTTTTGGCGCTGTTCTTCGTCGTTATCGGCCTCGTTTCGCTGATTAACCTGCCGACCTCGCAATATCCGAACGTCGTCCCGCCGACCGTGCAGGTGACGACGCGCTATCCAGGCGCAAGCGCCTCAACGCTCGTCAATACCGTTGGCCTGCCGATCGAGCAGAACGTCAACGGCGTTGAGAACATGCTCTACATGCAGTCCACGAGCGCGAGCGACGGCACCTATAATCTGACCGTCACTTTCGCGATTGGCACAAGCGCCGACGAAGACGAGATACTGGTGCAAAATCGGGTTTCGGCTGCGCTTTCTTCGCTGCCGACCGAAGTGCAACTCCAGGGCGTGACCACGAAAAAGCAATCGACGTCGATTCTCGAATTCGTGGGGCTTGTCTCGCCGGACAGCCGCTTCGACAGCCTTTTCCTTGCGAATTACGCGGTGATCAATGTCGTCAACGAACTCGAGCGCCTGAACGGGGTGGGCGACGTATCGGTGCTCGGCGCCGGCCAGTACGCGATGCGGGTCTGGCTGGATCCGAATCTCATGCAGGCGCGTGGGCTGACGCCGCAGGACGTCATCTCCATTATTCAGCAACAGAGCCAGGAAGTCGCCGCGGGCCAGATCGGCGCGCCGCCGGCGGTGAAGGGCCAAAACTTCCAGTACACTCTCAACCTCAACGGTCGAATCAATGACGCGCCCGATTTCGAGAACCTGATCGTCAAGGTCGAGCCCGGCGCCGGAGGCCGGATCACCCGAATCCGCGACGTCGGGCATGTGGAACTCGGCGCTCAGACCTATAGTGAAGCGTTCGATCTTGATGGAAAGCCGGCGGCCGGCATCGCCATTTCACTCCTGCCCGAGGCCAATGCGGTCGCCGTCTCGCAGGCGGTCCACGACAAGATGGAGGAGCTTAAGAAAAGCTTCCCCGACGGGCTCCAGTATGTCGTGCCTTATGACACGACGAAATTCGTCAGGGCCGCGATCAGCGAGGTGTGGCGCACGCTGATCGAGGCGGGCATCCTCGTGCTCATCGTCATCCTCGTGTTCCTCCAGGACTGGCGCGCGATGCTGGTCCCCGCGACGACCGTGCCGGTGACCATTATCGGCGCCTTCGCTGCGATGGCGGCCCTCGGCTTTTCTATCAATCTCCCGACGCTGTTCGCCATCATCCTGGTGATCGGCATCGTGGTCGATGACGCAATCGTCATTGTCGAGGGCGTCTCACGCCACGTCGAGGAGGGCATGCCCGGACGCGAGGCGGCGATCAAAGCCATGGAGGAACTGACCGGCCCGGTCATCGGCATCACGTTGGTCCTGATGTCCGTGTTCCTCCCCGCAGCCTTCCTGCCGGGCCTGACAGGACAGCTCTTCCGCCAGTTCGCGCTGGTGATCGCCGCCACCGCCCTCATCAGCGCGATCAACGCAATGACGCTCAAACCGACCCAGTCGGCTCTGTGGCTGCGGCCGCCGAAGCCGCCCGCGCAACGGAATTTCTTCTACCGCGGCTTCAACTGGGTCTACGACAGGGCGGAGCACGGCTACGTTCGACTGATGAGCGGCATGACGAACCATGCCCTCTTGATGGTCGGTGTGGCGCTGGCTCTTGTCGCATTCGCTGTCTGGTCGCTCACCCGGGTGCCGACCGGATTCCTCCCGACCGAGGATCAAGGCTACATGATCGTCGTCACGCAACTGCCGGACGGCGCCTCCAAGGAACGGACCGACGCGGTCCTTGCGAAGATCCAGAAAATCGTCCAGCCGATTCCTGGCGTCGAGCATGTCGTGACCGTCAGCGGCATCTCGATTCTTGACAATCGCGCGAGCCTCGCGAACGCTGGTGTCGCCTTTGTCGTCATGAAGGATTGGGACGCGCGGCTCAAGGAGCATGGCCAGGATCAGGAATCGATCCAACGGAAGATCAACGGCGCCCTACAATCGATTCCCGAAGCGTTTTCTTTCGCCGTGCTGCCGCCCCCGATCCAGGGCGTCGGCAACGTGGGCGGCTTCACGATGCAAGTCGAAATCCGCAACGGCGATTTCGACTATGACCTTCTCCAAAGCCTTGCCAACACTGTCGTCGCGGACGGCAATGCTCAATCCGGCCTCTCGCGGTTGGCGACCACGTTTCGGGCCGGCGCGCCGCAATATTCAGTCGTTGTCGACAGGACGAAGGCGGAGGCGCTCGGGATTACCGTAGGCCAGGTCTTTTCAGCGCTGGCCGGCTACGTCGGTTCGAACTACGTGACGCAGTTCAACAAGTTTGGCCATGTCTTCCAAGTCTATACCCAGGCGAACGCCGACAAGCGCGCGACCATCGACGACATTCGCAATCTCAAGGTGAAAGCGGGCAACGGAGCGATGACCCCGATCGGCACCGCGATCGAGGTCAGCCAAGTGACCGGGCCGCCGCTGATCAGTCTCTACAATCTCTACCCGACTGCAACAGTGGTCGGCTCGCCAGCCCCCGGCTTCAGTTCCGGCCAGGCGCTCGACCTCATGGAGCAGGTCGGCGCTCAGGCGCTCCCAATAGGGACGGGCTTCGACTGGACCGCCATGTCCTACCAGGAGAAGACAGTCGGCAATCAAATCTATTACGTCTTCGGCTTCGCGATCCTGATGGTCTATCTCGTTCTGGCCGGGCAGTACGAGAGCTGGATCCTGCCCTTTGCGGTGCTCCTCGCCGTGCCGCTGGCGCTGCTCGGAACCGTCGCTGGCCTCAATATTGCGGGCACGGACAACAACCTCTACACCCAGATCGGCATCATCCTGCTCATTGCTCTCGGCAGCAAGAACGGCATTCTCATTGTCGAATATGCGCGCCAGCAGCGCGAGGCGGGCAAGCCGATCCTCGACGCGGCGGTCGAGGCGGCGCGGCTGCGGTTCCGCCCGATCGTCATGACCTCGTTCGCCTTCATTCTCGGCGTGCTTCCGCTCGTTCTGGCGACCGGCGCCGGCGCAGCGGCGCGACATTCGCTCGGCATCCCCGTTTTCAGCGGCATGATCGCTTCGACCTGCCTTGTGGTGGTGTTCGTTCCCTCGTTCTATGTGGTCCTGCAGTCGCTTGAGGAGCGTAGGCAGCGCAAGCCCGCGTCGCAAGCCGCGCCGCCCGCTAAACCGGACGCGGCCGCACCTTCGACGGCTGCCTGACAAGCCTCGCTCCCTGATGTTACTCGCGGCGCCATCGCCCTTCGTTCGGCTCTGGCCTTTGTGGTGATGCGGGCCAATGGCGCGCACGCGGCGAGGGCCGCATACGGTAATGCTGCAGAGGAACCGCGTGCAGTTCTTTCATGAAATTCTCGGATTCCTTAACGAATCGAGCCGCACCGCGCTGAAGTAGCTTGGTTTGACGCGCGAGCGCCGATAAAGTGCCCGTGAGAGGCGGGGCAGGGACGCCGCTGCTCGGGCGGCGTATTCGGTCTTGCAACCCAGTGGTGGTAGGACAGGCTGCGGCTGGCGTGCTAGGGGCCGTTCCAGCCGGCCGCCGCCCTTTGCCTTGGCCGCGTGGCGAGACGACAAGGAGTCTTATGTCGAAAGAAGAGTTGCTAGAATTTCCCGGATATGTCGTGGAGTTGCTGCCTAACGCGACCTTTCGCGTCAAGCTCGAGAACGAGCACGAAATCATAGCGCACACCGCGGGCAAGATGCGCAAGAATCGCATTCGCGTGCTGGCCGGGGACAAAGTGCTGGTGGAGATGACGCCCTACGATTTGACCAAGGGGCGCATTACCTACCGCTTCAAATGACCTTGATTCTCGGGCGGCGCGGCGATCGCTCCGTCCCGCACCTGGGCCCGCATCTCGTGCTGGGATCCGCTTCGCCGCGCAGGCTTGAACTGCTCGCGCAAATCGGGGTCAAGCCCGAGGCGGTCCTGCCAGCCGAGATCGACGAAAGCCCACGGCGGCGCGAAGGGCCGCGCGAGCTTGCGGAGCGGCTGGCCGGGGAAAAGGGACTCGCTTCGGCGGGGATCGCCAGCAAACGCACGGATCTTGCGCCCTTCTTGACGCTTGCGGCGGACACGGTGGTCGGCGTCGGCCGCCGCATCCTGCCGAAATGCGAGACGCGAGACGAGGCCGAGTTCTGTCTTGGTCTCCTGTCCGGCCGCGGCCATCGCGTGTTCACCGGCCTTACACTGGTCACGGGAGAGGGCGCCGTCCGGCGCCGGCTGGTCGAGACCCGGCTCAGGTTCAAGCGCCTTTCGTCCCTCGAGGTCGAGGCCTATCTCATGAGCGGCGAATGGCGCGGCAAGGCCGGCGGCTACGCCATCCAGGGCTTCGCCGGCGCCTTCGTCGAGCGCCTCGTCGGCTCCTATTCCAATGTCGTCGGCCTGCCGCTCCGCGAAACAGCCGCGCTGCTTGCCGGCGAGGGCTATCAGGTCTACCGGCGTTGGGATGCGAATCTCATCCGATGACCAACGAGGACGAGAAGGCCCCGGCTCAGCAACCGACCCCGAACAGGAGCGCGCGGACCTGCCCAATCTGCGGCAAACCGCGCAGTGAGGCTTATGACCCGTTCTGCTCGAAGCGCTGCGCCGATGTCGACCTGCATCGCTGGCTGAAGGGGAGTTACGTCATCCCCGGCGCCAACGCCAAGCCGGAGCCCGACGGCGAGGATGGTAACGATTGACCAGGTCCGCGCCTGGAGCGCTTTCCGCCTCAGTGGAGCGGGACTTGGCGGGCGCGGCGTCGGTCCGCTCGATCTGTCTTGGCGTTTCTTGGCGGCTCGCCTTTTCGCCTCAAAAGGCCCATTTTTGAGGCTTGGATTTCCTAGGATTTCCTTGGATTCTCTCGTCCGAAATGAGCCTTTTCAATGGGTTACGCGGGATTTTCCGAGGGAGTATTTTTCTTGCGCCCTTGCTCCCACGCCTCTCGGCGCCGAGACGGGGCGCCGGCGTTCGAGACATGCGGAAGGGCAGGACTGGTCATGGAGCAAGCTTAACCAGATTTCAGATTTTCAGCAAGAAATTACAGGCGCTTATAGCGATACCTATTGATAGGGGCCGTTTCCGATTGCGCCCTTGATCCAGCTGTGGGGTGTGGCTTGATCGCCCCAGGCTTCGAGAGCGCGGCGCCAGCCAAGATAGTTGGGCAGGTTCTTGGTGGCGACCCC
>DASXES010000067.1:0-13349 GCA_036489975.1 Roseiarcus sp.
GGGGTCGCCACCAAGAACCTGCCCAACTATCTTGGCTGGCGCCGCGCTCTCGAAGCCTGGGGCGATCAAGCCACACCCCACAGCTGGATCAAGGGCGCAATCGGAAACGGCCCCTATCAATAGGTATCGCTATAAGCGCCTAAAAATTGTTTTCAAATCGACATGGCCGCTGGCTTTGTTCAAACCTTATTGGGGGCTTAACCAACCCCTTAACTTCGACAACGTGCGTTGCCGGAGATTGCTTAAATTAACGAGGCCGAAATCGGGCGGTCCTATTTTTGGCCCCGGCGGCGGCTGGAGAGCCGGAGTCACCGCGGAGGGGTCTTCGAAGCAGGAGCAAGCCATGCCCAAATCAATGAGGAGATTCGCCGCCGACGAATCGGGGGTCACCGCGATCGAATATGCGCTGATCGCCTCGCTGATCGCCGTCTTCATTATTACCGCGGTCCAAACGGTTGGCACCAAGGTCAGCACGGTGTTCAGCGAAGTCGGCAACACGCTCAAGTAGAAGGTCCGCTCATCCTTCGCGTCGGCGCAATCCCGTGTCGGCGTTAGGCATCGCTTTCGTCAAACCGAATCGGGCGCAGCGAGCGGCGGACCGGTTCCCCTCACACTCATGCGACCGAACAACCACAATGACTTCGACTCTCCTCCATCTGTCCGCACTGGCCTTTTTTCCTGTCCTCATGGCGCTTTCGGCGTCCATGGACTTATTGACCTTCACAATACCAAATCGGCTCTGCGTGGCTCTTGCCCTTGGCTATGTGGTTTTCGCGCCGCTGCTCGGAGTTCCGGTCGTCGAGATCCTTCTTAATCTCTCGTGCGCGCTGGCCATTCTGGCGATTGCGTTCGTCATGTTCACTTTCGGCTGGGTTGGCGGCGGCGACGCCAAACTGGCGGCGGCGACGGCGGCCTGGCTCGGCTGGACCGCGATCTTCGACTACGGCGTAGCCGCGGCCCTCTTCGGCGGAGTTCTCACGCTGGTCATCCTCGGCGCGCGAATGGCGCCCTTGCCCGCCGTGTTTGGTCGCGTCGATTGGCTGGCGCGATTGCATAACGCCAGTTCGGGTGTGCCTTATGGCATTGCGTTAGCGGCGGCGGGGCTGCTGCTATATCCGAACTCCTCCATCTGGATGGCGGTGGTCTAAGCCGGCCATATCGGCTCTGACTGGTTTCCGATCCGAAAGCTTCGTCGATGCTCGTCAACGACGACGATTCGCCGCCACAGGCTGAAACGACCGGCGACTGAGCGGTCGGGCCAATGGCTCGTCGACGATCCTCTAGCGGAACCCATGCGCTGCGCCCCGCGCAATGCGTTCCGGCCCTGGAGACCACGGCGCCAGCGCATTCGTTCCAGGTCTTTCTGTGGCCGAGCAGCATTCCCTTAGATACGCGGGGAGCAACTATATGAGAATTCATCAAGTAGTCGTGAAAACGAGATCGAAATCTGTTTCAGCGTATCCTCAAACGGAGATTCAGTTGAGGAAGCACCGCGCCTCCATCAGCGGAATGGCAGACCAGCAACGCGGTTCAAATTAGGTTGCTGATATTAGTCAGAAAAGCGCCTTCACGCCGAAAGGCGCAATTCGATACTTTAAATTAACCGTACCTTGACGATTACAATGTCTAAATCCTGAGGGTAGCGGGTCAGCGCACGAAGGGCCGTGGTTTCATGAATCGGAAGCTGATCATCGTCGGGGCGATCGCCGTTCTGGCGTTCGGCGGGACGTACGCGTTCATGCGAAGCGCCGCAACCCCGGCGCCCGGACCCGCCGCCGAGGCGGCGCCGAAGATCGACATCGAGCAGGTGCTTGTGGCCGGTCAGGATCTGCCGATGGGGACAGTAGTCAATGCGGGCGCGGCGGTTTGGCGCCCGTGGCCGAAAGCGGACGTCTCCGAATTGATGATCACCAAATCGGCGAAGGCCGACGCGCTCAAAGACATCGAAGGCTCCATGACGCGTATGGACTTCCTCCGCGGCGAGCCGATCCGGCGCGACAAGCTCGTCAAGGTTGGCGAGGGTGGGTTTATGTCTGCGATCCTGCCAACCGGAAAGCGCGCCGTCGCGATCAAGATCGACAACCAGGGCGATTCGACGGCCGGCGGATTCATTCTCCCCAATGACCGCGTGGACGTTGTCCGGCTTGCGCGCGACGAGGACGCCAGCAAGGCCAGGGGGGTCGAAGTCATGACCGCGGAGCCGATCCTCACCAACGTGCGCGTGCTCGCCATCGGCCAGAACGTCGAGGAGCAGAACGGCAAGAAGGTCGTCGCCGGCGCTAATGCGACCCTCGAGCTCGATCCGGATCAGGTCAACCTCGTCATCCTCGCTCAGCATGCGGGCAATACGAATCTGCATCTCGTTCTCCGCAGTCTGGTCGATAGCGGCGGCCCGGCGAAGACCGTGGTCAGCCCCGATAGCGCGTTGACCGTCGTTCGCTACGGCGCCGCCCAGCAGGCGGCCCGGTGAGTCGCGTTTCGCGCGTTTGTCGCTTGCTCGCCAGAGACGGAGCCCGGGCATGAGGACCGATCGCATGCAAAGAAGGCTGAACATCTTCATGTGCGTCGCCGCGCTGCTCGCGATCGGGCCGGCTTCGAGCGCCCGCGCCGCCGACACGTTGAGAATAGGCAGCGTGTCAGACCCGTCGGCCCAGCACCTGCAATTGGGTGTCGGGCAATCCGTCATCGTCGATTTGCCCGATGAGGCGGGCGAGATCTATGTCGGCGATCCCACTGTCGCCAACGCGATCGTGCGCTCGGCGAAGCGCATCTATATTTCCGCCGTCGCCAATGGCCAGACGAGCATCTTTGCCTTGGGCAGGGACGGGCGGAGGATCGCGGTCTTCCAGGTCTCGGTCGGGCGCGCCGTGACCGAGTTATTGAACCTGCTCAACACAGCCCTCCCCGGCAATGAAATTCATGTGCGCACGGTCGAGAACACGATCATCCTCACCGGATCCGTCGCGTCGGCGGAAGAGGCGCAAAAGGCGCTCGACATCGCGGACGGCTTCGTCAATGACACCGCGCCTACCACGGCAGGGGCCACAGTCTCCATCTCGAACGGTTCGAGCGGCGCCGCGGGCGCGGGAGGCGGCGGCTCCGCCGGCAAGTCCAACTCTCCCCGGGGACGGATCATCAACGCCCTCACGATCCGCGGCGCCGACCAGGTCAGTCTGCGCGTCACCATCGCCGAGATTCGGCGTGACATAGTTAAGCAACTCGGCGTCAACCTGAGCGGAACCGGACCGAACGGAGCCTTCACGCTCGATCCTCCGTTCACGGTCAACGGCTCCGTCGCCGGCTCCGTCGCCGCCGCCGCTTCCCAGGCGACCCTGAATTGGTTCAAGGGCAGTGGAAGCCTCAGCGCCACTTTGCAGGCGTTCGAGCGGCAGGGGGTGGCGCACACGCTGGCCGAGCCGACCGTTACGGCAGTCTCCGGCGAGACCGCCAAATTCCTCGCCGGCGGCACGATTCCCATCCTCAACAGCGAAAACTGCAACGCTGCCAATGCCGCCGGTTGCCAATACGGATTCATCCAGCAGCCCTATGGCGTCACGCTGAATTTCACCCCGATCGTTTTGTCGCAGGGGCGGATCCAACTGCGAATCGCAACCGAAGTCACCGATATCGACCCATCGACACAAATCACGTTCAGTGGGATCACGATCCCGGGGTTTCGGACCCGCAGCAACACGACCACGGTGGAACTGCCTTCCGGCGGTTCGATCGCCACGGCCGGCTTGATCAGCACTCAGACGGAACAGGCCATCAATGGCCTTCCGGGGCTGATGAATCTCCCGGTGCTCGGCGCGCTGTTTCGCTCGCGGGACTACAAGCGCAACGAGACCGAGTTGCTGGTCATCGTGACCCCATTCATCGCGCACGCAATCGACCCGCGCCAGGTCGTCAGGCCCGATCAGAATTTCCAGGACGCCAGCGATCCGCAGGCCTGGTTCCTGGGCCGCGTCAACCGGATCTACTCCACCTCGCAGTCGCTCCAGCCGATGCCTGGCTATGCCGGCAAGATCGGATTCATCACCCAGTAGGCCTCGCGTGCTTCGCCAAAAACTTCCTTAAGACCTGAGAAAGACAGCGCTCATGGCTGCTCCTCCCGCCGCACCACCCTCATCCAAAGCGCGCGTCTTGAGGTTCGCCCTCGCCGCCGGCTTCGCATCCGCTCTCGCCGGTTGCGGGACGCAATATGCGTCCTCGGATCCCGTATTTCCGGGGAGCTTCGAGCAGCGTCACCCGATCGTGGTCGCCGCCGCGCCGACGAGCGTCGATCTCTATCCCGTCGGCGGTAGGCTCGACGCGCGGTCACGGGCGAATGTCCGCGCCTTTGCCGACCGCTATCGCCGCTATGGCTCGGGAGCGGTCATGATTCGGACGCCTGAGGGAACCAATCCAAATTCGATAGCTGTATTCGAGGTCCGCCGGGCGCTTCTGGCCGCTGGCGTCAGAGGCAGGATCGTCGTCGGAGACTACCGGCCCACGAACGATGGCGCGGCGCCGCCGGTGCGGGTTTCTTTCACCGGGCTCAAGGCGATCGTTCCGACGCAATGCGGCCAATGGCCGGAGGATTTGGCTTCCGGGTCGTCGGTCGAGGGGTGGAAGAACGAACCTTACGCGAACTTCGGCTGCGCCACCCAATCGACGATCGCAGCCCAGGTCGATGACCCGCGCGATTTCGTCCAGCCGCGCGTGGTCGGGCCATCCGATGTCGCCATGCGAATGCGCGCCATCGAGGCCGTCCGCAACGGCCAGGATCCGAGCACCGAGTGGAAGAACGCCGTGCTTACGCCAATCGGCGGCGATCTGCCGACCAACGGAAACTGATCGGCCATGAAGGCGCAATACGCCGCCAGCGAAATCGAAGCCGACGCGCCCGTGGATCGAGCGATCGCACAGATCGATCCGGTGCCGCGCATCTCGATCCAGGCATTCTGCGAATCACCAGATATCGCAGCCATCGTCGGCGCGGCGATATCGGACCGCCGCATGGCGAAGGCGCATGTCAAACAGAACATGGGCGGCGCGCCGGCCGCGGTCGAGGCCTACAGGAGCGCGCCGACACCGAATGTCATCGTCCTCGAGGCGGCCGCCAGCCGGGATGCGCTGCTCGCGCAACTCGAAGAACTCGCCGAATATTGTGACGCGGGAACCAAGGTCGTCGTTCTCGGCAAGCTCAACGACATCGTTCTCTACCGGCAGTTGATCGCACGTGGGGTCAGCGAATATCTGGTCGCCCCGTTTGGGGTCGTCGACTTCATCCAGGCGATATCCCAGCTGTTCAGCGTGCCCGGCGCCAAAGCCCTCGGGCGAGTTATTGCGGTCGTCGGCGCCAAGGGCGGAGTCGGAGCCTCTACGGTCGCGCACAATCTCGCGTGGAGTCTCGCGTCGGTCACCGAAATGGCCACGATCATCGCCGATTTCGATCTTGCGTTCGGAACCGCGGGACTCGACTACAACCAGGACCCGCCCCAGGGCGTCGCGGAGGCGGTGTTCGCGCCCGATCGCGTCGACGCGGTGCTGGTGGACCGTCTGCTTTCCAAGTGCGGCGAGAAGCTTAGCCTCCTGGCGGCGCCCGCCACACTCGATCGCGTGCTCGACTTCGACGAGGCCTCGTTCGACTCGCTGCTTGACGCCATGCGCGGTTCGACGCCATGGATTGTGGTCGACGTGCCGCACATTTGGTCGGGCTGGGCGCGACGGATTCTCGTCTCCGCTGACGATGTCATCGTCGTCGCAAGCCCGGACCTCGCCAATCTCCGCAACGCGAAAAATCTGATCGACAACGTGAAGGGCGCGCGCCTGAACGACGCGCCGCCGCGTCTGGTGCTGAACGGCGTCGGCATGCTCAAGCGGCCGGAGATCGCCGCCGCCGAGTTCGCCAGGGCGGTTGAGGCCGATCCAACCGCGATCATTCCGCACGACGCGAAGCTGTTCGGCGGCGCGGCTAATAATGGGCAGATGATCGCCGAAATCGAACCAAACGGTAAAACTGCGCAGGTCTTCGTCGATCTCGCCTCCACGCTTGCGGGCCGACCCGATACGCGCAAGTCCAAAAGAGGCGTTCTCGAGCCGCTCATGGCCAAACTCGGGCGGAAGAAGAAATGACCGGCCCGCAAACATTTCGCGGCGCGTCGGCCAATCCCTCGCTCGAGCGGAAGGGGCTCTGAGCGATGTTCGGCAAGCGTTCGAGCGGGAGCGCCGGCGCCCAAGCCGTTGTATCGCGCGTCGCTGCCGTGAGCGTGGTGAACGAGGCGCCCAAGCCCCCGCCCGCACCGATCGCGCCGGTTCAGGCTGAACGACGATCAGAGACCTATTTCCAGACCAAATCGCTGATCTTCGGCGCTCTTATCGAGGCGATCGATCTTGCTGCGTTGTCCAAGCTCGACCAGGAGAGCGCGCGCGAGGAAATCCGCGACATCGTACACGAGATCGTCACCATCAAGAATCTGGTGCTGTCGATCGCCGAGCAGGAAGATCTGCTCGATGACATCTGCAATGACGTCCTCGGGTTCGGACCGCTCGAGCCGCTGCTGGCGCGGGACGACATCGCCGACATCATGGTCAACGGGCCAACACGATGCTTTATCGAAGTCGCGGGCAAGATCCAGCTCACCAACGTTCGCTTCCGCGACAACGCGCAATTGATGAACATCTGTCAGCGAATCGTGAGTCAAGTCGGACGTCGCGTCGACGAGGCCTCGCCGATTTGCGACGCCCGCCTGCTCGACGGCTCGCGCGTCAACGTGATTGCGCCGCCGCTCGCGATCGACGGCGCGGCGCTGACCATCCGCAAGTTCAGGAAAGACAAGCTGACCCTCGATCAACTGGTCAAGTACGGCTCGATCTCGCCGGCCGGCGCGGAAATCCTCAAAATCATCGGCCGCGTCCGTTGCAATGTGATCATTTCCGGCGGCACGGGCTCCGGCAAAACGACGCTTCTGAACTGCTTGACGAACTACATCGACGCCGACGAGCGGATCATCACCTGCGAGGACGCGGCGGAGCTCCAGCTTCAGCAGCCCCATGTCGTGCGGCTCGAAACGCGCCCGCCAAATCTCGAAGGCGTAGGTCAGATCACGATGCGTGACCTGGTCAAGAACTGTCTGCGCATGCGGCCGGAACGCATCGTCGTCGGCGAGGTGCGCGGACCGGAAGCCTTCGATCTCCTGCAGGCGATGAACACCGGCCACGACGGATCGATGGGCACCTTGCACGCCAACTCGCCCCGCGAAGCGCTGAGCCGCGTCGAATCCATGATCACGATGGGCGGATATGCGCTGCCGATGAAGACGATCCGCGAAATGGTCACGTCTTCAGTCGACGTGATCATCCAAGCCTCCCGCCTTCGCGATGGGTCGCGGCGAATCACTCACATAACCGAAGTCCTCGGCATGGAAGGCGACGTCGTGATCACGCAGGACCTGTTCCTCTATGAAATTCTGGGCGAGGACGCTCAGGGCAAGCTGTTGGGGCGGCACCGGTCGACTGGAATCGGCCGGCCGCGATTCTGGGACCGGGCGCGCACCTATGGGGAGGAAGCGCGTCTGGCGGCGGCGCTGGACATTTCCGAAGTCGACGCCTGAGTGAGAGTTTAAGTGAGCAAAGGGCGGTCGGTATGGTCAATCCGATAGCGGTCGCGGGATGTCTAGCGATTGGATTGGGCGGTCTGGCGTTTGCGTTCATTGGCGGGGATTCGCGCGCCGATAAGCGTCGGGCGGCAGTGGCGAAAAGCGATGCGAAGGTGCTGAGCACAATCGCGAGCGTCGATCGAACTGTGCGAAAAAAGCAGATCGCCGACGGTTTGCGCGATATCGAAACGAAGGGAAAGAGGCGCGCCAATCTGGCGGCGCGGATCGAACAGGCGGGACTCTCGATCACCAAGCAGCAATATTGGATCGGAAGTCTGCTCCTGGGCCTCATTTGCAGCGCATTGGCCTATATCGAGTCGAAGAGTCCCGTGCTCACGCTTCTTGTCGCCGTGACCGCCACGGTCGGGCTGCCGCAACTCGTGCTGGCGCGTCTGCGCATTCGCCGCATCAGCAAGTTCGTGGCCCACTTTCCGACCGCAATCGACATCATCGTACGCGGCATCAAGTCGGGCTTGCCGCTCGGCGACACGGTCCGAATCGCCGCAGCCGAAAGCCCCGAACCGGTGAAGTCGGAGTTTCGCAGGGCCGTCGAAGGGCTGTCGCTTGGAATGACCTTGCCGGAGGCGGTTGAGCGGATGGCGCAACGGGTACCGATCGCCGAAACAAACTTCTTTTCCATTGTCATCGCGATCCAGGGCAAGGCAGGCGGAAATCTTTCGGAAGCCTTGGGCAATCTTTCGCGCGTGTTGCGCGAGCGCAAGAAGATGAGGGGAAAGATCACCGCCATGTCGATGGAAGCGAAAGCGTCGGCGGCGATCATCGGCGCGGTGCCGTTCCTGGTCGTCGGCGCTCTTTACGTCTCATCGCCGAAATACGTCATGCTGCTGTGGACGACAACGCATGGCCGGATGATCTCCATGATCGCGATTTTCTGGATGGGGATTGGAATCGCGATGATGAAAAAAATGATCGCCTTCGACTTCTAATCGAGCCCGCGCCCATGATGGACGAAATCGTCGCCAAATTCTCGAACGCTCATTTCCTCGCAATTCTGTTCGCTGCGATCGGCTCGGCTGCGACCGTTCTTACGGCTGCGATGCCCTGGCTTCAGCCGGACACCCTGTCGCGCCGCATCAAGGCGGTGAGCTCGGAGCGCGAGCGGATCCGGGCGCGGGAGCGCGAGCGGCTCCAGGCGACGCAGAGCAAAGGCACGCTCAGGGTGAAGCCGACCGGTCTCGTCAAGCAATTGGTCGAGACTCTCAATCTGACGAGTTGGCTCAGCACCGAAAAAGCCAAGATCCAGTTGGCCATGGCCGGCTTCCGCGGCGCGGGGCCGGAATACGTCTTTCTCGCCTTTCGCCTCGCGGCGCCGATCGCCTTCTTCCTCCTTGCGGTTGTTTATCTGTTTCTGATCCTCAAGTGGAATAAACCCCCGATGATCAAGCTCGGCATTGCCGTCGGCGCCGCCTATCTCGGCATCAAGGCCCCCGAGCTCTTCCTGAAAAACAAGACCTCCAAGCGCCAGAAGGAACTCGAGCGGGCGTTCCCCAACACCCTAGACCTGCTCCTGATCTGCGCCGAATCCGGAATGTCGATCGAACACGCGGTGCGCAAGGTCAGCCAGGAAATTGGGGTCGAAAGCATCTCGATGGCCGAGGAAATGGGTCTTTTGGCAGCCGAAATGTCATATCTTACCGAGCGGCGGATCGCCTTCGAGAATCTGGGCTTAAGGACCGGATTGGATTCCGTCCGCTCGCTCACCACCGTCCTTTCTCAGTCGGAGAAGTATGGCACCCCGCTTGGCGCGGCACTCAGGGTTCTAAGCCAGGAAAGCCGCGATCAACGCATGGCCGCGGCTGAGAAAAAGGCCGCGGCGCTGCCGCCGACTCTCACCGTGCCGATGATCCTGTTCTTTCTGCCCGGACTCTTCGCCGCGATTCTGACCCCGGCGATCGTTCAGATCAACAACTGGAGTTAGCGGCGCCCATCCAGAAGCGCGCGCAGCGGAGAAGCGACAAGGCCGGTCGGAAGGAAGTCGCCCCTTTCACCGCAAAGAAACGAGCTCGCGCCGGCCTTTTTCCCCGCTTGGCGGGATTGCGGGACACAGAGCTGCTTTTCCGCAAGGGGAGCCCCCTTCCGCGCATGAAACGCCTGCGAGAGGCCGGACGCTTTACGCCTTTCGGGTTGCGCCCGCTGGCCGAGGGGCGCATGATTCGATTCGTGCCGCACCCCTCCGAAACGTCCGAACCGGCCCTCTTCCCGCCGCAGTCCCCGACGCGCGACGCAGGCTCCGCGGGGCCGCTCGCGCGTCGCCCGCCCGCTTCGTCCTATCTCCAAGGGCTGAATGAAGAGCAGCGACAGGCGGTCGAGGCGCTGGACGGGCCCGTTCTCATTCTCGCTGGCGCGGGCGTCGGCAAGACGCGCGTCCTCACCACCCGGATAGCCCACATCGTTTCGACCGGCCGGGCGCGCGCCCACGAAATCCTGGCGGTCACTTTCACCAACAAGGCGGCGCGGGAAATGCGCCAGCGGGTCGCGGTCTTCGCGGGCTCGGAGCAGGCGATGCCATGGCTCGGCACGTTCCATTCGATCGGCGCCAAGATCCTCAGGATGCATGCCGAGCTCGTCGGCCTGCGGCAGAATTTCACCATCCTCGACACCGACGACCAGTTGCGCCTGCTCAAGCAGCTCCTGCAGGCGGACAACCTGGACGACAAGCGCTGGCCGCCGCGAGCCCTGGCGAACCTGATCGACGGGTGGAAGAACCGGGGCCTCGATCCGAAAAGCGTGCCGCCGAGCGAGGCCGCCATGTTCGCCGCCGGCAAAGGCGCAACCCTCTACGAAAGCTATCAGGCTCGCCTGAAGGCGCTTAATGCGGTCGATTTCGGCGATCTGTTGCTCGAGCCGTTGCGGCTCCTGCGCGAGCACCCCGATGTTCTCGCCGCGTTCCGCCGGCGATTCCGTTACATCCTGGTCGACGAGTATCAGGACACGAACGTCGTTCAGTATCTGCTTCTCCGGCTGATCGCGCAGGCCAATGGCAATCTGTGCTGTGTGGGCGACGATGATCAGTCGATCTACGCCTGGCGCGGCGCGGACGTCGAAAACATCCTGCGCTTCGAGAAGGATTTTCCCGGCGCAAAGGTGATCCGCCTCGAGCGCAATTACCGCTCGACAGGACACATTCTCGCGGTTGCCGCGGGACTGATCGCCCATAACCGCGGCCGGCTGGGGAAGACGCTGTTCACCGACAAGCCGCCGGGAGACCGGCCGACGGTGACCGAGGCGCCGGACGCGCAGGAAGAAGCCAGACTCATTGGCGAGGCGATCGAGACCGCCCAGCACAAGGGCGTTTCGCTTGACGACATCGCCATCCTCGTGCGCGCCTCTTTTCAGATGCGCGAATTCGAGGAGCGGTTCATCGCGCTGGGGCTCTCTTACAAAGTCATCGGCGGCCCGCGCTTCTACGAGCGGGCGGAAATCCGCGACGCCCTGGCCTATCTCCGCTGCGTCGCCGAGCCCAACGATGACCTCGCCTTCGAGCGCATCTATAACCAGCCCAAACGCGGCCTCGGCGATGCGACGCTCGCCGTCCTGCACGACTATGGCCGGCGAACCGGCCTGTCGCTCATGCGCGCCGCGCGCGCGCTCACTGAGACCGAGGAGCTGAAGGCGCGTCCGCGCCAGATCCTGCGAAGCCTCCTAGGTGACTTCGACCGGTGGCGCAGTCGCGCCGATCGCCTTTCTCATGACGAGCTGGCGCAGCTCGTTCTGGAGGAGAGCGGCTATATCGACATGTGGAAGGCGGAGCGCACGCCCGATGCGGCGGGCCGGCTCGACAACCTGAAGGAGCTCGTCCGCTCGATGGGGGAATTCCCCGATCTCGCGGCGTTTCTCGAGCACGTGTCGCTGATCATGGACGTCGACGGCGGCGACGAGGGCGAGCGGGTTTCGATCATGACCCTGCATGCGGCGAAGGGGCTCGAGTTCGACCTCGTCTTTCTGCCAGGCTGGGAGGAAGGTCTCTTTCCCAATCAGCGCTCGCTCGACGACAACGGCCTCGCCGGGCTCGAGGAGGAGCGCAGGCTTGCCTATGTCGGCCTTACCCGCGCCCGCCGGCAGGCGCGTATCTACTACGCCCTCAACCGGCGCGTGCGGGGCCTGTGGCAGGCCTCCATTCCGTCGCGGTTCATCCAGGAATTGCCGGCCGACCACATCGAGGTCGATGAATTCGCCGGCTCCGCGACGGATCGCGCCTATGGCGCGTGGCCGTCCCCGGGCGCCGCGGCCGGGTTCGGCTCGCGCTACGAGACGCCGGGCTGGCGCCGCGCCGAGGCGCGCCGCCGCGATTGGAACGAGAGCGGCCGCCCCCCCGGCCGCCCGTCAGGCGCGATCTTCGAGGGCTTGGCGCATCGGCAGGCTTCACCGGCTTCCGCCTTCCAGGCCGGATCGCGGGTGTTCCACAACAAGTTTGGCCCGGGCGTCGTGGTCGCCGTGGACGGCTCCAAACTCACCGTCGATTTCGACAAGGCGGGCCGCAAGCTGGTGATGGAGAGCTTCCTCGCCGCCGAGAGCTAGGGCTCGGGCGCGGGTTTTCTTCAAGCACCGCCGTTCTTCTGTCGGGGCGCTCGGCCAAGCGCCGTCCCATCAGCGCGTGACCTCGTAATCCCGCATTTCGACAGCAAGGGCGCGAGTTCAGCACCACAAACGAAAACAAAGACGAGCAAATCGGAGGGCCCCCAGGGGAATCGGGTGAAGGGCGTTATGCAGCAATGAGGCTGACGAGATAGTCTTCGATGCCAGGCGGCGGTGTGGCGTCTGATGGGGATGGAGTCTTTGCCCTGAGCCTTTCGGAACAGGTTATTGGCGATTGGGTTGAGGGTTGAGAAATTTTGCGGGCGCGTTTTCGGTTCGGATGGTTCGTTCGTCGTCGTCGAAGGTCGTGTCCATGACCCAGGACAGGGCGTTTTCCACGGCCCAGTGCGCGGATCATCGGTCCGGCGAGGGTCGCGGCGAGCGTGGTCGAAGTGATGTAGAAGCGCGTCTCGCGTTCGACTTTGACGCCGTTCTTGCGTTGACTCTCGACCATGATGAGGCCGTTCAATCCGGGCCAGCCGTGCCGCGCCTGCAGCCAATCGATATCGTGGATGACAGTATATTTTCGCGTCTCTATGCGGCCGTGATCGGCGTCTACGGTTTGCTGGGTGGTGATCTTGCAATGGGCGAAAGCTCTGGTTCTCTGCTCGTTGGCGAAGACTTGGACGTCCTCGCGCAGGGTTCCCCGATTGCCTTTGAGGGCGAGGATGTAATCGGCCTTCCTGTCGATGATCTTTTGGGCGATGTCGCGCTGACAGCCGATGGCGTCGATTGTGACGACCGCCCCGTCGATCGTCATCATTTCGAGCAGGGCGGGAATGGCGACGATCCCGTTCGACTTCTCGCTCGCTTTCGTCTGCGCCAGCCCGAGGCGTTGGCGCGCGGCGAAGGCGGAGACCCTATGGATCGGCGCCCTTCGATTTCGCCTTGCTCCCCGACCTGCGCGAGGTCTTGCCGTCAATGGCGATGACCTCCACCGGAGTTTTGGCCAGGCCCGCGACCCACTCGACGAAGCAGCGCAGGAACGCTGCGGCGTCCAGCGTGGCGAAGATGTCGCCCAGCGTATCGTGGGGCGGCGTCCCGTCGGCAAACGGCAGAAACCGGCGCAGCCGCTTCAGCTTCTTCTCGCCGAACCGCGCAACGCCGGTGAAG
>DASXES010000081.1:0-47822 GCA_036489975.1 Roseiarcus sp.
AACCCTAAGGCCGTCATCACTCACGCGGCATGGCTGGATCAGGCTTGCGCCCATTGTCCAATATTCCCCACTGCTGCCTCCCGTAGGAGTTTGGGCCGTGTCTCAGTCCCAATGTGGCTGATCATCCTCTCAGACCAGCTATCGATCATAGCCTTGGTGAGCCATTACCTCACCAACTAGCTAATCGAACGCGGGCCAATCCTCCGGCGATAAATCTTTCGCCTCTCAGCCGTATCCGGTATTAATCCAAGTTTCCCTGAGCTATTCCGAACCGGAGGGTATGTTCCCACGCGTTACTCACCCGTCTGCCACTCCCGTATTGCTACGAGCGTTCGACTTGCATGTGTTAAGCCTGCCGCCAGCGTTCGTTCTGAGCCAGGATCAAACTCTCAAGTTGAATGAGATCTTTGTCCTGACTGGTCACTTCAGCGCCCCGAAGGTTAGGGGCGCTGTATTCTTGACGAGTTCCAAACACATCCGCTTCAAACGAGGCTTGCGGCCTGCCCGCCTCACGACGGTCCGACCACGCTCTTTCGAAGCGCGATGAATTTTTGAAACGTGACCGTCAGTTGTCTCTTCGGACTTCAATTCCCGGATCGGCTTTAAGCTCGCGCCTAAATTCAACCCGACAACCGAAGTCCCGCAAGGACCCCGCCGCCCACGTCTCTCTTTCTTCCGATGCAATTGTCAAACAGCACGGAGCCGAAGCCCCACAAGCGAAAACCAAACTCTGAGGCGACCCGCCGCCAGAGCTCGATCCGAGCTCGAATTCCATAGTAACTGCGTTCACACGCAGTCCAGAAACGACCGAAATTTCTCCGCCCCCGCCTCACAGCAGGGAGGAGTGTGCTCGGAAAGTTTCCGCAACCCGCTGACTTGGCCGCCTCAAAAGCGCCCGTCGTCGTTGGGAGAGCCGCATATAGGCCCCTGTGAGATTGCTGTCAACGCACTTTCACAAAGAAAATTCTTCCGCTGTGGAACTTTATGCGCGGACACGCTTTTTCACGTGCATTTTCATCCCGTTACGCGGGCGCAACGTTACCCTTTGTAACGGCATGACGACTTCACCCTCGACCAAGTCGAAGCGAAAGGCGCGCAGAAGATGGGCAAGCAGGAGAATTCCCTCCTGCAGCGCGAAGGCCATGCCGATGCACACGCGCGGGCCCGCGCCGAACGGGATATAGGCGAACCGGTCGATGCGATCACGCGTTTCGCCCAGGAATCGGGAAGGATCGAAGGCGTCGGGCTGGTCCCAGAGTCCGCGGCGCCGGTGCAGCACATAGGGCGAGACCGTGATCACGGCGCCGGCCGGGATGTGGGCGCCGGCGAGCTCGTCATCGGCGATCGCCTGACGGGAGAGCATCGCCGCCGGCGGATAAAGCCGCAGCGATTCCTCGAACACCGCCCGGAGGATTTCGCACCTCTCCGGCGCGACCGACCCGTTCGCGTCGAAGGCCTTGTCCGCGTCGGCCTCCGCCCGTTCGCGCCATTCGGGCGCCTGAGAGAGCAAAAAGAGCGTCCAGGTCAGGCCATTCGCGGTCGTCTCGTGGCCGGCGTTGATGAAGGTGACGATGTTGGCCCGCACATCGACATCAGCGATTGCGCGCCCGTTTTCAGGATCCTTCGCCGCCATGAGGAGAGTCAGGAGATCACGCGGCGCCTCGACCCCCCGATCGAGGAGCGTCCGTCTCTTTTCGATGATCGCGTCGACGGCGGAATCGAAAAATGCGAGCGCGCCGCGGCCGCGACGGCGCCTCAACCTCGGCAGAAAGGCGGGAGCACCAAGCAGATCCAGCGGATCAATCCTGCCGATCGTCTCGAAATAGCTCGTCACCGCGCGCTGAAAGGCGCTGGCCTCCTGTCCGAGGCCCTGCGAGAACAACGTCTGCTCGAGCACCTCCAGCGTCATGCGCGACATGAGCTGGCTGATGTCCGCGACCGCGCCTTCGCGCCGGCGGGCCATGCGCTCAACCGCGGCGCTTCCGACCCGGTGGACGGCCGGCGCGAATTCGGCGATCTGGCGCGGCGAAAACAGGGGCGCGAGCGCGCGGCGCTGGAAGCGCCACTCCTCGCCCTCCGCAGTCAGGAGCCCGTTGCCCGCTCCGGGCCGCAGGATGCGCAGCTGAAGATCGTCCTTGCGGTAGTTGGCGGCGTTGTCGAGAAAGATGCGCCTTACCGCCACCGGGTCATGCGCCGCGCCGCGCAGGCCGAAGATGGAGCGGCCGATCGAAACCGGCCGCTCGAAATCCGCCTTGCTCCAGAGCTCGATCGGATTGCGCTGGATGGCGAGAAGGGTCGCGAGCAATCCCCGCGGCCTGTCGGGCCGGGCAGGAAAGGGCGGAACGAAAAGCTTCGAGGCGGCGGATGCGGCCGACATGGCGTTGCCTTCGAACGACGTTTGCGACCCAAACTTAAGCCGAACCAAGCCCTCCCGACAGGGGCAGGGCCAAGAATCACCCTCATCGCGCGCGTTTGCGGGTCAAAACGCCGTGCGTTGCCGCATCGCCGCCTCCAGCGTCCCGTCGTCGAGATAGTCCAGCTCGCCGCCGACCGGCACGCCATGGGCGAGCCGTGTCACCTTGACCGGGTAATCGGCGACGAGATCGATGAGGTAGTGGGCCGTCGTTTGCCCTTCGACGGTGGCGTTGACGGCCAGGATCAATTCGCTCACCCCGCCTTTGGCGATGCGCGCGACCAGGGGGGCCAGATTGAGATCGGATGGACCGACGCCGTCGAGCGGCGACAAGGCGCCGCCGAGGACATGGTAGCGCGCCCGGGTCGCGCCGGCCCGCTCCAGCGCCCAAAGGTCGCCGACGGACTCAACGACGACGATCGTTGTCGAATCGCGGCGCTCGTCCGCGCAGATCGTGCAAGGATCGCACGTGTCAACATTTCCGCAGACAGAGCAGGTCAGGATCCGCTCGTGCGCGACGCGCAACGCATCCGCAAGCGGCGCGAGCAGCGTCTCGCGCTTCTTGATGAGGTGAAGCGCGACGCGACGCGCCGAGCGCGGCCCCAGTCCCGGCAGGCGCGCGAGAAGCTGGACGAGACGCTCGATTTCCGGTCCGGCGACGCTGGTCGACATCCGGCCTCTAGAACGGCAGCTTCATGCCGGGCGGGAGCGGCAGCCCGGCGGTCAGGGACTGCATCTTCTCCGCCGCCACGCGGTCCGCCTTAGCCTTGCCGTCATTGAAGGCGGCGACAATGAGATCTTCCAGCATCTCTTTGTCGGAAGGGGTCAGGAGCGAGGCGTCGATGCGCACGCCCTTCAGCTCGCCCTTGGCGGTGAGCGTCAGGCTCACCATGCCGCCGCCCGACTGACCTTCGATCTCGATACGCCCGAGTTCCTCCTGGGCCTCTTGGAGCTTGGCCTGAACGGCCTGCGCCTTTTTCATCATGCCCATGATATCCATGGCGGCGGTCTCCTTCTCAGAGGTCATCGGCGGGGTCGACGCCGGAATCGGCGTAACCGACCTCGTCATCGGCCTCGCCAAGCGCGGGGGACGGCGCCGCCTCGGGACGCCGGACGTCGACGATGCGGGCCCCTTTGAATCGGTCAAGAACCTTTTGCACGAGCGGATGCGATGCCGCATTGCTCGTTCGCTCGGCCTCGCGGGCCTCCGCGGTCTCGCGCAAGGTTGGCGTGGTCGAGCCCGCCACCAGCGCCACCATCCAGCGCTCGCCGGTCCATTCCTGCAGCCGCCGGCTCAGCGTCTGCGCCAGCGCAGATCCCGCGCCTTCCACGGGCGTGAAGGTGATGCTGCCCGGTTCGAACCGGGCGAGCCGCACCTCGCGCTCAAGGGCCTGAACGAGCTGGATATCGCGCCTGGCGCGCGCAAGCGCGACGACGTCGTCGAATGACGCAAGCCGAGGGACGGCGGCGCGCGCGGAAGCGGGGGGCGAAACGGGCGCGGCCGGAGCGGGAGCAGGAGCCGGTTCCTGGGCGGCGAGCCGCACCGAGGCGCGCGGTCCCCCGCCGCCGGACGGCAGCGGCGGCGCGTGGCGCGGCGCGTCGGCCCCCTGGCCTAGCTTGCGAAGCGCCTCCTCAGGGGTCGGCAGATCGGACGCATAGGCGAGGCGGATCAGCGCCATCTCGGCGGAAGCGAGCGGGCGAGGCGAATCCTTCACATCCTCCACACCTTTCAGCAGAATCTGCCAGGCGCGCGCCAGAACTCCGATCGTCACCTTGTCGGCGAATTCTCGGGCGCGCTCGCGCTCGACCTCGCTCACCGCCGGATCCGCGGTCGCCGCGGGCGCGATTTTGGCGCGGGTGACGAAGTGGCAAAACTCGGCGATCTCAACGAGGATGTCGGCCGCGTCGGCGCCCGCCTGGTGAAGCGCGCGCGTGATCTCGAGGGCCTCGGCGATCTCACCCTTCATGAGGCGCTCGAACAGCGCGATGATGTCGCCCCTGTCCGAGAGGCCCAGCATATCGCGAATCGCGAGGGCCGTGACGCCTCCATCGCCGCCATGCGCTATGCCTTGGTCGAGCAGCGACAGCGCGTCGCGCACGGAGCCTTCGGCGACGCGGCCGATCAGCGCCAGAGCCTCGGGCTCTGCGGCGACGCCCTCGGCCGCGCAAATCCTGCTCAAATGCGCGATCATCGGGCCCGATTCGATGCGCCGCAAATCGAACCGAATGCAGCGCGAGCGCACGGTGATCGGCACCTTGTCGATCTCGGTGGTCGCAAACAGGAACTTGACGTGCTCAGGCGGCTCTTCGAGCGTCTTCAAGAGGCCGTTGAAGGCCTGCTTCGAGAGCATGTGCACTTCGTCGATGATATAGACCTTGGTGCGCGCCGAAACCGGGCGATAGCGTGCATTCTCGATGATCTCGCGCACGTCGTCGATGCCGGTGTGGGAGGCCGCGTCCATCTCGATCACGTCGACATGGCGGGACTCCATGATCGCCTGGCAGTGGAGCCCAAGCTCGGGCATTTCGATGCTCGGGCGATCGATCCTGCCCGGCAGGGAATAGTTGAAGGCGCGCGCCAGAATGCGCGCCGTCGTCGTCTTGCCGACGCCGCGCACACCGGTGAGGATATAGGCTTGGTGGATGCGAGCCGCCGCGAAGGAGTTGGCCAGCGTGCGCACCATCGGCTCCTGGCCGACGAGGTCCTCGAAGCGCATCGGCCGGTATTTTCGCGCCAACACCCGATAGGGGGAGTCGGGCTTCGCTGCTGCGTCGGCGACAGGGAAGAGCGAATCGCTCAACAGCGGCCTCTAATCGTCAGGAAAGGAGGCGGTTCCTCAAGGTGCGCTCGACCGATCGCCGGCTCGCGAAGGCGAACCCGCCTCGCTCACGGCCCAAGCGCGCCAGTGGGAGGTTGGACAAAGACCCGCCCTGTCTCGTTAGGGCTGCTTCCTTCCGGACCTGACCCGGTTGGCGAGCGGTACGTCCTTCGCCAACCTCCCAGAGCTTATGTGGACCATCGAGCGGCGGGGCGCAAGGGCCGTCCGCACTCGTCCGCCTGGCGTCCTGGCCTTCGCAACCGTCGGCGCCTCGCGGGCTCAGGACCGCGCCGGACCGCCGCAGTGGTTCTGGCGCCTGTCTGGACTTTTCAAGAGGTTAGGCGCCAAAACCTGTCCGTGTCGCCAAATCGCGGCAGGGCGCCGCCTCCGGCTTGCGCTCCGAGTTCGTGACGGTCCGGCAGGACGAGGCGAGAGCGCCGCTCTCGGGGCCGCGCCGCTTGCGCCCCCTCCGCGGCCATTCCATTGAAAGACCTCGAAGCTTCACGGCGGAGCGATCATCGCCATGACCACTGAACCGAAGCGTTATACCGGCGGCTGCCTGTGCGGCGCGCTGCGCTACGAGGCTGTCGGCGAGCCGATGGGCTCGGGCCATTGCTATTGTGTGGATTGCCGCCGCGCGTCGGGCTCGGGCTTTGCGCCCTTCATGGGATTCAAGGCGGAGGCCGTCCGCTTCACCGGCGAAGCCCGCCAGTTCCATTCGAAAGCCGCAAATGGCGGCGATGCGGTGCGAAACCGCTGCGCCATTTGCATGAGCCTGGTGTTCGGCGGCGAAATCGGCCAGTCCGCCTCCTACACGCTTTATGCTGGCTCGCTCGACGATCCGTCCGCCTTCCACCCGGCGATCGCCATCTTCGCCGAGGGCCGGCCGGACTGGGCGATGATTCCGCCCGGCTTCAAGGTGTTCGACCGCATGCCAGGGTAGCATCGATCACCGCGAGCCGCGTCCATGGCGCCCGCGGCGCATCGCAGACTCTGCGCGCTTACGCGCCAGCGCCGACCGGCGGAGCATCCCGTCCGACCATCGCCATTTGCCGCGGTGCATAACGGTCGCCCTTGATCTCAATCCACGAGGCTGCATCTGCGATGGTCCGTAGGTCGTCCCGCGTCAGTTCAATCTCGGCGGCGTCGATGTTCTCTTCGAGCCGATGAAGCTTCGTTGTGCCCGGGATCGGCGCGATATAGGGGCGCTGGGCGAGCAGCCACGCAAGCGCGATCTGAGCCGGAGTCGCGCCCTTTTCGTTCGCGACGCGCTTCAGCAGGTCGACCAGGGCCTGGTTTTTCTCCATCGCGTCCGGCTGGAATCGCGGGACGGTTTTGCGCTGAATGTGCGGGTCGAGGGGCAGTTGATCGTCAACGAGATCGCGCTTGCGCTGCAGGCGGCTCGGGACGGCCTTGGCATTGCCTATCTACCCGAGGATTACGTGCGGGCGGACATCGAAGCCTTGCGGCTGACACGCGTGCTCGAATCCTGGTGTCCGCCCTTTGCTGGCTACCACCTCTATTTCCCGAGCCGCCGCCATCAAGGGCCGGCCTTTACGCTTCTGGTGGAGGCGCTGCGCTACCGCCCCTGATGCACACCGCGTCGGCGCATCAGCGTCGCCCAGGCGCGGACGGCCGGCAAAAGCAAGCCCTTCGCACGGGGTTACGATTGATCCTTTGAACACAATTCGAGGCCGCCACTCGGCCGGCGATTCCCTGCGAGAGCAATTCGGGACGCGACCCATACGCGAAAGGAGGAGGAACATCCTGGATCCATGCCTGGACCTTGTCCGCTTGAGGGGAAGGACGCCTTTCGATAGACCTGAGCGCTTATCATAAGCGCCGGAGGCGAACGCGGGCATGACGGCAGGCATCGGAAAGTCCCAGACCGGCATCAGCGGTTTCGACGAGCTCACGTTGGGCGGCCTGCCGACCGGCCGGCCTACTTTGGTCTGCGGCGGCGCGGGTTGCGGCAAGACGCTGTTCGCGTCGACTTTCCTTGTTCACGGCGCCCGCGATCTTGGCGAGCCCGGCGTATTCGTGACCTTTGAGGAGCGCCCGGCTGACATCGTCAACAACGTCGCGTCGCTCGGGTTCGGCCTCGACGATCTTATCGCCAGCAACAAGATCCGCATCGAGCATGTCGCGGTCGATCCCTCCGAGCTCGCCGAAATCGGCGATTATGATCTCGAAGGCCTTTTCATCCGGCTGGAGCTGGCCGTTCAACAGGTGGGCGCAAAGCGGATTGTGCTCGACACCATCGAGAGCCTGTTCTCCGCGTTTTCGAACACCGCCATCCTTAGAGCTGAAATCCGCCGCCTGTTCGACTGGCTCAAGGAGCGGGAGCTGACCGCGGTCATCACCGGGGAGCGAGGCGAGGGAACGTTCACCCGCCAGGGCCTGGAGGAGTACGTTTCCGATTGCGTTCTCCTGCTCGATCATCGGGTCCAGGACCAGATATCCACCCGCAGGCTTCGCATCGTGAAGTATCGCGGCACCGCCCATGGGACCAACGAATATCCATTTCTCATCGACGCCGACGGATTCAGCGTCTTGCCGGTGAGCGCGCTCGGCCTCACCCACAAGGTCTTTGAAGAGCGCATCTCGACAGGGGTCGCCGATCTCGACGCGATGCTGGCCGGCGGGGGTTTTCATCGCGGATCGGGCATTCTGGTTTCGGGTGTGGCGGGCTCTGGAAAAAGTGCGCTCGCCGCGAGCTTCGCCGGTGCGACCTGCCGCAAAGGCGAAAGCGCGCTTTATTTCTCGTTTGAGGAATCCGGCGAGCAGATGGTGCGAAACATGCGTTCGGTCGGAATCGACCTCCAGCCCTATCTGGACAACGGCACACTTCGTTACGTCCCGGCGCGGCCGACGTTCTACAGCCTCGAAATGCATCTTGCGATCATGATGCGTGAGATCACGCGGTGGAAGGCGAAACTGGTCGTCCTTGACCCGATCTCCGCCTTCGATGCGTCAGGCCAAGAGGCCGAAATCCAGGCCATGCTGCTCAGAATGGTCGATTTTCTGAAATCGCGCGGGGTGACGGGCGTGTTTATCCATCTGACTCACGCCAAAAGCGACGAAACCCGGACAGACGTCGGATTGTCGTCGCTGATGGACGCCTGGATCCTGATGCTCAACCGCGAGATCAACGGCGAGTTCAATCGTGAACTTTACCTGTTGAAGGCCCGCGGCATACAACACTCCAACCAGGTGCGCGAGTTCATCATGAGTTCCCAAGGCATCGAGTTGCGAAAACCCTACATTGGCGCGGGCGGCGCGCTGACCGGCTCCGCCCGGCGAGCGCAGGAAGCCTTATCCCGGCGGGAGGAACTTTTGCGCGCCGGGGAAGTGGCCCGGCTGGAACAACAAGTCAGGCATCGGCGTAGAAAGCTCGAGGCGCAGATTGAAGTGTTGCGCGCCGACATGGCCGCCGACGAGGTCGAATTGAAACGCCTGATGGATAACGAGACCGACTACGTGAAACAGGCAGCCGTCGACGACGGCGCTGCGTTGGAGGGGCGGTCTGGCCTTGCCGATCGAAAGGCGTCGTCATGACTGAGGAAAAACAGGACGGGGACGTCAGCAAGCTCGTGCTTTATGTCGCGGGACAGACGCCGAAGTCGTTGGCCGCGATCTCCAATCTCGAACGCATTTGCAAAGAGCATATGGACGGAAAATACGCCGTTGAGGTTATCGACCTCAAGAAGCACCCTCATCTCGCCCGCGAACACAGCATTGTGGCGATTCCAACCTTGGTTCGACAGCTTCCCGTGCCGATCCGCAAAATCATCGGCGATTTGTCGGACACCCATAAGGTGTTGATCAGCCTGAACGTCACCGCCGGCCAATGACCCGGCTCCCAGCCTCGAACGAAGGTCCACAGTCCTACAAGGAACTGCTGCAGTCTCATAAGGAACTGCTTTGGCGTCTCGAGGAGGCTGAGGAGACCATCCGGGCCATCCGGCAGGGCGAAATCGACGCGCTCGTCATGCGCCCGGTCCAGCACGAGCAGGTCTTCACTCTTGGAGGCGACAACGATTCCTATCGGGCGTTCATGGAGACGATGGGCCATGGCGCCGCGGCGCTTGGCGCGAACGGCGAGATCCTTTACGCCAATAGCATTCTGACCGCGCTGATCGGAAAGCCTCTTGCCCAGCTTCAGGGGTTGCCGTTCGCCAACCAGTTCGATGAGACAACGGGCGCACAGATCAAATCGCTTCTGGCGGCGGCGGAAGCGTCGAACGACGCCGCGAGTTCGTGCGAAATATCGCTGACGAATGGGGACGAGGATCGCTACTATCTCGCGTCAGCCGAGCCGCTCCAGACCGGCGTGGTCAACGGTTGGGCGATCACGCTGACGGACCTCACGGACCGGGTTCGGGCGGAAAAAAGCGTCGCCGCGGAGCGAACCGCTCGTGCGATCATTGCTTCGGCGAACGAGGCGGTGGTGGTGTGCGACATTGAGGGCGCGATCACCCACGCCAACGCCGCGGTGCAGGCGATCGCGGAGGGCGACGTTCTTGGCCGGCCCTTCCATGAGGCCATTCAACTCGCCTTCAACGATGCGACTGGCCTCGTCCAGACCGCTGACCTCGTCCGGATGGCGATCAGCGGCGCCGCCGTCCAGGGTCTGGAGGCCTACGCCGCCAAGGCGCCGCGAACCAAGGATCTCCTCGTCAGCGCCGCGCCGCTGTCGCCCGAAGGCGCGATCAGCGGATGCGTCATCACGATGGTGGATCTCTCTCAGAGGAAGGCCGCGGAGAAGCAGCAGAACCTGCTGATGGCGGAGCTCGATCATCGGGTCAAGAACACGCTGACGCTGGTTCTGTCGATTCTCGAGCGCACGCGCGAAGAGAGCATCGACGAATTCAAGAAATCATTCTCGGCGCGCATTCATGCTCTCGCCGCAACCCATAATCTTCTGTCCAAAAGCTCCTGGAGCGGGCTCTCGATCGGCGAGGTCGTCACGACGGAGCTCGCCCCCTACCTTCAGGACCCGCACGACCGGGTGAAGCTTAAAGGCGCGACGATCACTCTCAAGCCGCGCGCCGCGATCGCTCTCGGACTGATCGTCCACGAGCTGGCGTCGAACGCGGTCAAATACGGGGCGCTGTCCTGCGAGGGCGGAGCAGTCTCGCTGTTTTCGACCTTGGGCGCGCCCGGCGAGCCGGCGACCGTCGAGTGGCGGGAGTTCGGCGGCCCCCCCGTCACAAAACCCAGGAGCAGCGGCTTCGGCCACGTCGTGATCACGCGCAGCCTCGGGTATTCGCCGCAGGGCGGGGCGGAGGTGAGGTTCGAACCCGACGGCCTACGCTGTCTCATCCGGATCCCGCCGGAGGACATAGACTGAGGCTGCCGCCTCGCCTCCGCGCGCCGTTTCTGTATAGTGCGGTCCGATTGTCCGGAGTCGTTCGTGGCCGCCCAATTCTGCCAGTCTTTCGCCGGGCGCGCGCGCCTCATGGCGCTCGGCCCCCTCATCGCGCTGTCTCTCGGCGCTTGCGGCAAATATGGCCCGCTCGAGCCTCCCCCGGACCCCAATGCGCCGCCCAAACCGGCCCATGCAAGCTCAAACGGCAGCAACCTCGGCGCCCTGTCCAAGCCGTCGATCCCGCCAATCGTGCCGCCGAAACAACCGTTCTTCCTCGATTTCCTGCTGAAATAAGCTTAACTCCCGCGGATGCATCCCTTCACCTATCGCAACGGCGCTCTTCATGCCGAGGACGTCGCGTTGGCGACAATCGCTGAAGCCGTCGAGACGCCATTCTATTGCTATTCGAGCGCCGCGATCGCCGGCAGTTTCAAGGCTTTTCGGGACGCATTCGCCGGCCAGAACATGGCTATTTCCTATTCGATGAAGGCCAATTCGAATCAGGCGGTGCTGCGGACGCTCGGGGAGCTTGGCGCTGGCATGGACGTCGTCAGCGAGGGAGAATTGAGGCGGGCGCGGGCGGCGGGCGTTCCCGGAGAGCGGATCATCTTCTCCGGGGTCGGCAAGACCCTGGCCGAGATGCACCTTGGGCTTAGCGAGAAAATCTTCTGTTTCAACGTCGAATCGGAGCCGGAGCTCGAGGCGCTTTCCCGCGTGGCGTCGAGCCGCGGCGAAGTCGCGCCGATCGCCATTCGCGTCAATCCCGACGTCGACGCGCGGACCCACGCCAAGATCGCGACGGGAAAATCGGAGAACAAGTTCGGCGTGCCGATCTCGCGCGCCCGCGACGTCTACGCCTACGCCCGGACCCTGCCGGGCCTCAGCGTCCATGGGGTCGACATGCATATCGGCTCGCAGATCACCGACCTCGAGCCTTTCGATGACGCGTTCGCGCTGCTCGCCGAATTCGTGCAGGCGCTGAGAGCCGATGGGCACACGATCGAGCATGTCGATCTGGGCGGGGGCCTCGGCATTGCTTATCGCAATGACAACAATCCGCCGCCCACGCCGGAGGAATACGCCCGGGTTGTCGCGAAGCGGACGGCGGCGCTCGGCTGCAAGGTGATTCTGGAGCCTGGCCGCGCCATCGTCGGCGACGCCGGAGCGCTGGTGGCTTCGGTCCTCTACCTCAAGAAGGGCGAAAACAAGCGTTTCGTGATCGTCGATGCGGCGATGAACGACCTCGTGCGGCCGACGCTCTACGACGCGCACCACGACATCCTGCCGGTGAAAGCGCCCGAGCCGCACGCCGCGCATCTCGTGCGCAGCGATGTCGTAGGTCCGGTCTGTGAGAGCGGCGACTATCTGGCGCTCGGCCGCGACCTGCCGGAACTTGGTCCCGGCGACCTTGTCGCGGTGATGAGCGCCGGCGCCTATGGCGCCGTCCAGGCCGGAACCTACAATTCCCGCCTGCTCGTTCCGGAGGTGCTGGTGAAAGGCCAGGAATACGCGGTGGTGCGGCCGAGGCGGACGTACGAGGAGTTGATCGGCCTCGATACGCTTCCGCACTGGCTAATGTGAGCCTACTCGGTTAGATTCGCGGGAACCGGAGCCAGCGTTCAGGCGTTGCCTCGCCGCGCGTTGGCCTGAAACTTGCGCTCAACGAATTCGGGCACAATCTAACTCAACAATTCCGGATCATGCGTTGCGGTGAACGACCTGGATAAATCATCAAACGGCAGCGGGCGGCTCGCGACGCTAGCGGTGCTGGCGCGACGGGCGCTGTTGGTCGAGCGGGCATGGCCGCCGCTCGTCTTCACGCTCGCTGTCCTGATCCTGTTTCTCGCCGCCTCGTGGGCGGGCGTCTGGCAGTTTGCGCCGCGCGCCTTCCGCATCGGCGGCGTCGTCCTGTTCGCGCTCGCCTGCGGAGCGGCTCTCTCGCCGCTCGTGCGGTTGCGCCGTCCGGCCAGGCCCGACGTCCTGGCCCGCCTCGACCGCGACTCGAAGGCGAGCCACCGTCCGGCCACGTCTCTGGCCGACACGCTCGCCAATAACCACGGCGACGCCGACACGCAGGCGCTTTGGGCGGCCCATCAGGCTCGCCTCGAGCGCGAAATCGAGACCATCCGCGTCGCCCCTCCCGACCCGCGCATGGTTGATCGGGACCCCTACGCGCTCCGCTTCGGCGTGGCGATGCTCGCCTTCGCCGCCGCGGTCGTTGCGGGACCGGAGATGTATGGCCGCCTTGCCTCCGCTTTCGACTGGCGCAGCGACGAGGCCGTCGCCGCCGTGGCGGCGAGCCGCATCGACGCCTGGATCGACCCGCCGCCCTACGCCGGCCAGCCTCCGCTGGTCATCGACTTCAAGAGCGCCGATCCGCAGACGCTGACCGTGCCGGAGGATTCCGTCCTGGTGGTGCGCGGCGATCCGAGCGTCGTGGGCACGCGCGTCGACGGGGGAATCACCCCCTCCGAACAGAAGGGCGAGGCGCAGCCGAGCGCGTCACCGCCCGGACAGAAGAGCACAGCGGAGGCGAGCGCGCCTGTCGAAAAGCGCTGGACGATCCATGGTCCGGGCAAGGCCACGGTCCTGCGCAATGGCGGACCCGTGGCGACCGTCGTCCTCGCCGTCACGCCGGCCGGCAAGCCGACGATCGTCTCTACCGAGGATCCGCGCGCCAACCTCAGCGGCTCGCTGACGCTGGCCTACCGAACTCAGGACCGGTTCGGGCTTGCTGGCGCCCGGGCGGACTTCGCCCGCCCGCACGAAGGCTCCGGTCCAGCGCCGCGCACGCTCGCGCCGCCGCCCCAGGCGGCCCTGCAACTGCCGCCGACCGCCAACGGCTCAGGCGACGCGCGCACCACCGTCGATCTCTCCGAGCATCCGTGGGCAGGCGCCAAGGTCATGATGACGCTCAACGCCGTCAGCATTTCGGGCAAGACCGGCGAGAGCGCGCCGATCGAAATGACGCTGCCGCAGCGCATCTTCCATAATCCGCTGGCGCGCGCTTTGGTCGAGCAACGGCGCAACCTCATTCTCGACCCGGATCATGCGCCAAAGCAGGTGGACACGGCGCTGACCGCCCTCGCCATCGCGCCGGACCTGTTCGACACCCCGGCCAATGTTTATCTCGGCCTCAAACAGGCCAAGTCCTCGCTCGAGCACGCGCGGAGCGACGCCGATCTGCTCGACGTCGCAGCCCTGCTCTGGGCGATGGCCCAGCAGATCGAGGATGGCGACTCCACCCAGGCTCAGCGCGACCTGCGCGCCGCCGAGCAGGCGTTGCGCGAGGCGCTTCAGCGCGGCGCGAGCGACCAGGAAATCAACAAGCTCATGCAGCAACTGCGCGAGGCCGCCAATCGCTTCATGAGCGAGATGGCGCGCAATTCGCCCCCCGACAGCAACGCGGAGGATCAGAACCTTCAGGCGCAGGATCTCGACAAGCTGCTCGACCAGATGGAGGACAGCGCCCGCAACGGCTCGCGCGAAGACGCGCAGGCCATGCTCGATCAGATGCAGGAGATGTTCGAGAACATGCGCAGCGCCCGCGAAGGCCAGGAAAGCCCGGCCGACCGCGAGATGCGCAAGCAGATCGGCGAACTCGAGAAGCTGCTTCGCGACCAGCAGAAGCTGCGCGACGACACGTTCCGCAGCGACCAGAAGGACCGCGCCCGCAAGCGGGCCCGGCGAAATCAATCGAACCCGGGGCAGCAGGACCTACAGGGGCTAGAGGACCAGGACGGCTCGAACGCCCCCGACCAGGGCGACAACGATTCCGATCAGGCGGACAACCAGGACCAGGACCAGGCTGACCAGGGCGAGCCTAAGCTTGGCGACCGCCAGCAGGAGCTGCGCGACCGCCTCGCCGAATTGCAGCGCAAGCTCAAAAGCTTGGGCATGAAGGGCGAGAAGGGCTTCGACGACGCGCAAGGCGACATGAAGGAGGCCCAAGGCGACCTCAAGGGCGGTCAGGGCGGAAAACAGGGCAAGAGCGGCCAGTCCGGCAAGGGCGGCCAGTCCGGAAAGGGCGCGGCGGTCGACGCCCAGGGCCGTGCGCTCGAGGCTTTGCGCGACGGCGCTCAGGGCCTGCAAAAGCAGATGGACGGCCAGGGTCAGGGCAAAGGGCGCAATGGCCGAGGCAACTATGTCGCGCGCAGGGGCCGGCCGGGGCAACAACCCGGCCAGGATCCCCTCGGCCGCGGAGCGGATGGCGAGAAAGGCCGCGAGGAGGGGCCGCTGAGGGAATCCGCTGGCGCCGCCGAGCGCGCCCGCCGCGTCATGGAGGAGCTGCGCCGGCGCCTCGCCGACCCCGCCCGCCCCGTCGACGAACGCGACTATCTCGAACGGCTGATGAAGCGGGACAGCGGCGGACCCTAACGGCGTTCAGGCGGCTGTGCGTTTTTGCGTGCGACTCAATCTCTTCAGTCGCTTAAGCCTCTTTTTCTGCAACTCAAGCGACAAGCGCACTGGCTCGCCGCGGGACGCGGATCGCACTCGGCCCCCAGCCGATTGCACGGCCGGAAAGGACGCGCATAATAAGGGAAAGGCAGCCGGTTTGTTGCCCGATTTGGGCCGTCGGCGAACGGCTGCTTGAGGAGCAGCCGCGCGGGTCTTGGGGTGGGAGGGCGCCATGATCGAGCTCGACGGCATCGGCAGCGTGGCGGATGTGGCGCGCGTTCAGGCGCTCCGCCGCGGGAATGCGCCTGCCCTTCTGTTCGACGGCCGGTCCACGACCTTTGCCGAAGTCGACGCAATCGCCTCGCGCTTCGCCAACGCGCTCATCTCGTCCGGCGTCCGGACACAGGAGCGGATCGCCTATCTCAGCAAGAATGACGATCATTTCCTGCCGTGCCTGCTCGGCGCCTGCAAGGCGCGCGCGACGCTTGCGCCGTTCAACTTCCGCCTCGCCGCCCTCGAAATCGCCCGCCTGCTCGAGGATAGCGGCGCGAGGATCCTCATCGTCGGACCGGATGTCGCCGACCTCGCCGACCAGGCGATCGCCATGGTCGCCTCGAAGCCCCGCCTGATCGCGCTCGGCTTTGACCGCGAAGGCTACGAGCGGCTCGAATCGTGGATGGAAGCCGAGAAGCTGGACGATCCTGGGCTCGAAGTGGACCTTGAGGACGACGTGATCCAGCTCTACACGTCCGGGACGACCGGCGTTCCCAAAGGGGTTCGGCTGACGAACCGGAACTATCTCGCGATCTTCGAGCTCGTGGCCACTTCGGGCGGCCTCGAATATGAACCGGGCGACACGGTTCTGGCGGCGATGCCGTTCTTTCACGTCGCCGGCATCAATGTCGCGCTGATCGCGATGGCGAGCGGCTCGCGCTCGGCGATTCTGAGAGACGCCGCGCCACAGCTCATGCTCGACATGATCGGCAAGGAGCGGGTCAATCACGCGTTCCTCGCCCCCGCGCTGATCCAGATGCTGATGCAGGCGCCAGGCATCGACAGCGCCGATCTCTCCAGCATGCGAAGCGTCACCTATGGGGCCTCGCCCATCTCCGAAGATCTGCTCATCCGCGCAAGCGCCCGCTTTCGCTGCGACTTCGTGCAGCTCTACGGCATGACCGAGACCTGCGGCGCCGGCACATTCCTCCCGCATGCCGATCATGATCCGGCGAAGGGCAAGCTGCGCTCCTGCGGCCGAGCCTGGCCGGGCGTCGAGCTCAAGATCGTCGCGCCCGACGGCGAGGAGGCTCCGAGAGGCGCGGTCGGGGAAGTCCTGATCAGGTCCCCTGTCGTGATGAAGGGGTACTGGATGAAGCCCGAGGCGACCGCGGCCTCGATCCGCGACGGGTGGATGCTGACCGGCGACGCCGCTTACATAGACGAGGAGGGTTACGTCTTCATCTACGACAGGGTGAAGGACATGATCGTGACCGGCGGCGAGAACGTCTATCCGGCGGAGGTCGAGAATGCGCTTTTCGGTCATCCGGCGATCGCCGACGCGGCGGTGATCGGCGTCCCGGACGACACATGGGGCGAGGCTGTGAAGGCGATTGTGGTCCTGAAGCCCGGAGCGGCGGGCGACGCGGCCGACATCATCGCCTGGGCGCGGACGCGCATCGCCAGTTACAAGGCGCCGAAGTCGGTCGATTTCGTCGGCTCGATCCCGCGCAACATCACGGGTAAGATTCTGAGGCGCGAACTGCGCGAGCCTTTCTGGAAGGGACGCGACCGCAGGGTCAATTGAGCCAAGGCGCCGGAGTGGACGCCGCCGCTTCGCCGCGCTACGCGGGGCCCATGGTCAAGCTCAATGTCATCTACACCCGCACAGGCGACAAGGGCGAGACTGGCCTTGGCGACGGATCGCGGCGGATAAAGAGCGACGCGCGCGTCGCGGCGATGGGCGACGTCGACGAGATGAACTGCGCCATCGGCCTCGCGATCCTCGCCGTGCGCCATGCGGGCGACGCGGTCGATCTCGCGATCGAACGAACGCTGACGCGGATCCAGAACGATCTGTTCGATCTCGGCGCCGACCTCTGCCTGCCGCGCCAACCCCACGAGGCGCCGGGCGCGGCGCTGCGCGTCGCGGCGTCGCAGGTGAAGGCGCTCGAGCACGCGATCGATGCGCTCAACGCGAGGCTCGATCCGCTGCGTTCGTTCGTCCTGCCAGGCGGAACGGGGGCCGCCGCCGCGCTACATCAGGCGCGCGCGGTCTCAAGGCGGGCGGAGCGAACCATGGTCGCGCTCGCGGCAATCGAGGGCGAGGAGGTCGGCGAGGCGGCGCTCGCCTATGTCAACCGCCTGTCCGACTATCTGTTCGTGGCGGCGCGCGCGGCCAACGACTTCGGCAAGTCCGACATCCTATGGGCGCCCGGCGCCAATCAGAGCGACGGCGTGGATCAGATTGAAGACGATGAGCGATAAGAAAGGACTGGAGACGGCGATCGGCGTCATCAGCGGCACGTCGATGGACGGCATCGACGTGGCGCTGATCGAAAGCGATGGGCAGGCAGAGCTCGCGACGGGGCCCGCCGCGACGTTCCCCTATCCGCGAGCCGTCGCAGAGCGCCTGCGCGATGTGGTCGCGAATTTAAGCGAAGCCCAGGCGCCGCAGCTCGAACTCGAGCGGCTGGTGACCGACGCGCATGTCGCGGCGGTCGAGGCGTTCCTGGAGCGATTTTCTTTCCCCCGCGAGCGGGTCGCCGTCGTCGGCCTGCACGGGCAGACGATCCTGCATCGCCCGCGCGCGGGCTTGACCCGCCAGCTCTGCGACGGGGCGCGCGCCGCGGCGGCGCTCGGAATCGATGTGGTCTCGGCCTTTCGCACAGCCGACGTGGCGGCCGGCGGCGAAGGCGCTCCGCTCGCGCCTGTCTACCACGCGGCGATGGCCGCGGGCCTCGAGCGGCCGCTGATGATCCTCAACTGGGGAGGCGTCGGCAACGTCACTTATCTTGGCCAGGACGGAGAGATCATCGCCTTCGACACCGGCCCGGCCAATGCGCTGATCGACGACTTTCTCATCCTCCGGCGCGGACTGGCTTACGACAAAGATGGCGCGCTTGGGCAAAGCGGACGGGTCGATGCAGAGGCGCTCGCGAGCCTTATGGCCGATCCCTATTTCGACCGCCCTGCGCCCAAATCCCTCGACCGCAATCATTTCAGCGCCGCCGCTGCCCGCGTCGGGCGCCTCAGCGACGCAGACGGCGCGGCGACGCTGAGTGCGTTCACGGTCGAATCGACGGCGGCCGCGCTGAAGCACGTGCCCCAGGCGCCGGCGCGCTGGCTAGTGGGGGGCGGGGGACGGCGAAACCAGAACCTGATGCGCCGGCTCAGTGAACGGCTCAATGTTAAGGTCGAGCCGGTCGAGGCGATCGGCTTCGACGGCGACAGCATCGAGGCCCAATGCTTCGCCTATCTGGCTTTACGTTCGAGGCGCGGCTTGCCGATCTCGTTTCCGGCCACGACCGGCGTTCCGAAGCCGATGACAGGCGGAACGTTCTGGCCGGCGCACAACTGAAAAGGGCGCCGCGAGAGACCTTGGCGAGTCCGTGGAATCGCCAAGTCCTCTGCGCTTCCATGAATTCGCGCGCTTTTTTTGCGAAAAATCGCCTTTCGCTTTTCGCAGCACGCTCTTGCGCGCGGCCCCGGTTGAACGCGCGACCGCGAAATCGCTAGCAGACGTTGACGGACTGCTGGCCGAGAAAATTGCCGTAAGCATCGTAGGTCGGGCGAACCTGCCAGCAACCGCCGCCGCCATAACCATAGCTGCCGCCCCAATAGGGGTAGGCGGCGATAGCCGCGCCGCCGATCACGCCCGCAGCAATCGCGGGGCCCCACCAGCCGCCGTACCAGTTACCGCCGCGCCAATAGCCCGAATGCCAGGTCCCGCGGCCTGCCCAGCCACCTCCATGCCAGCCACCTCCATGCCAGCCACCTCCATGCCAGCCGCCTCCATGCCAGCCGCCTCCATGCCAGCCGCCGCCGTGCCAGCCTCCACCGCCGCCGTGCCAGCCTCCGCCGCCGCCGTGCCAGCCTCCGCCGCCGCCATGCCACCCTCCGGCCGACGCCGGAGTCGTCGGCAGAACGACCGCCCCAGCCATCGCCAGCGAGGCCAGCCCGGCGACAATTGCGTTCGAAATCGACTTACGCATTTCCACCTCCATGGTCGGCCCGCGCCTCGAATTGCGGACGCCGACCCAAGTTCATTCCCGCCAATCACAAAACCAATAACGCGCTCGGCGGATGTGCGCTGTGTCGTCGCTCACATTTTGATCGAAAAGCGGCGGCCCTTTGACGCCCGGGCGTCGTTGGGGCGCCCAAGCGAGATTTGCGCCCAGTCCACGGCGCAGCGAACCTTCACAAACAAGTTTTCGCAGGAAACGCTGAACAAATATTCACGAGGGCGGCTCGGGTTTTACGGTTTTCGAAGGCTTTGGCCCGCGCGATCGGCTTCCAACCGTTCGCAAACATCAGTCGCAAAGATTCACCAGGCGCCGCCCAAGATAATGTCCGCCCGATGTCCAAACCCGCCGCCGAACCCAGCAGCCCGGGCCGCCGCCATAGACGGGTTGAGCCGCGTTGGCCGCGATCGCGACCCCGAGCGGCACTGTCGCCGCTGCGATCGCCCAGCCGGGATCGTAACCCCAGCCCCAACCGCCGCCCCAGCCGCAATTCCAACAGTCGCCGCTCCAGCCAGGACCCCAACCGCCGCCCCAGCCGGCGCGCCGCCAACCCCAGCCGCCGCCCCATCCGGGCCGGCCCCAACCTCCACCATGCCAGCCGCCGCCATGCCAACCGCCCCCATGCCATCCGCCGCCCCAACCGCCACGAAAACCACCGCCGCCAAAGCCCCCGCCGTGGAAGCCGCCGCCATGAAAGCCGCCGCCGCCGCCATGCCATTGAGCCTCGGCGGGCGTGGAGATGGTGGCGACGGCCGTCGCCATGCCAAGCGCGGCTATGGCCGCAACCATGGTCTTCGTGATGGAATTGCGCATGGGAAAATCCTCCCGCTGGTCGACGCGCGCCGCGCCCGTCTCAACCCTAAAGCTATGCTGTGACGGAAAAAGGTCTAGGGTTTGTTCGAGGACCCACGCAAAAAATTGATAATTCCGGAGAAATCGTCCCCGCCGTGCTCGGCCGCGACATAGAGCCCATAAAGCTGGGCGGCTTCCGCCCCGAGGGGCGTCAGGGCCCCGACGCTGGCCGCAGCCTCCTGTGCGAGCTTGAGATCCTTGAGCATGAGAGCCGCGGCGAAGCCGGGCTTGTAGCCGCGATTGGCCGGGGAAGCCGGAACCGGCCCCGGAACCGGGCAATAGCTGGTGAGCGACCACGACTGGCCCGAAGCGGTCGAGGCGACATCGAACAGAGCCTCGGCCTTGAGGCCCAGCTTCTCGGCGAGCGCAAAGGCCTCGCAGGTCACGATCATGGTCGCGCCGAGGATCATGTTGTTGCAGATCTTGGCCGCCTGGCCCGCCCCTGCCCCGCCGCAATGGACGATGCGCTTGCCCATCTTTTCGAGGATCGGCGTGGCCTTCGCGAACGCTTCCGGCGAACCGCCGCACATGAAGGTGAGCGTGCCGGCCGTCGCGCCCCCGACCCCGCCCGAGACGGGCGCGTCGAGCGTCAGCACGCCCGCCGCGGCTCCGGCTTCATGCGCTTGTCTTGCGCTCCCGACGTCGATGGTCGAGCAATCGATGACGAGCGCGCCCTTTGGCGCCGCGGACAGAAAATCCGCATGCGCCGCGAGGACATGCTTGCCGGCTGGCAGCATGGTTATGACCGTGTCGGCGCCGGCGACCGCCTCGCGGGCCGTTCCAACAATGGCGACGCCGGAGGCGGCGGACGCCGTCTTCGCCGCCTCGACGAGGTCGAAGCCTGCGACCGAATGCCCGGCCTTGACGAGATTCGCGGCCATCGGCGCGCCCATATTGCCGAGGCCGATGAAGGCGATGTGCGACATGGTTCCTCCCGAGGGTCGCTAGCGTTCGACGATGCTACGGCGCGATCGCCGGCGGCGCCAACCTTCTCGATCGCCGCCCGTGTCAGGTCGAGCGTATTTATGGGTTGGCCCCATGCCAGGCAAAGCTTTCAAAGCCGCTGGTTTTATGCTCAAGGCCCAAAGCGCGCATGCCCTCCATCGAACCCTTGCCCCTTGTCGTCGCGGCGCTCGCCTTCGTCGTCGCCGGCTTCGTCAAGGGCGTGATCGGGCTCGGGCTGCCGACCATCTCGATCGGCCTGCTCAGCCTCGTGATGGCGCCCGCCAAGGCCGCCTCGCTCCTGATCGTGCCTTCCTTCGTCACCAACGTCTGGCAATTGGCGTCAGGCCCGAGTTTCGGGCGCCTCGCGAGGCGGCTTTGGCCGATGCTGGCCGGCATTGTCCTGGGCGCGCTGGCGGGGACCGGCTTGCTGACCGGGAGCCATGCCGGGCAAGCGGATGTGGCGCTCGGGCTTCTGCTCATGCTTTACGCCGGGCTCGGCCTCAGCTCGGCGCGCTTCGTCGCGCCGCCTTCGGCCGAGTGGTGGCTCGGGCCTGTGGTCGGCCTGCTGACCGGCGTCGTCACCGCCGCGACCGGCGTGTTCGCCATTCCCGCCGTGCCCTATATCGGCGCGCTGGGCCTGGACAAGGACGAACTGATCCAGGCGCTCGGCCTTTCGTTCACCGTCTCCACTATCGCGCTCGCCGCCGTGCTTGCGGCAGGCGGCGCGTTCCACCTTGGAGATGTCAGCGCGTCAACCGCGGCGCTTGCCCCTGCGTTGCTAGGCATGGCGGCCGGCGGCGCCGTGCGCGGCCGCTTCAGCGAGCAGACGTTCCGGCGAATTCTCTTCGGCGCATTGCTGGTGCTGGGCGCTCACCTCGCGTCACGAGCGATGCTCTGAAGCGACCAAGGCCGCGCCCGGCGCCCTATCGTTAACTATTCGCCCGCACATTACCCGGATTTGATCTGCAAAGGAGCGGCAACCCCTAGCCTGAGTCGCCATGGGTCGGCTCGCCAACTTCTTCCGCGGCGAGTTCTTGCATCTCTCCGACCTCGTTTGCGTAGTTCGCCTGATCGCGTAACCCCCGGCTGGCGAGCAGCATTTCGATCAGGAATGCGATGAGCGCGCCCATTGTGAAAAGCAGCGCCAAACCGAAGGCCACGAACAGGGACACACCGGGCCGATCTCGAAGCGAACCGACGAACAGGAGCAAAGCCGCACAAGACGTCGCCACTCCACCTAGCGTCCCCATCATCACGGCGGCGTCGAGCACGTGGGACCGGCGCCGAAGGTAGGCCAGCTTTCGCTGGAGTTTGCGTCTATCGACCGGCCCATCCTCTTCCAATTGGTCAGCCAGCGCGTCAACGCGATCGGCCACACGTGCAAGGCGCGTCGCAAGGACGCTGAGGAGAGACGCGATTCCCGAAAGCAGGAATACCGGCGTGAGCGCCACCTGGATGACGTGAGCAACGCTTTCGACTGTGTCCAGGCCGAGCATTCGTGTGCAACCCGCCGCATCTGCCGAATTGTTGTTTGATAGCAAAAGGCGCTCACCTCATGCTTATTCCATTCGAGCGCGACTCGTCGCGTCGATTCCGCGCAAAGGCGCGGGCGCCACAGGGCGCTCTTGAAGAACGCCCGTCTGACGACGGGCTAAGCGCGCTTCGGCGAAAAGGTGATGCGTCGCCATTCCTCGAATTCCTGGCGCAAAAGTTCGCGCCGCTAATTCTCGATCAGCCCGCGCGCCACGATTACCCGCATGATCTCGTTCGTGCCCTCCCCTCAGGGCATTCATTTCACAGTATTCAGATCAACGAATTTCTTGTAGGGTCCGTTTATGAAGTGGGCTGGCCTCCACCCTTTAGCTATTCGATCTAACAAGAATGTGTCACCTGCTGATACAGCGGCGCTGGCAGTAGTTGCCATCCCTATGGGCATTATGGCCTCGATACCTAGCCCAATTGCCTGAAGTACCGCTATCCTGATGGCTTTCGTCGATATTTTATCAGCCCAGCTACCGCTTGTTGCTTCCCGAATGTAGGCATTGATAAGCCCTTGGTCCGGATTTGTTACCTGAATCCATTTCTTGAATTTCTCAGCTCGATCTAGCAATTTGATGTAGTCTACTATAGAACGATTGCCTGACATTATGGCTTCTCTAATGGAAGGTAGTTTATTACAAATAATCTCTGTGAATAAATTAATTTCTTTTCGAGACGCGTCACCACGTCGTAGCCAATCATAGTGTTTTAGTCTTATTATCTCGCTTGATACGGATGTAGTGACGAGCTCAGCCATATAATGTGCCGCAAAAAATGTGTCAGCCCGCGCATCTTGTATAAATCCAAGTACATGTGCCGACGTAAAGTCATTCGTAAATGGCGGTAAACAAAGTTTACTGATCGCTTGGAAATCAAGGTCGCTAGACACAACATAGCCATTACCAGTGTCTATTACTTCAAATCGAAAATTTACGGGAGACCGATATGCTGGTGCAACGCTTCGCAATATTGCGGCCGCAGCCTCCTTAACAAAATACGGATCAATAACATCACCACCAGTCAATTCGCAAACCAAATTCTCCTTGGAGCTAAAGCCCGGATGACGAAATAACTCAACCCGATCAATGAATTTCGTGATTGCCTTTCGCGTCAAGCGTGAATCTGCATATGCTTTAAGGAATGCGTCTGATATTTCCTCTTGAAACGTTGACGTTCTTTTCCTCTCTTTCGGACCATGCTCAAATGCAACAAAACTATGAGCACGAACGAGGCCAGTTGATAGGACAGCAAACGTTGGCTTGACATAGGATAGGTTCAAACTCCCTCGTGAGGAGAGCTCTAACAAGTCATCATAAGGAATCTTAGTTAGCGCGTCCAGAACACCTCTATTTAGAAGCAATTGAGTCTTGCCATAAAACAGTATAGTCTCTGCAATCAAGCCGATATCGATATCTCTATCTGCCCCACGGGGAATTACAGCTTTTTCAAACATAGTATCGTCTACGTAGTTACGATGACAATGGCTGCACCTGCTCTATGACGCAGCAAGCCAAGCGCGCAAAAAGGTAACACGAAAAGAGTACTTAACATCGTGAAATTATTGAGTCGCGTCAAGTTGTGCGCGAGCGCGGGCGCTGGCCCCGGACGGGGTCTCCGCCGCCTAATTCTCGATGAGCCCGCGGGCGACGATCACCCGCATGATCTCGTTCGTGCCCTCGAGGATCTGGTGGACGCGCAGATCGCGCACGATCTTCTCGACGCCGTAGTCGGCGAGATAGCCGTAGCCGCCGAACAATTGCAGAGCGTCATTGGCGGCGTCGAAACCCGCATCAGTCGCGACCCGCTTCGCCATGGCGCATAGGTGGGTCGCGTCGGCGGCCTTCTCATCGAGCGCGCTCGCCGCGCGCCAAAGGACCGAGCGCGCCGTCTCGAGCGAGGTCGCGATGTCGGCGACGCGGAATTGCAGCGCCTGAAAATCGGCAATGCGGCGGCCGAACGCTTTGCGCTCGCGCATGTACGCAATCGCCTTGTCGAGCGCCGCCTGCCCGCCGCCGATCGAGCAGGCGCCGATGTTGAGCCGCCCGCCGTCGAGCCCGGCCATGGCGATCTTGAAGCCGACCCCTTCCGGGCCGACCCGGTTGGCCGCAGGGACCCGCACGCCCTCCAAAATCACCTGGCGGGTCGGCTGTGCGCGCCATCCCATCTTTTTTTCCTTGACGCCGAAGCTCAAGCCGGGCGCGTCCTTCTCGATCAGGAAGGCGGAGATTCCGCTTGGGCCCCCCTCGCCGGTGCGCGCCATGACGAGATAGAGGTCGCTTGCGCCGGCGCCCGAGATGAATTGCTTCACGCCGTCGAGCACGTAGTCGCCGCCGTCAGCCCTTGCCCGCGTCGTCAGCGCCGCGGCGTCGGAGCCCGCGCCGGGCTCCGTCAGGCAATAGCTGGCGATGAGCTCCATCGTGGCGAGGCGGGGCAGATAGCGGCTCTTGAGCGCCTGCGAGCCGAAACCGTCGACGACCCAGGCCACCATGTTGTGGATGGACAGGAACGAGGCGACGCACGGGCAGCCGGTCGACAAAGCCTCGAAGATCAGCGCCGCGTCGAGCCGGCTCATGCCGCTGCCGCCATGCTCATCGCCGACATAGATCGCCGCCATGCCGAGCGCCGCCGCCTCGCGAAAGACCTCGACTGGAAAATGCTCGGTCTCATCCCACTGAAGCGCGTTGGGGGCGATGCGCGCGTCGGCGAATGATTTCGCCATGTCGCGGACGGCGAACTGGTCTGCAGTCAACGCGAACATCTTGCGCACTCCTGCCTTCGCTCCCCATCTAGGTGAGGGTGCTTGGGTTCCGCAAGCCGCCGGACAGAGCGCCAGACCTCCCGGTTGACGCAGGGCGGTCCGGCGCCGGCATTGATTTTCCGTCAAAGCCGGGGCATTGACGGCGGCGCTCGGCGAAGGCGGCCCCGAATCGTCAATGAAACAGGGCTTTAATCAGGGCGCCGGCCTTATTTTACGCTCACGGGCGCCGAATGGAAGGAAGAACCATGGTTCGTTTCGTTCGGCTCCTCGCCGCCGCCGCGCTCGCGGCCGGCCTCGCGGCGCCGGTCGCCCACGCCCAGACTTCAGGCCCCCTCGACCCGGCTGCGCCGGTGCGCGCGGCGAAGCCGCACCAGACGACGATGAAAAGGCGCGCCAAGCATCCGCCCCGCGTGGGACGCGACGTCACGGTGCACGCCAGGCATACCCCATCCTACCTCACCGCCGGCACGCAGGTTCCGGTGGGCACGGTCGGCAACGGTTACGTCTACGACACGTTCGCCCAGCCGACCCCGAACGCGGGGACCTTCACCGGGATGCGGGGCCGGGAGCGGATCACCGACCAGTTCGGCAACGCCGCGCCGGGCTGGGTTCTGTTCAAGTTCTGATCTTCGCATCGCTCGAGCCCCCGCTTGTGGGGCGCCTATCCAGCAGGAACAACGCCTCGACCGCAACCTCGAAGCCGGGCGGTTCGAGCTTGACCGCGCCTGCCGAAAGGACGCGCGTCTCGATCGCCTCGCCCAGGCCCCGCTTGTGGTGGATGACGACACGCCGATCCGGATCGAGGATGAGATAGTGCTCGACGCTCGGAAGCGAGAAATAGCCGCTGAGCTTGCGCCCGTGATCGATCGCGGCGGTGCTGGGCGAGAGCCCTTCGACGACCACGATCAAATTCACGAGGAGAATCGCATCGTCCGGTAGCTTGGGACCCCAGACGATCGCGCCGTCTGGCGCATAGACCGTTCGTTGGTCGATCTGAACTCCGAGGCCGCTGCCGAAGACCTCGCAATCGCAGCCGGCGTGGCGTGACGCAAGTCTCATCGCGACGGCGGCCTCGCCTTTCGTACGAACGTGGTCGGCGCGCTCTGGCGTGATTCGGATCGCTACGCCGTCGTGGAGCTCCCACCGCCCCTCCTCATCCTCCGCCCAAGTGGGAAACTCGTCGGTCGTCATCAGCTCGGCGCTGGACATGCGAAGGCTCGAAGGAAGGAGGAGCGGGAGCGGCGACGGTCCGCCTCTCCCGGCGTTGCTTCTCAGTTCATCGTCGGGATCGAGAACTGCGCTCCGTCCTTGATGCCGGACGGCCAGCGGGCGGTCACGGTCTTGGTGCGGGTGTAGAAGCGGATAGAATCGGGCCCGTGCTGGTTCAGGTCGCCGAAGCCCGAGCGCTTCCAGCCGCCGAAGGTGTAATAGGCGACTGGCACCGGGATCGGCACGTTGACGCCGATCATGCCAACCTTGACCTTGCTGGCGAAGTCGCGCGCCGCGTCGCCGTCGCGGGTGAAGATGGCGACGCCGTTGCCGTATTCGTGGTCGTTGCACAGGCCCAGCGCCTCGCCGTAGTCATTCGCGCGCACGACCGACAAGACAGGGCCAAAAATCTCCTCCTTGTAGATACGCATGTCCTTGGTCACGTTGTCGAACAGGCAGCCCCCCATATAGAAGCCGTTCTCGTAGCCCTGCATCTTGAAATCGCGACCGTCGACAACGAGCTTCGCGCCCTCCTTGATTCCGATATCGACATAGCCGCGCACCTTCTCGAGCGCGGCTTTTGTCACCAGCGGGCCGTAGTCGGCGCCGGAGTCGGTCGAGGGCCCGATCTTAAGCGATTCCACGCGCGGGATAAGGCGCTTCATCAGTTCGTCCGCCGTGCCCTTGCCGACCGGCACCGCAACCGAGATCGCCATGCAGCGCTCGCCGGCCGATCCGTAGCCGGCGCCGATCAGCGCGTCGACCGTCTGGTCCATATCGGCGTCCGGCATCACCACCATGTGGTTCTTTGCGCCGCCGAAGCATTGCACCCGCTTTCCGGTCGCCGTACCGCGCGTGTAGATATATTCGGCGATCGGGGTCGAGCCGACGAAGCCGATCGCCTGAATGTCGGGATCATCGAGAATCGCGTCGACGGCTTCCTTGTCGCCGTTGACGACATTGAGGATGCCCGGGGGGCCGCCCGCCTCGACAAACAATTCGCCGAGCCGCATCGGCACGCCAGGATCGCGCTCGGAGGGCTTCAGGATGAAGGCGTTGCCGCAGGCGATCGCCGGCGCGAGCTTCCATAACGGGATCATCGCGGGAAAGTTGAACGGCGTGATGCCGGCGACGACGCCAAGCGGCTGGCGCATCGAATAGAGGTCGATGCCGGGACCAGCGCCGTCGGTATATTCGCCCTTCATCAGATGCGGGGCGCCGAGCGCGAATTCGACCACCTCGACGCCGCGCTGGATGTCGCCCTTGGCGTCGGCGATCGTCTTGCCGTGCTCGCGCGCCAGCGTCTCGGCCATCTCGTCGTTGTTCTGGGCGATGAGGTCGATGAACTTCATGAGCACGCGGGCGCGGCGCTGCGGATTGACCGCCGCCCAGCCCGGCTGCGCAGCCTTGGCGTTCTCGATCGCCGCACGCATCTCAGCCTTGGAGGCGAGCGCGACATGCGCGCGCACCGTGCCGTCCATCGGCTGGAAGACTTCCGCGGTCCGTCCCGACTTGCCAGCGACCTGCTTGCCGCCGATGAAATGGCCGTATTCGATCATGTTCCGCTCCCTCGCGTCGGGTTTCGTGAGCGCTTTATGCGCCACGATATTGCGCACATCAATTCGAGAGCTCCCGCATCGGCCGGGCGGGAATGAGCTAAAGCTGGCGCGAGTTGGATTGGTCGGAAAAGATCGACGGCGACGGCTGGGTCCGAGTCCGACGATGCACGGTGCGGAACACGGAAATAATGCAGACGGGGCGGAGGAGATTGGCCGCGTGAACGAAGACCTGCTGGCGAGAGTCGTCGCCTACCCGCAGCGTTCGATTCGCCCGAAGACCTGAAGACGGCGCCTCGCCCATCCTTACAGGAGCGAACGTTCACGAACGTTCATCGGAGTCGGCCAGCTTAGAAAGCGCAAGCGCCGTCACCCAGCTTGAAGCGCGCGCCCTCCGGCCGCATCCGCGTCTCGCCGCCAGCGCAGAAGGTAGTGGACAAAAGGAAAGTTCAATGACTTATGGAATACACGCAGCACGGGCTCGTATTTATGATGAAATTGTTAGCGGAGTGATGGATTATTCTTAGGCAGCTGCAACATTTTTTCTCAACAGGCCGAAGTGATGACATGTTTGGCCGAAATTGACTCTGATCTCGACTGGCGCGCGGGGTTTCCGAAGTTAGGGTCTGGCACTAAGGCCAAACCACAATCCTCTGGACAGAGGTCCTGCTTGCGGACCGACAGAGACAGGGCGAGGGCGCTCAAGAGTAGCGGAAAATGGGCGATTGCGACTGAGCTTGCGCAATCCCTGGATGCAAACGAGGGTTTGGGGTCTTGTCGAAGAGAGTGGTGATCCTCGCTCCGCCGGGCGTGCAGTCCCTGGACGTGGTCGGACCCGCCGAAGTGTTTTGGGAGGCCGCGCGGCGCCTTGGCGGCGCGCCGATCTACGAGGTTCAGATCATGGGCGTCGGCGCCGGCCCCGTGGCCGGAACGGGGAGCCTGCGTTTCCTGGTCGATCGCACTATTCACGATCCCGACGAGCCCATCGACACGCTCCTGGTTGCGGGCGATCCGTCATTCCAGGCCATTCTCCCGGAGACTGTCGCCTGGCTGAAGCGACGCGCGCCGGGGGTGCGCCGCTATGGCTCGATTTGCACCGGCGTCTTCCTTTTGGCGGCGGCCGGCCTTCTCGACGGCAAGACGGTCACGACGCACTGGGAATGCGCGGCGATGCTCAGCGAGCAATATCCGCATCTGAACCTCGATACCGACAAGATCTTCATTCGTGACGGGGCGCTCAGCACCACGGCCGGCGTGACGGCCGGCATGGATCTGGCGCTCGCCATGGTGGAGGAGGACCACGGACGCAACCTCGCGCTGACGGTCGCGCGCTATATGGTGATGTTCCTCAAGCGGCCAGGCGGGCAATCGCAGTTCAGCGCCCACCTTGCGGCGCAAATGTCCGGCAAGACGCGCATTCAGCGGGTGCAGGAGTTCGTCCTCGGCAATCTCGTAGCCTCGCTTTCGGTCGAGGATCTCGCCGCGGAAGCGGGCATGAGCGTGCGCAATTTCGCCCGGGTCTTCCGCGCCGAGACCGGAGTCACGCCAGCCGATTTCGTCGACCAGGCCCGGCTCGACGCGGCGCGGCGCTCGCTGGAGGACACCGATCTGCCCCTGCAAAGGGTGGCTGCTCAGGCCGGCTTCGGCGACGTCACGACCATGCGTCGAGCCTTCGCTCGATATATTGGCGTCAACCCGGGCGACTATCGGCGCCGCTTCTTCTCGACGCGACCGGACGCTGACCACCCCAGAAGCTTGCGGGCGGTGGACCTGACCTCGGCGTCGTAAAGCCCGGGAGGCTTGGCGCCAGGCGTTCCCTGCGGCGCGGAAAGGCCCGATCGCGCCCGAAAAATCAGACCTTTTGCGGCGCCGCGAAGGCCCTGCGCGACCGCGGGCCCGTTAATCCAGGTCGATGCTGGGTTAGCGCTTGTGCAGGTTGCTTATACTTAGATCTTTGTTGCAGATAAAATAATCAATATTGCGTAAGGTTTAATCTATTTCACAATGCGTCCGAAATTGTCTGCGTTTTGGCAGCAAACGTGTCATATTTTGCATTGTCAAAAAGCATGTATTCGCAAATTAATCTACGCGTCTAGCGGCATGCGGCTGGGAGTTCGCGTGGGAAAGACCAGGGTTACGATTCTTACTGGCTTTCTCGGGGCCGGAAAGACAACGGTTCTCAATCATCTCCTGACCCAGGAGCTCGGTCGAGGCAGCGCCGTCATCGTCAATGAATTCGGTGAAGTCAGCATCGATGCGCAATTGGTCGTTGGCGTCGAGGAAGACGTCGTCGAGATCAACAACGGATGCATCTGCTGCACCGTACGCGCCGACCTCGTCTCAACGATTGAGCGTCTTCTCGCCCGGCCTCGGCCTATCGAACGCATCCTCGTGGAGACCACGGGCCTCGCCGACCCGGCGCCCATCATCCAGAGTTTCGTGCTCGACGAGACGTTGCGCAAGGAGACCGTTCTCGACGGCGTCGTCACCGTGGTCGACGCACGTCACATAGGACGCTGGCTTTCGCAGGGCCGGCGCGACGAAGCCGAGGGGCGGGAGAATACGCCCGCCGAGCAGATCGCATTCGCCGATCTCCTCCTCCTCAACAAGACCGACCTCGTCGACGAGGCCGCCCTCGCCGAATGCGAGGACGAACTGCGCCGTCTCAACCCGCTCGCTCAGATCCTGCCCATTTCGCACGGAACGGTCGACGCCGCGCGCGTCATGGACGTCGCCGCCTTCGACCTGCAGAAGATCCTCAGGCTCGAGCCCGGGCTCCTTACCGATCTCGATCATTCGCATGACGAGGCGATCGTCAGTGTGGCCGTGAGGCCGGGCGCGCCCCTCGACCGCGAGGCTTTCTTCCACTGGCTCACGCGCTTCACCCAGGCGAAGGGCGGGGACCTTCTTCGGGTGAAGGGGATCATCGCCCTCGAGGGCGAACGGCGCCGCTACGTGTTCCACGGCGTCCACATGACCCTCGACGGGCGGCCCGGCCGACCCTGGGGGGACGAGGAGGATCGCCGAGGCGAGATCGTCTTCATCGGCCGGCGCCTCGATCCGGCCGAGATCGAGGCCGCCGTCCATCGCTGCGTGGCCTCCGCGGCCCTCCGCGTCGTCGCATGAGCTCCCCTCGCCGCTCCTCGAACCAAGGACCTGCCTCATGATGTCCCCCCTCGCCGCGCTCACGCTCAGCATCACCGTTCTCGCGGCGATCGACACCTATCTGACGGCGACCATTCTGCCGCTGCCGGTCTGGGTCACCTTCATCGCCTGGGCCTCGTTCTTCGCCTGCGGCGGCGGCACGCAGGGCTTTATCAAGTCGGTGATCTCGAACTGGGTCGGCGTCCTGATCGGGACTGTGGCGCTTCTGATCATCCAGTTCGCCCCAGAGTCCCCAGTCCTGGCCGCGCTATCGGTGGGGGTTTGCAGCGGCGCGATGATCGTCGCCTCCGCAGCCCCCAGCCTCAAGTATCCGCCCGCGATCGTCTTCGGGTTCGCCTCGTTCTTCAGCACCGTCTTCGGAACGGGGCACGGCGTGTTCGAGATCGGAATGCACCATCCGACCTTCGTCGCCATGGCGTCGATGCTGCTGGGCGCGGGTTTCGGCATCGTCTCCGAATATTTCGCCAACGCCCTGACCGTTCGCGCGCCCGAGATGGCGAAGACCTGAAGCTCTCGGTATCGTCGAGTGAGAGGACAAGCCCATGAAACTTCAGCATGCCTTGGGGGGCCTCGAAGGCCTCGATCCGATCGTCCCCGAGCTCCGGGTCTTCGTCGACCCGTGGGAGACCCGGATCTTCGGCATCCACACAGCCATGATGGCGCTGAGCCCGCAGCTCAAGCTTCCGGCGACGCCTAGCGCGTTCAGGACGGTGTGGACCTGGGCGGACCTGCGCAAGGGCGCCGAGTCGATGAACCCCTTCGACTATTTCAAGTACCGCTACTACGAGAAATGGCTCGGCGGGATTTCCGGCTACTTCGTCGCGAATGGCTATATCACGCAGAAGGAGCTCGACGACCGGACAGCGGTCTATCTCGCCAATCCCGCCGCGCCTCTGCCCAAGGCAGGCTCTCCCGAAATCGACGCGCGCGTGCGCCAGTATCTCTGGGACGGCGATTCGCCCATGGGGCCGCGCGCCGTGGAGCCGAAATTCTCAACCGGCGAGTCGGTTATGATCGCGGATCCGCCGACGGTCGAACATACGAGGCTGCCTGGCTTCCTGCGCAACAAGAAGGGCGTGATCGACGTCGTCTATCACGACGCCTACGCCTATCTCTGCTCGACGGGACCCGATGGCGTCGGTCCGGTCATGCCCTGCTACTGCGTGAAGTTCGACCCTGAGGACCTCTGGCCCGGCAACGCCGAGCCCGGCTTCACCTTCTACGCCGATCTCTACGAGGCCTACATCAGCCCCGCGCCTCTTGCAGCGGCCGCGTGAGGAGTTTGTCATGACTGAGCGCTTTGAATATCCGGACGACCGGGAGGCGCGCAACGCCGCGCGGGTTCGCGCGCTCGAAGCGCTGCTCATCGAAAAGGGCGTCATCACGGACGCGACCGTCGACAAGATCATGGACGTGTTCACCACCGAGATGGGGCCTTTCAACGGGGCAAAGCTCGTCGCCCGCGCCTGGACCGATCCCGCCTTCAAGGATCTGCTCGTCAATGACACGATGGCCGCGGTCGCTCAGTTCGGATTTCCGAAGAGCGGCGGCGCCGAGGGCGAGCATATGCGCGCTGTCGCCAACACGCCCGAGGTTCACAACCTCATCATCTGCACCCTGTGCTCCTGCTATCCCTGGCCGGTGCTGGGGCTCCCGCCCTACTGGTACAAGGACCCCTCGTTCAGGGCGCGGGCGGCGCGCGAGCCGCGCAAGGTTCTCAAGGAGTTCGGCCTCGACATCGACCCGTCGAAGGAGATCCGGACCTGGGATTCGAGCGCGCAGATTCGCTGGTTCGTCGTGCCCGAACGGCCCAAAGGGGCCGAGGGCCTGAGCGAGGCGGAGCTCGCGGCGCTGCTGACGCCGGAGGCCATGATGGGCGTCGCGCTCGCCAAATCGCCACAGGCGGCTTGACCTCCATGCAGACGCGTTTCGAGCACTTCGCCGTCGGAGCCATGATGGGGGAAGCGGAGTCCCCGCCGCGAAGCAATGGGGCGCTCTGCTTCGCGCGCGAGTGGGAGCGCACGGCGTTCGGCATCGCCATCGCGCTCGCGCGGGAGGGACATTACGAGTGGGAAGAGTTCCGCGAGGAACTGATCGCGGAGATTGACGGCTGGGAGAAGTCCCACGCGCTCGATGATCCGGCTTGGGACTATTACGAGCGTTGGCTCCACGTCCTCGAAAGGCTCGTCGCGGCGCGTCTCCCCGATCTCGTCCCTCGCCCCCCGCCTTGACCCGCCTGATGGTCCTTTCGATACATACGACAGAACACATAGAGACCGGGGACCTCATGCCCTACAAAGGTCTGCGAGGATGAATTTGACAGAGCAGTCGGTCAGCGTATCATCCGTGCTGCGCATTGTTTCAGGGTCGGAAGCCGGTGAGAATCCGGTGCGGTCGCGCCACTGTGATCGGCCTTGCGCCGAAAGTCAGACCTGCCCTTGAAGCCAAGCGCGTCTCGAACGGGGACGCGATATCCCCAAGGAGTTCAATCATGGCGACTTCCACCTCCACGACCTTCGCTCCCGCCGCCCGGCCCGTAGCGATTCCGATTCGCGAATTGCTCCCCTGGCTCATTTTCGCCGGCCTCATTTGCCTCATCGGCGTCTATTTCGTCGGCGCGGAGGAAGGCGCGACCTCGATCATCAAGGGCATGTACGTGCATGAATTCGTGCACGACAGCCGCCATCTTCTGGGCTTCCCCTGCCACTGACGGCGTTGGGCGCCGCCCCGCTCCGTCAGGCGTCGGGAGAGTGCTCATCTGAGGAAACAGGTTGGGTTTTAAGCCGGCGACGGCGAACCTGTCCGTGACCGCGCCGGGCTCCCTTGAGGATGATCGCAATGACGACGGGATCTTTGTTGTGGCGGGGGATGATCGTCGGCTTCGTCGCCGCCCTGCTCTCGTTTGGTCTGTTGAAGATCGTGGGCGAGCCCGCAGTCGACCGCGCCATCGCGTTTGAGTCAGCGATGGACGAAGCGAAAGCCAAAGCCGAGCACGATGCGGCGGTGGCCAAAGGCGAAACGCCCGCGCCTTATGAAGAGGAGCCGGAGCTCGTCAGCCGCCATGTTCAGGCCGGGATCGGGCTCTTCATCGGCGTCACCACCTTCAGCATCGCCTTCGGCGGCCTGTTCGCGCTCTGTTTCGCGGTCTGCTACGGCCGGATAGGGAACTGGAGCCCCCGCGTGACCTCGGCCGTGCTGGCGCTCATGGGCTTCATCGCCGTCTACGCCGTCCCGATCCTCAAATACCCGGCGAACCCGCCCTCGATCGGCAATCCCGACACGATCGGCCTTCGCACCGCGATCTACTTCGGCATGATCCTGCTGTCGCTTGGAGCCATGATCGCCGCCTGGAACGTCCGCAACCGGCTGATCGCGCAGCACGGCGCCTGGAACGCGACGCTGATCGGCGCCGCCGTCTTTGTTATCGCGGCGGTCATCTTCGCGCTTGCGATGCCCGCGCTCGACGAGACCCCCGAGGGCTTCCCGGCCGACGTGCTGTGGCAGTTCCGCATGGCCTCGCTCGGCGCGCAGGCGATCATCTGGACGGTGCTCGGGCTCGGTTTTGGCGCATGGGTTGAACGCGATTTCGCTCAAGCCAGGGTGGGCTGGCTGCGACCGGCCTACTGAGCCCCGAGGCGCGCTTATGGCCGCGCGCCTTGACCTTCTCGCGCATGGCGCGTCCGCTGCGACGCGCGCGGCCCGGTTCCCCGACGGCGAAGGGCTAGAAGCCTCCGCCATCGAGGCCCTTCGGGCCTTGCGCGGGCGGTTGCGCCCTTATGCTCAAGCCCTGACTGCCCCGGCACGAGCGGCGCGCGAGACGGCTCAAGCGCTGGGTTTCGAGGCCGACGTCGAGATGGCGCTCAGAGAGTGCGATTACGGGCGCTGGCGTGGCCTCGCCTCGAAGGACTTGGCTGAGCGCGAACCGGACGCGTTCGCCGCATGGCTCGGCGATCCCGCCGCCGCGCCGCACGGCGGCGAATCGATCGCAGCCCTGATCGAGCGGGTGGGCGCGTGGCTCGCCCAGTCGCTGGCGCGCGAAGGCGCGACCCTCGCCGTCACCCACGCTGCGATCGTTCGGGCGGCGATCGTGGTCGCGCTCGGCGCCGGTCCTGACGCCTTTTGGCGAATCGATGTCGCGCCGCTCGCGCTGGCCAGATTAAGCGGTCGCGAGGGACGCTGGAATCTTGTGGCGCTCCGGCCTTTGGGGGCTGAGCCGTGAAGGGTTCGCCGCCGCCCTTCCCTGCCGCCGCAAGAGCCAGACTTTATACCAAGACTCGACGATCGGAACCGATCATCGCTTTGCGGCCGAAGCGCGAATGCGCGCCCGCGCCGTTGCGCGAAATCGAGCGCGGATCAAGTCGCGCTCAAACAGAACGGGTATTAATGGCGGAAGCGCGAATGCGCGCCCGCTGGCCGGGCCGTCGAGCCGCAAGCGCCTCCGATCCCGCGGGCCGGACTTCAGCCGGCCCCCACCCGCAAGCGCCCATCCGCATCGACGGTTTGCCATCGACGGCCCCCTGGACGGCGAAGCGCGCTCCAGCCGCTACTCTCGGTCTCGAACGCGAAGGGTGCTCAAGCCGCCTCCTCGTCCGCTAGCCCGTCGCTCATCTGCGGAAGGCGGCGCGCCACGCCATTACTGCGGCATTACGGTGACGGTTTACTTAACCCCCAAATGCCGCCCTCGTCCTCGAATAGCGCAGCTCCCGTGGGCGGATCTGGGGGATCGCGGGCTGAGGAAAGGCTTTGATTCAAGCTTCTTATTGCCTTCGGCGACGCGGGGACCGGCGCGGCGTTCACCCGACAGACCGCCTGAAGCTGGGCTATCGATTGACGAGAATCGACAATTTCTTGCCGAGGGACCCCGGCTGTGTTATTGTTTTTCCGAATTTGGGAGAAGCACGACTCGAGTTTTCCGCGACCATGACGGGGGCCTGGCGCTCGACGCAGCGGAAGTGACTCGCTAATCGCGCCGCAAACCATTGAAATCCCTCAAAACGGACTCGCTAAGCCGCGAGCCCGCAGTTGCAGGCCATGAGGGCATGCGCCACGCCCCGCGCCGCCTGGCGAAAGCAGTCCCTAGCTCGAGCCGGACATGGCCCAGCCTGTCCGTTCCCGCTCCCGAAGCCTGAACCTCTGGATCTTGCCGGTCGCGGTCTTCGGCAGTTCGGCGATGAACTCGATCGAGCGCGGGTATTTGTACGGCGCAAGCCGGTCCTTGACGAAGCCCTTGAGCTCCTTCTCGTCGGCCGAGGCGCCCTCCTTCAAGACCACGAACGCCTTGGACTTGATAAGCCCGTCTCCGTCGGGCGCGCCGATCACCGCGGCTTCGAGAATGGAGGGGTGCTGCACCAGCGTCGCCTCGACCTCGAACGGGCTCACCCACACGCCGCCGACCTTCAGCATGTCGTCCGCGCGCCCGGCGTAAGTGAAGCTCCCGTCGGCGTTGCGGATGTACTTGTCGCCGCTCCTCACCCAGCGGCCCTCGAACGTCTCGCGCGTCTTCACCCGGTCGCCCCAGTACATGAGCGCCGCGGATGGCCCGCAGATGTAGAGATCGCCAGGCTCCCCGTCGGCCGCGGGCCGTCCGTCCTCGGCGCGCAGCTCGATCTCGTAGCCCGGCGTTGGCCAGCCGGTCGCGCCATAGCGGACCTTGTCCGGCCGGTTGGAGATGAAGATGTGCAGCATCTCGGTCGAGCCGATGCCGTCGATGATGTCGACGCCGAAATGGCGCTGGAAGCGCTCGCCGATCTCGGCCGGCAGCGCTTCGCCGGCGGACGATGCGAGCCTCAGGCCCACGTCCTCGCGCTTCGGCAAAAGGTTCGACGCGAGCATGGCCGCAAAGCCGGTCGGCGCGCCATAGAAGACGCTCGGCTTGACGGCGCCGCCGCCGCCGCTCAACCGCTTGAACACCGCCTCGGGCGTCGGCCGTTCGGCCATGAGCAGCGCCGTCGCCCCGACGCTCATAGGAAAGGTCAGCGCGTTGCCGAGGCCGTAGGCGAAGAAGAGCTTGGCGGCGGAAAAGCAGACGTCGCTCTCGGTGAGGCCCAGGATCGCCTTGCCGTAAAGCTCTGTCGTCCAATAGGGGTTGGCGTGCGAATGCACTGTCCCTTTGGGCCTGCCGGTCGAGCCGGACGAATAGAGCCAGAAGGCGGGATCGTCGGCGCGCGTTCGGGCGGCCTCTGCGAGGGGCGCGGCCCGGCAGAGGAAATCCTCGAACGCGATCTCGCCGGAGTCGAGCGGCTGCGCAGGGCGCGACACGACGATCGTGTGGACCTCGTGCTTCGACTTCGCGAGCGCGGCTTTCAGCGCCGGCTGGACCGCGCCGCTGACCAGCGCTCCTTGAGCGCGCGAATGCTCGAGCATGTAGGCGAGATCGTCGGCGGTGAGCAGGGTGTTGACCGCGACCGGAACGACGCCCGCCAACATCGAGCCGAGGAAGGCGACCGGCCAGTCGGCGCTGTCGTGCATGAGGATCAGCGCGCGCTCCTCGCGCCTGATCCCGCACTCCTTGAGCGCGGCGGCGAAAAGCCGGACGCGACGGTCGAGCTCGCCGTAAGTCACAGCGCCGAGATCGTCGATGAAAGCCGCCTTGTTGGGGCGCCCCGCATTGGCCTCAAGCAGATGCGCCGCGAAGTTGAACGCCTCCGGGGGCGGTTCCACGGGGCTCGCGGTCATCGGCGTCTCCCTGAGCTCATTCCGAAGCTTGTGCGCGGACGGCCTCCCTCAACGGCAGGTGCGGACACCGAGCGATGGGCAGTGCTTGTCCGCATCATCAAGATGCAATATTGTGCTTCAACCATCTCTAGGGAGGCGCCCGGACCTTGTCAAACAACGCGCCGTTCTCGCCGACCGAGGCGACAATCGAGGCGTTCGGCGCGGTGGGCGAGCATGCGCCGCGAACTGCGCGCGTGGACTTAGGTGACGCGTCTACGCCAGGCGAGGCCGAGCCGGGCAAAGAGCCGTTTCTGGCCGCGCTCGGCGAGCGCGCGAAGGCTTTGCGCGTGCGCCGCGGGCTGACCCGCAAGGCCCTCGCCCGCGCAACCGGTGTTTCCGAGCGGCATTTGGCCAATCTCGAATATGGCGTCGGCAACGCTTCGATCCTGGTCCTCTTGCAGGTGGCTCGGGCGCTTCAGTGCCCGCTCGCCGAGCTCGTCGGCGACGTCACCACCCAATCGCCGGAATGGCTCATGCTGCGCGAGATTCTGGCCGACCGCGACGAGGCGACGCTGCGCCGCGTGCGCCTCGCGGCCATCGAAGTCACGGGCGGCGGACCGCCGCGCGATGAAAAGGCGCCCGTCCGCTCGTCGCGAATTGCCTTGATCGGCCTGCGCGGCGCCGGGAAATCAACGCTTGGCCGGATGCTCGCCGAGGACCTCAACTTTCCGTTCGTCGAGCTCAGCCGCGAGATCGAGACGCTCGCCGGCTGCAGTATCAGCGAGATTCTCGGGCTCTACGGTCAGAACGCCTACCGCCGCTACGAGCGTCGCGCCCTGGAGGAGGCGATCGAAGCCTATCCCGAAGCGGTCATCGCCACCGCGGGCGGGCTGGTCAGCGACCTCGGCAGCTTCAACCTCCTTTTGCGCCGCTGCGCCACCGTCTGGCTTATGGCCGATCCCGAAGACCATATGAGCCGGGTCCTGGCCCAGGGCGACTTGAGGCCCATGGCCGCGAGCCGGGAAGCGATGGAGGACTTGAAGTCGATCGTGGCCAGCCGCGCGGCGTTCTATTCAAAGGCCGATGTGAGGGTCGACACCAGCGCTCAGCCGTTGGCGGAAACGTTCCAGATTCTGCGGGCCGAGGCGCGTGAGGCCATCGGCCTGCCCGCTGAATGAGGCACGGCAAGGTCGGCCTTGCGTGACACTCGGTTATGCATTATGATGCACTAGTTGCAATAAATTGCCTGTGAACGGGAGCCCCATGGATCGGGTCGATTATCAAACCGAGCCCTCCCGCTACAGGCATTGGAAGCTCAAGTTCGACGGGCCGGTGGCGACGCTGTTTGCCGACTTCGACGAGGATGCGGGCCTGCGTCCCGGCTACAAGCTCAAGCTCAATTCTTATGATCTCGGCGTCGACATCGAACTCAACGACGCCGTCAACCGCATCCGCTTCGAGCGCCCGGAGGCGCGCGTGGTCGTCATCACGAGCGCCCGCGAGCGCGTATTCTGCTCGGGCGCCAACATCTTCATGCTCGGCTTGTCGAGCCATGCGTGGAAGGTCAACTTCTGCAAATTCACCAATGAGACCCGCAACGGCCTCGAGGACTCGTCCCGCTACGACGGCTTGAAGTTTCTCGCCGCCGTCAACGGCTCGTGCGCCGGCGGCGGCTACGAGGTCGCGCTCGCCTGCGACGAGATCGTCCTGATCGACGACCGCTCGAGCGCGGTCAGCCTGCCCGAAGTGCCGCTGCTTGGCGTTCTGCCCGGCACCGGCGGACTGACCCGGCTTACCGACAAGCGCCACGTTCGCCACGATCTGGCGGACGTCTTCTGCACCACGAGCGAAGGCGTGCGCGGCGAGAAGGCTGTGGCGTGGCGTCTTGTCGACGCGATCGCCAAGCCGGCGCAGTTTCAGGCGAAGGTGCAAGAGCGCGCCCAGGCGCTCGCCGCGAGCAGCGACCGCCCTTCATCGGCGAAGGGCGTCGCGCTCAGGCCGATCGAGCGCGCGATCGAAGACGATGCGCTGAGCTATCGCCACGTCAGGGTGACGATCGACCGGGGCGCGCGCGCCGCGACTTTCGTGATCCAAGGGCCGGCCGGCCCTCAGCCGCAGGACATCGCAGCGATCGAAGCTCAGGGCGCGAATTGGTATCCGCTCGCGCTCGCCCGCGAGCTCGAGGACGCAATCCTGTCGATGCGCACCAACGAGCCCGACATCGGCCTATGGCTGATGAGGACCGAAGGCGAGCCCGAGGCCGTTCTGGCGATGGACGCGACGCTCCATGCGCTCCGGGAGCATTGGCTGGCGCGTGCAACGATCGGCTATCTGCGCCGCACTTTCAGCCGGCTCGACGTCACTTCGCGCAGCCTGTTCGCGCTTGTGGATGAGGGCTCCTGCTTCGCCGGCTCGCTGCTCGAGATCGCGCTCGCCTGTGACCGGATCTATCATCTTGCCGGCGGCGAAGGGCATGCGCCCAGGATTGCGCTCAGCGCGGCGAACTTCGGCGATTACCCAATGGCGAGCGGGCAGAGCCGCCTTGGACGGCGCTTCTACGACGACAGGTCGGCGCTTGAAGCGCTGAAAGCGAAGATTGGCGAGCCGCTGAACGCCGAGGCCGCGTTCGCCCTCGGCCTCGCCACCAGCATTCCCGACGACATCGACTGGGCGGACGAGATCCGCATTGCGGTTGAAGAACGCGCGTCGATGAGCCCGGACGCCCTGACCGCGATGGAGGCGAACCTGCGCTTCGATGGTCCGGAGACTCTAGCAACCCGCGTCTTTGGCCGTCTGACCGCTTGGCAAAACTGGATCTTCCAGCGTCCGAACGCAGTTGGAGAAAAGGGCGCGCTCAAGGTCTACGGCAAGGGCGAAAAGGCGGCGTTCGACTGGAACCGGGTGTAGCGATGTCATCGGTCGTCATTGCGAGGAGTGAAGCGACGAAGCAATCCAGGAGCCGAAGGGCGCCCTACGCTCTTCTGGATCGCTTCGCTTGCGCTCGCGATGACGTCGCACGGATAAGCCCGTGACAGAGGCGACCCAGGCCGAGGTCATCCGGCAGCACCTGATCGACCCAGAGATCTGCATCCGCTGCAACACCTGCGAATCGACATGTCCCGTCGGCGCGATCTCGCATGATGCGCATAACTATGTGGTCGATGCGAGCATCTGCAATCTTTGCATGGCCTGTGTGCCCCCCTGCCCGACCGGCAGCATCGACAACTGGCGCGCCATGCCGCGCGTTCGGGTTTACAGCGTCGAGGCACAGCTCGAATGGGACTCCTTGCCCGCGGAACTGAGCGCCGATGAACTGGGCGGGGCCAGCGCTTCCACAGCGGCGTTGTCAGAATCGACGCCTCAAGCCGCGTCTGGCGCGGGAGACGAAGAAACCGCGTTTGCGGTCGGCGCCTACGCAGCCGTAATCCCGCCCTGGTCGGCCGCGAGCCCATACGCCAACCTCTATGGTCCGAAGGCGGCGACGCGCTCAGTCGCGGCGACCGTCGTCGGCAACGTGCGGGTGACAGAAGTCGGCAGGGACTACGACACGCATCACGTCGTCCTCGACTTCGGCGCGATGCCGTTTCCGGTGCTCGAAGGGCAGTCGATCGGCATACTCCCTCCCGGCGTCGATGCAGATGGGAGGCCGCACCATCCGCGCCAATATTCGGTCGCAAGCCCGCGCAACGGCGAGCGGCCCGGCTACAACAACATTTCGCTCACCGTGAAGCGGGTGTTGGAGGATCACCAGGGCCGCTCCGTCCGCGGAATCGTCAGCAACTATCTTTGTGACCTGAACGTCGGCGACAAGGTCGAGGTCACCGGGCCATTCGGCTTGAGCTTCCTCATGCCGAACCACCCGAAGAGCGCAATCGTGATGATCTGCACCGGCACCGGAAGCGCGCCGATGCGCGCGATGACCGAGTGGCGGCGCCGGTTGCGCAAGTCGGGCAAATTCGAGGGCGGCAAGCTGATGCTGTTCTTCGGCGCCCGCACCCAAGAGGAGCTGCCGTATTTCGGGCCGCTCGGCAATCTGCCGAAGGACTTCATCGACATCAACTTCGCCTTCAGCCGCACACCCGGTCAGCCCAAGCGGTACGTGCAGGACGTGATGCGCGAGCGCGCGGCCGATCTTGCGCCGCTCATCGCTGATCCGCAGGCCTATTTTTACGTCTGCGGCCTCAAGGCGATGGAGAAGGGCGTGGTGTTGGCCTTGCGCGACATCGCGATCAACGCCGGGCTCGATTGGGAGACGATCGGGCCATCCCTCCAGCAGCACGGACGGCTGCACCTGGAAACGTACTGAGCGGACCACGACCGCAGTTTTGAACAAGGAGGAACCCATGAGCGCGGAAGACATTGTTGGCGACGCCGCCGGCGCCATCTCCACCGACCGCTTCGTCGAGATCAGCTACGACGAAATCATTCCCAACAATGTCGCACTCGGCTCCGACAAGCAGCTCCAGCGCGCGCTCGAGGGCTGGCGGCCGAAATATCTCGACTGGTGGACGGGCATGGGCCCAGTCGGATTCCAGCAGTCCGAGGTCTATCTGCGCACGGCAGTCGGCGTCGATCCCGCGGGCTGGGCGAAGTTCGGCTATGTGAAGATGCCGACTTATCGCTGGGGCATTCTCCTCGCGCCCAAGGTCGAAGGGCGAACGATCCCGTTCGGCCGCCACAAGGGCGAGCCCGCGTGGCAGGAAGTGCCCGGCGAGCACCGCGCGCTTCTGCGTCGGCTCATCGTCGTGCAGGGCGACACCGAGCCTGCTTCGGTCGAGCAGCAGCGCTACTTGGGCGCGACGGCGCCGAGCCTCTACGACATGCGCAACCTCTTCCAGGTCAATGTCGAAGAGGGCCGCCACCTGTGGGCGATGGTCTATCTGCTCGTCAAATATTTCGGCAAGGACGGCCGCGAGGAGGCGCAGGCGTTGCTCGAGCGTCAAAGCGGGCAGATGGACAATCCGCGCATCCTCGGCGCCTTCAACGAAGAGACGCCGGACTGGTTGTCGTTCTTCATGTTCACCTTCTTCACCGACCGCGATGGCAAGATGCAGCTCGCAGCGCTCGCCGAAAGCGGCTTCGATCCGCTCTCGCGCACCTGCCGCTTCATGCTGACCGAAGAGGCCCACCACATGTTCGTTGGCGAGACCGGCGTGCAGCGAACAATCGAGGCGACTTGCGCGGCGATGGTCAAAGCCGGAATCAAGGATCCGCAGGAGGTCGAGGCGGTGCGCAAGCTCGGCGTGGTCGACCTGCCGCTCTTGCAGCGCAAGCTGAACTTCCACGCATCCGTCACCCGCGACCTGTTCGGCAGCGAGATTTCCAGCAACGCCGCCGAGGTGTTCGGCGCCGGCATCAAGGGGCGCTTCAACGAAGCGAACCTCAAGAACGACGACCACGTGCTGCAGGACGCGACTTATCCTGTCACCCGGGTCGTCGACGGCAAGCTCGGCGCGGAAGATGCGCCGGCCTTACGCGCTCTCAACGCTCGGCTGCTCGACGATTTTATCGTCGACTGTCAGGGCGGGATCGACCGCTGGAACAAGTCGGTCGAAAAGGCCGGGGTCGCCTTCAAGTTCATCCAGCCGCACAAGGGCTTCAATCGCAGGATCGGCGAGTTCGGCGGCAAGCGCATCAGCCCGGACGGCGAGGTCCTGACGGAAGAGGAATGGAAGGCGAAGAGCGGCGACTGGCTGCCCAACGACGAGGACATGGAGTTCATCAGGTCGCTGATGAAGCCGTGCCACGAGCCGGGCAAATATGCGAGCTGGATCGCCCCGCCCCGCGTCGGCGTCAACAGCCAGCCGGGCGATTTCGAATATGTGAAGATCGCCTGAGGACGCGACGCCTCTCCCCTCCGGGGGAGGACCAAGTAAAGGGCCATGCGGGACGCGCCGCATGGGTTCGCTGCAAAGGAAACAATGGTGCGGACGGCGGGGGTCGAACCCGCACAGCCTTGCGGCCGAGGGATTTTAAGTCCCTTGCGTCTACCGGTTTCGCCACGTCCGCATCGGATAGCGCGCTTGTTTCACACTTCGCGGCGAAATTGAACCTCAGGCGCTCTTGTCGTTCGCGATCGGCGGCTGGAAGGAAAGGCCCATGTCCCAGGGAAAATAGATCCATGTGTCCTGGGACACTTCAGTTATGAAAGTGTCGACCATCGGGCGGCCCAAGGGCTTGGCGTAGACGGTGGCGAAATGCGCTCTCGGCAGCATTTCGCGCACGAGCTTGGCGGTCGCGCCAGTATCGACCAGGTCATCGACAATCAGGATCTTCGCCCCCTCGTCGAGACTGGAGACCGCCGGAGCGATCGTCTTGAGGACCTTGAGGCCGCCTTGCGTCTTATAGTCGTGATAGGAGGCGATGCTCACCGTCTCGATCACCCGGACTTCAAGCTCCCGCGCGACAATGGCCGCCGGGACAAGACCGCCGCGCGTGATGGCGACGATGGCGTTGAACGGGCCGGAAGAGGCGAGCCGCCAGGCCAGCGCCCGGGCGTCCCGATGGAACTGATCCCACGAAACCGGAAAGGCCTTGTCGCGGGGGGCGGTCACCGGCGGCTCCTTGGCGCAAAAGACGGCGTTCTTCTTAGCAAGGGCGATGGCGTTGGGCGAGCGGCCGCCGCGCGGAATCAACACCTTTCCGATGCGACCTCATCGGGCCTCAACCGGCGACGGCGTCTCCTGACAGTTCGGAGACCATCGCCTCGACCGCGCGCCGCGCCGCGGCGACCGCCGCTTCGTCCTTCCCGCGCACCACGATCTGATTGTTGAAGCGCCCATCCCTGAAGGACGGGTAGGAGCCGATCGCCACATCGGGATGGGCGGCGGCAAGCGCCGCAAGAGGCTCGCCGTACCGGCCCTCCGGCAGGCTTCCCGCGGCGATCGTCTCGGCCAGCATCACCGCCCCGGTCCGCATCGTTTTGACGGCGAAGTCGAGCATCGCCTGCATGACCGCGGGCACGCCGGCGAGCACGTAGACATTGCCGATTTGAAAGCCCGGCGCCCGGGAGATCGGGTTCTCGATAAGCTCCGCCCCCTCAGGGATCCGCGCCATGCGGCGGCGCGCCGGCGTGAGATCGCCCGGGGCGTAGCGCTCGAGCATGATGGCGATCGCGCGGGGATCCTCGCCGACCGGAACCCCAAAGGCCCGGCCGACCGAATCGGCGGTGATGTCGTCGTGGGTCGGACCGATGCCGCCAGTCGTGATCACATAGTCGTAGCGCGCCCGGAGCGCGTTGATGGCCGCGACGATTTCATCCTCGACATCGGGGACAACTCGCGCCTCGCGAACGTCGACGCCGATCTTCGTCAGATATTCTGCGATATAGCCGAGGTTCCGATCCTTGGTGCGCCCGGACAGGATCTCGTCGCCGATCACCAGGACGGCTGCGGTTACGGTCATCGTTTCGCTCATCGCCAATCCTCTCTCGGCGCGGCGCAGCCGCAGCGACGCGCGCAAAGCCAATGCGCGACGCTAGCACGACCGCCGGGACCTTCGCCCCAAAATAGGCGAAGCCGCGCGGGCCGCATATCGGCGCCTTGTGTTCCGCCCGAGCCGGGGCATATGTGTGAGGCTGAGAACACGCAAGGACCTGCGTTGGTGGGAATATGACGACATTCGTGCTCGCAAATGAGAGACTTGGCCGCCGCAGCGGCCAGATCCGGCTGCACGGGCCGGAAGATTTCGCCGCGATGCGCAAGGCAGGCGCGCTGACCGCCGAAGCGCTCGACCTCGTAGGCCCGCTCGTGAAGCCAGGGGCGACGACAGCGAGCCTCGATCGGTTCATATTTGAGTTTGCCCGTGACCACGACGCCTATCCTGCACCCTTGAACTACAGGGGCTATCGCAAGTCGGGATGCATCTCGATCAATCACGTCGTGTGCCATGGCATACCCGATGAGAAGCCCCTGCGCGACGGTGACATCCTCAATATCGACGTGACCCTGATCGTCGACGGCTGGCATGGCGACGCAAGCCGCATGTTCGTTGCGGGCGAGGCCCCGCGGCGCGCGCAACGCCTGATCGACGTCACCTACGAGGCGATGATGCGCGGCATTGACGCGATCAGGCCTGGCGGGACGACGGGAGACATCGGCTATGCGATTCAGACCTACGCCGAGGGCGAGCGCTGTTCGGTCGTGCGCGACTTTTGCGGCCACGGCCTGGGAAGGCTGTTTCACGACGAGCCCAACATCCTGCATGTCGGCCGGAAAGGCGAAGGCGTTCCGCTCCGCCCCGGCATGTTCTTCACCGTCGAGCCGATGATCAACCTCGGCGGTTACGGAGTGAAGATCCTCTCCGACGGCTGGACAGCGGTGACGCGGGACCGGTCGCTCTCCGCGCAATTCGAGCATACGGTTGGCGTGACCGAGACGGGTTATGAGATCTTCACCCTCTCGCCCACCGGAGCCGATCGCGCGCCAATCGGATGACCTCGGAAGCTGGCAGAGCGCGCCCCGCCCGACGGCGCAACCACCTGAACGAGGCCGGCCAGGCCATTGCGGCGGGCCTGCCGCACTTGCCTGGCGAGCCGGCGGCGGACGAGCACGAGCGCGAAAGCGAAGCGCCCCATTATCACGGACATCGCGAGCGGCTCAGGTCGCGCCTGAGGGAGGCCGGCGCAGGCGCGCTTGCCGACTACGAACTTCTCGAGCTCATTCTTTTTCGCGCGATCCCGCGCCGCGACGTGAAGCCGCTGGCGAAGACCCTCATCGCGCGCTTCGGCTCCTTCGCCGAAGCGATCGCCGCCGCGCCCGAAAGACTGGCTGAAATCGAGGGCATGAGCGCCGGCGTCATCTCGGAGTTCAAGATCATCGAGGCCGCCGCGCAACGCTTCGCCAAGGGCGCTGTCAAGAAGCGGTTCCCGATGGGCTCATGGAGCGCGGTGATCGACTATTGCCGGACGTCGATGGCGTTCGAAGGCCGCGAGCGCTTTCGGATCCTGTTTCTCGACAAGAAGAACGGCCTTATCGCCGACGAGGTTCAGGGGTCAGGCACGGTCGATCACACGCCGGTCTACCCGCGCGAAGTGATCCGCCGCGCGCTCGAGCTTTCGGCGACCGCGGTCATCCTGGTCCACAATCACCCTTCCGGCGATCCGACGCCATCGACCCAGGACATCAAGATGACCTTGGACATCATCGCAATCGCCAAATCCTTGGGCGTTGCCGTGCATGACCACATTATCGTCGGACGCAACGGGCATGCCTCGCTGAAGGGCATGAGGCTGATCTGAAGCGCGAATCCGCCGCTCCCGATCGAGGTGGCTATAATAACGTGTGTATATTGTTATTAAAGTCACGCTCCGGCAAATCCAGGCGATTCTCGAGCGCGGAACTAAACGGGGTCCTAACCGACTGAAAACGTTAGGGGGCGCCGGTAAAATGGCGGCTACGCAGCGTTGGACCCCTCGGCTCTCCGCGCGCTTTTAACGACCTCCGCCGACCAAACGCCGGGCAGCCGCCAGATCCTCTGGCGTATCGATATCGAACGTCACGCCCGTGTCCGGCGTCTCGACCTCGACCAGTTCGCTCGCGCTGAGCGCGCCGATCAGCCTGCGCGCGCCTTCGTCGCCCGTGAGGCGCATCGCCGCCTCGAAGAGCCGTCGGCCGAGAAGAACCGGATTGCCGCGTCGACCTTCGCTTAAAGGGATGGCTGCAAGCGCGCCCTGGCGCGCCAGGAAAGCGTCGATCAGGGCGTCAGCCAGCCTGGGCTCAATCCATGGCATGTCGCCCAGTAGCACGAGCGCTCCGGCAACATCTCGGGGCATGGCGGCCAAACCCGCATTGAGCGAAGAAGCAAGGCCGCTCGCGAATTCAGGATTGAAGGCGAGGCTTATGTCGAGGTCGGCGAGGGTAGCCTCAACTGAATCCTGCGCATAGCCAGTGACAACGACGATCGGA